>NZ_BARE01000036.1 GCF_000367345.1 Sphingobium xenophagum NBRC 107872
AGCCCCGCGCAGGTCAGCCCCGCGCCCGCGACCGATCCGGGCATGCCCCAAACGACACTGCTGGCTTCATCCTGCGCGACGATCCAGCCGCCAGCCGCGACAATATCGCGCGCGCCAACCGTGCCGTCGCGGCCCATGCCGGTCAGCACGATACCCACCGCGCCAGCGCCATAGACTTCCGCCATGCTGGCAAACATCGGATCCACGCCGGGCAGGTTGCCGGCGGGCGTGCGTTCCGGGTTCAGCGTTATCGTCACCCGCCCATGCAGGCCGCGCCTCAGTTGCAGATTGGCGTCTCCGGGGGCGACATAGACTGTGTCGGCCATCAACAGATCGCCGGTTTCGGCGACTTTGACCCGCAGGCTGGTCATACGCGACAATTGCTGCGCGAAATAGATGGTGAAGCTGGCGGGCAGATGCTGGGTCAGCAGCACCGGCACGCCCAGCGGCGCGGCCAGACCTTCAAACAGCTGCCCCAGCGCATGAATGCCCCCGGTCGACGCGCCGATGCCAAGGCAGGCGATCGGTTGCGCGGCAGGCTGGACGACGGGTGGCGCCAGCGGGCGCTGCGGCGGGGATGGCGCGGGACGATCGGTGAACAGGCGATTGAGCCGCTCGATCAACGTCTGGGGGAAATGCTCGCCAAAACTGCCGCTGCCCGGCTTCGACACAATGTCGCTCGCGCCCAGCGCCAGCGCTTCGATGGCGGCCGCGCTGCCCTCCTCGCACTTGCCCGACAGGATGGCGACCTTGACGCCGGGATTGGCGCGCAGGATGGCGGGCAGCGCGGCAAGCCCGCTCTGCCCCGGCAATTCGATGTCCAGCAGCACCAGGTCGATGTCGTGCTCCGCCAGATAGCCCAGCGCCTGTTCGGCACTGTTCGTCTTGTGAACGACGGCATAGGCCGGGTCCGCATTCAAAATGCGTTCGATAACGGTGCGGACAACAACCGAATCGTCAACGACCAGCGTGCGAACCACCTGGGGTTCGCTCCTCTGACTGGTCATGATCGGCGCGATGAAGGTCATCACGGGGCTTTCTGCACGAAGGATGAAGAAAAGGTCGGAAATCTCCCAAGGAAAAGGACGTGCGTCCCGCCCGCTAAATCACCCCGACGATGACCAGCTTGCTTTCCAGCGTTTCCCGGTCAAACGGCTTCATCACATATTCGTCGGCCCCGGCCTCGACGGCCGCCTTGATATGGCCGATGCCATTTTCGGTGGTGCAAAAGATGATCTTGGGCCGGGCCGTCATCTTCGCGCTCGACAGCGCCTGAAGAAACTCCATGCCGCTCATCACCGGCATGTTCCAGTCGAGCAGGACGACATCGGGCGCAGAGGCTTCGCACTGGGTCAGGGCGTCCTGACCATCCACGGCTTCGCTGACGGTCAGGTCCAGCGATTCCAGTATGTGGCGCGCCACCTTGCGGATGACCTTCGAATCGTCAACGACCAGGCAATTCTTCATGAGGCGTCCCTTTGGTTTTCGCGTAACGGCTGAAGGTTTAACCACCAAAGCCAAGCAATTGGTAAACGAGGCAGGCAGGATTATTCGGTTGGTCGCAAATCCGGGCGCATCTTCCGGTCACGCCGCCTGCGCTAGCGCCCCGCCCTCGATGAAGGCGGCCAGCGACACCAGCAGCCAGGGATGCCCTTCATGCTCCACGATGGCGCGCGCATAGGGGGTCCAGGCCGGGTCGATCTGGCCGCGCAGGGGCAATTCGCCTTCCGGCACGCGGCAAATGTCCGTGACGCCGTCGACCATCAGGCCATAGCTGTGGCCGCTGATGTCGGCGATGATGGCCAGTCCCCGTTCCACCCGCGGACTGGCGACGCCATGGATCAGCGCAGCGACGTCGATGATCGTTAGCACCCGGCTGCGCAATGCCGACAGCCCGGCGATGTGCGCGCCCATGCCCGGCACGGGCGACACGTCGTTCAGGCGGACGACCGCCTCGACCTCGCTCGTCTCCACCGCGATCCGCGTGCCTGCCAGCGTGGCGAAAAGAAAGAGTCTGTCCATGGCCTTACCCGTTTCCTCCGGCCATCTGGCCCCCGGCGATCGCCGCCATCAGCGCATCCTGATCATAGCGATAGATGCTGTCATCCTGTGGTCCGGCCGCACGCGGCGAAGCGCGCAGATGAACGATGCGGCATCCGATCATCCCGGCCATGACGCCCGCCGTCTGCGCGGCATCGGCGCCGGTCAGCAACAGCACGTCGCGCGGATCGACCGCCGCATCATCGGGCAGGCCCAGTACGACCTCTTGCCCTGCCTGCCGCAGCAGCGGCGCCAAAATCTCGCGGGTCCAGCCATCGTCGGCGTCGGCCAGCAGGCAACGGCCGCGCGTCCGCTCCACGATCGCACGGTCGGGCAGGCTGCCGAACAGCGCGAAGGGATTGATCACTTCCAGATGTTCGCCGTCGATCACCGCGACGCCGCTGATATGGCCGTGCATCGCCACCATGTCCGGCACCATCGGCATCTGCACGATGTCCAGCACGGCAGCGACAGGATAGCAGGCTTCGATCGAACCATCGCGCAGGCGCAGCGCGGAGATCTTGTTGCGCCCGAATTCGGTCAGGCCGTTGGCCACCGGCACTAGCCGGCCATCCAGCCGGACAAAGGCGTCGCCGCCCGACCGGCCGAACAGCGATGCGTCAATATCCTCGACCCGCTCGATCAGCGACAGTTGCAACAGGCGGCGCTGGCCCGAACATTCCTCGAACCGCAGCGCGGCGATCATCTCGATCCCGGCCTGCGCCTTTGTCTCCTGCTCGGACTGGCGCAGGGTGCGGTCGTCGATCATCGTGGGCAATCTGGCCGCGCTGGCGATACCCGCCGCGTCGAGCAGCAGCATCGGCTTGCCATTGTCGGGCAGGGTCATGCCCGCATAGACGCCCGACGCCATCACCAGCGGCGACGCCGGACGGATCACCAGTTCCTCATGATTGTCGACCGCCGACACGCCCATGGCAAAGGGTACGCCCGTGGCAGACCGCACCACCATGATGGCGCGCGGCTCGGCCTCGACCGGCTTTTCCATGCCCAGCACATCTTCCAGATCGATCATCGAATGACGGACCGACCGGATCGTCGCGATCTTGGCCCCGCCCACTTCGCTGATCTGGAGCGTGTCGTTATTGTCGTGCAGAATTTCCACCACCGCGGCGCGCGGGATCGCGAAATGCAGGCCGCCTGCGCGGATGATCAGGCCCGGAATGATGGTCAGCGTCAGCGGTACGCGCAGGGTGATGCACAATCCGCGCCCCGGATGATTGTCCAGCGCGATCAGGCCGCCGATCCGCTCCACATTGGCGCGCACCACGTCCATGCCCACGCCGCGTCCGGAAATCGCCGTCACCTGATTGGCGGTGGACAGCCCGGCCTGGAAAATCAGCTCCAGCCTGTCCGCCTCGCTCATGCGGGCAGCCGCTTCAGGGGTCAGGCGGCCAGCGGCAATCGCCTTTTCCACCAACCGCGCAGTATCGATCCCCGCGCCATCGTCGCTGATAACGATCACGATCTGGTTGCCCGACTGCCGCGCCTCCAGCCGCAATGACCCGACTTCCGGCTTGCCCGCCGCGCGCCGCTTTTCTGGCGTTTCGATGCCATGGTCGATGCTGTTGCGCACGATATGGGTGAGCGGGTCGACGACCATCTCCACCATATCGCGGTCCATCTCGACGTCGCCGCCCTCCAGCGTCAACTCGATCCGCTTGTCCAGATCCCGGCCCAGATCGCGCACCATGCGCGGGATCGCGGCAAACAGCCGCTCGACCCGCTGCATCCGCGTCTTGGAAATCACGTCGCGCATGTCGGCCACGCATGTCGACAGCCGCTCGAACACTGTGTCCAGTTCAGTGTCGACCGATCGCTCGCGCAGCTTGCGCGACAATTCGTTGCGCGCCAGCACCATGTCCGACACGCCGTTCATCAACTGGTCGATCAGGCTGAGTGGCAGGCGAATGGTGCGGGGGCCAGACTGGCCGCCTTGCCGCGCAACCGCGACCGGCGCGGCCGCATTGTGATGCTCCTCCCCGCCCGTCGGCAATGTCTCGGCCGGGGTGGTCAGCGCAGCGATCAGAAATTCGTCATTCTCATTGGGCAGCGCCGCCCCTGTCGCCACCGCTTCGGCCAGTTCGCCGATCCGGTCCATCAGGCCCAGCACCGCGCTCACCGTCGCAGGATCGGCAACGCGCTTGCCCGCGCGGATGTCCGACAGCACATCTTCGGCCGCATGACTCAACCGCTCGAACCGGGGCAGGTTCAGGAAGCCGCAGCTACCCTTGACCGTATGGAAGAAGCGGAAAATCGCATCGAGCCGGTCCCGGTCCGACGGATCGGCTTCCCAGGCGACGACTTCCCCCGCCAGCGCCTCCAGCGTTTCCTGGGTCTCGGATATGAATTCTTGTAACAGTTCGTCCATGCCCATGGTCCCACGGATGCGCGCAACGGGCACCATGGCGGGACGTGGTTAAGAGCGGGTTAAAGCGCAAATAAAAGGGGCGCCGCGATCCAATCGCGACGCCCCTTCCAATCTTGATCGGTAAAAAAGCGCTTACTGGTGCTTTTCGACCGCATCCTCGGCCTTGTCGCCCGCTTCGCGGGTCGCGTCGGCCTTGTTTTCCAGCGCGTCGGCAGCGTTCTCAGCCGCATTTTCGGCGCTGCCGGTCAGGTTGTCTGCCATGGCTTCCATATTGTCAGCCTGATTGTCGATCGCATCCGCCTTGTTTTCGTACGCATTCTCGACCTGGTTTTCCTTAGCCGAATCGCACGCGGCGAGGGCCACAAGGCTGGCAAGGCCAAGGATTTTGACGAAGGTTTTCACGGCGTATTCTCCTGTTGCGCCCCCAAGGGCAGACCGTATGGCTCACCGGGCGGAACGGCCTTACGCCGTCCCAACCCTGACCGCGATCAACCGGCCACGCCCCCAATGGTTCCCGCCGACCGCTCCGTTCGTCGCATAGACGATTATTTTCGCAGCGAATCGCGAATTTCACGCAGCAGGACGATGTCCTCCGGCGTGGGCGCTGGCGCGGGCGCGGCGGCCTCCGGTTCGGGCTTGGCCGTCAGCCGGTTGACCGCTCTCACCAGCAGAAAGATGATGAAGGCCAGGATGATGAAATTGACCAGCACGGTCAGGAACTGGCCCCAACCGAACATCGCGACGCCCGCCGCCTTCAGGTCCGCATAGCTTTGCGGGTTGCCCTTATAATCGGCAGGCAGGTCGCCCAGCCGGATGAAATATTCGGAAAAATCCGCGCCGCCGAAAATATAGCCCACCACCGGCATGATAAGGTCATCGGTCAGCGACTTGGTGATGGTCGCAAACGCGCCGCCGATGATGACGCCGACCGCCAGGTCCATCACATTGCCGCGATTGATGAAGGTCTTGAATTCGCTGATCAGTCCCATCGCTACCGCTCTCCCTTGCAAAGATATTCACTGGATGGCCCGTTGCGTGCGACAGGACAACCGCCTATTTCGTGACGCAGATAATTGCTGAGGATCTTCTATGACCTTCCTGCGCCGCTTTGCCCCTTTCCTTCTGCCGCTGCTGGGCGCTTTCGCCCTGTCCGCCTGCGGCATCAACAGCGTTCCCGCCGCCGAGGAAGAGGCCAAGGCCAAATGGGCCGACGTCCAGGCGCAATATCAGCGCCGCGCCAACCTGATCGGCAACCTCGTCGCCACGGTCAAGGCGGCGGGCAAGCAGGAACAGGACACGCTGGTCCGCGTCACCGAAGCCCGCGCCAAGGCAACCTCGGTTCAGGTCAATGCCGACGATCTGTCCGACCCGGCAAAGGTCGCCCAATTTCAGGCTGCACAGGCCCAACTGAGCCAGGGGCTTGGCCGCCTGCTTGCCTCGGTCGAAGCCTATCCCGACCTCAAGACCAACGCCAACTTCCTGAACCTGCAATCGCAACTGGAAGGCACCGAAAACCGGATCGCCGTCGCCATCCGCGACTATAATGAAGCGGTGCGCGCCTATAACACCCGCATCCGCACCTTCCCCGACGCAATCGGTGCCAAGATCATCCACGGCGCCAAGCCCATGACCCCGTTCCAGGCGACGACGCCCGGCGCGGAAGAAGCGCCGAAGGTCGATTTCGGCAATTGATCGCGTGATCCGCCGCTTTCTTATCCTCCTCGCGCTGCTGGCCTTCGTGCCCGCAGCGCAGGCCCAGTCTTTTCCCAAGCTGACGGGCCGTGTGGTCGATGACGCCGGGCTGCTCTCCCCGGCGCAGGAACAGGCGCTGACCGGCAAGCTCGCTGCGCTCGAAACGCAAAGCGGGCGGCAACTGGTGGTCGCGACCATTCCCGACCTTCAGGGTTATGACATTGCCGATTATGGCTATCGCCTGGGCCGCGCCTGGGGGATCGGCGACAAGGCGAAGAATGACGGCGCATTGCTGATCGTCGCGCCCAACGAACGCAAGATACGGGTAGAAGTCGGCTATGGCCTGGAAGGGCTGCTGACCGACGCGCAATCGGCCCAGATCATCCGCGACGCCATCGCCCCGCGCTTCAAGGCGGGCGACATGGTCGGCGGCATCGACGCGGGCGTGGACCAGATCGGCGCGATCATGACCCTGCCGCCCGAAGAGGCGAAGGCCCGCGCGGCGGCGGCGGAAGCGGCTGCGCGCAAGGGATCGGGCGGTCATGTCAGCGGCATGGCGATCATCTGGGTCATCGTCATGGTCGTCGCCTTCATCGCGCTGGCATCGCGGCGGCGCGGTAAGGGCAAACGCTATCGCAGCCGTTCGGGCGTGCCGATCATCCTGTGGGGTCCGGGGGATTCCGGCTGGGGCGGTGGCGGCTGGGGCGGTGGTGGCGGTTCCGGCTGGGGCGGCGGCGGCTTTGGCGGTGGTGGCAGCTTTTCGGGCGGCGGCGGCAGCTTCGGTGGCGGCGGCGCGTCGGGGGACTGGTGATGCAGCTTCATCTTTCAGCCGCCGACCACGCCCTCGTGTCCGCCGCCGTGGCGGAGGCAGAGGCCCATACGTCCGGGGAAATCGTGACGATCGTGACGCGCCGGTCCGATGCCTATCATGATGTCGGGCTGCACTGGGCGATCGCGGCGGTGTTCATCGCGCTATCGGTGGCGGCCGCCTTTCCGGAGCAATTGCGAAATTTCCTGTCCGCCCTGCTGCGCGACTGGGACCATGAACTGGCGGACTGGAAATTGCTGACCGGGCTGCTGGGCCTGCTGATCCTCAAATTTCTGGCTGTCCGCTATCTGCTGGCCATCCCGGCGCTGCGCATGTGGATGACCCCGCGCGCCACGCGGGCGCGGCGCGTGCGGCGACGCGCGATCCTGCTGTTCCGCACCGCTGCCGAAGCCCGCACACAGGGCCGCACCGGCGTCTTGATCTACCTCTCGCTGGACGAACATCGCGCCGAAATCGTCGCCGACGCCGCGATCAATGACAAGGTCGCACCGGAAGAATGGGGCGCGGCGATGGCGGCGCTGATCGACGCGATCCGTGCGGGTCGCGCGGGCGAAGGGCTGGCGCAGGCGGTGCGTCAGGTCGGGCTGGTGCTCGCCACCCATTTCCCGCGCGCCGATGACGACATCAACGAACTTCCCGACAGGCTGATCGAATTATGAGTGACCCGGATGCGTCTGCGCCTGAAGAAGTGATGTGGGCCGGGCGCTTCATCACGGCGAAGCGACGCGGCAAATGGGAATATGTCGGCCGCGCGCGGGGCATCAGGGCGGCTGTCATTCTGGCCATCGATGACGGGCATGTCCTGCTGGTCGATCAATATCGCGTGCCGCTGGGACGGCGCTGCATCGAATTGCCCGCAGGCCTTGTCGGCGATCATGACGCGGACGAGGATGCCGGCATCGCCGCCAGTCGCGAACTGGAGGAGGAAACCGGCTATCGCGCCGCGCGCCTGGAATCCGTCGGCGAATTTTTCAGCTCGCCCGGCATGGTCTCGGAAAGCTTCACCCTGTTCCGCGCCCATGATCTGGAAAAGACCGGCGAAGGCGGCGGCGTGGAGGGGGAGGATATTCACGTCCACCGCGTGCCCCTTGCGGGGCTGACGGCGCAGATCGCCGCCTGGCGCGCGGAGGGCTATGCCATGGACGTCAAGCTGCTGTTGCTGCTGGGCGCGGCGATGATCGGCTGACGGGTCAAGCAACCCGATACCATCCCGCCACCCGATCGAGCGCCAGCGTCAGCACCAGCTTACCCGCGCGGCTGGGCCAGCCCAGCGCCCGTTCCGCCGCGACCAGCCCTTCGCCCGCGCATACCACCCGCCATAATATGTCCGCCAGCCCCGGCCCCGCCGCGCGGATCGCGCCATCGAAGCGTTCGCGCGCGGACAATTGCATCAGCGTCGGGTCCGGCTGGCGCGCGGGCACGGCCCGCCCCCCTGTGCGCGGCGCCGCGTCCCAACGCATCGTGACGCGCGCACCCAGCCCGGCCTTCTCCCAATCTGCACGCAGCCGATCACCCGCGACATAATGCCGTTCGCTCAAATGGCCGCGCGCATGGAGCCAGGCGAGCGGCGATTCCCCGATATGGACCAGCACGGTCTGATGGCGGCCCTGCGGGTCTTCGATCGTCTGTTCGACATGGGTGGCGGTCATGCGGCCTTCTCCTTGGACGATGGGTGGGGAATCAGCCTTGCCACGGCGGATAGTTTGTAGGAAAGAGGAAACCAAATAGGTTATTCAGCGAGGCAAAGATGATCACCCGCATCCGCGAGGTCCGCAAGGCGAAGGGGCTGACGCTGGAACAGGTCGGCGCGCTATGCGATCCGCCCACGACCGCGCAGACGATCGGCCGACTGGAAACCGGCACCCGTACCGTATCGATCAAATGGCTCAACCGCATCGCGCTGGCGCTTGGCGTCGCCAGCGCCGAACTGGTCGCCCTGCCGGGGCAGAGCGAGGTGCCGGTGGCGGCGCTGCTGGGACCGGACGGTGCCCGCGCGCCGACCCGCCCGCTCACCTTCCCCTCCCCGATTGCGACGGATGGCATGGTCGGCGTCCATGTCAGCGCCAGCATCGGCGATTATCGCAGCGGCGACGCCATCTGGTGCCGCCGCATCGCCCCGCAGGATTTCGCCAGCGCGCTCAACCGCGACATTCTGTTCCCGCGCCCGGCGGGCCGCTTCCTGTTCGGGCGCCTGATCGGGCGGGAAGGCGACCGGCTGCAACTGCTGCCGCTGGGTTCGGGCGCACGCCAGCTGGTGCTGACCGACCCGCCATGGGCCGCAGTCGCGGAACAGCTCGTCCGACGGCTCTAGCCAAAAAGTCACCAGCCTCTTAACCCAATTGCAAAGGCTGCTGCGCGAAAGAGAGACCATGACGCTCAACGTCCTCATGCTATCGACCCTCTTTCCCGACATCAGCCGTCCCAATTTCGGCGTGTTCGTGGAACGGCAGGCGCGCGAACTGGCCAGCCGCCCGGAAGCGAACGTCACCGTCATCGCGCCGGTCGGCCTGCCGCCATGGCCGCTTTCACTTGCGCCGCGCTACGCCCCTCTACGCGCGCTGCCGCGCCGGGAAAAATGGCGCGAACTGACGGTCTATCGCCCGACCTTCCCGATCATCCCCAAATTTGGCGGGCGCACCAATGTCTGGACGATGACCCGCGCGATCCTGCCTCTGGTCAGGCAATTGCACACGCAAAAGCCGTTCGACGTGATCGACGCCAGCTTCTTCTTTCCCGACGGTCCGGTGGCGCAGCGCCTGTCGCGCGCGCTCGGCATCCCCTATTCGGTCAAGGCGCGCGGCGCGGACATCCATCATTGGGGCAGTCAGCGCGGCACGCGCAAGATGGTGCTGCGCGCGGGTGAAGGCGCGGCAGGGCTTCTCGCCGTGTCGGACGCCATGCGCCGCTCCATGGTCCGCATGGGCATGGATGAAGGCAAGATCCGCGTCCACTATACCGGGGTTGATCTCGACACATTCGAACTGGCCGATCGGGCGGAGGCCAAGGCCACGCTCGATTTCAACGGTCCGGTCGTGCTGTGCGTGGGCGCATTGATCCCGCGCAAGGGACAGGATCTGCTGGTCCGCGCCCTGCCGATGCTGCCCGATGTCACCTTGCTGCTGGCGGGACAGGGGCAATATCGGCGAACCCTTGAAAATCTGGCGGAGGAATTGGGGGTCGAACGGCGGATCGGCTTTCTCGGCTCCGTCCCCCACCATAAATTGCCGCGCATCTTCGCTGCTGCCGATGTGATGGCCCTGCCCTCGGCCTCCGAAGGCCTCGCCAATGCCTGGGTAGAGGCGCTGGCCTGCGGCACCCCGATCGTGATCAGCGATGTCGGCGGCGCGCGCGAACTGCTCGACCGGCCGGAAGCGGGACAGATTGTCGATCGCGATCCACAGGCCATCGCCACGGCCATTCAGGCGATATTGGACAACCCGCCCGATGGCGAAGCCGTGCGCGCCGCCGCGCTGCGCTTCACCTGGGCGGCCAATGGCGACGCCCTGCTCGCGCATCTGCAAGGCATTGCCGCCACCGCTCGATAAGCGGTTCCGCCTGTCCTACATCGGCCCGCTGCTCTACCATGCGGGCACGACGCAGCCGACTTTGCGATAGGATCAGCGCCGCGCAACAATATATCGCATTTGCCGGGAAAAGTGCGAAGTTAAGCGAATCTCGCCCGTCCGTCCGGCGTCGGAAAATGCCCGCCATCGAACGGCACTTCGCCCCAGCGCCAGGGGGTCAGTTCGTCATAGGCCGGGTTGGAAATCGGCGCGTGCCGCCGCAGGTTGAGCAGCCGCCCGCCATCATTGCCATAAGCGGTCAGCCGCCCATGTTCGCGATAAATGTCGGCTGGCCGCTCATAATGGAAAGCATCGCCCCAGCCCATTGCCTGCGCCACCTTGGTCAGCATCCACCAGTCTGGCCGCGCCTCCCCCGGCAGGGGCAATAATCGACGCTGGCGACTGACCAGCCGGTCCATGCCGGTCAGCGTCCCGTCCTTCTCCACCCATGTCGCAGACGGCAGCAGCATCGACCAGCCATCGCCCTGCTCCGCCAGACTGTCGGTCGATCGAACCGCCAGCGGGACCAGCGCCCTCGCCTCGCCCAGCCATGCTTCCGCCGCCGGGTCCGCGCCAATGCTCCACAGCGCCCTGACCTGTCCGTCGCGCATCGCCCGCAACAGCGCCTCCCCCTCCAGCCCCGGCCCTTCGACCAGCAGCCGCGCGCCCCAGAAGCGGGCGACGCTGGCGCGCGCGTCAGGCGCGAAATCGCGATGAGCGGCCAGGCTGTCCGCCACGCAACCAACCTCGCGCGCGCCCATGCCATTGGCCGCACCCGTGATGGCGAACGGGGTCGCGCCGGGCCGCCCAATCCGTCCGCTGGCAAGGTGAAGGTTGATGACCGCCGCGGCCAGATCGGCGCACTCGCTCCCGGCGAACAGGGTGACGACGCGGTCGGTGGCGATCCACTCGTCGTAAAAGGCGCGGATCGCCGCTGGCGTCAGCCCGGTCGCGCGGGCAATCGACCAGATGTCATGCCCCGGTCGCAACCGTTCCCAGAAATCGGCCGACACCGCCACGCTCCGCGCCAGAAAAGCCGTGTCGTGCCTGCCCTTGTCATGGCCATGCAACAGCGCGCCGGTCAGCAACCGCGCCGCGCTGCCGGGCTTCAGCGTCAAACGCAGATCAGCGTCTATCGCCACCCCCGCATCGGTCAGCAACACCAGCCGCGCGCCCGCCTCCCGCGCCGTTTTCACCCGGTCCAGCAGCACCGGCTGCGCCATGATGCCGCCCCCCACCAGCAGGATCGTCGCGGCGCGATCAATATCCTCATAGGCCGCGGGCATGACATCCTCGCCGAACGCCCGGACGTGCGCCGCGCTGCTCCCGTCGCGCCACGGCGCATGGACATGCGCCGACCCGAAAAAGCCCTTCATCAGCTTGTTCGCGACATAATAATCCTCGGTCAGCAGACCGCCGCCTATATGCAGCGCAATGCTGCCAGGCCCATGGCGCGCCATTATGGTCGACAGCCGCCGCGCCACCTGCGCGATCGCGCGGTCCCAGCCAGTCTGTCGTCCATCCACCAATGGCCGCAGCAACCGTCCTTCCAGCGATATGGCGTCGTCGCCCAGCGCCTGCCCGCGATCGCACAGCAAGCCGCCATTGGCCGGGTGGAGCCGGTCGCCCTCTACCGTGACGCGACGGTCGGTGTCAGTGACCGCGCGGATACCGCAGCCGACACCGCACTGGCCGCACTGGCTTCTGACGATCGCCATGTCAGCGCGGTTTCCTGAACATGCCGCCTGCTCTAGCCGATTGATCCCCGCTGCAAAAGTACCGTGCGCCACTTGCTTCGCCAAATCGCCCACGGCACACAGGCGGCATGTTCCTGCGCTTCCTGTCCGCCATCGCCCTGTTGCTGCTTCTGGTCCCGACCGCCCGGGCTGCGTCACCCGATCGCGGCCCGCTGATCCTCGCCGCCGCCAGCATGCAGGAGGCGATGACCGCCGCCGCCGACGCATGGGGCCGGCGCGGTCATGCCCGACCCGTCCTGTCGTTTGCCGGCTCCTCGGCGCTGGCGCGGCAGATTCGGGCGGGCGCTCCGGCAGACCTGTTCCTCTGCGCGGATGAAGACTGGATGCGCGATGTCGAGCAGGCCGGATTCGTCGTACGCGGCACCCGCGTCGATGTCGTCGGCAACCGGCTGGTGCTGGTCACGCCGAAGCGCAGGCCGGTGCGCCTGCGGATCGGCCGCGCCATGCCGATCGCGCGGGCGCTGGGCAACGGGCGGCTGGCCATGGCCGATCCTGACAGCGTGCCAGCGGGCAAATATGGCAAGGCAGCGCTCACCAGCCTTGGCGTATGGCCAAGCGTTGCTGGCAAAATCGCGCGCGGCGACAATGTCCGTGCCGCGCTGGCGCTGGTGGAACGGGGCGAAGTGCCGCTGGGGATCGTCTATGCCACCGACGCGCGGGTCGCTGGCGGCGTGGCGATCGTCGGCGCCTTCCCGGCCAGCAGTCATCCGCCGATCCGTTACCCGATCGCGCGCCTGACCAGCAGCCGCCACAAGGATGCCGAAGCGTTCCGCCGCTTCCTGTTATCGCCATCGGGCAAGGCCATCTTCGCCCGCTACGGCTTCACTGCGCCCTGACCGTCAGGGATCGCTCAGTTGCGGACTCGCCGGATCAGACCGCGCTATTCGACGCGATGAAATCGCTGACCTGGGGCGTCACCAGTTTCAGATGACGGCGGGTTCCGCGTCCGACCGGCGCCAGTCGATCCGCCGCATTCTCGACCAGCATCTGCAAGCCTTCATCGCTCAGCAACCCGCCGCGAATCAGGCAGCGATCGGCCAGCACCTGTCTGAAGGCGGAATAGAGCGCCATGTCGGGTGGCGACGGATTGGTCCAGAATGCGTCCAGCCCCTTCACGCTGACGATACCGGGGATCTTGTATACCGCATGTCCCAGAACCAGCACCGGCTTGCCGCTGTTCAGCGCCAGCGTGCCGACCGTGCTGTTCACCGTGACCACGCCGATCGCATTTTTCACGACTGCGGCAATGTCCCAGTCCGACAGATAATGGATACGGTCCGCCACGCCATAATCTTTCGCCAGACGACGGATCAGCTGGCCCCAGGCGACCAGCCCGGAATCGAGCGGATGCTGCTTGATCACCAGCAGCACGTCAGCGGGGGCATGATGGGCAAAGCTTTTGATGACGAAGCGCAACGCCGCCCGCATGTTGCCAAAGGGCGAATGGACGCGCAGCTGATAATCGGAATTCAGCTGCAGCGGCAGGGTGAAATAGCGCTTTCCTTCCACCCTGGCCCAGGCTTGGGCCGACTGCTCCAGGTCGCGGCTGCGCATCATCAACTTCCGCGCCCAGGACAGCGATTCCATGACGAAACTGTGCGGCCGGTGGGTCCGGTAGAAGGGGAATAGCGGGCGCAGCATGGCAGCAGCAAAACCATTGCGCATGGTATTGCGCGCGCGGGTGCTGAAGTTCGAAGGGATAGTCGGCTGATTCTCCTCCAGCGGGGGGAGGCCCATCGCTTCGTCGCGATACCATTGCGGGTCCAGCGGCAAGGTGGAATTGCCGTTCACGCCATCGGCCTGAAGCGTCAGGAAATCGGGGCGGATATACCCTTCCTCCACCACATGCACGCGCAGGTTGCGCAGCCGGGCCATGCCGTGCGCGCTGGCATGATAGGGGCGGCAATCGCCATAAAGGATCAGGTCAGTGACGCCATGGGCGACGATGAAATCGTCGAAAAACAGCGGCCAGTTACGAAAGGTGCCATGATAGTCGGTCGCATCGCCGGGCCAGTCGACCTTGTCGCCGCCATTGATGTTGATTCGCAACGCCACATGCCCGCGCTGCCGCAAGGCATCGGCCAGCATCGCGAAATAGGGACCATGCGGTCCTTGCAGAAACAGAAAGCTCTTCTTGTTGCGGTTAGCCATGCAGAAACTCAGCGGACAAGGTCATAAAACGTCGAAACTTCCCCTGTAGCGCCCGCAACGCAATGAGCCAGGTCATCGGCGGCGTCGATCCATCCGCCATGCGATCCACCATGATTTCGGGACCGCACGGCAACCGCGTTACCGGATCGAGATAACGAGGATAGAGAATGAGAGCGGCCGCGACAAGCTGATCCACGGTGAGTTGACGCCCGCGCCGCACACTGGGTTGCGCCAGATCGCGCGTCAGGCCCCAGCCTGCGTAGAAAGGCATCCCATGGACCGTTACGGAACGGCCACGCATCAGCGCCTCAAAACCCGTCAGGGAAGAGAGGACATGGAGTTCATCAACAGCCTGCACCAGTTCCATCAGCGGCGCACCACTGTCGATCGCATCGGCATGGGCAAGGACGACCGAGTCGGGCAAATGCCCCTTGCGATGCCCCGCCTGCACATCGGGATGGGGGCGATAGACGATCCAGGCGTCCGGCTCGGCCCGGCGCACCCGCTTCAGAAAATCCAGATTGCCATCGACCCCGGCGCCGCCCAGCCGCACCGACAGATCGTCATCGACCTGGCCGATCGCCAACACCGTGCGCCTGCCGGCCGGAAGATTGATCATCTGCCCGGCTTCCGGCCCATATTTGGTCATGCCGGTGGCGCAGACCCGTTCGCGCAGGCGGCGGGCGCGATCGACCAGCGCGGGCGGGAAGTCATGCGTCGCCAGCAGCGTTTCCAGATCATTGGCGGCGCGCGCATTATAATAGATGCCCGTGCGATCCACCACGACGGAGCCGGGCGGGTGCAACGCCGCACCCAACCCGCGGGAACGCAAAAAGCCATCTTCCACCCGCGCCAGCGCCACACCCTGATCAGCGGCATCCTGCGGCAGGGTGACAGGCACGCGCGATGGCCAGACCGCCAGCGCCCCCTGCTCCCGCCGGGCGCGGCGCAGTCCCCGGTCGGCGGACAGAAATGGGGGCGAGGCAATGCCATCCCACAGGAAATGACGGATCGCGTCACGCTTCCAGAACGCCATGCCGCTCGCCGCCATGATGCCGCGATTGCCGTCGATATGCCGTCGCCAGTCAGCCAGCTGCGTCACCGCCTGCATCGCATCGACCGGCGCACCAGTGAAACAGTCGCGATAGCGGGCGGCTGCGATCCGCGCCTTGAGGGACGCGCGCAGCTGACCCGGATCGATGACCGCGCCGTCGGGACCGATCACTGAAACGCCCAGCAAGCCCGCGATCAGCGCCACGTCCTCGTCCGCCTGCGCATGGATCGACTGCACGGAAGCGACCAGTGCCCAAGGATCACTCTCAGCACGATCCGACCGGCCCGGTTCACCGGGTCTTGCGCCCCAGAACGCGCCGCCGACCCGCGCCGCAACAATCGCATCCAGCACATCGTCGCCAACCTGCGCAGCGCCATCGCCCGTTTCGCGCATCACGCTGACAGCGGCGAGCGAAGCAGCAATGCCGGGAAAAGGCGGGGACCGCAGGAATGGCGTGGGAATCATAATGGCAGTCAGTTCATGGGCTTGGGCCGATGCAAGGTCAAGAAACAGAACTTGTCACATCTTCCAGCAAATCGATGACGATATCGAAATAGTCCCGCCAGGTCGGCGCGCGCCAGACCGAGAGCCGCGCGATCTGCGCCGCGCGATCGGGCGACTCCGGCTGACTATAGTTCAAGATCGCCTTCATCCAGCCCAGCCCGTCGAGCGGATCGAGATAGTCGGGCGCGTCGCCGCCCACTTCGCGATGAGCCATGATGTCGCTGCATATCACCGGAACGCCAGCGGCCAGCGCCTCTGCCACCGGCATCCCGAACCCTTCGGCGAAGGAAGGCATCAGCATCGCGCGCGCGTTGGCGACCAGCGCCTGCATCCGCGTGTCGGACACCTCGCCCGCCTCGATCACATGGCCGCGCAACGCTTCGGCGCGATCGAGCAGATCGACGACATTCTCATTCTCCCACCCGCGCCGTCCGATCAGCACCAGCACCGGGGCTGCATCGCCCAGTTGCTCGACCAGCCGCCGCCAGATGGTGAGCAGCAGCAGGTGATTCTTGCGCGGCTCGATGGTCGAAATATAGACGAAATAAGGGCGGTCAGGCAGCGTTTCGCCACGGCCGCCAAATATGTCCACGGCGTCCGCGCCGAAATGGGCGACACGGACCACGCGCCCGGCCAGCCCGTTGGCCATATGCGGCGCCAGCGCGTCGATCGTCGCCTGGCTATTGCCGATGATGCCACTGGCAAAGCGATCGATCGTATGCACCCGCCGCCGATGTTCATCCGCGCCCTGTGGCCGGGCATATTCGGGATGGCTGAGCGGGATCACATCATGCACCAGCGTCACGAATTTCGCGCCCTCCGCGCGCAGGATCGCACCGACCTGATCGGCATTGTCCAGATGGTGTGGCGACACTTGCAGATAGAGGCGGGGTCCGGTGGCGCGTGGCACCGGGCGCGGGCGCAGCGCGAACATGTGCCGCACGATCGCCGCCCGCCCCTCGCGCGCATCGGCTGCCCCGGCGTTGCGCCATTTGGCCGCCGTAAAGGCCAGAAATTGCCGCACCGCCGCGCTGTTGAGCCGACCATAATAGCCGCCCGCCGGATGAACCGCTGCAAAGGACAGCCGGTCTGGAATCCGCTCCAGCAGTTCGCGGGCATAGACATATTCCACCCGGTCGATGCCGGTCGGCGCGGGGTGGAAGGAACGCGACAGCAGGCGCGACAGGTCGAGGACAACCTCGCCCTCGCCCCGCTGCCCCTGGAACAGCGGACTGGCCCGCTTGGTACGCAAAGCCAGCCGGGCACCGGGTACGTTGAAGGGACGCAGGACCATGTCAGCGTCCGCCAACACAAAGGGGCGTCTGCCCCGCAAAGCGATGGAAACGCATCAGAGGTGCGCGCGTATCTCTTGCGCCAGCGCTTGGAGCGCATCGGCGTCCGCGAACTGGCCTTGGCCATGGGCGACGAAGCCGGTCGCCTGCCCTGCCCAGCGCGGCACGATATGGACATGCAGATGGAACACCGTCTGCCCCGCCGCCGATCCGTTGAACTGGGCGATATGCAGGCCATCGGGGTTGAGCGCGGCCCGGATGGCGGTCGCGACCTTGCGGGTCGTCGCCATCACCTGCGCCAGCGCGTCCTCCTCAATCTCCAATATGTTGCGCGCCTTCGACCATTTGGAAATGACCAGCGCATGGCCCTTCGACTGCGGCTGAATGTCCAGAAAGCAGAACGTATGGGCATCCTCATACAGGGGGACCGAAGGGATTTTGCCCGCAAGGATGAGGGCAAAGACATTGCCCTCATCATAAGTACCATCAAGGCTCATGACGCTGTCAGACCAGATAGTGCGCGGTGGTCTTGGCGGCGACCTCTTCCGCCGTGACGCCCGGCGCCATTTCGACCAGTGTGAACGGACTGTCATGGTCGGGACGCTGGAACACGCACAGGTCGGTGATGATCATGTCGACCACATTCTTGCCGGTCAGCGGCAGGGTGCAGGCCGGGATGAACTTGGGATCGCCATTCTTGCTGGTGTGCTCCATCACGACGATGATCTTCTTGACGCCCGCGACCAGATCCATCGCGCCGCCCATGCCCTTGATCATCTTGCCGGGGATCATCCAGTTGGCGATGTCGCCATTTTCCGCCACTTCCATCGCGCCAAGCACGGTCAGGTCGATATGCCCGCCGCGGATCATCGCGAAACTGTCGGCCGAACTGAAATAGGCGGTCTGCGGCAGTTCGCTGATCGTCTGCTTGCCCGCGTTGATAAGGTCGGCATCCTCCTCGCCCTCATAGGGAAAGGGTCCGATCCCCAGCATCCCGTTTTCCGATTGCAGCGTCACTTCCACGCCTTCGGGAATATGGTTGGCGACCAGCGTCGGGATGCCGATGCCCAGGTTCACATAGAAGCCGTCCTGCAATTCCTTTGCCGCGCGCGCGGCCATTTCATCACGTGTCCAGGGCACTATATGGCCTCCTCTGCTTAATGGGGCTTCCACCGGTTCTTGGGGAAAATCTCGTTAAAATCGCCTTCGGCGCCCTTGCCATAGACGGGGTTGGGCAACAGGAACCATCCCTGCCCCCACATCCGCGCCAGCATGGGCGATCCCATGGCCTGCCGCCGTTTCACCACGGGCAGGCGGCCATTTTCCTTCACGTTGAACAGGTCGCTGAAATCGCCGAGTTGGTCGCCAGCCATCGCCACGACGCACCATGTCTCGGCGATCGTGGCGCGGCGCCCGTCCTTCTTGCCATCGCCAGCACTGTCCAGGAACAGCGTCTTGCCCGGCTCCGCCACGCCCAGCCCGGCATGGGCCAGCGCTTCGGCGGTTTCCTGCATGCTGGCGGCGCTGCGATTGCTGTTGAAGATCACGGCAATATCCGCCTTGCGCAGCGCGTCGACCGCCTCGACCGCGCCGGGCACCGGATCGACCAGCTTCGCGCCGTCCTTTTCCCACTTGGCCCAGGCATCCTTGTCGAAAGCCCGCGACTGTTCATAGCTTTGCTGCTTGGCCGCCGCCCAATATTCAGCGCCGGTGTTCAACAGCAGGGTCTCGTCAATATCGAACACGACGGCGGGCTTCTTGTCGCCGCAGCTTTCGAAGGCTGGCCGGTCGAGCGTCGCGCCGGGCGCCAGCACCCGCTGCACCACCGGCTCGCCCATGCGCCAGCGTTCCGCCTGTATCACCGCAAAAGCACGCAGCGCGTTGAACGCCTGCCGGCTGGTCGCAGCCCCTTCTGCCGAACCATAGAGCCACTGGAACTCGCGCCAGGGCTGGTCGCTGTCGGGGCGCGTCTGCGCCGTGGCTGGCGCGGCCGCCAACAACGCGGCCGCCGCCGCCAGCGCGCCGGTCAGGCGACGCATCACGCCGCCGCCCGCTGCCTTACCGTGCGGAACTCGATCTTCTTGTCATAGGGCGCGCCAACGATCATGCGCTTGACGTAAATGCCGGGCAGGTGGATCGCGTCCGGGTCCAGGCTGCCGGTCGGCACCACTTCCTCGACCTCTGCAATGCAGATTTTCGCGGCAGTCGCCATTGGCTGGTTGAAGTTGCGCGCGGTCTTGCGGAAGATCAGGTTGCCGCTCTCGTCAGCCTTCCAGCCCTTGACGATCGCAACGTCGGCGAAAATGCCCCGCTCCAGTATATAATCCTGCCCGTCGAAGCTCTTGACTTCCTTGCCCTCGGCCACGGCCGTGCCGACGCCGGTCTTGGTGTAGAAACCGGGGATGCCTGCCCCGCCGGCGCGGCAGCGTTCGGCCAGTGTCCCCTGCGGGCAGAATTCGACTTCCAGTTCGCCCGCCAGATACTGGCGTTCAAATTCCTTATTCTCGCCGACATAGGAAGAGATCATTTTCTTGACCTGCCGGGTGCGCAGCAGCTTGCCCAGCCCCTCGCCATCGATACCGGCATTGTTGGACGCGATGGTCAGATCCTTCACCCCCGAATCGCGGATCGCATCAATCAGCCGTTCGGGAATACCGCACAGGCCAAAACCGCCCGCGCACAGGTGCATGCCGTCGAAGAGAAGCCCGTCCAGCGCGGACGCGGCATCGGGGTATAGCTTGTTCACCATCGCTTATTTCCTCCTCAACTGACCCAGCCCATAGGCGACAAGATAGGCGGCGGTCAATTTGCTGCACAAGCGAAAGACGCGTCAGATAAGCCCTGCCAGGGGACTGGACGGATCGGCATACATGCGCTTGCCCATGCGGCCGGCGCGATAGGCCATGCGCCCCGCCTCCACGCCTGCCTTCATCGCGGCGGCCATCAGCACCGGGTCTTTCGCTTCGGCGATCGCGGTGTTCATCAGGACGCCGGTGCAGCCCAGTTCCATCGCCTGCGCCGCTTCGGACGCCGTGCCCACGCCTGCATCGACGAGCACGGGCAGCTTGGTCCCCTCGACGATCAGGCGGATGGTGACCCGGTTCTGAATACCGAGGCCCGAACCGATCGGCGCGCCCAGCGGCATGATCGCCACCGCGCCCACATCCTCCAGTCGCTTGGCTGCGATCGGGTCATCGACGCAATAGACCATCGGCTTGAAGCCTTCCTTGGCCAATATCTCGGTCGCGCGCAGCGTTTCGACCATATCGGGATAGAGCGTACGCGCCTCGCCCAGCACTTCCAGCTTCACCAGCTCCCAGCCGCCCGCTTCCCGCGCCAGCCGCAGCGTGCGGATCGCTTCCTCGCCGGTAAAACAGCCCGCCGTGTTGGGCAGATAGGTGATGACCTTTGGATCGATATAGTCGGTCAGCATCGGCGCCTTGGGGTCCGACACGTTCACCCGGCGCACGGCGACGGTGACGATCTCCGCGCCTGATGCCGCGACCGCCGCCGCATTCTGCTCGAAATTCTTATATTTGCCGGTGCCGACGATCAGGCGCGACCGGAAAGTCTGGCCCGCCACGCTCCAACTATCGTCGGCGACCGAAGCGACGTCGCCACCGCCAACAAAATGCACGATTTCCAGCTCGTCGCCATCCTCGACCATGACCTGCGCCAGCGTAGAGCGCGGCACGACCTCCAGATTGCGTTCGACCGCGACCTTTTCCGGCACGAAACCCAGCTCACTTGCCAGTTCGGCCAGGGTCAGCCCGTCGCGCACGCGGCGATGTTCGCCATTGATATGGATGGAAATAGTGCCGTCGACGCTCACAATATGCAGTCCCGTTCATGCAAGATGGAAACGTGTCTCGACTTGGCGCGACACGAAAGGCTAAAGGTCTTGGCCACATATAGGGGCGCTTGTCCCCTGCTCGCAACAACCAAGGGGGATCGTCGTGGCGGATACGCGCAAAATCTATGTGCTGAACGGCCCCAATCTCAACATGCTGGGAACGCGGGAGCCGGAAATATATGGCTATGACACGCTGGACGATATTGCCGAACGGATGGAGGATGCCGCCACCCGCGCCCATGTCGTCATTGATTTTCGCCAGTCCAACCATGAAGGCCATCTGATCGACTGGTTGCAGGAGGCCCATGGTGAAGGCGCCCATGCGGTCATCCTGAATCCCGGCGGGCTGACCCACACGTCGGTCGCCCTGCATGACGCGATCAAGGGCATCACCGTGCCGGTGATCGAAGTGCATCTGTCCAACCCGCACAAGCGCGAGGCATTCCGCCACAAAAGCTATGTCGGCATGGCGGCGAAGGGCACGGTCGCGGGATTTGGGCCAATGTCCTACATGCTGGCGCTGGAAGCCGCGCTGGAACTGTAACAGCCGTTGCACTGCTTCGGGTCGACGCTACAAAGTTGCGCTTTGGCGCAAATCGGCATAGGCGCTGGCCGCAATTATCAGGCTTAGATACGAAATAAGGGTCAACCATGAACGACAAGCAGGAAAAGGGCGCAATGCAGGTGGATGTCGCGCTGGTGCGCGAATTGGCCGCGCTGCTCGACGATACCCACCTGACCGAGATCGAGGTCGAGGATGGCGATCGCAAGATCCGCGTCGCCCGCAAGGCTGGCGGCGGCGCGCCCATCTATGCGCCATCCTTCGCCCCGGCCCCCGCCACCCCGGCTGCGCCGACTGCCGCCCCCGTGGCCGCGTCTGCCGCTGAATTGGCGGCGCCCGCCGGAACCATGGTCCGGTCGCCGATCGTCGGCACCGCCTATCTGTCGGCAGAACCGGGCGCCGCCCCGTTCGCACGGGTCGGCGCGCAGGTCGCCGCCGGCGAAACCATCCTGATCGTGGAAGCGATGAAGGTGATGAACGCCATTCCCGCGCCGTCGTCCGGCACGATCAAGGCGGTATTGGTCGATAATGGTCAGCCGGTCGAATATGACCAGCCGCTGATCGTCATCGAATAAGGCCGCGCAGCCCATGACCATCGAAAAGCTGTTGATCGCCAACCGCGGCGAGATCGCGCTGCGTATTCACCGTGCCTGCCATGAAATGGGGATCAAGACGGTCGCCGTCCATTCGACAGCCGACGCCGACGCCATGCATGTGCGGCTGGCCGACGAAGCGATCTGCATCGGGCCGCCCGCCGCACGCGACAGTTACCTGAACATCGCGGCGATCATTTCGGCCGCCGAAATATCAGGCGCGGACGCGATCCATCCGGGCTATGGCTTTTTGAGCGAAAACGCCAAATTCGCCGAAATCGTCGAGGCCCATGGCATCGCCTTTGTGGGGCCAAAGCCCGAACATATCCGCACCATGGGCGACAAGATCGAGGCGAAGCGGACCGCCGGTGCGCTGGGCCTGCCGCTCGTCCCCGGTTCCGACGGCGCAATCAGCGACCTTGAGGAGGCCAAGGCGATCGCGGAAAAGGCCGGCTATCCGGTCATCATCAAGGCAGCGTCGGGCGGCGGCGGGCGCGGCATGAAGGTCTGCACCTCGCCCGATGAGCTGGAAACACTGATGCAGCAGGCCGGGTCGGAAGCCAAGGCGGCCTTTGGCGACGCGACCGTCTATCTCGAAAAATATCTGGGCAATCCGCGCCACATCGAAATTCAGGTGTTCGGCGACGGCAATGGCAACGCCATCCATCTGGGCGAACGCGATTGTTCGCTCCAGCGCCGCCACCAGAAGGTGCTGGAAGAAGCGCCCTCCCCCATCCTGAGCCAGGCCGACCGCGAGCGGATCGGTGGCGTCTGCGCAAAGGCGATGGCCGATATGGGCTATCGCGGCGCAGGCACGATCGAATTCCTCTGGGAAGATGGCGAATTCTACTTCATCGAAATGAACACCAGGCTTCAGGTCGAACATCCGGTGACCGAAATGATCACCGGCGTCGATCTGGTCCGCGAACAGATCCGCATCGCCGAAGGCAAGCCGCTGTCCGTCGCGCAGGAGGATCTGCGCTTTACCGGCCATGCGATCGAATGCCGGATCAATGCCGAAGACCCCCGCACCTTCGCGCCATCGCCCGGCACCGTGACCCGCTATCATGTCCCCGGCGGCATGCATGTCCGCGTCGATAGCGGCCTGTATCAGGGCTATAAGGTGCCGCCTTATTATGACAGCATGATCGGCAAGCTGATCGTCTATGGCCGCACCCGCGAAGGCTGCATCATGCGGCTGAAACGCGCCTTGCAGGAATATGTGATCGAGGGGATGAAAACCACGATCCCCCTGCATCAGGCATTGCTGGAGGACCCGCAGTTCCTGAACGGTGACTATACGATCAAATGGCTGGAAGATTGGCTGGCTCGTGAGGGATAAGGAAAGCATCCGGGGGACGCTTTCCCCCGAACGAGCCTGCCAACTGACGCGGGACGGCCAGGGATGAAGGCCACCATCTGGCATAATCCCCGCTGTTCCAAGTCGCGCGCGGCGCTGGCGATCCTGCAGGAAACGCCCGGCGTCGACGTGACGGTCGTGGAATATCTCAAGACCCCGCCCAGCCGCGCCGAGATCGCGGCCGTTCTGACCAAGGCCGGACTGACCCCGCGCGATGCGCTGCGCAAGGGGGAGAGCGTCGTCAAGGAAATCGCCCTCGACACCAGCGACGATGCCGCGATCCTCGATGCCATGGCCGCGCATCCGATCCTGATCGAGCGCGCGATCGTCATGACCGACAAGGGCGCAGTGATCGCCCGTCCGCCGGAAAAGGCGCGCGACGTCCTGTAACGTCACCATGGCGTAACATTGCCATGATTGAGGGCTTGCTTTGGCGGGCGGAAGCCGTAGCTTCCCCCCATGGCAAAGGAACCGGCATTGGCGACTATCGCCGTTTACAGCCTGAAGGGCGGGGTGGGCAAAACCACCTTCGCGATCAATCTCGCCTGGGCGTCGGCGACCATTTCCAAACGGCGGACATTGCTGTGGGATCTGGACCCGCAGGCGGCATCGAGCTGGCTGATTTCCACCGATAGCAAGAGCCGGGACGCCGCACAGGCGATATTCAGCAAGGATGTCGAAGTTCGCAAGCTGATCCAGCCGTCGACGGTGCCGGGACTGGACCTGATCGCCGCCGACACGTCATTGCGCAGCCTGGACCATCTGTTCCGCGAAATGGACAAGAAGAAGCGGCTGTCCAAGCTGATCGAAAGTCTGGGCAAGGATTATGACCGCATCATCCTCGATTGTCCGCCGGGCCTGACCGAAACCAGCGAGCAGGTGCTGCGCGCTGCAAACATCATTGTCATTCCCGTGATCCCCTCCCCCTTGTCGCAGCGCGCGATGGGCGAAGTGGCCCGCTATCTGGTGCAGCGGGGCGGCAGCCATGCGCCGATCCTGCCGGTCTATTCGATGGTGGATCGCCGCCGGACATTGCATCGCAAGGCGCTGGACGAACAGCCCGACTGGCCCGCCATCCCGATGGCCAGCGCGATCGAGCAGATGACCGTGCGTCGCAAGCCGCTGGGCGCCTTTGCCCCGGCATCGACCCCTGCGAAGGATTTTGCCGCGCTCTGGACCATGGTCGAGCGCCAATTGCAGGGCAATTAGGCCCGCGCCCGCTCCTGGGGCGGCGGGAAAAGGCCAATGGCGTCCTGCGCGGCCATGGGACGGCCGAAATAATAGCCCTGCACCTTTTTGCAGCCCAGTTGCCGCACCATCTCCAGCTCGACCTCGGTTTCCACGCCTTCAGCCGTGGTCGTCATGCCCAGACTGTCGGCCAGCGTCACGACGGCACGGATGATCGCCAGGCTTTCAGGCGTGTTTTTCGACGCGCCGACCACGAAGCTGCGGTCGATCTTGATCGTGTTGAAGCGGGTGCGGCTGAGATAGCCGAGCGATGAATAGCCGGTGCCGAAATCATCGAGCGAAAGCTGGATGCCAAGGCCGAGCAACTGATCGAGCACCCGCAGCGCGCCAGCATCCTCGTTCATGAACACGCTTTCGGTGACTTCCAGTTCCAGGCGCCGTGCTTCCAGCCCGCTCTGCGCCAATGCGGACACGACCGCAGATACGAAACTGGGATTGGTCAATTGTTCAGCCGACACGTTGACGGCAATCCGCACATCGTCGGGCCAGCGCATCGCTTCCATGCAGGCGGTGCGCAGCACCCATTCGCCGATGGGTGCGATCAGCCGGGCTTCTTCGGCGACAGGCACGAATTTGGCCGGCGAAATCGGGCCCATTTCCGGATGGGTCCAGCGCACCAGCGCTTCAAACCCCAACACGCGGCCGCTGGTCGCATCCACCACCGGCTGATAGAGGACGTGAAGCTGGTCCTTGGCCAGCGCCTCGCGCAGGGCCAGTTCGAGCAGCCGCCTTTCTTCCGCCTTGGCATGCAATTGCGGCTCATAGGCGCAATGCAGCCCGCCGCCCTCATCCTTCGCGCGATAGAGCGCCAGGTCCGCGCTGCGGATCAGCGATTCCGATTCTCCCCCGTCCATCGGCGACATCGCCGAACCGACCGACGCGCCCACATAGAGCATATGCTGATCGACCTGATAGGGCGCCGACAGCGCGCTGATGATGGCGGAGGAAAGTTGTTCGATGCGGTGACTGTCAGAGACGGTCGGAATGACCACGCCAAATTCGTCGCCGCCGATACGCCCGCAAAATTCCGGGCCTGAACAGATTTGCCGCAGACGGCGCGCGACCTGACTCAGCAGCTTGTCGCCGGTCTGGTGCCCCAGCGTGTCGTTGATCGCTTTGAACCGGTCCAGATCGATCATCAGGAAGCCGCAGCCCGGCGTTCGTCCACGGGTTGCCGCCATTGCCTTGTCCAGCGCTTCGCGCAGATGGCTGCGATTGGGCAGGCCGGTGAGCGGATCGAAGCGCGCAAGCCTGGCGATCTTGTCCGCCGATTCGCGTTGCGCCGTGACGTCCGACGCAACCCCGCGAAAGCCCAGAAAAAGCCCGTTTTCATCATGGCGGGGCGAAGCGGACAATTCCCACCAGCGGGTCTCGCCCTTCACCTCGACCGGAAGGACCAGGTTGCTGAAACTTTCGCGCCGCTTGAGATGGTCGGCCAGACTATGCAGTCCGGCGGCGAAACGGCCGCTTTCCCAACTGCTGCCCGCCAAAATCTGGACAAGGGGTTCGCCTTCCAGCTGGGCTGGGTCCAGCCCCATGGTTTCGGCAAAGCGCGTCGACACGCTGCTGATACGGCGCAGCGAATCGGTCTGCCATAACCAGTCGGACCCGCCGCCTTCATATTCGCGCAGCAACAGGCTGACGACTTCGCTCTTTTCCTCCAGTTGCACGCTGGTGCTATGCTGACGCGCGAAGGTGCGGGCGTAGATGACACAACCGATCAGCAGCGACAGCGCATAGCTGGTCGCCAGTGCGCGCAGCGGCAACTGGCCGCCATCGTGGAACATGCCGAACAGGCCGGCGATGCAGGGCAATAGGAAGGCGGCGGCAGACAATGGCGTCGCGGCATAGCTGATCGCGCCACACACCATGATGCAACTGATCAGCGTCCACAGCGCCACCAGTTCCTCGGTCTCCCCCGATTGAGAGACAAGCATCATGCAGGCGGCCCATATGATGCCCTGCAACAATGCGCCAAGTCCATGCCGACGCAGATCGCGGCTCGTCAGGCGACTATTGTTCGCGTTGCGCCGGGCGCGGTCCATCAGCACGCCAACCAGGGTGCAGCCGATCAACCCGGTGCTCCAAAGCCCCAGCATGACCGGCGAACAGCAGTGGGTAAAAACCTGCCAGATGAACACCAGGCTGCACAGGTTCATCACCTGCCGCAACAAGGCGACGCTGTCCGCCGTGCGCAACTGCGCTTCTAGCACCCGCGTTCCGACATCGTCACTGACCTGGCACAGGCCCGTCATCGCGCGCAGCGATGCGCGTTCCTGACGGTCCGGCTCGACGATATGGTTCGAATTGCTGCCCACGATCCCGCGATAGCAGCGATGCGTTATGATTTGGTAAGCCCGCCGATCGCGCGGCGATCAGCCTCAGGCCGCGATGTCGTAAGGGCGGATCTCACCGGTCAGATAGAGGTTGCGCGCCTTGGACCGGCTCAATTTCCCCGAACTGGTGCGTGGCAGGGTGCGCGGCGGCACCAGTTCGACGACACAGTTCATGCCGGTGATCGCGCGGACCCGTTCGCGAATCTGGTCGCGCAGGCGGGACCGTTCGTCATTGTCGGAGGTGCGGCAATGTACCAGCACCGCGGGTGCTTCTTCCCCGCCCGGCGTGGTGATGGCGAAGGCGGCGATGTCGCCCTGCTTGAAGCCCGGCAGCTGCTCGACCGCCCATTCAATATCCTGCGGCCAGTGATTCTTGCCGTTGATGATGATCATGTCCTTGGCGCGGCCGACAATGTAGAGATAGCCGTCGCTCAGATAGCCCATGTCGCCGGTGTCGAGCCAGCCGTCAGCCATGCAGGCATCGGTCGCGGCCTGATCCCGGAAATAGCCGACCATCAGCGACGGGCCGGTGGTCCACACCTTGCCGATCTGGCGTTCGTTCAACGGGCCGCCATCCTCATCGCGGATTTCCACGGTCATGCCACGCGCGGGCTTGCCGCAATTGACGATCGAGCGGAAGCGCTGGGGGCGGCCTTCGGTCGCGTCGCCGCCCGACAGGTCGGTTTCCTCGACCAGTTCGACGATGATCCCTTCGCCCGGCGGCATGATGGTGACGGCCAGCGTCGCTTCGGCCAGGCCGTAGCTTGGCAGGAAGGCGTTGGGCGAAAAGCCCGCATCGGCAAAGGCGTCGACGAAGCTCTGCATCACGTCAGGACGGATCATGTCCGCGCCATTGCCCGCCAGCCGCCAGCGGGACAGATCGAACCGATCCTGCGCCTTGGTCTGGCTGGACATGCGACGCGCGCAAATATCGTAGCCGAAGGTTGGCGAATAGCTGATCGATGTGCCTTCATTGCGGCTGATCAGGTCCAGCCAGGCCAGCGGGCGGCGGGCAAAATCCTCGGTCTTCATATAATCGGTCGACACCTGGTTGGCGACGACGGACAGGAAGCAGCCGACCAGCCCCATGTCATGATACCAGGGCAGCCAGCTAATGCAGCGATCGCTGTCCTGCACTTCCATGCCATGGCTATGCGCAGCCAGATTGCTGAGCAGCGCATGATGCGTCACGGCAACGCCATGGGGGAAGCGGGTCGATCCGCTCGAATATTGCAGATAGGCGATGTCCTGCGCCTGCGCCCTGGGCAGGTCGGCCGGAACGGCATCGCGGGCGATGAAATCTTCAAATGCGATGCTCTCGACCGCCTTCTGACGGCCCGATTCACCCGCCATCTCGGCCAGTTCTGCGGGGAACAGGAACAGCATCGGGTCGCAGCTGGAAAGCTGGACGTTAAGCTGGTCGATATAACTTTCCTTGCCGCCAAAGCTGGTCGGTAGCGGCAATGGCACCGGCCAGGCGCCCGCATAGATGATGCCGAAGAAGAGTTGGGCGAAATCGACGCCGGTTTCCGCAACCAGCGCGACCCGGTCCTGCGGCTTGACGCCATGCGCGATCAGCCGATGGGCGCAGGCGATGGCGTCGCTGCGCAACTCGCTGAACGGATAGGGCCGCGCCAGATTGCCGCGGGCATCATGGAAATTGAGGCCGCGCACACCCTGTGCCGCATAGTCGAGCGCCTCGCCCAGCGTCTCGAAGTCCGAGAAACGGCGCGGCAGAACATCAGTGGTCGGCGTCGGTGCCATCATCTCTTGCGAACCCGTCATATTGGTTTCACCCAATGTCATAAATTATGTGATCGGCGCGGCCGCTATCATCTTTGACCGCGACATGCACCGGATATTAGATTCCAGTCCGCCCTTTTAGCGCATAAGGCACGGTGAAATTCCGGCCCGACTGTGGCATAAAGATGGCGGCCGGCGCATGAAGGCGCAATATGACCAGCAAACGCCCCCGCCCACCGCTTGACGAAGACAGCTTGCGCGACGCCGCGCTACGTTATGTCAGCCGGTTCGCGACCAGCCGGGGCAAGCTGCTTGCCTATCTGCAACGCAAGATCAAGGAATGTGGCTGGGGCGGCGAGCATCCGGCTGACCTGCCCGCCCTGGTCGATCGGCTGGCGGGCCTCGGCTATGTCGATGACAGCCAATATGCGGTGATGAAGAGCGCGGCACTGGGTCGCCGGGGCTATGGTGCGCGCCGGATCGACGAAAGCCTGCGCACCGCGGGCATCGCCCCGGCCGACCGCGCGGATGCCGATGCGCAGGTGGATGCGGAACGCTGGATCGCGGCGGAACGCTATGCCCGGCGCAAACGGATCGGCCCCTATGCCAGCGCAACTCCCGATCCCAAGCAGCGGGAAAAAGCCATCGCCGCCTTTCTGCGCGCGGGGCATAGTTATGCGATCGCCCGGCGCTGGGTCGATGCCGCGCCCGGGCAAGTGCCGGAAGCGGAGGAATGAAGGTTAACCCCCTCCCCTCGCCACGCAAATCGCATTAGGCAGGCGCAATGACGCGCTTTCCTGCCCTGATCGCTCTTGCCATGCTCGCGGCCTGTTCCAGCCAGCCCCCGCCGGCAGGCGGCAATATGGTCGATAAGGAGGCTGCCAGCGCTGCGCCTTCCGCCGCGCTGTTGCCGTTGGTCATCCAGAGCAGGAACGGCGCGCGGCGCTTCTCCGTCGAGGTTGCCGCGACGCCGCAGCAGCAGGAAGCGGGACTGATGTTCCGCAAGGAACTGGCGGATAATGGGGGGATGCTGTTCCCCATGGACCCGCCACGCACGGCAAGTTTCTGGATGAAGAATACGCTGATCCCGCTCGACATGCTCTTCATCCGCACCGATGGGACGATCGCCTTCATCGGCGCCGACAGCGTCCCCTATTCGCGCGAGCCGGTGTCGGCAGGCGTTCCTGTGGCCGCTGTGCTGGAAATAGGCGGTGGGCGCGCGGCAGAGCTGGGCATCAGGGAAGGCGACGTCGTGCAATGGGGCGGTTGCGCCGTGCCGACGGAAAAACTGCGGACGGAATTGAATTTCTGCCCCGGATGATTGTCACGCCCCGGCAAACAAGCGGATTTTTTGCAGCCGCACTGCCGCTGATGGGCATCAGCACACTCCCAAAACGCCTTGCCAATCCCCCGTCGCAGCGGCTAAGCGCGTGAGCCATGGGAATCCTCGGCAAGATCTTCACCTGGTGGGATGGCGCGACCATCGGCACCTCGCTTTTCACCGCTCGCAAGGGTCAGAAGGTGGGCGAGGATATTCAGGGCAATGTCTATTATGAAGGCGGCAGCGACGTCCATGGCGTGCCGCGCCGCTGGGTAATCTATAACGGCACGAATGACGCAAGCCGGGTTCCGGCCGAATGGCACGGCTGGCTGCATCATTCGATCGAAGGGACGCCAGAAAGCTTCCTGCCGCCGCCGCGCATCTGGGAACGGGAATTCACGCCCAACGCCACCGGCACCGCGCTTGCCTATCGCCCGTCCGGCGCGATGGAAAAGGGCGGTTTGCGCCAGAAGGCGACCGGCGATTATGAGGCATGGAGCCCCGACGCATCATGATCCGCCGTCCGGCGGGGGCTTGCCTGTCGATCCTGCTTGGCGCCCCCCTGTTGGCGCTGACCGCCTGTGGTGGCAATGACGTGCCCACCACCAACCAGACCGGACCGGTCAAGGTAGAGGGCTCGCCGATCCAGTCGAGCAACGCCGCCACCCTGCCCGGCACGCCGATGGCGGACCGGGTGGCCGTGATCGGCCTGCTCAACAAGCGCAACGGCCTGACCCGCGACCTGACGATGAAGCCGGGCGAAGCCTTGCGCGTGGGCGATGCGATCGTGCGGCTTCAGGCCTGCGAAACCAGCGCGCCATGGGAAAATGTCCAGGAAACCGGCGCCTTCGTGCAGTTGGACGTGCGCAGCAGCGCGGACGGCAAATGGCGGCGCAATTTTTCCGGCTGGCTGTTCCGCGAACGGCCGGACCGCAACGTCGTGCAGCACCCGGTCTATGATGTGTGGGTCAGAAGCTGCGCGATGGCATGGCCTGAAAGCGGCCCCGCATCGGTCAAGATTGGCGGCAAGGGCGAACCAGTCACCGCATCCCGTGCCAACGGCGCGAACGCCAGTTCCGCAGCGACACCCGCGCCTGCCGACAGCACGCCCGATCCCGCCCCCAGCGGCACCCCACCGACCGCCGCCCCCAGCAACTGAAGATAATCACGCTGGGCGATCTCCACCGCGCCGAGTGAGCGGAGATGTTCGGTCATGAACTGGCAGTCGAGCAGGGTAAAGCCCGCAAAGCGCAGCCGCGCAACCAGCCAGGCCAACGCGACCTTTGAGGCATCGGTGCGGCGCGACACCATCGATTCGCCGAAGAAGGCGCGGCCCAGCGATACCCCGTAAAGCCCGCCGACCAGCTCCTCCCCCTCCCACACCTCGATGGAATGGGCAAAGCCGTGCGCGTGGAGTTGGCGGTAGGATTGTTCGATCGGACCATTGATCCAGGTCGATGGCCGATCCGGCGCGGCCTGCGCGCATAACGCCACGATCCCGGCGAAATCGCGATTGGCCGTGACGCGAAACTGGTCTCGACGGAGCGTTTTCGACAGCGAGTGCGACATATGAAAAGCATCGAGCGGCAAAATCGCCCGGCGCTTGGGTTCGACCCAATAAACTTCCTCTGCCTCCCGATCGTCCGACATGGGGAATACGCCGATGGCATAGGCTTGCAGCAGGAGCAGCGGGTCGATCGTCATCGCCTCCCCCTCTAACGGCATCCGTCCATGCGGTCATCACCGGACTCGACAGGATCGCGCAAAAGCGCCACCACATTGCCGGCTTCGGGGGGAGCGGAAACGATGGCACAGGACCGGACGGGCAGCGACGCCGCCAGCCTCTTTGCCTCACCGGCGCGGTTGCTAGTGGGGACGCTGATCTTCGTCGCCATCGTCTTTGTTGCGGCGGTGTCGGCCTATGTCGCGGCGGGATGGCCGATCGCGGACGCCGCCTATATGGTAACTTTGACCATATTTTCAGTGGGTTATGGGGAAGTCCGGCCGATCGCCACACCCTATCTGCGCGTCGTGACGATCGCCACGATGGTGCTGGGCTGCACCGGCATGATCGTGCTGACCGGCGCGCTGGTGCAGATGTTCGCGGCCATTCAACTACGCCGATTGCTGGGACTGGATCGCATGCAGACTTTGATCGAACGGCTGAATGGCCATGTAGTGATTTGCGGCTTTGGTCGGATCGGCGTGCAACTGGCCAAGGAACTGCACGCGGCGGGCACGCCCTTTGTCATATTGGAGCGCGACGGTGGCAAGATCGCCGAGGCGCAGACGCTGGGCTATCTGTGCCATCGCGGCGAGGCGACGGAGGAAAGCGCGCTGCGCGCGGTCCGCATCGACCGGGCAAAGATATTGGCCACCGTCCTGCCCGATGACGCCGCCAATGTGTTCATCACCCTGTCCGCCCGCAACATCAATCCGGACCTGGAGATCATTGCGCGGGGCGAGGCGCCAACCACGGAAAGCAAGCTGCTACACGCAGGCGCGGACAAGGTCGTGCTGCCCACCCATTCGGCGCGGAGCGGATCGCCGAGATGATCCTCTATCCATCGACCGCCGGGTTCATCGCCGATTCGACCGAAATGGGGCAGATGAAGCGCGGCCTGCACGAATTCGGGCTGGAACTGGAAATGGTCGTCGTGCCGGACAAGGGCGCGATGACCGGCGTGACCGTGGGAGAGGCGGAACGACGCGGCCGGGGCGCGTTCTTTATCGTCCAGATCGACCATGCCAATGGCAAGAGCATCCAGCATCCCGGTGAGGAAGTGCGACTGGAGGCGCAGGATCAGGTGCTGCTGGTGGTGCGCGGCAGCCGCGTATCGGCGGGCGCGATCTTCACCGCCCCGGCGCAACGCCAACGCACCGGGCGGACATTCTTCGGATAGCCAGCCGGCGATTGACTTGGGGAAACGCAGGCCTACCCTCGCCCTCCATGAAATACCTTCGTCTTGCGGCGCTGCCGCTGCTGTTCGCCGCCCTGCCCGCGCAGGCCGCGCCCGATCCCTATGCGGCGCGGATCGCCCGCGTCCTCAAAGCCACGCCGCTGATCGACGGCCATAATGACTGGCCCGAAGCCCTGGCGGAAAAGGCGAAGGACGCGCGCTGGACGATGGACCTGACGCAACTCGATCCGAAGCAATATCATACCGACATCAAGCGGCTGAAAGCTGGCGGCGTTGGCGGGCAGTTCTGGTCGGTCTGGGTATCGGCGGACCTGCCGCAGGACCGCCAAGTCAAGGATACGCTGGACCAGATCGGCATGGTGCATAGTCTGGCCGAACGCTATCCGCGCGACTTTGCGCTGGTGACGACCGCAGCGCAGATGCGGGCCGCGCACAAGGCCGGGCGGATCGGATCGCTGATCGGGGTCGAGGGTGGCGGGCAGATCGACGGCAGCCTGGCGGTACTGCGCGCCTATCGCGGGCTGGGCGCGGCCTATCTGACGCTGACCCATAGTCGCACGATCGACTGGGCCGACAGCGCGACCGACAATCCGAAGCATGACGGACTGACCGCGTTCGGCGAGGATGTGGTGCGCGAACTCAATCGCCTGGGCATGCTGGTGGATCTGAGCCATGTCAGCGAGGCAACGATGCTGGACGCATTGCGGGTGACGAAGGCCCCAGTCATCTTTTCCCACTCCAACGCCCGCTCGCTGTGCGACACGCCGCGCAATGTATCGGACGCGGTGCTGACGCAGGTTGCGGCCAATGGCGGGGTCGTGATGGTCAATTTCGCCGCCCAATATGTGTCCGAAGCCCGCCGCGTCTGGGGCGCGGACCGCAGCGCGGAGATTGCCCGCTATAATGCGCCGCCCTTTGGCGGGCTGTATATCGGCGATCCCAAGGGCGCGGAAAAGGCGCTGGCGGCATGGGAAGCAGCGCACCCGGAGCCGGTAGCGACGATCGGACAGGTGGCCGATCATATCGAGCATATCGTCAAGATCGCTGGACACGACCATGTCGGCATCGGCAGCGATTTCGATGGAGTGGGTGATTTGCCTGAAGGCTTGGGCGGGGTCGAGACCTATCCGGCATTGCTGGCCGAACTGATGCGGCGCGGGTGGAGCGACGCGGACGTGGCCAAGCTGATCGGCGGCAATGTGCTGCGGGTAATGGAAGCGGCGGAGAAGGTGGCCGGTTAGCGGGGTGGGCCTGCGCACGCTGGCGCTGGCCCACCCCTTGTTCCCGTCAGTTCGACGCTGCGGCCTGCACCTCGGTGATCAGCTTGAGCACCTGTTCTGCATGTTCCTTCCGGCAGATCAGCAGGTCGGGCATATACACGTCGCGCTGGTTGTAGATCAGCGGGCTGCCGTCGATGCGGCTGGCATGCAGGCCGTGGGCAAGCGCGACGGCGGCCGGGGCCATGCTGTCCCATTCATATTGCCCGCCCGAATGCAGGTAGATGTCCGCCTGCCCCAGGATGATCGCCATGGCCTTCGCCCCGGCACTGCCCATCGGCACCAGTTCCGCGCCCAGTTTCTCCGCAACCGCCACCGCTTCGGCGGCGGGACGGGTGCGACTGACCACCATGCGCAGTTGCGCAGGGGCGGGCGGCACCACGCGCGGCTGGTCGGTGCGAATGACGGCGCCGCCATCCAGCCCCGGCAGCGCGACCGCGCCGATCGCCGGCTTGCCGTCGATCGCCAGACCCACATGCACCGCCCAGTCGGCGCGCGCTTCGCCATATTCGCGGGTGCCATCGACCGGATCGACGATCCAGACACGCGACTGGCTCAGCCGATCCTCATTGTCCTTTTCCTCTTCGGACAACAGGCCGTCCTCAGGCCGCACCTCGCGCAGGGCGTGGCACAGGAACTGGTTGGCGGTCTGGTCACCCGCCTTGCCCAGCGCCTTGGGGCTGAAAAGCCCGCTGGAGCGCACCTCCAGCAGGATGCGCCCGGCGGTTTCGGCGAGATGGACCGCGAGTTCCGCGTCAGTCATGCCGCCGCTCATGGGATCAGCCTCGCGACGATGGCGTCAGCGGCTTCTTCGGCCGTCATTGCCACTGTATCGACGCGAATTTCCGGGTCGAGCGGGGTTTCATAGGGACTGTCGATGCCGGTGAAGTTTTTAAGCTCACCCGATCTTGCCTTTTTGTAGAGCCCCTTGACGTCGCGCGCTTCGGCATCGGCCAGCGGCGTGTCGATATGCACCTCGATAAATTCGCCCGGCTGCATCATCTGGCGCACCATGTCGCGTTCCGAACGGAAGGGCGAGATGAAGGCGGTGATGACGATCAACCCCGCATCGGTCATCAGCTTGGCGACCTCGCCCACGCGGCGGATATTTTCCACCCGGTCGGCGTCGGTGAAGCCCAGATCCTTGTTAAGGCCGTGGCGGACATTGTCGCCGTCGAGCAGGAAGGTATGGCGGTTCATCCGTGCCAGCTTCTTTTCGACAAGGTTGGCGATGGTCGATTTGCCCGCACCCGACAGGCCGGTGAACCACAGCACCGCCGGCTTCTGATTCTTCAACCCGGCGTGGAATTCACGGCTGACGTCGGTGGCCTGCCAATGGACATTCTGCGCCCGGCGAAGCGAGAAGTGCAGCATGCCCGCGGCGACCGTGGCGTTGCTGATCTTGTCGATCAGGATGAAGCCGCCCAGCGTCCGGTTCTGGGCATAGGGTTCGAACACGATCTGCTTGTCGGTAGACAGGTTGGCGACGCCGATGGCGTTGAGATCCAGCGTCTTGGCCGCCAGATGCTCCATCGTGTTGACGTTGACCTGATATTTGGGCTGCTGGATGGTCGCGGTGACCATCTGGGTGCCGATCTTGAGCCAGTAGGAGCGGCTGGGCAGCATCTCCTCATCGGCCATCCACACGATCGTCGCCTCGAACTGATCGGCGGCCTGCGGCGGATTGTCGGCGAGCGCGATGACATCGCCGCGCGAGCAGTCGATTTCATCGGCGAAGCAGAGCGTGACCGACTGGCCAGCGACGGCCTGATCCAGATCGCCATCCATCGTGACGATGCGGCTGACGGTCGAGGTCTTGCCCGACGGCAGGACGCGGATGGCGTCGCCGGGCTTGACCGTGCCGGTGGCGATCAGGCCGGAAAAGCCACGGAAGTCGAGGTTCGGGCGGTTGACCCACTGTACCGGCATGCGGAAGGGCTTGTCGGCGTCGACCGCGCTGTTGACCTCGACGGTTTCGAGATGCTCGATCAGCGCCGGGCCGGTGTACCAGGGCGTGTTTTCCGACGGGCCGGTGATATTATCGCCCTTGAAACCGGAAATCGGCATCGGCGTGAAGGCGGTGATGCCGATGCTGTTCGCAAATTCGGTGTAATCGGCGACGATCTTGTCAAACACCGCCTGATCATAGTCGACCAGATCCATCTTGTTGACGGCCAGCACGATGTTGCGGATGCCGATCAGATGGGCGAGGTAGCTGTGGCGACGGGTTTGCGTCAATATGCCCTTGCGCGCGTCGATCAGGATGACGGCCAGGTCCGCGGTGGACGCGCCGGTCACCATGTTGCGGGTATATTGTTCGTGGCCGGGCGTATCGGCGACGATGAACTTGCGCTTTTCGGTAGCGAAGAAGCGATAGGCGACGTCGATCGTGATGCCCTGTTCCCGCTCGGCGGCAAGGCCGTCGACGAGGAGGGCGAAGTCGATCTCCTGCCCCTGCGTGCCGACGCGCTTGGAGTCGGCCTCCAGCGCGGCAAGCTGATCCTCGAAGATCATCTTGCTGTCATAGAGCAGGCGGCCGATCAGCGTCGACTTGCCGTCATCCACCGACCCGCAGGTGATGAAGCGCAGCATCGTCTTGTGCTGATGCACATCCAGATAGGCGTCGATATCCTCGGCAATAAGGGCGTCGGTCTGATAGACTGAATCGTTGGTGATGATGCCCGACATCAAAAGTACCCCTCCTGCTTCTTCTTCTCCATGCCAGCGCCGCCGGCGTCCTTGTCGATCGCGCGCCCTTGCCGTTCCGACGTCGTGGTCAGCAGCATTTCCTGAATGACTTCAGGCAGGGTCGCAGCCTCGCTCTCCACCGCGCCGGTCAGCGGATAGCAGCCCAGGGTGCGGAAGCGGATCGAGCGTTCGACCGGCACTTCGCCCGGTTCGAGCGGGAAGCGGTCATCATCGACCATCAGCAACATGCCGTCGCGCTCCACCGTCGGGCGCTTGGCCGAGAAATAGAGCGGAACGATCGGAATGTCGTTCAGATGGATATATTGCCAGATGTCGAGCTCGGTCCAGTTGGAGATGGGGAAGACGCGAATGCTCTCACCCTTCGCCTTGCGGGCATTGTAGAGGTTCCACAGTTCCGGCCGCTGATTCTTGGGATCCCAGCCGTGGGAAGCGGTGCGGAACGAGAAGATGCGCTCCTTGGCACGGCTCTTTTCTTCATCGCGGCGCGCGCCGCCAAAGGCTGCGTCGAAACCGTAGAGGTTGAGCGCCTGCTTCAGCCCTTCGGTTTTCCACATATCGGTGTGGAGCGCGCCATGGTCGAACGGGTTGATTCCCCGGTCCTTGGCTTCCTGATTCTGATAGACCAGCAATTCCATGCCGCTTTCCTGCGCCATCCGGTCGCGCAGCTTGTACATTTCCTGAAACTTCCAGGTCGTGTCGACATGCAGCAGCGGAAAGGGCGGCGGCGAAGGATAGAAGGCCTTGCGCGCCAGATGCAGCATCACGGCTGAATCCTTGCCGACGGAATAGAGCATGACCGGCTTTTCCGCCTCCGACACCACTTCCCGCAGGATGTGGATGCTCTCGGCTTCGAGTCGCTCCAGATGGGTCAGGGTTTTTGCGTCTACCATGCGGTCCTCGGCTTGATTGTGCGTCCCCTATGGCAGCAAAGCCAAAGGACTGGACCTCCCATATGGGAGGATGTATGAACATGGCCCATGCGGCTGGACGATGGCGGATTATTGGCGGCCCTGCACGAAGGGATGTTCCAGCAACCGCTGTGGCATGACTTTCTTGAAAAACTGCGAATGCGCACCGGCGCCATCTATACGACGCTGGTCTTTCGCCCGGTGGATGAGGATGCGATCGTCGAATTGCATGCCGGACCGCCGCCGCCGACCCATTTGCACAGCCTGTTCATCGAAAAATATGGCCGCGACCCCTTCCCCTATCGCCACATGCGCGAAGGGCGGGCCTATACGCTGGCCGAATTGCTGGAACAGAGCGCCCCGGTCGATCGCGCCCTGCCCCGCGACCCGGTGCTGCCGCAGGGGATAACGGATATGCGGTCGATCCGCGTAACCGAGCCGAGCGGCGTAGATGGCTGGCTGGCCTGCGCGGGAGGAGCCTCGATCGGATCGGCGGTCAGCGCGCTGCTGACCGGGCTGGCGCCGCATCTGCGTATCGCGTTGCGATCCTTCGTTGCGCTGGAGCGGGAGAAATTGCGATCGACGCTGACGACCGAAGCGTTCGGGCGGCTCAACTTCGGCTGGCTGACGCTCGATGCGCGCTGCCGCATTATCGACATGACGGCCCATGTCGAACAATTATTCCAGCGTACCAGCGTGTTGCGGCGCGGGCGCTATGACCGGCTGACCCCGGAATCGCCGCTGATCGACCGGGAACTGACCGCGCTGGTCAAGCAGATGGCCGACGACCCGGACAGTCGGCCGCGCGCGATCAACCTCAGCCGCGATCCATGGATGGACATATTGGTCTCGCCCATCCGGGGACGGTCGGTATCGGCGGGATCGACCCCGGTGGCGATCGCCTATCTGAGCGGCGATCGCTGGTCTCAGGCGGACCGGTGCGAACAATTGGTGGAACTGTTCGGCCTGTTGCCAAGCGAGGCGCGCCTTGCCTGGGCGATCGCGCAGGGCATTCCCATCAGCGAAGCGGCGGCAAATCTGGGCATCACGGTGGAAACCGCGCGCAATTACAGCAAGAAAATCTATGCCAAGACCGGCGCGCGCGGACAGGCGGAACTGGTGCGGATCGTGCTGACCAGCGTGCTGGCGATTGCGTGATTGGGGAAATCCGATGAGCACCCATCATCCGTTCGTTTCGAGCGAAGTCGAGAAACGTCGCGCACAGGTTTCTCGACTTCGCTCGAAACGAACGGAGGTTGGAGTTTACCCTGAAATGATCATGCTTCAGGTGACCGCCGCCTCCAGCAACCTGATCGTACCTGCGCCAGCGTCCATTTCCGCCTGCACCCCTTCCGGCAGGCTGAACTGGTTGGCGACATGGCCAAACAGCGCGCCCTGAAACGCCGGGACGCCGAGTGGCTCCAGATGCTGTTGCAGCACTTCTGACAGCGTGAAGCCGCCATAGGAGGGGCCAGCGGCGGTGCAGCTGCTGCACTGGCCGAATATGACGCCCGCCAGCTTTCCCAACACCCCGCCCAGCGCCAACTGGGTCAGCATCCGGTCGATTCGGTAGGGGGCTTCGTCAATATCCTCGATAAACAGGATCGCGCCGGTAAAGTCGGGCAGCCAGCCAGTGCCCATCAGCGCCGCCAGCACGGTAAGATTGCCGCCCAGCAACCGCCCGCGCGCCACGCCGGGGCGAAAGGTGCGGATACGCCCGCTGCGCTGGACCAGCCGGTCCTCCGTCCCCGGCGGATTGGCGAAGGTCGGGGTTTCCGCGTCGAACGCCACGGCACGAAAAGCGTCCCAGGATAATTTGCCCCAGCTGCTCGCGGCATTAGGACCATGAATGGTCGCAAAGCCCGCCTTCGCCGCGAAAGCCAGATGCAGCGCGGTGATGTCCGAAAAGCCGACCAGCAGCTTGGGGTGGGCGCGGATCGTCGCGAAATCCAGATAGGGCAGCAGGCGCGCGCAGCCCCAGCCGCCGCGCACCGCGAACAGCGCCTTGACCGACGGATCGGCGTAGAAGGCGTTGATATCCGCCGCCCGATCCGCATCCTTGCCCGCCAGATAGCCATGGCGCTGCGCCAGATGGGGCGAATCCTTGGGCTTCAGCCCCATGGCGACGATGGTTTCGCGCACCAGATCAAGGTCGAACCCGTCATCGGTAAAGCCCGCAGGTTCGATCAGCCCGACCGTGTCACCGGGCCGCAGGCGGGGCGGCTTCACCAGCGTCGGCGGCGCGAGGGGCGGAGACTTGGCCGCGACCAGCAGCGCTCCCATGCCGCCCATCAGCGCGCGGCGATCCAGTGCGATCGTCAAAAGCTGCTCCTGTCCTTGCGCCGATAGCCGCCATCCGTCCACAACAGGTCTATGTCGGGATAATGGCAATCCCCCGATGGCGGACGACCAAAGGCGAGAAACGCGCAATCATCGTCGCTTTCGTTCAGCAGATGATGGCCGTTGGGCTCGCCCTTGGGAAAGACCGCCATGTCGCCCGACCGCATGAGTGTGCGGGCGTCATTCTCCACCAGTACCGCCTCGCCCGCCAGCATGACGACAAATTCATCCTCATCCTCATGCCAGTGGCGCTGGGACGAAGCGCCGCCGGGCTTCAACATGACATGGCTGACACCAAAATCGGTAAGGCCAAGCGCCGGTCCCAGCCGGCGCACCCATCGATGCGCCACGGCCTGATCATGCGGCGGCGGATAGCCGGTGGTGTTCGTCAGCGCGACTATTTCTGGATCGATCCGTGGCACGGCCTCTTCTCCTGCTGCTGCTGGTCAAGCGGCATGGCTTTCGCTAACGCACGGGCATGACCATGACCAGAGCCAATGATGACGTGGTGGCGCTTGCCCGGCAGCTGCTTGCCTGTCCATCCGTAACGCCAGCGACCGGGGCGGTGTTCGCCGCGCTTGAGGACATGCTGCTGCCTTTGGGCTTTACCGTGGATCGGTTCGTGGTCGGCGAAGCGCCCGACGGGCCGGTCGAAAATCTGCTGGCATGGCGCACTACCGGCGCAGGGCCGCACTTCGCCTTTGCCGGACATCTGGACGTGGTGCCACCCGGTCCCGGCTGGACCAGCGATCCGTTCGCGCCGGAGATTCGCGGCGACCTGCTCTACGGACGCGGCGCGGTGGACATGAAGGGATCGATCGCTGCCTTCGTCGCCGCGCTGGGCACCCTGTCCGACGACCTGCCCGGCACGATCAGCCTGATCATCACCGGGGATGAGGAAGGCCCGGCCGTCTATGGCACGCTGGCGCTGATGGAGCGGATGGCCGCGCGCGAACTGCGCCCGGACCTGTGCGTCGTGGGTGAACCGACATCGTCGGCCCGGCTGGGCGATGTGGTCAAGATCGGGCGGCGCGGGTCGGTGAATATGTGGATCAGCGTGGCCGGAACCCAGGGCCATGTCGCGTATCCGCATCTGGCCGACAATCCCGTGCCCCGTCTGGTCCGCATCCTGGCCGCGATCGATGCGCTGGTGCTGGACGAAGGGACCGACTGGTTCCAGCCCAGCAATATAGAGATTACCGACATGGAGGTTGGCAACCCGACCACCAATGTCATTCCCGGCGCGGCGAACGCGCGCATCTCTATCCGCTTCAACGACCAGCATAGCGGCGCTTCGCTCGTCGAACGGATCAGTGCGATCGCGGCAGTCGAGGGCGGCACGGTGATGGCCAAGATCAGCGGCGAACCCTTTCTGACCGCACCGGGCACATTGTCCAACCTGGTGTCGGGCGCAATCCGGCAGGTAACAGGCCTGGAGGCGGAACTGTCCACCACGGGGGGCACGTCCGACGCGCGCTTCCTCTCGCGCCTGTGCCCGGTGGTGGAGTTTGGCCTGAACAATGCGACCATGCACAAGCTGGACGAGGCCGTCGCGGTGCAGGATCTGCGCGATCTGGTCGAGATTTACCGGCTGATCGTGGAGCGGGCGCTGGGTCAGCCGGTGGGCGCTTAACCCGCGTCGCGTTCCAGCATGGCGGGGTTCCCGGTGTAGCGGCCCAGATAATCCTGCTCGCCGGTCGGCATCGCCAGATGATAGCCCTGGAACAGGGTGCAGCCGATGACGCGCAGCATGTCCATCTGCGCCTGATTCTCTATGCCTTCGACCACAACTTCCATGCCCAGCCCTTGAATCAGGCCGACGACCGCCGAACAGATGGTCCGCGCTTCGGATGATGTGGCAATGTCGCGCACCAGGCTGCGGTCGATCTTCACCCGGTCGACCGGCAATTCCTTCAATCGCGACAGGTTGGAATAGCCGGTGCCGAAATCGTCGATCGCGATACGCAGCCCATCGCGGCGCAGGGCGGCAAGTTGGTCGAGCACCCGCGCTTCCATGTCCATCGCGAGCGATTCGGTGATTTCCAGTTCCAGCATGCCGTTGGGCACCTGATGCGTGGCGATGGCGTGGCGCAGGCGCAGGAAAAAATCGGCCTGACCCAGTTCGCGGGTGGAAATATTGATGGCGATCCGCTGATGAATGCCTGCGCGCGACCAGCGGGCGGCCGTCTCGCAGACCCGGCTCATCACCCAGTCCCCCAGCGCGACGATGGTGCCGCTTTCCTCCGCCACCGGCACGAACACGCCGGGCATGACGATGTCGCGCTCTGGATGCGCCCAGCGCACCAGGGCTTCGGCGGCCACGGCGCGGCCCGTCTGAATGTCGATCTGCGGCTGGAATTCCAGCAGAAATTCGTCGCGCTCCAGCGCCAGAAGCAGGTCACGCTCCAGATCGGCGCGGTCGGACGCCTCCAGCGCCAGCGCGTCGCTGTACATTTCCGCGCGGCCACGCCCTTCATGCTTGGCATGATACATGGCGATGTCGGCGGCGCGCAGCAGGGTGGAGAGCGTATCGCCATGGTCGGGATAGCAGGCGATGCCGATCGACGCGCCCAGATCGACATGTTGGCTGCCAAGGTCAAAGCGCTCACCCAGCGCGAACTGGATGGCGCGGGCGATGCGCGCGGCGGCGTTGTGGCCCGACAGGGTCGGGAAGAACATCGTGAATTCGTCACCGGCCAGGCGACCGATGACCGCGTCCCCCATCCCTGCGCCGATCTGCGCCATCACCACTTCGCGCAGGCGGCCCGCAACACGCGCGAGCAACTGGTCGCCCGCGGCATGGCCCAGCGTGTCGTTGACGCCCTTGAACCCGTCCAGGTCGATGAAGAACAGGGCGGCCGTGCCCCCCTCCTCCCGCTCGGCCAGCAGGCGTTCGACCTGGCGGCAGAAGCTGGTGCGATTGGCCAGCCCGGTCACCTGATCGAACAGGGCAAGCGCCTGGACGTGGTCGAGATTGGTGCGGACCTGACTGAACAGACTTTCCAGCGCGACCGACAGATCCGGCAATTCCACCCCGATCTCCCTTGGCACGGACGACTGGAGATCGCCATGGGCGGCGGCCAGCAGACGTTCGGTGGCGGCGTCGATGGCCGTCGCGGTGGTGGCGATGGTGCGGCGCGCCGAGGCCCAGCTCATCGTACCGCACAGAATGGCGATGATCAGCGCGCGGCCGATCTGGACGATGTCATCCTGCGCGCCGGGCGTATAGCCCAGCACCAGCGACAGGATGAACACCAGCGCGCCCGCGGCGCAGGCAAAGGCAGCGGCGCGGCTTTTCAACGTTACGCCGTGCATCTGCCTCCTTACCCCCGCAAGCGACCCCGAACAGGATCATGATCCGCCGGATATGAAGGACAGTGGTTAAGAAAAGATCAGCGAAAGCGGGGGATGGCGTTATTTTTTGCGCCGCAAAACAAGGTAGAGCGCACCGTCGCCGCCATGACGCGGATGAGCGACGCGCACGCTGGCGATACGGTCGGCATAGGGGCTGGTTTCGATCCAATGACCGATTTCGCCACGGATGGCCCCGCGCCGCGAAGCGCCATCCGCTGCGTTTTTGGGCGGCTTGCCGGTGACGACAAGCAGGACGCGGGCGTCGCGCGCCAGCGCCGATGCAATCGCCTGATTTAGCCGGACATGCGCCGCCGACAGGCTGTGGCCATGCAGGTCGATGCTCATGTCCGGGCTGATCGTGCCGCCGCGAATACGCTTTTCCCAGCCGGTATCGAGCACGGCGGCCGGGGTACGCACCGCGACGGGGGTCGGGGTCGGCGTCTGCCGCAGCGGCGGCGTTAACCCTGTTTTGGGCGTGACGGCCACTGGCTGCGTCGGGAGCGCTGGCATCACGCGGCCATGCGGCCGGATCGGCCGGACCGATCGGGTCAGCGCGGTCCAGAGCGCGGCTTCATCAGGGGACAGGTGCCGCCGCGCCATCGGACGACCGGTCAGGGCCTTGCGAGGCGCGCCGCCGAACCGATCGGCAGCAGGACCAACGCGCTGCCGCGCGCCGACATGCCACCGGCAATGCCCCGCGCCCGCGCGCCTGCGCCCCAGAAACTGTCGAAGCGATTGGCTCCCTTGATCGCGCCGCCAGTATCCTGCGCGATCCACACGCCATTGGGTTCGGCCCGATCAAGCGAAAGCAGCACCGGCGCGCCCAGCGGAATGAATTTGGGATCGGCGGCCACCGTCGCCTCCGCCGTCACCGGCACGCCAAGAGCGCCGATCGGTCCAGCGCCGGTCAGTTCGCGGAAAAAGACGAAACTCTTGTTTTCATTCATGATCGCCGCGCCCTCGACCGGGTTGGCGCGCAGATAGGCCATGATGTCCTGCATCGACCCCACCTGGATCAGGCCGCGATCCTTCATCAGCTTGCCGATGCCGCTATAGTCGCGGCCATTCTGCCCGTCATAGCCGATCCGCATGACGCTGCCGTCGGGCAGGTTGAGACGCCCGCTGCCCTGCACCTGAAGGAAGAAAAACTCGACCGGATCAGCCGCCCAGGCCAGTTCCAGCCCGCGTCCGGCAAGCGAGCCCGCCACGATCTGGGCGCGTTCGTCATAGGGGATGAATTTGGTGCCGGACACCTTGCCGCGGATCGTGCGGCCTTTCAGAGCGTCACTGAACTGGCCGAGATCGACGTCGATCAGGTCGGTCGGGCGGCGATAGATCGGAACCTCATAGCCAGGTTGACGGGTGCGCGATCCCGCGATTTCCGGCTCATAATAGCCAGTGACGAAGGCGGTGCCGGTGCCCACCTGCACCGCTTCGAAATAGCGGGAGAAAAATTCGCTGGCCGATGCTTCGGGCCAGCTTGCCGCCGCCGCGCAGCTATTGTTCCAGTCGGACCCCTTGGTCAGGCCGCTCTGGTCGGTGCGGCGCATCAGCGTGGGGCAGGATATGCGGAAGGCCTCGAGCGCCAGCCGCGATCGTTCGCCCGACGGGATCAGGCTGGCGATGTCAGGGCCGCGCGTGACGCCAAGGCCCGCGGCGGTGCTGCTGTCCATCGCCGGATCGGCAGGCATTTCGACCGGCAAGGTCGGACGCGGGACAGCAGGCGCAGGGCGCGTGGCCGTACCCGACGGCACGGGACGCGACGGAGCGGGGCCGCCGGCGGAGGGCGGGATCATGCCGCCCGCGCAGGCGGACAGTGCCAGCGCCGCCATCAGCGCGCCCGCCCTATGCCGAAAATTCATGCTGCGATCACGCCTCGTCGGTTTCGCTGAGCTTCCAGTTGGGATCGGCGCTGCGAATGTCGCGGGTGAAGGTCCAGATGTCGTTGGTGCCGATCGCGTCGGTCATCGATCCGGCAACGACATTGCCGTCCTTGTCGCGGGTGATCGCGGCGATGTCCGCTTCGAATTGAAGCGCAACCTGCGCGATCCGGCCATCGACCGACGCCTCGACGATCCGGGCTTTTTCGATACGGACCAGCCGGTTGTCGAGGACATGACCCTCCGCCTCGCGGGCGGCGATCGCCTCCTCGAACGAGGCACGCACATCGTCGTCGCACAACCAGGCGATTTCATCCCGATCGCCGCGCCAGAAGGCTTCCAGCACCATGCGATAGGCGCTCTTTGCGCCATCGACAAATTGCGGCACGTCGAAGCTGCGGTCGGCGGCGATCAGCGCACGGACGCCCATTTCGGCCCCCGGCGCGATCAATCCATCGGCCAGACGCACCGAATCGCCCGACATCTCGGTGGCGGGGCGCGGTTGCAGCACCGTCACCTTGGCGCGGTCCTCCGCCGGGCGCAGCGCAGGCTCCTGCTCATGCCCGGTACGCTTGCCGAGCACGGAATAGAGCCGCAGCGCCAGAAAACCGGCGATCATGGCGAGGATGACAATCACATACACGGAAGGCTATACCCTTTGTGTGGGAACAATGTTCCGAACAACATAGGCATGTTTGCGCACAACTTCAAATAGGGGGTTGCACGGCGCGGCATTGCCCTGCCCTTCCGCCCCTGCTAAGCGCGCGGGTCATCGCACAGGGGGGCTTGCCGCCCACCGGACAACAGGGAAAGCCAGGACAGACAATGGCCGACGAAGTCGACACCAATTTCACCGTGAACAGCCAGATGAATGGCGCCGATACCGCACCGCAGATCGCGCTGATCAGCCAATATGTGAAGGATCTCTCTTTCGAGAATCCGAACGCGCCCGCTTGCTACCAATGGCAGGACCAGCCGCAGATCGACGTCCAGTTCAACATCGGCGCCGACAAGGTGGGTGACGAGGTGCTGGAAGTGTCGCTGAAGATCGAGGTCAAGGCCGTCGCACCGCAGGGCACCGCCTTTGCCGTCGAACTGCTTTATGCCGCGCTGTTCGGCATGCGCAATGTGCCCGAAGACCAGGTTCAGCCCTTCATGCTGGCCGAAGCGCCGCGCCTTATCTTCCCCTTCGCCCGTCGCGTGCTGGCCGATGCGATCCGCGACGGCGGCTTCCCGCCGCTGCTGCTCGACCCGATCGACTTTGGCGCACTGTACCTGCAACAGGCGCAGCAGATGGAAACGACCGCAGGCGAGCCTGCTGGCCACGCCTGAGCCTGTATGAACTCATCCTCCGTTCGGGCTGAGCCTGTCGACGCCTTGTCCGTCTTTGCGCAAGAAAGGACGGCCCTTCGACAGGCTCAGAGCCTGCCCCCCCGCTCGATCGGGGGCGAACGGGTGGAGGAGATATTGTCATGGGCCTGCTGAGAGCCACCTCCACCATCGGCGGGCTGACGCTGATCAGCCGGATATTGGGGATGGTGCGCGACATGCTGGTCGCGCGCTTTCTGGGCGCGGGGCTGGCGTCGGACGCTTTTCTGATCGCCTGGCGCCTGCCCAACCTGTTTCGCGCCCTGTTTGCCGAAGGCGCCTTTGCCGCCGTATTCGTGCCGATGTTCAACCGGACGATGGCGGAAGGGGACAGGGACGCGCCGGGCAGCGGCAAGGCGGCGGCTGTCGCCTTTGCCGGTCAGATATTGTCGATCCTGTTCCCGGTGCTGGTCCTGTTCACCGGCCTCATGATGGTGCTGGCCGCGCCGGTGGTCTGGGCGATGACCGGCGGTTTTCCCGATGGCGGCCCGGCCAAGTTCGACCTGGCCGTGACGCTGACCCGCATCACCTTCCCCTATCTGGCGCTGATCAGCCTGGTGTCGTTGCTGGGCGGCATATTGAATTCGCTCGACCGTTTCTGGGTGAATGCCGCCGCGCCCGTGCTGCTGAACCTGTGCATGATCGGCGCCGTGCTGTTCTTTCGCGGCGCTACCCCGATCGAGACCGCGCATACGCAGGCGATTGCAGTCACGGTGTCGGGGGTGCTGCAACTTTTATGGCTGACCTGGGCCTGTCGCCGGGCGGGTGTGGTGCTGCGGCTTCAGCGCCCGCGCCTCTCACCCCAGGTGCGCCGGTTGCTGTCGTTGATCGGCCCGGCGGCGCTGGGCGCTGGGGCGATCCAGTTCAATCTGCTGATCTCGACCAGCCTTGCCGCCCGCTTCCTGCCACAGGGCGCGGTCAGCTATCTTTATTATGCCGACCGGCTGAACCAGCTGCCGCTCGGCCTCATCGGCATCGGGGTCGGCACCGCCATCCTGCCCGCGCTTTCGCGCCAGATCGGGTCTGGCAATGAGCAGGCGGCCAGCCGTACCCAGAATCGGGCGATGGAACTGGCGCTGTTCCTGGCCCTGCCCGCCGCCGTCGCGCTGTGCCTGTCGGCGACGCCGCTCATTCGCGGACTGCTGCAACATGGCGCGTTCACGGCCAACGACACGATCGGCGCGGCGGGCGCTCTTGCCGCCTTTGCCCTGGGCGTCCCCGCCTATGTCCTGATCAAGGTGCTGACGCCCGGCTTCTACGCACGGCAGGACACGAAAACGCCGGTGCGGGTCGCGGTGTTTTCCATGCTGTTCAATCTGGTCGGCAATCTGACCCTCATCTGGCCCTTCGGTCATGTCGGCGTGGCGATTTCCACCGCGATCGCCGCCTGGGTCAATGTGCTGGTCCTCTACTGGCTGCTCCACCGCCGCGACCAGTTGCGCATGGATGCCCGTTTCCGGGGCAAGGCGCTGCGCATCATCCTGGCCAGCGCGATCATGGGCGCGGCGCTGCTGCTGCTCAATCCGCTGGTCGATCCCTATATGGCGGGCAGCGTGACGCAGCGCATCATCGCGCTTGGCCTGTTGTGCGGCATTGGCGGTCTGGTCTATGGGGCGGCGGCCCTGATCGTCCGGGCCTATAGTATCAGCGAATTGCGTGGCGCCCTGCGCCGTGCGCCCAAAGCGAGTTAATCGATCCATGCGCGTCCTTTCCGGCATCCAGCCCACCGGCAATCTGCACCTTGGCAATTATCTGGGCGCGATCCGCAACTGGGTGAAGATGCAGGACGAGATGGATTCGGAGAGCCAGTGCTTCTTCTTCCTGGCCGACATGCATTCGATCACCGTGCATGAGGGGCGCGAACAGCGCATCCGCAACGTGCGCGACATGGCCGCCGCGCTGGTCGCCGCCGGGATCGACCCCGACCGATCCGTCCTGTTCAACCAGGCCCGCGTGCCCGCCCATGCCGAACTGTGCTGGTTGCTGAACGGCACCGCACGGATCGGCTGGCTGAACCGCATGACCCAGTTCAAGGACAAGGCAGGCAAGGACCGCGAAGGCGCGTCGGTCGGCCTGTTCGTCTATCCGGTGCTGCAAGCCGCCGACATTCTGCTTTATCAGGCCAGCCATGTGCCGGTGGGCGAGGACCAGAAGCAGCATCTGGAACTGTGCCGCGACATCGCGACCAAGTTCAACACGGATTTCGGCAGGGACGTCTTTACCCTGCCCGCGCCGATCATCCCCAAGGAATCGGCGCGAATCATGTCGTTGCGCGACGGGACGGCGAAAATGTCCAAATCCGACCCCAGCGATCTCAGCCGCATCAACCTGACCGACGATGACGACGCCATCATGGCCAAGGTGAAGAAGGCCAAGAGCGATCAGGACATGCTGCCTGAAACTGCCGAAGGGCTGGCGGGGCGTCCCGAAGCGACCAATCTGGTCGGCATATTGGCGACGATGACGGGCCGCACGACCGATGCGGTCTGCGCCGAATTTGCCGGCAAGGGCTTTGGCGCGTTCAAGCCGGTGCTGGGCGAAGTGCTGGTCGAAACGCTGCGCCCGATTCGCGAACGCTTCCTGCAATTGCGGACCGACGACGCGATGCTGGACGCGATCCTGGACAAGGGCGCGGCAAAGGCGGCGGCGGCGGCGGAGCCGACGCTGCGTGCGGCCTATGATGCGATGGGCCTGATGCGCTGACGGGTCTGGCGGGTCGGCGACGTCCTTCAATTGACAGAACATGCTTTGCGCCCGTTCGGTTACTTCGTGCGTTCAAATGATGTTCAGTTGCGTTTTGCTATCGCAACGCGCACATAGTTGATTAGGCTTCATGCCTGGTACAGGACGCAGAAAAATGACCCGTTTCAAGAAGTTCGGCATGTTCGCGGCCCCCGCTCTGGCGCTGGCTGCGCTTTCTGGCTGCGCGACGCCGTTCAAGGCCGACGTCGCCCGCTTTCAACAGCTCCCCGCCCCGGCCGGCCAGAGTTTCACGATCGTCGCGGACAATCCGCAACTGGCTGGTGGCCTTGAATTTTCCGGCT
>NZ_BARE01000035.1 GCF_000367345.1 Sphingobium xenophagum NBRC 107872
GGCTCGTCCCGCCGATGCGGACGCCTTCGGGATTATAGCCGCCATTGCCGAAGGGGGAGGTGCCGCCGGTGCCGATCCATTTATTGCCGCCCTGATGCCGCCCCTGCTGTTCCTCCAGCCGCTTCTTGAGCGTCTCCATGATCTCGTCCCAGTCGCCCAGCGACTTGATCTTTTCCATTTCTTCGGGGCTGAGATATTTTTCCGCGACCAGTCGCAGCCATTCCTCCGGTATTTCCGCCTCTACGCCGGAACTGCCGAGCACGCCCTTGAACACCTGACCGAATACCTGATCGAAGCGGTCGAGCAGCCCTTCATCCTTCACATAGGTTGCGCGGGCGAGATAATAGAAATCCTCCGGCCGCCGTTCGATGACGTCGCGGTCCAGCGCTTCCAGCAGCAGCAGATGCTCCTTGATGCTGGCGGGGATGCCGGCGGCGCGGAGCGCATCGAGAAAATTGAGCAGCATGGCCGCCTTTGTCGGGCAGCGCGGCGCATGATGCAAGTGGCCGGACTCAGCGCTTGTCGGAATATTAAGTGTTGCAGTGCATGGTTAATGCGTCACTATCCAGTCATCGGGAAATTTGGGGCCTACGCTTGGAAAACAGGGACTTGCTGGCTGATCTTGGGGAACGGTCAGGCGACATCGCGTTGCAATGCAGCGAAACCGCGGGCTTTCTGAGCGAGTTGAACCTGCGGATACAGCAGGATTCGGCGAGGCTGTCCGATTTGCACGCGAATATGGATACGCTGGCCGCCAGCCAGAATGAAAGTGTCGCAGCCGCGCAGGAATTGAGCCTGACCGCGCGTCGGGCGGGGCGGATCATTGCTGAGGGACATGCGGCCATCACATTGTCGCTGGGCGAGGTGGCGGGGCTGGTCGAGCATGTCACGGGGCTGGAGGGGCATTTGCGCCAGTTCCTGTCGGTGATCGAGGCGGTGGGCGATATTTCCGACGAGCTGGGGACGATCGCGCGGCAGACGCGGCTGTTGGGCATCAATGCCGCGATCGAGGCGGCGCGCGGCGGGGAGGCGACGCAGGGCTTTGCCGTGGTGGCGGACGAAATCCGGCGGCTGGCGGGGCAGGCGGGCGAATCGGCGGCATCGGTCGGCGACAAGCTGGGCCTGCTGGATCGCGATGCCCGGCGGCTGATCGGCGGGGTGGAGGCCAATATCGTGCGCGGGCGCGATGTCGGCACGCATATCGACCGGCTGCGGATGAGCATGGCGGAGATCGCATCGCTGGTGACGCAATTTGCCGAACGGTCCGATGCGATCGTGACCTGCACCGACGAAGCGGACAGCGACGTGGCGGCGTTGCGGCAGGGCTTGGCGCTGTTCAGCCAGTCGGCAAGCGAAAGCGCGACGCGGGTGGAAGTGGCGCGCAGGCAACTGGAAGGGCTGGAGGGCATGGCCAACGCCATGCTCGATACCGCCGCCCATGGGCCAGGGCGGACCCGCAACAGCCGCTATATCGCGCTGGCGGAGGAAGGCGCAGATGAGGTGATGGCGCTGATCCGACAGGGGATTGCGGACAATCAGCTGAGCCTGGCCGACCTGTTCGACACCGATTATCGCCGGATCGAGGGGACTGAACCGGCGCAATATCAGACCCGCTTCACCGCCTTTGCCGATGCGCTGCTGCGCCCGACGCTGGACCGGCGCACGGGCGAGGACAGCGCGATCGTGGGGTGCTGCCTGATCGACATGAACGGCTATCTGCCCACCCATATCAGCAAGCGCAGCCAGCCGCAGCGGCCCGGCGATCCGCGCTGGAACATGGAACATGCGCGCAACCGCCAGATGTTCATGGACAGCCAGACCCGGCGGGCGCTGGACGGAGAAGGCGATTTTTTCCTGTTCACCTATCGCCAGGATCTGGGCGAGGGTCGCTATCGCGCGCTGCGCAGCGTGTTCGTGCCGCTGGTTTTCGAAGGGCGGCGATGGGGCCTGTATGAGGTTGGCTATCTGATCTGACGGCCCGAATAGGGACATTTGCGGATGGAGCGGGTGGCGGCGCAGGGATAAGCAGGAAGGCAATTGTCCAACGCCCTTGCCTGCCGGAGTTTCGCCCATGAAAACCATTCTGCTGCATATTCATGAGGATAGCGCCCAGAATAGCCGGATGGAGGTGGCGCTGGACATTGCCCGCGCGACCGGCGCGCATGTTCGCTGCCTTCAGGTTACGCCGGTGATCGATTATGTGTCGGCGGACATGTATGGCGGCAGTTATGTGCTGCCCCAGGACATCGACAATATCCGCATTGCCGAGGCGCAGGAAAAGGAAAAGATCGAAGCGCGTATCCAGCGCGAGGGCGTGGCGTGGGACTGGCGGCACAGCGATGGCGACGTCGTGCAATGCATCCTGTCGGCGTCCCGGCTGGTCGATGCGATCGTCGTGACCCTGCCGGGGCCGGGCCGCCGGGGGATCGGCGATCCGCTGCCGATCGTCGCCGACCTGGCAATCAGCAGCCGCGCGCCCATCCTGGCCGTGCCCAAGGGGTGCAAGGCCTTTGCCTGTCAGGGTCGGGCAATGGTGGCATGGGATGGATCGCACGAGGCCGCCGTGGCCCTGTGCGCCGCGCGGCCATTGCTGGCGCTGGCGAGCGAGGTGCATGTCGTGACCGTCGAGGAAAAGGCCAAGCGCGATTTTCCGCCGATCGACGCGAGCGAATATCTTTCGCGCCACGGCATCGCGTCGGAAATCCACGAATGGCCGCGCAAGGGCCGGACGGTCGAGGAGGCCCTGGCCGCTGCCGCCGACGAACTGCGCGTCGACTGGATCACGATGGGTGCCTTTGGCCATAGCCGCCTGCGCGAGACGATATTCGGCGGCGTCACCCGCTATCTGTTGGGCGAAGCGCGGGTTCCGCTCTTGCTGGCGCACTGATTTCGCGTCAGTGATGGACGATGGCGATCAACGATGTCGATCCGCGCGATGATGCGCATAGCCTGGAGCAGGCGTTGCTGGGGTCGATCCTGGCGACGGTGCCCGACGCCCTGATCGTCATCGACGCACGCGGACGCATCATGTCGTTCAGCCCGGCGGCACAGCGCATGTTCCAGTATGGCGAGGCCGAAGTGCTGGGCGAGAATGTGTCGATGCTGATGCCATCGCCCGATCGCGAGCGGCATGACGGCTATCTGGACCATTATCGCGAGACCGGGGAAAAGAAGATCATCGGCATCGGTCGCCTGACCACGGCGCGGCGGCGGGATGGATCGACCTTTCCCATCGAACTGGCGGTCGGCGAGGTCAGCGATCAGGGTATGCGATTGTTCACCGGCTTCATCCGCGACCTGACCGAGCGGCAGAAAACCGAGCGGCGGGTACAGGATTTGCAGGCCGAACTCAGCCATGCGTCGCGCGTGACCGCGATGGGGACGCTGGCCGCGGCGCTGGCGCATGAACTCAACCAGCCGCTGACGGCGATCGCCAATTATATGGAGGCGGGGCGCGATCTGCTGGCGCAGGAAGGCGCGATCGACCGGAGCTTGCTGGGCGAAGCGATGGACGAGGCCGCGACGCAGGCGCTGCGCGCCGGGGAGATCATCCGGTCGCTGCGCGAATTCATTCGCCGGGGCGAAGCGGACCGCCAGCCCGAAACCGTATCGACCCTGTTGTCGGAAGGGGTGGCGCTGGCCTTTATCGGCATCAACAGCCGGGGCATCGATATGGACATCGCCGTCGATCCCCGTGTAGGCCGCATCATGGCCAACCGGGTGCAGGTGCAGCAGGTGATCACGAATCTCGTCCGAAACGCGGTGGAAGCGATGGAGGGGCGTCCGATGCGCATTCTCCATCTGTCGGCCGCGCCTGACGATGATGGCCGGGTGGAGATTGTCATCGCGGATAGCGGCCCCGGCCTTGATCCGGGGGTCGAACGATCGCTCTTTACCCCGTTCAGCACCACCAAGCCGACGGGCATGGGCGTCGGGCTGTCGATCAGCCGCACCATCGTGGAAGGCCATGGCGGCCGCATCTGGGCGACTCGATCGCGCTGGGGCGGTGTCGCCTTTCATTTCACTTTGGACGCCGCGGATTGACGCCATGACCCAACCCCTCATCTATGTCGTCGATGATGACGAGGCGATCCGCCGATCGCTCAGCTTCATGCTCAAGACCGGCGGCTTTGCCGTGCAGAGCTTTTCGGGCGGCATCCCGTTCCTGAAGGAAGCCGCCGGGCTGGAACAGGGCTGCGTTCTGCTGGACGTGCGGATGCCGGACATGGACGGGCTGGAGGTGCAGCGCGAACTGCGCGCGCGGGGTGTCCTGCTGCCCGTCATCATCATGACCGGCCATGGCGATGTCGGCATGGCGGTGGCCGCGATGAAGGCGGGCGCGACCGACTTTATCGAAAAGCCGTTCGAGAAGGCGGCCCTTCTGGACGCCATCGCCGCCGCCAATGCGCAGGTTGCCGCCCACCGCGACGCCGGCGCGCGGCGCGAGAATGCGCAGGCGCGCCTCAACATCCTGACCGATCGCGAACGCGAGGTGCTGAACGGTCTGGTCGAAGGACTACCCAACAAGTCGATCGCCTATGATCTGGGCATTTCGCCGCGCACGGTGGAAATCCATCGCGCCAATCTGATGCAGAAGCTGGACGTGCGCAGCCTGTCCGAAGCGCTGCGCATTGCGTTCCAGGCCGGGATGCAATGATGCCCGATCAGGGACATTACGGATAGGCTGATGCCCGCCGCTGCGTCAGGCAGCGATCATGATGATGCATTTTGATCTGGCGCAAACCGCGCCCGCCGCCCCCGCCCCGGTTCCGTGCCAGGACGCCAGCTTCTGCCAGCGATGCGACGTGCGTGCGCGCGCGATTTGCGGCACGCTGGAGGAGGATGATCGCGCCGCGCTCAATCGGCTTGGCCGGCGGGTGACGGTGCAGGCCGGGCAGACGGTGATGTGGGAAGGGGACGATGCCACCATCGTCGCCAATGTCATCGAAGGCACGCTCAAATTGTCGGCCTCCACCGGCGATGGACGCGAACAGATTGTCGGCGTGGTCTATCCGTCCGATTTCATCGGTCGCCCCTTTGGCCGCAGCACCCCCCATAGCGTGACCGCGCTGACCGACGCGCGCCTCTGTCTGTTCACGCGGGGCGCGTTCGACGGTTTTGCCCGCACCCATCCCGAACTTGGCCACCGCCTGCTGCAACGCACGCTGGACGATCTGGACCGGGCGCGCGCCTGGATGCTGTTGCTGGGCCGGAAGAATGCGCGGGAAAAGATCGCGACCTTCCTGCTCGATATGTCGCACCGGCTGGCGGGGGAGGGCGCGGGGCCGCTCGACAGCTTCGCGCTGCCCCTGTCGCGCCAGCAGGTCGCCGATGTGCTGGGCCTGACGATCGAGACGGTCAGCCGCCAGATGACCGACATGAAGCGGGCGAAAATCATCGACCTGCCGAACCGTCGCACCGTCGAAATACTGGATCGCGACCAGTTGTCCTGCCTCGCCGAAGCGGCCTGACCGGCACAGATCGGCCCGGATAGGGACATTCACCTACAGACCCCGATGCCCCCTTTTGACAGAGGACAAGGACAGTCGATGTCCGCCCGTGCAGGCGATTTCGACGAACATATCTCCTGGGGGATAAGCATGGAACAATTGGTCATGAAGGCGGGCGGGTGGTTCGCGCTGGCCCTGCTCGCGGCCGCTGCGGCGGTCATGGCGGCGGACAGCGGTTTTGCCGTCCATATGACGATCGTGGCGGCGACCGGACTGCTGCTCGCGGCGCTCACCCTGAAACGCGCCGACTATGGTGCGATCATCCGCGGCGCGCTCAAGATGCCCGATCAGGGGCGTTATGATGACGACATGATCCGCTGGGGCGTCATTGCGACGATATTCTGGGGTCTGGCCGGTTTTCTCGCCGGTCTCTACATCGCGCTTCAGCTCGCCTTTCCCGCGCTGAACCTGGGGATTGAATATACCAGTTTCGGGCGATTGCGGCCGCTGCACACCTCGGCAGTCATCTTTGCCTTTGGCGGCAACGCGCTGATCGCGACCAGCTTCTATGTCGTGCAGCGCACCTGCCGGGCGCGGCTCGCCTTTCCCACCATGGCCCGCTTCGTCTTCTGGGGATACCAGATGTTCATCGTGCTGGCCGCCACCGGCTATCTGATGGGCATTACCGAGGGCAAGGAATATGCCGAGCCGGAATGGTATGTCGACCTGTGGCTGACGGTCGTGTGGGTGTGTTACCTGCTGGTGTTCGGCGGGACGATCCTCAAGCGGTCCGAACCGCATATCTATGTGGCCAACTGGTTCTACCTGTCCTTCATCATCACCATCGCGATGCTGCACATCGTCAACAATCTGTCGATGCCGGTCAGCCTGCTGGGGTCCAAAAGCTATGCCGCCTTTGCGGGCGTGCAGGATGCGCTGACCCAATGGTGGTACGGCCATAATGCGGTCGGCTTCTTCCTGACCGCCGGCTTTCTGGCGATGATGTATTATTTCGTCCCCAAACAGGCCGAACGCCCGGTCTATAGCTATCGCCTGTCGATCATCCACTTCTGGTCGCTGATCTTCCTCTATATCTGGGCCGGGCCGCACCATCTGCATTACACTGCGCTGCCCGACTGGGCGCAGACGCTGGGCATGGTCTTTTCGATCATGCTGTGGATGCCCAGCTGGGGCGGGATGATCAACGGCCTGATGACGCTGAACGGCGCATGGGACAAGATCCGCACCGACCCGATCATCCGCATGATGGTGATGGCGCTCGCCTTCTACGGCATGTCGACCTTCGAAGGCCCGATGATGTCGATCAAGGCGGTCAACAGCCTGTCCCATTATACCGACTGGACGATCGGCCATGTGCACAGCGGCGCGCTGGGCTGGAACGGCATGATCACCTTTGCCTGCCTCTATTATATGGCGCCGCGCCTGTGGGGCCGGGAGCGCCTCTATTCGCTGCGCATGGTCAACTGGCACTTCTGGTTGGCGACGGTCGGCATCGTCCTCTACGCCGCGGCGATGTGGACGGCGGGCATCATGCAGGGGCTGATGTGGCGCGAATATGGGAGCGACGGCTACCTCGTCTACGCCTTCTCCGAAGTCGTGAAGGCCATGTTCCCGATGTACCTGATCCGCGCGGCCGGCGGCCTGCTCTATCTGGCTGGCGCGATCATCATGGCGGTCAATATCGGCCTGACCATCGCAGGACGCCAGCGCGAGGAAAAACCGATGCGCGACGCTGCCTTCGATCCCGCCGCCGACCGTCCCCTCCAGCCGCACGCCGCGTGACGGAGAAACCGACATGGAAACCAAGACAAAAAGCAAATTTTTCGATCATGGTAGGCTGGAACGCAACGTATCCCTGCTGGGCATCGCTGCGCTGATCGTCGTTGCCATCGGCGGCATCGTGGAGATCGCGCCGCTGTTCTGGATCGACTCCACGATCGAGAAGGTGGAGGGGATGCGCCCCTACACCCCGCTGGAACTGGCCGGGCGCAACATCTACATCCGCGAAGGCTGCTACAACTGCCATAGCCAGATGATCCGCCCGTTCCGCGACGAGGTGGAACGCTATGGCCATTACAGCCTGGCGGCGGAAAGCATGTATGATCATCCCTTCCAGTGGGGGTCCAAGCGCACCGGGCCGGATCTGGCGCGGGTGGGCGGACGCTATTCGGACGAATGGCATGTCCAGCATCTGAAAGACCCGCGCGCGGTGGTGCCGGAATCGATCATGCCGACCTATCCCTTCCTGGCCGAACGCGACCTGAAGGCCGGTGACATGAGCGGAGACCTGACCGCCCTGGCGCGCGTCGGCGTCCCCTATGACAAGGACGCCATCGCCGCCGCCAACGACGACCTGAAGGCGCAGGCCGATCCAAACGCCGACAGCACGGCGCTGGTGAAGCGCTATCCCAAGGCGCAGGTGCGCGATTTCGACGGCGATCCGAACAGGCTGACCGAAATGGATGCGCTGGTCGCCTATCTCCAGATGATCGGCACGCTGGTCGATACCAAGGCTGCCGCCGCGCAGGAGACGGTGCGATGAGCTATGACGCGATGCGCCATTTCGCCGATAGCTGGGGCCTGGTTTTCATGGGCCTCTCCTACCTGATCCTCATCGGCTGGCATTTCCGGCCCGGCGCGCGCCGCCGCAGCGGCGATGCCGCCACGATGATCTTCACCGACAGCGACACCAAAGGGGGCGACCATGGCTGACCCGACCAAGAGCAAGATCGACCAACATAGCGGCACCCCGACGATGGGGCATGAATGGGACGGGATCGAGGAACTGGATACGCCGCTGCCGCGCTGGTGGCTGTGGACCTTCTACGCCTGCATCCTGTTTTCGCTGGGCTATGTCATCGCCTATCCGGCCTGGCCGCTGGTGAACAGCTATACCAAGGGGATGCTGGGCTGGTCCAGCCGTGGCGATCTGGCGCGCGACATGGCAGCGCAGGCGGCGAAGGTCGCGCCGATCCACCGCGCTATCGCGGCGACGCCGATCGACCAGTTGCCGGCCAATGCCGCGCTGATGCAGGCGGCGGTCGATGGCGGGCGCGCGGCGTTCAAGGTCCATTGCGTGCAATGTCATGGATCGGGCGCTGCCGGATCGAAGGGCTATCCCAACCTGAATGACGACGACTGGCTGTGGGGTGGCGATCTGGTCACCATCGAAAAGACGATCATCGATGGCGTCCGCAATCCCGATCATGCCGAAACCCGCATGTCGATCATGCCCGCATTCGGCCGCGACCAGTTGTTGCAGGCGGCGCAGGTCGACGATCTTGTGGCGCATGTCCGCACGATCAGCGGCCAGCAGAAGCCCGATGCCGCGTCCCGGCGGGGCGGGCAGCTTTTCGCCGACAATTGCGCCGTTTGCCACGGCCCGGCGGGCAAGGGCAATCGCGAGCTAGGCGCGCCCAATCTGACCGATGGCATCTGGCTGTATGGCGGCGACGCGGAGAGCATTCACCAGACGGTGTGGAACAGCCGCCAGGGCGTGATGCCGCGCTGGGGCGACAAGCTGGACCCGGCGACGGTGCGGATGCTGGCTGCCTATGTCCACAGCCTGGGCGGGGGCGAGGCTGCGCCGGTGCCGGTGCCGGTCCCGGTCCCGACGGTGGCGGCGGCGGTGGACAACGGCGCGGCGGAGGCGACGAGCGATGCGCGGCAATAGCCTGCCTGTGCTAGGGGTGGCGGACGGCAGGCGTCAGGTACGCCCGTCATGACCGCCGCTCCCCTGTCCCTCTATGCCAAGCGCAAGGGCGTTTATCCCAAGGCGATCGACGGCTTTTACCGTCGCCTGAAATGGGTGGTCATGGCGGTCACGCTCGCCATCTACTGGATAACGCCCTGGCTGCGCTGGGATCGCGGCCCCTATGCGCCCGATCAGGCCGTGCTGGTCGATCTCGCCCATCGTCGCTTCTACATGTTCGCGATCGAGATTTGGCCGCATGAATTCTATTATGTCGCTGGCCTGCTGGTCATGGCCGGGGTCGGCCTGTTCCTGGTCACTTCTGCGGTCGGGCGCGCCTGGTGCGGCTATGCCTGCCCGCAGACGGTGTGGACGGACCTCTACCAGCATGTCGAGCGCTTCATCGACGGCGACCGCAATGCCCAGATCCGCCTGGACAAGGCGCCCTGGAGCGCGGGCAAGATCGCCCGGCGGGTCGCCAAATGGAGCATATGGCTGTTCATCGCCTTTGGCACCGGGGGCGCGTGGATCTTCTATTTCGCCGATGCGCCGACGTTGCAGCAACAGTTTTGGAGCGGGACCGCTGCGCCTGTTGCCTATGCAACGGTCGCAGTCCTGACCGCGACCACCTTCATCCTGGGCGGCTTCATGCGCGAACAGGTGTGCATCTATATGTGCCCCTGGCCGCGCATCCAGACCGCGATGCTCGATGAAAAGTCGCTGGTGGTCACCTATAAATATTGGCGCGGGGAGCAGCGGGGGAGCCTGAAAAAATCGCTGGCGCAGCCCGACGCCTTTGGCGATTGCATCGATTGCGACCAGTGCGTCGCCGTCTGCCCCACCGGCATCGACATTCGTGAGGGGCCGCAGATCGGCTGCATCACCTGTGCGCTGTGCGTCGATGCCTGCGACAAGGTGATGGCGCAGGTGGGGCGTCCGCGCGGCCTGATCGACTATTGCACCGAGGATGACGCCACGGCGGAAAAGGCAGGCCGTGCGCCGCGCCCCGTCATCCGTTCGCTGCTCCATGTCCGCACGCTCGTCTATCTGACGCTGTGGAGCGCAGTCGGCGTCGCCATGCTGTTTGCACTGGGCACTCGCACCCGGATCGACATCAGTGCGCAGCAGGATCGCAATCCCATCGCGATGCGCCTGTCCGACGGCACGGTTCGCAATGCCTTCACGGTCAAGCTGCGCAACATGGAATCGCGGCCACGGCCGATGCGTATATCGGCAGAAGGGCTGGCCGGGGTCAGCCTGTGGACCGACCGGGATGGCCGGGCCGATGCGCGGGCGGCGATCGACACGATCGTCCCGTCCGACAGCGTGGCGAAATTGCGCATCTTCCTGGCCGCGCCAGCGAATGGCCCGCAGCGCGAGGATTTTGCCTTCACTGTCCGCGCCACCGACCGCGAAGGCGGCACAGCCAGCGAACCCGCCCATTTTGAAAGGTTGCAATGATGCCCGGCTTTCACCTGACCGGCCGCCATGTCGCGGCGATTTTCGTGGCCTTCTTTGCCGTGGTGATCGCGGTGAATGTCCTGATGGCGAGCTATGCCGTGGGTGGTTTTGGCGGCACGGTGGTCGACAATAGCTATGTCGCCAGCCAACGCTTCAACGGCTGGCTGGCGCAGGCGCGGCAACAGGATGCGCTTGGCTGGCAACAGGAAACACGGCTGGACGCTGCCCGCCATGTGTTCCTGAAGCTGGTCGGGCCGCGATCGCAGCCCATGACCGTCACCGCGACGGCGGAGCATCCGCTGGGGCGCGCGCCCGACTTGGATTTGCGCATCGAGCGGCAGGCCGATGGCGAGTGGCGGGCGGCGCAGCCGCTGCCCGCCGGGCGGTGGATCATCCACTGGACCGTCAGGGCCGACGGGCATGAGATGCGCTTTGTGGAAAGGCATGGATGATGGCGAGCCTGCCCGTCACCCTGATGCCTGATCCCATCGCACCGGATGCGGCCCATAGCCTGTTCGCGGTGCCGGACATGCATTGCGCAGGCTGCATCGCCAAGGTCGAGCGCGGGCTGACGGCGCTGCCGGGCATTCATGCCGCGCGGGTCAATTATTCGGCCAGGCGCGTCGCCATCACCCATGATCCGGCGATGACCCTGCCGGACCTGCGCGCAGCGATTGCGGGCATTGGCTTTGCCGCCGAGCCGCTGGCCGATCCAACGATCGCGGTGGAGAATGCGCAGGACAAGCGGCTGTTGCGCGCGCTGGCCGTCGCTGGCTTTGCATCGATGAACATCATGCTGCTGTCGGTATCGATCTGGTCAGGGGCGGTGGGCGCAACCCGTGAGCTGTTCCACTGGCTGTCCGCCCTGATCGCGCTGCCGACGGTCGCCTATGCCGGGCAGCCTTTCTTCCGTTCCGCCTTTGCAGCGCTGCGGGTCGGGCGCACCAATATGGACGTGCCGATCAGCATCGGGGTGCTGCTGGCCACGGGCATGAGCCTCTATGAGACGATTACCGGCGGCAACCATGCCTGGTTCGACGGCGCGGTGATGCTGCTGACTTTCCTGCTGGCTGGACGATGCCTGGACGCAATGATGCGGGGGCGCGCGCGCGACGGCGTCGCCGCCCTGCTGCGCCAGACCGCGCCGGGCGCCTATGTGATCGAGGCCGGTCAGCGCCGCTGGGTCGAAGCGCGCGCGCTGGTGCCGGGGATGATGATGCAGGTTGCCGCGGGCGAACGCTTTGCCGCCGATGGCGAAATTCGGGAGGGGAAAAGCAGCGTCGATCTGGCTTTCCTGACGGGCGAGAGCCGTCCGGTGGCGGTCGGCGTCGGTGATGGCGTTCATGCAGGCGCGCTCAACATGGACGGGCCGCTCAATGTGGTCGTAAGGGCGGCGGGCGCGGATACGCTGATCGCCGACATAGCGCGGATGATGGATGCAGCCGGGCAGGGCAAGTCACGCTATGTCCGGATCGCCGACCGGGCGGCGCGGCTCTACGCGCCTGCCGTCCATCTGCTTGCCGCGCTGTCGTTTGCAGGCTGGATGATCGCTGGCGCTGGCGTGCATCAGGCGCTGCTGATCGCGACCGCCGTGCTGCTGATCACCTGTCCCTGCGCCCTTGGTCTGGCCGTGCCCGCCGCGCAGGTGGTGGCGTGCGGGGCGCTGATGCGGCGCGGCATATTGGTGAAGGACGGGTCCGCGCTGGAGCGGCTGGCAGAGGCGGACCGCGCGATGTTCGACAAGACCGGCACGTTGACGCTGGGGCGGCCAATGCCCGAAAATCTCGATGCGTTGCCTGCCGATGTGCGGCCGGTGGTGCTGGCGCTGGCCCGCGCCAGCCGCCATCCGCTGAGCGCCGCTCTGGCCGAGGCGCTGCAACGGGAGGGCGTCATGGCGGCCACGCTGTCCGACCTGCGCGAGGAGGCTGGCGTTGGCGTCAGCGCCTTATGGCAGGGGAGGCCGGTATCGCTTGCCCGACCGGCCAATGCGGGCAACTGGACCAGCCTGGCGACTGAATATCGGGAGGGTGATCGTCATATTCTCCTGACCTTTGCCGACATGCTGCGTCCCGATGCCGCCGCGACGGCGGCGGCGCTTCGTACCCTTGGCCTCGATCCCATCATTGCAAGCGGCGACCGACCGCAGGCGCTGCATGAAGTGGCGATGGCGACGGGGATGCTGGCGACCGGCCATATGAGCCCGCAGGCCAAGCTGGCGATGATCGAGCGGCTCAAGGCGCAGGGGCATCGCGTGCTGATGGTCGGGGATGGCCTGAATGACGGGCCTGCGCTGGCGGCGGGCCATGTCAGCCTGGCGCCTTCATCGGCCAGCGACGCCAGCCAACTGGCGGCCGATGTGGTGTTCCTGGGCGACAGCCTGTCATCGGTTGCGGTTGCCGTCCGTGCAGCGCGGCGGACGCTGGCGATCGTGCGTCAGAATTTCATGCTGGCCGTGGGTTATAATCTTCTGGCCGTGCCGCTGGCGATCGCCGGGCTTGTCACGCCCTTGGTCGCGGCGCTGGCCATGTCCGGTTCGTCGTTGATCGTCATTGCCAATGCGCTGCGTTTGCGGCGGGCGGCACGATGATCGGCCTTGCTCTCCTCATTCCCATTGCCCTTTCGCTGGGGCTGGTCGGGCTTGGCGCCTTTTTCTGGGCGTTGAAGGCCGGGCAGTTCGATGATCCTGACGGCGCTGCGCTGCGCATATTGAACGATGATGACTGACGGCGCGCGCGATCCTGATTAAGCGCTATTGCGCCAGCAGGTTCAGCGCGCGGGTCATGAGCGCCACGAAGCGGGGTTCATCGACGCGTGCGGCGCTGTCATTCCAGCTGGCGGCGATGGCGAACCACCGGCCGTCGCGCGCCTGCACCAGAAAATTCATGGCGATGACGCCCGGCTCCGATCCGCCCTTATAGCCCAGATAGTGCCAGCGTTTCGCATCGGCAGGCGCAATGCCGGGATTGACCGCCATGATCGGCAGGGCATCGCCGCCATTGCGCCTTAGCCAGTCGAGCAGCCGGACCATGTCGCGCGGCGTGGCGAACCATTCGATGCTGTCGATGGCGGTCGGAATGTCCGCAACCGTGCCGATGTCGACCGCGCCCGCCGTCAGTTGCGCGGCGTTGGCGGTGATGATCGCACGGCGCTGGTCCGGCGTCGCTGCGGCATAGTTGCGCGCGAGATCGGCATGGGCGGGCATTTTGAGCGCGAACGCTTCCGCCGTGGTCAGCAGGGGCAGCGTCGCGTCCGGGCGGGCATGGCCGCTGGTTGCGACCATGGCATCGACCCGCATGCGCCCCAGTGCCAGCAACAGCGTATCGGCCGCGCTATTATCGCTTTCCGCGATCATCGCCAGCGCCAGACTGTGCAGCGTCATCGGCGCGCCATCGGGCGTCGTCAACAGCCGCCCTGAAAAGCTTTTGTGCGACAGCGGGATCACGTCGCTCCAGCGTCGTTCGCCTGCCGCCACGGCGCGGGCGAGTTCGGCCAATATATAAAGTTTGAAGGATGAACCCGTCGCCATCAGCGTATCGGCGTGCTGATCGTGCAGCCAGAGCGGGCCTGCATCGCCCAGTTGCGCTATCGCAAGCGCGGTCCGACCGGGGAGGGCGACGATGCCGGCCAGAACCCGGTCCATATCGTCATCCGTGCGCCGCGTGCCGACCAGTTGCAGGCCGACAACCCGGTTGGGCGCCTGGGGCGCGACCACCAGCGTGAAGCCGATCGTCGCCCGCTCATAACGGATTTCCACCACGCCTGTCGTCGGGCTTTCGACCTGCACCGCGCCGCGCGCCAGCGGCTTGCCATATTGCTTGCGCAGATCGGCGGCCAATGCGCGCCATTGCGCGACCGGGACGGCGTCCAGAAACAGGGTGGAGAAATAGGCGTCCTCGCCACCCGGCGCGGACAGGATGGACAATAGCTGGTCGGCCCTGGCCTGATAGGTCGCTTCTCTGGCTGCGCCACTGGTTGGCCACAGCGCCAGCCCCAGCAAGGCAAGCGCCGCGACAAGCATCTTCATGCGTCGATCGCTTCTTCGTCCACCGCCGCTGCATTTTCCTGAATGAAGGCGAAGCGGTGCGCCGGATTGGTGCCCATCAGCCGGTCGACCAGATCGCGCACGCTGGCGCGGTCCTCGACATCGGCGGGCAGGGTGATGCGGATCAGGCTGCGGGTGGCGGGGTCCATCGTGGTCTCGCGCAACTGCATCGGGTTCATTTCGCCCAGCCCCTTGAAGCGGCTGACCTCGACCTTCTTGCCCTTGAACTCCTTGCGCAACAGTTCCTCGCGATGCGCGTCATCCTTGGCATAGAGGCTCTTGCCGCCCGCCACGATCCGGTAGAGCGGCGGCTGCGCGAGATAGAGATGCCCGCGCCGCACCAGTTCCGGCATCTCCTGAAAGAAGAAGGTCATCAGCAGCGTTGCGATGTGCGCGCCGTCGACGTCGGCGTCGGTCATGATGACGATGCGCTCATAGCGCAGATTGTCGGGGTTGCAGTCCTTGCGCGTGCCGCAGCCCAACGCCAGGATCATGTCGGCAATTTCCTGATTGGCCAGGATCTTGGCAGTATTGGCGGATGCGACGTTCAAAATCTTGCCGCGCAGGGGCAGGATCGCCTGCGTCTTGCGGTCGCGCGCCTGCTTGGCCGATCCGCCCGCCGAATCGCCTTCGACCAGGAAAATCTCCGTGCCGTCGGGATTGTCGGTCGAACAGTCGGTCAGCTTGCCGGGCAGGCGCAGTTTGCGTGCGCTCGTCGCGGTCTTGCGCTTGACGTCTTTTTCCTGCTTGCGCCGCAGCCGGTCGTCCATCCGGTCGATGACATAGGCGAGCAGCGCCTTGCCGCGATCCATATGATCGGTGAGGAAATGGTCGAAATGGTCGCGCACCGCATTTTCCACCAGTCGCGCTGCATCCGGGCTGGTCAGGCGGTCCTTGGTCTGGCTTTGAAATTGCGGTTCGCGGATGAATACCGACAGCATGATTTCCGATGACGTCATGATGTCGTCGGCGGTGATGTCCTTCGCCTTTTTCTGGCCGATCAGATCGCCAAAGGCGCGGATGCCCTTGACCAAAGCGGTGCGCAGCCCCGCTTCATGCGTACCGCCATCAGGCGTCGGGATGGTGTTGCAGTACCAGCTATAGCTGCCATCGGACCAGAGCGGCCAGGCGACCGCCCATTCGACCCGGCCAGCAATGCCGGGAAAATCCTGGTTGCCGGTGAAAAACACACTGGTCGCGCATTCGCGATTGCCGACCTGTTCCTTCAGATGATCGGCAAGGCCGCCGGGAAACTGGAACACGGCTTCTGCTGGCGTATCGTCGCTGATGAGCGAAGGATCGCATTTCCAGCGTATCTCGACACCCGCGAACAGATAGGCCTTTGACCGGGCGAGGCGATAGAGGCGCGCCGGCTTGAACTTCTGCTCGCCGAAAATGGCCGTGTCCGGCGTGAAGCTGACGGACGTGCCGCGCCGGTTGGGGGCAGCGCCCACCTTTTCCAGCGGGCCGAGCGGTAATCCCTGCGAGAAGCTCTGGCGGAACAATTCCTTGTTGCGGGCGACCTCCACCACGGTTTCGGTCGACAGCGCGTTGACGACGCTGGCCCCCACCCCATGCAGGCCGCCCGACGTGGCATAGGCCTTGCCCTCAAACTTGCCGCCCGAATGGAGCGTCGTCATGATGACTTCCAGCGCCGACTTGCCGGGAAATTTCGGATGCTCGTCGATCGGCATGCCGCGGCCATTGTCGATAATGGTCAGGCGGTTGCCCGCCTCCAGCGTCACCTCAATCCGCGTGGCATGACCCGCCACCGCTTCGTCCATGCTGTTGTCCAGCACTTCGGACGCCAGGTGGTGCAGCGCGCGCTCGTCCGTGCCGCCGATATACATGCCGGGGCGACGACGGACTGGTTCCAGTCCTTCGAGCACTTCGATGGCGGAGGCATCATAGCCGGAGGAGGATGTGGGCTGGGCGGCGAACAGGTCATCGGACATGATTGCAAGCTATAGGCAGGCGCGCGATCCGCGCAAGCACTGTGCTGAAATGGCAACAGCAACAAAATGTTGCATTGCGATGTGAAACAAAAGCGCCGTTCGATCCGTTAGCGGAGCGCAGTTGGGTTTCGATACCCGATCAGGCGAGGAGATTTTTTCAATGTTTTTCAACCGTATCGCGCCGCTTGGCGCCACCCTGGCGCTCGCTCTGGCGGCGGCCCCCGCCTTCGCACAGGATAGCGGCCCGGTCGATTGGACTGGCCCTTATGTGGGCGGGTCGTTCGGCTATAATTTCCAGAAGAGCGACGGCGCAGAGCATCTGCGCTTCGATACCAATGCCGACGGCAGCTATAATGACACGGTGACCACCATCACCGGCGCCAATGCCTTTTCGCCCGGCACTTGCGGCGGCGCAGCGCGCGGCCCCACCCCGGCTTCGGGTTGCGACGATGACAAGGATGCGATCGGCTGGATGGGCCATGTCGGTTATGACATGCAGTTCGGCGGCATCGTCGCCGGTGTCGTCGCCGAAGCCGGCAAGGCCTATATCAGCGACAGCGTGACCGAATATTCGACCACCCCGGCCTTCTACACCATGACGCGGCGGATCGACTGGAACGGTAATCTGCGCGCGCGCCTGGGCTACACCACGCCCAGCGGCATCATGCCCTACATCACTGGCGGTCTTGCCTATGCGAAGGTCAAGAACAGCTTTAGCACCAGCAATGGCGCGAACAGCTTTACATCGGTCAATGCCAAGGAAGACGCATGGGGCTGGACCATGGGTGGCGGCCTCGAAGCGAAAGTGTCCGACAATTTCTCGATCGGCGCGCGCTATCTGTGGACCCGCTATAATGTCGACGATTATCGCGTCGATGTCGGTGCGGGGACTGCGCCTGCCACCAACCCGTTCCTGATCACCCCGTCGGGCGGCACAAGCATGAACCGTGGCGACAAGTTCGACACGCAGAGCGTGATGGTGACCACCAGCTTCCGCTTCTGACGGATGGCATGAAAAAGGGGCCGGTTCCTACGCAGGAACCGGCCCCTTTTTTGTATCCGGGTCAGATGGTCAACGCACCCTGGGGCCGCCGAAAGGCAGCGGCGGGGGCGGGCGGCGGGTGCCGCGCGGCAGTTGCGCCTGATAGGCGCGGCCGCAATGTTCGACGCAATAGGGGAAGCCAGGGTTCACCGGCTCGCCACAGAAATGGAAGTCGGGCTCGCCCGGATGCCCCATCGGCCATTTGCAGATCCGCTCAGTGAGGTCGAGCAGCGACGTCTTGCCCGCGATTTCCGCACTGGGCTTGGCCGGGACCAGGCGACGGGGCGGCGCGGGCGGGATGGGCGCCTGCTGATCGCCCGGACCCTGACGCAGGAAACCGCCCGGCCCGACCGACACGATGCGCGGCTGCGGCTTGGCGGCTGCGTCTTCAGCGACGGGCGCTGGCGCAGGCGCGGCGGGGGCTGCGGCAGGCGTGAAGGCGCGGACGGGGGCAGGGGCTTCGGCCACCGGCGCGGGCGCAACCGGGCGCGGCGCGGCCTCTGCCTCGACCGTCGGAGCGGGGCTGGCTGGCTTGCGCGGCGGCGCGGGCGCCTTTTTGGGCGCATCATTGGCCTTGACCGGCGAAGGACGCGATTGCAGGCCCAGGCGATGGGCCTTGCCGATCACTGCATTACGGCTGACGCCGCCCAATTCCTCGGCAATCTGGCTGGCGGTCAGGCCGCGTTCCCACATACCCTTGAGCTGGTCGATACGCTCGTCGGTCCAGGACAATGAAACACTCCTCAAAATATCTGGCTGCGCCCCTATATGGGGAGCCGGTGCGCAGGTTCAAATCCGTGAACAGCGCCCTTGCAGCAAATCCTCTCAGCCGATAGTCGATCCATCCATGAACGACCAGCCCAAAATTAGCCCGACCGCGCCCGCCACGCCGCCATTCCCCGAACCGGGGGTGCCAGTGATTCGCAACATCAACTGGGCGGGCAGCTGGGCGCTCTATCTGAAGGAAGTGCGCCGCTTCATGAAGGTGCAGCTTCAGACGGTGTGGGGACCGGCCATCACCACCCTGCTGTTCCTGGTCATCTTCATCGTCGCGCTGGGCGGCAGCGGCCGCACCGTGATGCTGCGCGGGCAAGCGGTGCCGTTCGCCGATTTCGTCGCGCCCGGCCTGATCATCATGGGGATGATCAACGCCTGCTTCGCCAATGCCAGCTTTCCGTTGATGGTGGGCAAGGTGCAGGGAACGCTGGTCGATTATCTGATGCCGCCTATTTCCGTTGGTGAATTGCTGGGCGCACTGGTGGCGTCATCGGTCACGCGCGCGCTGTTCGTGGGGTCGGCGCTGTGGGCGGCCATGGCGCTGTGGCCCGGTGTCCATGTCACCCCTGCGCATCTGTGGGCGGTGCTGTGGTTCGCCCTGATCGGCACCAGCTTCATCGCCTTTCTGGGCGTGCTGACGTCCATTTGGGCCGACAAGTTCGATCATAACGCCGCGGTCACCAACTTCGTCATCGGTCCGCTGGCGCTGCTGTCGGGCACTTTCTACTCGATCGACCGGCTGCCGCCCTTTTTTCAGGGGATCAGCCACGCCAACCCGTTCTTCTATATCATTTCGGGCTTCCGCTATGGCTTCGTCGCGGCGGCCGATACCAACATCGTGGTGGGCAGTAGCGTATTGCTGGCGCTCAATATCGGGCTTGGCACGCTCTGCTACACGCTGTTGAAGCGCGGCTGGAAGATCAAGGCGTAACCGTCAGGAAAAGGCGGCGAAGATCGGCATGAGCGCGCTGAGGACGATGAGCATCACGATCGCCAGCAGCCAGTGATGCCAACGGGGCAGGGCGTCATCGCGATGGTCTTCGTCCCAGGGCCACATCAGCGGTTCGATCCGCCAATTCGGGTGGGCGCCTGGCCAGTCTCGATCATCGCAACCTGCATAAAATCATCATCACCCGCGGCAAGATCGACGCCTTAACACAGCGCCGGGGTGTTGCAAAAGCATCTGCGGGGCCGCCTGCGTTCAGGCGATGGTTACATTTCTCTGCCACAGCGGCTGCGATCCCGCTTTGCAGCAAGAAAGATTGATGATGAAGATCGCCATAGTGTTCGGCACCCGCCCCGAAGCGATCAAGATGTTCCCGGTGATCCACGCCCTGCGCGCGCGGCCCGGCGTGGAAACCCGCGTCATCGTGACGGCCCAGCATCGCGGCCTGCTGGATCAGGTGCTGGAGATTGCCGGGATCGTGCCGGACGTCGACCTTGACGTCATGGTCCCGAACCAGACGCTAGACGGGCTGACCGCCAAGCTGATCGTCGAACTGGGCAAGGCGTTCGACGCCGAAAAGCCTGATCGCATCGTCGTTCATGGCGACACGCTGACCACCATGGTCGCGAGCCTGGCGGCCTATTATCGCAAGATTCCGGTTGCCCATGTCGAGGCGGGACTGCGCAGCGGCGACATCCACCACCCCTGGCCCGAAGAGGTGAACCGCCGCGTCGTCGCCTGCATCGCGGACATGAATTTCGCGCCGACGCAGGCGGCCGCCGATGCGCTGCTGCGCGAAAGCCGGGACGCAGCGGGTATCCACATTACCGGCAATACCGTGATCGACGCGCTGCTCGCGACGCGCGACCGGGTGCTGGCCGATCCGTCGCTTGCCAGCGGTCTCGATGATCTTGCCGCGCGTTTCGCTGGCAAGCGGATCATCGCCGTCACCAGTCATAGGCGCGAAAATTTCGGTGGTGGCATGGAGGCGATCGCCCGATCCATTGCCGACATCGCGGCGCGGCCTGACGTGGCGGTAATCTTTCCGGTCCATCCCAACCCCAATGTCCGCCCCATCATGGACGCAGTGCTGGGCGGCCTGCCCAATGTCGCGATGATCGAGCCGCTTGATTATCCGCATTTCGTGCGGCTGCTTGATCTGTGCACCCTCGTCCTGACCGATAGCGGCGGTGTGCAGGAAGAAGCGCCCTCGCTCGGCAAGCCGGTTCTGGTGATGCGGGAAACGACCGAACGGCCAGAAGGCGTGGAGGCCGGGACGGCGAAGCTGGTCGGAACCGACCGCGCCCTGATCGTGCGCGAGGTGCTGGCGTTGCTGGATGACAAGGACGCCTATGATGCCATGGCGCGGGCGCATAATCCCTTTGGCGATGGCCATGCGGCGGAGCGGATTGCTGGCGTTATCGCGGGATAGAGCGTCATAATTTCCTCTCCCGCAGGGGAGAGGCAACGAGACTTGGCAGCTTGCTGCCTCAGTCGCAGTGGTGAGGGCGTCCGCCCTGACGTTGGCGCACAGCCCCCCCCTCATCCAACTGCGCCTAACCGATCCTTCGGATGCGGTAAGGCTCCATATCCTTCTCCCCCAGGGGAAGAAGGTCGATCTTGGTGCCACCGTTACCGAAATCTTCAGCATTTCCGGGCAGAAACTGCGGCAAATCTTAGCCTCATAAGGACTGCCTGCTCATGCCCGTCGACACCAAGCAGAAGGTTTCCGTCATCGGCCTTGGCTATATCGGCCTGCCGACCGCAGCCCTGATCGCCCGTGGCGGCGCGCAGGTGGTTGGCGTGGATGTGTCCGCCCATGTCGTGGAAACCGTCAATTCGGGCCGGGTGCATATCGAGGAAGTCGATCTTGACGGGCTGGTGCAGGGCGTCGTCGCGCGCGGCAATCTGCGCGCCAGCCTGGAGGTCGAGGAAAGCGACGTGTTCATCATCGCCGTGCCGACCCCGGTGGCGGAAGATCGCGCGCCCGACATCAGCTATGTCCTGAAAGCCGCACGCACGATCGCCCCGGTGCTGAAGGCGGGCGACACGGTGATCCTGGAATCCACATCGCCTGTCGGCACGACCGAAGCGATGCGCGATGTCATCGGCACGATGCGCCCCGACCTCAAAATGCCGGGCAAGGGCGTGCAGGGCGACATCGCCATCGCCTATTGCCCGGAGCGCGTTCTGCCCGGCCGTATTCTGGTCGAGCTGATCGACAATGATCGCTGCATCGGCGGCATCACGCCGCGTTGCGCGCGCAAGGCGCTGGGCTTCTATCGCCAGTTCGTGCGCGGCGCGTGCATCACCACGACGGCCCGCGCGGCGGAGATGGTGAAGCTGGTCGAAAACAGCTTTCGTGACGTCAACATCGCCTTTGCCAATGAATTGTCGGTGATCGCGGAGAATATGGACATTGACGTGTGGGAAGTGATCCGGCTGGCCAACCGCCATCCGCGCGTCAATATCCTTTCCCCCGGTCCCGGCGTCGGCGGTCATTGCATCGCGGTCGATCCCTGGTTCATCGTCCATGGCGACCCGGAAAATGCCCGCATCATCCGCACCGCACGCGAAGTGAATGACGGCAAGACCGACTATGTCGTGGCCAAGGCGTCTGACATGATCGATGCCTTTGCTGGCGAGGATGTTGCCTGCCTGGGCCTGGCGTTCAAGGCGAATATCGACGATTTCCGCGAAAGCCCGGCAGTCAAGGTCGCCGCTCGGCTGGCCCGTCGCTATGGTCGCCGGATCAAGCTGGTCGAACCCTACGCCCATGCCCTGCCGATGGAATTTGCCGGGACGGACGCGGAACTGATCGATCTCGATACGGCTCTGGAACAATGTGGCGTGTTCGTCATTCTTGTCGATCATGACATGTTCAAATCTGTCCCCGTCGATGAACGTGTCGGCAAGGCCGTTTATGACACCCGCGGCATCTGGCCCGATCAGCCGCGCCGCTTCGCCGAACCGGCACCGGGGCGTATCGCCGTCTGAGGACCGGCCATCGGGCGCGACCCGTCGCGCCCGTGGTTGCCTTCGTCGTGCCGCGCCGCTACCCCCCGGCCTCAATCGGGCCATAAGGGGGCAGAAGTGCAGATGACCATCAGGCAGATCTATGCCGCGATGAGCGGTTGCGCGTTGCTGTCTGCCTGCGCGAGCGTCGAGCAGGCACCGCGCGGTGACGAGGCCTATGCGATCATTCCGCCAGCGCCCGCCATCGGCGCGGATTATCGCCTGTCCCCCGACGATGTGCTGCGCATTCAGGTCTATCATGAGCCGGACCTGTCGCTGGAGGATGCGCAGGTGAGCGCGGATGGCATGGTGCGGATGCCGCTGATCGGGGATGTGCCGGTTGCCGGCCTGTCATCCGGCGACGCGGCGGACCTGATCGCCGATCGGCTTGGCCAGCGCTATCTGGTGTCGCCGCAAGTCACCATATTCGTGAAGAAGGCGGTCGGCCGCCGCATCACGGTGGACGGGGAAGTGCGGGAGCCGGGCCTGTTTCCGGTCGACGGGCGTCTGACGCTAAGCCAGGCGGTGACGCTGGCCAAGGGCCCGACCCGGCTCGCCAGCCTCTCGCAAATCATTGTCGTGCGGCAGATTGACGGGGAACGGCAGGCCGCGATGTTCGATCTTGCCGCTATTCGCCGGGGCAAGGCGGCCGATCCCGAAATCCTGCCCGGCGATATGATCATTGTCGGCCTGTCGCGGGCGAAGGCGATATTGGGCGGCACCTTGCTGGCCGCGCCGGCGCTGGCCGCCGGGTTCATTGCCCTGGACGGGAAGAATTGATGAGCGGACCGGACACCATCGCGTCTGACGGGATCGTGCTGGGCGAGGGCCGCGCCGCCCGTTTCGCGGCCGCCACCCGCCACGGCTGGGCCGTGCTGCGCCGCCATCGCGTCATCCTGTTCGTCACTATGGCGTTGTGCCTGCTGGCGGGCGCGCTGATCATCCTGATGTCCACCCCGGACTATCGTGCCACGGCATCGGTCGAGGTGCAGGACGTGCCCGCGGGCGCCGCTGGGTCAAATGCGCAGGCCGCGACCCATGGTGCGCCGGGCGACATTGAATCGCTGATGCAGACCGAACTGGAAGTGCTGCGCAGTCGGGCGCTGGCCGAAGAGGTCGCGCGCGATCTGGCGCTGGTCGGCACCCCTACATTTTTTGCGGGCATGGACCGCAAGCGCCCGACCGAAGGCGCAGGCAGCCTGACCCAGCGGCAGGTCGAACAGGATATGGTCGTGCGCCTGCTTCGCGACAATCTGGAGGTCGATCTGCCCGGCAAGTCGCGCGTTCTGCGCATCAGCTTCGTTAGTGCGGACCCGGTCCTGTCCGCGCGCGTCGCCAACAGCTATGCCGACAGCCTGATCCGTGCGGACCTGAAGCGCGGCTTTGAATCGGGCGTGCAGGCGCGCCGCTTCCTGCTGGGCGAACTGGACGGGGCACGCAAGGATCTGGCGCGGGCGGAGCGCGATCTGGCGGTCTATGCCGCGCGCACCAGCGGGGTGAGCGATGATGGCGATGATAGGCAGAGCCCGCCGCAAGGCACGATCGCCGCGCGTCTCGCCCAGTTAAACGCCTATCGCGCGCAGGCGCTGGCGGATCGGATCGCGGCGCAGAAGCGGTGGGAGGGCGCACGTCGCGCCAGTCCCGAAACGCTGCCCGAAGTGTTGGGCAATGGCGCGATGCAGAGCCTGATGACGAGCCGTGCCGAAGCGCGCGCCGCCATTGTCGAGGAACGGCAGTTCCGCAAGGATGCCCATCCCGACATGCGCGAGGCGCGCGCCCGTCTGGCGGCGCTGGACGATCAGGCGGAGGCGATGGCCAACACCATTCGCGCGTCGCTGCGCGAACAATATGAGGTTGCGGTGCATGGCGAAACCCAGATTGCGGCGGAAATCGCCGATCTGGAGCGGCAGGCGCAGGCCGAACGCGGGCGCGACGTGCAGACGGGCATATTGGAACGATCGGTCGATACCTACCGGATGCTGCATGACAGCCTGCTCCAGCGCTATCGCGACATGGCGTCGCAGGCGGGTTTTCAGGCCGGTCGCATCCAGCCGCTCGATCGCGCAGCCGTGCCGACCCGGCCCTTTTCACCGCGCATCGGCATGACATTGCTGCTGGCGTCGCTGGGCGGGATGGCATTGGGCCTGCTGCTGGTCGCGGCGCGGCATATGTTCGATGATGCTGTAACGTCCGCCGATACGCTGACCGAACGGGTCGGTCTGCCGCTGCTGGGGTCAGTGCCGGTGACGGGCGACGCCCCGCAGCCGGTCGATATTTTTACGCCGCTTGCGTCATCGCTGCTGCTGGCGTCGGCGGACGGCCTGCCGCGCTCGATCCTTGTCACCAGCGCGCAGGAGGGGGAGGGCAAGTCGCTGACCCTGCATGCGCTGGCTCTGGCCTTGGCGGGCCTGGGCAAACGGGTGCTGGTGGTGGATGGCGACATGCGCCGCCCGGTCCAGCACAGCCTGTTCCGCCTGCCCGCCGGTCGCGGCATCAGCGCGTTGCTGACCGGGCAGGCCAGCGCCGAAGAGGTTATCGTGGAAACCGGCACGTCTGGCGTGGCGCTGCTCCCCTGTGGCGCGGTGCCGCCCAATCCGGCCGAACTGCTGGCGACCCCGGCATTCGAAGCGCTGCTACTGGCCGTGCGCGACAGTTATGACACGGTGCTGATAGACGCCCCGCCGATCCTGGGCGGGACCGATACGCTGCTGCTGGCGGGCAGGGTGCAGGCCAGCCTGCTCGTTGTCGAATGGGGGCGTAATCATCATGGTGGCCTGCGCGCCGCCGTGGACCGCTTGCGCCGGGCAGGCGGCACGATCATCGGCGCGATCCTGACCAAGCAGCAGGGGCGGGCAATGGAATATGATTATCACCGCGGCGGGTGAGGGAAATGCAAATATCCGTTCGAAACGAACGGAGGCTGTGTTAAATCGCCATCAGGCCCGCGCCATCAGCCCTTCGACCAGGCCGTCGAACAGGCGCTTGCCATCGGTCGCGCCATGGGCAGCCTCGATCACCCGTTCGGGGTGCGGCATCATGCCCAGCACATTGCCCCTGTCGTTCAATATGCCCGCAATGTTGCGCGCCGAACCGTTGACATTCTCCGCATAGCGCAGCGCGACCCGGCCTTCGCCTTCCAGCCGGTCGAGCGTCGCGTCGTCGGCGAAATAATTGCCGTCATGATGCGCGACCGGATAGGAAATCGTCTCGCCCGCTGCGTAGCGGCTGGTGAAGGCACTCTGCGCATTGTCCACGGTCAGCGCGACGTCGCGACACACGAAATGCCCACCGGCATTGCGCAGCAGTGCGCCGGGCAGTAGGCCGCTTTCGGTCAGCACCTGAAAGCCGTTGCAGATGCCCAGCACGAACACGCCGCGATCGGCCGCCTGCGCCACCGCCTGCATCACCGGCGACCGCGCCGCCATGGCGCCGGACCGCAGATAGTCGCCATAGGAAAAGCCGCCCGGCACGCCGATCAGGTCGATGTCGTCGGGCAGTTCGGTATCGCGGTGCCACACCATGACTGGCTTCGCACCGGCCGCAGCCTCGAACGCCACCGCCAGGTCGCGGTCGCAATTGCTGCCCGGAAAGACGATGACGGCGCTCTTCATGGCTCAGGCGACCTTTTCGATGCGGTAGTTTTCAATCACCGTATTGGCGAGCAGCTTGCGGCACATGCCGTCAATATCCTCGTCACTGGTGCCATCGGCCAGGTCCAGTTCGATCAACTTGCCCGCGCGCACGTCATTGACGCCGTCAAAGCCCAGGCCTTCCAGCGCATGGTGGATCGCCCGGCCCTGCGGATCGAGGACACCGCCCTTGAGGGTGACGAAAATGCGGGCTTTCATGAGCGGCGAACTCCTTGAGACGGACAGGGCCGAACCGTGCGGTCCGGGGGATCGACTTTGCCGCTCCCCTAGTCCCGGTGTGGCGGGGTGGCAAGCCATTATGCTTTTGTTAGCATCTCATCCGATACTGTCATTGCGCAGAAATCCGGGGGGAGCATTGGGCATGTCCGGGGTGGCGCTGGCGATGTTTGTCGGGCTGTTCGCTTGGGGGCAACAGATTGTGGGCTATGACGACCCGCATGGAAAGGTGCAGCTTGCCCTGCTCGCGACCTTCAGCCTGGGCCTGACGATCGGCTATCGCGCCAGTCGCTGAGCGTCTTTTTCAATGCCAATTGCCTGTCCCTTGCGCTAGGCGAGCGCTATGGACCCCGATTATCTCTATTACGCCTGCGCCTTCATCGCCGTGGCCATATCGGGCCTCGCCAAAGGCGGCTTTGCCGGGGTCGGCGCGCTGGCCATGCCGATCATGGCGCTGGGCGTGGACCCGGTACGCGGCGCGGCCATAATGCTGCCCATCCTGATCGTGCAGGACGCCGTCAGCGTCTGGGCATTCCGGAAAAGCTGGGACGGCCATATCTTGCGGGTGATGCTGCCCGGCGCGGCGGTCGGCGTGACGATTGGCTATATGTTTGCCGCGCAAGTGGATGAAAGCACGGTTCTGGGTGCGCTGGGCGTGATTTCGATAGTGTTCGGGCTACAACGGCTATGGGTCGAGCGGGGCGGGGCGATCGTGTTGCCGTCCACATCGCCCGATTGGGTGGGCATGCTGCTGGGCGTCGCCAGCGGCTTTTCCAGCCAGATCGCCCATGCCGGTTCGCCCCCATTCCAGATGTGGGTGCTGCCCAGGCGCCTGCCGCGCGACGTGCTGGTCGGAACCACGGCGGTCGCCTTCGCGGTCATGAACTGGATGAAGGTGCCCGCCTATGCCGCGCTGGGGCAATTCACGCGCGGCAATCTGACGGCGACCGCCATGCTGCTGCCGGTCGCGATCGTTGCGACGCTGGCGGGTGTCGCGCTGGTGCGGCGGGTGGATGCCGCCCGCTTCTACACGCTGATCTACGTGCTGATGGTGCTGCTGGGCATCAAGCTGGTCGCCGATGCGTTGATGGCGTGACCCATAACCGTCATACCGGACTTGATCCGGCATCCAGGGCGGCTTTGCGCCAACTCTGGATCCTGACTTGCGTCAGGATGACGGCGGATCGAAGGACTTATTCCTTCTCGCGCTTCTTGCGATGCGTGTCGAGGTCCAGCACCGTGGTGTCCAGCCCTTCGGGCAGCAGGCCCAGGCGGCGCGCCACTTCCTGATAGGCTTCCACTTCGCCGCCCAGATCGCGGCGGAAACGGTCCTTGTCCAGCTTCTCGTTGGTCGCAGCGTCCCACAGGCGGCAGCCATCGGGGCTGATCTCGTCGGCCAGGATGATGCGGCTGTAATCGCCGTCATAGAGACGACCGAACTCCAGCTTGAAGTCGATGAGGCGAATGCCGATCCCGGCGAACAGGCCGCACATGAAGTCGTTGATGCGGATCGCCATGTCGGCAATGTCGTGCATCTCTTCCTGCGTCGCCCAGCCAAAGCAGGCGATATGCTCTTCGGAAATCAGCGGGTCGCCCAGCGCGTCATCCTTGTAGCAATATTCGATCAGCGTGCGGGGCAGTTGCGTGCCTTCCTCGATCCCCAGCTTCTTGCTGAGCGATCCGGCGGCGACGTTGCGCACGACCACTTCGATCGGCACGATCTCCACCTGACGCACCAGCTGCTCACGCATGTTGAGGCGGCGGATGAAGTGGGTCGGTACGCCGATCTGGCCGAGCAGCGTGAAGATATGCTCGGAAATCCGGTTGTTGAGCACGCCCTTGCCGGAAATCGTGCCCTTCTTCTGCGCGTTGAAGGCGGTTGCGTCATCCTTGAAATATTGGATGATCGTGCCCGGTTCCGGGCCTTCATAAAGGATCTTTGCCTTGCCTTCGTAAATCTGGCGGCGACGGGCCATGCGCGTTCCTGTCTGGTCAAAAATACTGCGCCCCGACAATCGCGAATCGAGAAGGATCAGCGGGTGCCGGGGCTGCTTGGGCCTCGCCCATAGAACAAAGCGGGCGGGGGTGCAATTGGCGCGGCTTTTACAGCACGTCGCCGAACATCGCCCATAGCAACGCCATCCACGCCACCATACCGATCGCGCCGATGATGACGCCTGATCGGGCGCGCAAGGTTGCGGCCAAACCGCGCGGCTCATCATCATCATCGATCATGCGCCGTTGTTAGCTGTCCGCAGCCTCCGGCTCAACCCGCGCCGTATCGCGATCCACCGCCATCAGCCGCCCGGTAAAGCATTGCCGCCACCAGCTGATGTCCTGCTTTTCAACGCTATCCATCATGGCGCGCCAGCGACGCTTGCGTTCATCCAGCGGCATGGCGAGCGCGCGCAGGATGGCGTCGGACATTTCTTCCGGGCTGTAGGGATTGATCAGCAGCGCGTCCTTGAGCTGCATGGCGGCACCGGCAAAACGCGACAGGATCAGAACGCCCGGATCCTCCGGGTCTTGCGCCGCGACATATTCCTTGGCGACCAGGTTCATGCCATCGCGCAGCGGCGTGACCAGCCCGATCCTGGCGCTGCGATAAATGCCGGCGAGCTTGTCGCGCGGATAACCCTGATTGACGTAGCGGATGGGCGTCCAGTCCACATCGCTATATTCGCCATTGATCCGCCCGGCGAGGGAATCTAGCGCGGCACGTATCTGCTGATAGCTTTCCACTTCGCCGCGCGAAGGCGGCGCGATCTGGGTCAGCAAAACCTTGCGATGCTGGTCGGGATGGTCCTTCAGAAAGCGGGCATAGCCGTTGAACCGTTCCTCCAGCCCCTTGCTGTAGTCCAGCCGATCGACGCCGACGATCATCGAGCGGTCCTGAAGCGAGGCGCGTATCTGCCGGAGCATGTTCTGCGCAACCTCGCTTTCGGCTGCTTCGGCAAATTCCTTCGCGTTGATCCCGATCGGGCAAGCGACCGCCTGGATCGTCCGGTCGCCAACGGTGATGAAATCGCCGTTCACCGTGCCACCCATCTCCCGCTCGGCATAATGGCGGAAGGATTCGAGCCATTCTTCGGTATGGAACCCCACGACATCATAGGCGAACAAGGTGCTGACCAGCTTGCTGTGATGGGGCAGCGACACGAGCAGGCGCGTGGGTGGCCAGGGGATGTGGAGGAAAAAGCCGATCTTGTTGCGGTGGCCGCGGTCACGCAGCATCTGGCCCAGCGGGATCATGTGATAATCATGAACCCAGATGACGTCCTCCGGCTCGATCAGCGGCGCGGTGGTATCGGCAAAGCGCTGGTTGACCCGGTTATAGCCGCCCTCGAAATCGCGGGCATATTCGGCCAGATCAATGCGGAAGTGGAAGAGCGGCCACAGCGTTTTGTTGGCGTACCCGTTATAATATTCGTCGACATCCTGTTCTTCCAGGTCGATCGTCGCGGTCTTGACCCCGTCATCCTCGTAAAAGCCGATATGGCCGGTGAAATTATCGGTAATTTCGCCCGACCAGCCGATCCATGTCCCCCGGCTTTCCCGCAATGCCTGCGCCAGCGCGACCGCAAGTCCGCCCTGATTGCCCGACTTGTTGGGTCGGGACACGCGGTTGGAAATGACAATCAGGCGACTCATCGCATCACGCTCCAGGGTTTGCTCAACAAGACGGCGCAGTTGATGATGCCGACGAGCGAATAGGTTTGAGGATAATTGCCCCACAATTCCCCGGTCACAGGATCAATATCCTCGGACAACAATCCTGCGGCGGTGCGTCGGCTCAGCATCTCTTCGAAAAGGGTGCGGGCTTCTTCCGTGCGGCCGGTGCGATGCAGCGCTTCGATCAGCCAGAAGGTGCAGACGTTGAACGCGGTCACCGGCTCGCCGAAATCATCGGGCGCGCTGTAGCGCAGCATGTCGTTACCACGCCGCAAATCCGCCTCCAGCGCGGCCAATGTGCCGGTGAACATGGGATCATCCGCGCTCAGGAAACGCAGGTCGAGCAGTTGCAGCAGCGATGCGTCGCGCGAATCATCCTCGAAATTCGCCGATATGGCCTGGCTGTCCTCTCGCCACGCCGCATCGATGATGCGCGCCTTCATAGTGTCGGCGCGGTTCTGCCAGTGCGCCGCGCGCAGGGGCAGGTCCAGCGCCAGCGCGGCATGGGCCAGCCGGTCGCACGCCGCCCAGCACATCACTGCACTATAGCTGTGGACATGGGTGCGATTGCGCAGTTCCCACAAACCCGCATCCGGCTTGTCATAGACGCTCCAGGCTCGCTCGCCCACGGCCTCCAGCGCCTCGAAATCGGCATGGCCCGCCATGCGCAGCAACCGCCAGTCGATAAAGCCCTGCACCGACGACAGGACGATCTGGCCATAGGCGTCATGCTGGATCTGGCTGTAGGCGGCATTGCCGACCCGCACCGGGCCCATGCCGCGATAGCCGGGCAGTTCGTCCGCCTCCCACTCGGTCAGCGTGGCGTTGCCGCGCACGTCGTAAAGCGGCTGGATATGCCCGCCCTTTGCGCCATCGACGATGTTGCGCAGATAGACCAGATAGGTTTCCAGCACATCCAGAGCGCCCAGCCGGTTGAGTGCTTCGACGGTATAATAGGCGTCGCGCACCCAGCAGTAGCGATAGTCCCAGTTGCGACCCGAATCGGCATGTTCGGGGATGCTGGTCGTCAGCGCCGCGACGATCGCGCCGGTTTCTTCATGCTGGCACAGTTTGAGCGTGATAGCGGACCGGATGACTGCTTCCTGCCATTCCGCCGGGATGGCGAGGCCGCGCACCCACAGGCGCCATTCCTCCACCGTGTCGTCCAGCATCCGCTGGAGCGCCGGGCGCAAGGCGTCCGAAAATCCTTCGTCAGGCCCCATGAAGAAATGGGCGTCCTGCTCCAGCCGGAACCAGCTTTCCTGCGCGATCAGGCCGATCGGCGCGTCGGTCGACACCCGCATCGCCATATAGGACAGGACCATGCGGATATGGTTGGAGCCGTAATTGATCGGCACCTTTTCCGCATTCCAGGCCGTCGTCGGGCGCAGGCGCACTCTTATGCGCGGCGATCCCGCCACCGGACGCGCGATCCGGGCGAAGGCGACCGGGCGATACATCCGGCCCTTATGCTTGTGGCGGGGGCAGAAATCGAAAATTTCGATGACGTTGCCCTGCGTGTCGCTCTGCCGCGTAACCAGAACGGGGGTGTTGCGCAGATAATATTGCTCCACCGCAACGCAATTTTCCAGCTCGATCGCCCAGAAACCGATCGCGGCGTCATCATCCCAATCAGCATCGTCGAGCAGCGCGGAAAAGACCGGATCGCCGTCGACCCTGGGAACGCAGGCCCATACCATGCGACCGGCCCGATCGATCAGCGCCGATGCCTGGCAATTGCCAATCGGCCAGAGGTCCAAATTGCGGGCGTTGCCGCCCAATATTGGGTGAGTATTGCTGTTTATCGCACTGCCCCTCATGCTTTTTGGCAAATCGAGGGGGCACGGATCATGCGAGCCGTGCAACCCCCTCTCGCAGATAATGCCTGACGGCGGCAACCTGTTCCAAATTATATGCCGCTCGCGTTTTTCGCGAGGGTCCGACCAATATGCCAACCCCGCCCAGTTCGGTGGCGGCGGCAAAGCCTTCCTCGTCCGTCACGTCGTCGCCGATAAAGACCGGCACACCGCCCGCCATTGGCCCTTGCGCCATCAGTGCATGGACCGCGCTGCCCTTGTCCGCGCCACCGGGCCGCAATTCATAGAGCATCTTGCCCTGCTGAAGCGCCAGACCGTCCTGATCGGCCCATTGGCGCGCCAGCGCATGCGCGGCATCCTGCCAGACGGGGGCACCGCGATAGTGCAGCCCGACGCTGATCGATTTGCGTTCGACCAGCACGCCGGGCTTGTCGGCGGCAAAGGCGTTGAAGGCGGCTTCGGCATCATCGATTGCCGCGAGGCGCGCTGGCGCGGCGACGGCGCCGCCGGGGCGGGCAAATTCCAGCCCATGGGTGCCAGCCAGCAGGAAGTCGGCAAAGCCAAGGGTGCGCAGCGTTTCGATCGACCGCCCGCTCACGATCGCCAGCCGCCCGTCCAGCCTTTCCCGCAGTGCCAGGAGCAAGTCCACCAGTCCATCATCCACAATCACCCCGTCGGGGGTGTCGGTAATGGGCGTGAGCGTCCCGTCAAAATCCAGGAACAGCGCCGCGTCGGTCAACAAGGCGGGCGGGGGCGGGGGGAGGGGATGATCTGACACGGGCGCAAAGTGGCGCTTTACCGCCAATTCGCAACCCCTGTTGTGTAGCCCCTTGTCGTTTTTACGCGCCGCACCGGCTGTCGTCGGACCAGGGGGCCGACCAATGGATTGAATGCAGCACGCGAAATGCCTGCATGATCCGTGCAATCAGCCGGTCGATCCCGGCGCTGGCTTCGCGATGATGGTCCGTCCACAATCGGGCGTCATACTGGTCGCGCATGGTCGCGATCCTTTCGATTGAAATGGTGCATGTGTGCGAAGCGACCAATGCGCCTGTTCCGTAACGACATCCAACAAAAGCATGGACAGTGATAATAAGCTCCCCTTATGGAAAGCCATGTCCGCCTTGCCTCCGCTCTCCGCCGTTCGGGTGTTCGAAGCCGCTGCCCGGCTCGAAAATTTCACCGCCGCCGCGCAGGAACTGGGCATGACCCAGGCGGCGGTCAGCTATCAGGTCAAGTTGCTGGAGGACCGGCTGGGGCTGAGCCTGTTCCAGCGCGCTGGCCGCCGGGTGCTTCTTACCGACAAGGGACGGGAAATCGCGCCGGTCATCATCCGCGCTTTCGACCAGATGCGGCAGGGCTTTGCCGCTCTGGCGCAGGATCATTCGATGGTCGGC
>NZ_BARE01000034.1 GCF_000367345.1 Sphingobium xenophagum NBRC 107872
AGCCGGGGTACCGGAACATATTCTGGACCATCTCTTCAACCCCTTCATCACCGGCAAGCGCGATGGGCAGGGGTTGGGCCTGGCGCTGGTGGACAAGCTGGTGCGGGACATGAACGGATTCGTGCAATATGCGCGCGATGCGGAGGCGGGTGAATCCACCTTCCGCATCCTGTTGCCGATGGGGATGGGCTGATGGCCGCGACAGGAACGGTGCTGGTGGTCGACGATGATCCGGCTATCTGCGTGGTGGTTGGTGAAGCGCTGCGGCGGCAGGGGCACAAGGTCAAGACCGCCGGGTCGATCCGCGAGCGCGCCGCGCTGATGGACAGTTTCACGCCCGATGTGCTGATCACGGACGTCATGCTGCCCGATGGCGACGGGTTGGAAGGGGTGGCGGACATCATCGCCGACCGCCCTGCGCTCAGCGTCATCATCCTGTCGGCGCAGAACACGCTCAACACGGCGATTCGTGCGACCGAAAAGGGCGCGTTTGAATATCTGCCCAAACCGTTCGATCTGAACGAACTGACTCGCGCCGTATCCGATGCGCTGGGCACCCGGCAGGCGGACAGTGGAGAGGCTGAGGAGGGAGAGGGGGCTCTGCCCCATGACGGGCTACCGCTCGTCGGGCGATCGCCCGCGATGCAGGAAGTCTATCGGACCATTGCGCGCGTGCTGTCCAACGACCTGTCGATCCTGGTGCTGGGCGAATCGGGCACCGGCAAGGAACTGGTGGCCGAAGCCATCCACAGTCTGGGCCAGCGCCGGACCAAGCCCTTCGTCGCGATCAACATGGCCGCCATCCCGCGCGAATTGATCGAAGCAGAACTATTTGGTTATGAAAAGGGCGCCTTCACCGGCGCCCACGCCCGTACCGCTGGGAAATTCGAGCAGGCGCAGGGTGGCACGCTGTTCCTCGACGAAATCGGCGACATGCCGATGGAGGCGCAGACCCGGCTGCTGCGGGTGCTGCAATCGGGCGAAGTGACGACGGTGGGCGGCTCCAAACCTGTTCGGGTCAATGTCCGCATTATCGCGGCGACCAACAAGCATCTGCCGCAACTGATCGAGGAAAACCGGTTCCGGCAAGACCTCTATTATCGCCTGAATGTCGTGCCGATTTCCCTGCCCGCGCTGCGTGAACGGCGCGAGGATGTGATCCTGCTCGCCCGTCATTTTCTGGAGCGCGCCGCGCAGGAAGGCTTGCCGCGCAAGACGCTGGCGGACGATGCGACCCAATTGCTGATGGTCTATCACTGGCCGGGCAATGTCCGCGAATTGCAGAATATGATGCAGCGCCTGGCGGTGCTGAGCCGCGAAAATGTCATCACTGGCGAGATATTGCGCAACATGTTGCCGTTGGAGGCGGTTCCGGCCGACTATGCCGCCCCTGCCGATCATCTGGCCCATGCCGTGCGCGACTGGGCGCGGCGGCAATTGGGGGTCGGCATCGGCCAGCCCAACCGCAACCTGCATGATGACCTGCTGGCCGTCATCGAGCCGATCCTGTTGCAGGAAGTGCTGGCGACGGTCGATGGCAACCAGATCCGCGCCGCCGGCTTGCTGGGCATCAACCGCAATACGCTGCGCAAGAAGCTGACCGATTATGGGCTGGACCCGCTGCAACTGCGCCTGATTGATTGATCCAGATCATCATCGTGCGAGACGAACGGATGGCCTGGATCGACCAGTAACAGCAGACGCGACAATTACTGTGTTTGATCGGGCACGGGGTTGTTGTAACAAAGCCACTATGAGCGGCGCGACTACAGTTTCACGGCGGGTGCCTGGATGGCGGAGGCATTTGCCGCCTTTCCTGCGCCGACGGCGTCTGGCGGCGCTGGTCGAAGCTGTGACCCTGGCGCTGTTCGTGGGCATGGCGGTGCTGACCTACCGGCTCGTATCGAGTAGCGGCCAATCCTATGCGCTGCTGACCCCGCCGATCGTGGCGCTGTTGCTGGTCGCCAATCTGGTGCCTGCCATCGCCCTGCTGGTGCTGCTGGGGCGGCGTGTCGCCAAGCGGCGCGCGGCGGCTTCGGCCATTGGCAGCGATGGCCAGTTGCACGTTCGGCTGGTCGCCATCTTCTCGATCGTTGCCAGCGTTCCCATGCTGCTGGTCGTGATCTTCGCCTCGCTCCTGTTTCAATATGGCGTGCAATTCTGGTTTTCCGATAGCGCGCGCGGAATGTTGCAAAATGCCAGCGATCTGGCGCGCGGCTATTATGAGCAGAATCTGCGCGAAGTCGGTGATGAAACGGTCACCATGGCGAGCGATCTGCGCGACTATCTGGCCCAGTCGAAGGTGAGCAGCCCGCGCTTTGCCGAGGGCTTCATCTATCAGGTCGTAACCCGCAAACTCAATCGTTCGGCCATCATCGAGGTTGGCAAGGATGGCGTCGCCCGCACCGCCGCCACGGTCGACCCGGAAAACCGCCCCGCCGCGCAGATGTTGACCGATGCCGTGATCAAGCGGCTGAACGCCGGCGAAAATGTGGTCGTTCAGGCCAAGCCGCAGCAGATCGAGGCTGTGACGCTGCTCTATCCGAATTCGAAAATCTATCTTTATGCCACCCGCGATTCCGGGTCCTGGGCCTTCAGCAATGTCGAGCGCGCGCAAAAGGTGATTGCCGACTATGATATGTTTTCGGCGCAATCGCGCGCGTTGCAGCTCCGCTTCAACATTGCCCTGTTTGTGGGATCGCTGCTGCTGGTGGGCATTGCGGTCTATATCGCGCTGGCCGTTGCCGACTGGATGGTCCGGCCTGTCAATGAACTGGTGACGGCGGCCCGCCGGATCACGGCGGGTGATCTGTCCGCGCGTGTCACCAGTCCGCTTGCCCGCGACGAAATCGGCACGCTGGCGTCCGCCTTCAATCGCATGACCCAGCGGCTGGAGGCGCAGACCGGGGCGCTGGTCGCCGCCAACAGCCAGCTGGACGAACGCCGCGCCTTTATCGAAGCGATCCTGTCGGGCGTGACTGCTGGCGTGCTGTCGGTCGACCGCAAGGGCGTGATCCAGTTGCTCAACCGATCGGCTGCGGCGATATTGGTGGAGGAAGGCGACGACCCGGTCGGCCGTCTGCTCAGCGACGTGTCGGTCGATCTGGCAGACCTTATCGCCTCGGACGAAAGCGCGGGGATCGTGCAGGTCCGCGCCCATGGCGATTTGCGGACGCTGGCGGTCAAGGTATCGGACGATGCGTCCGGCCATATCCTGACCTTCGACGACATTACGCAGCAGCTGTCCGATCAGCGCCGCGCCGCATGGTCCGACGTGGCCCGCCGCATCGCGCACGAGATCAAGAATCCGCTGACGCCTATCCAACTGGCCGCAGAACGGCTCCAGCGTCGCTATGCCGACGAAATCAACAGCGACCGGTCGACCTTCACCCGGTTGACGGGCACGATCGTGCGGCAGGTAGGCGACCTGCGCCGCATCGTCGATGAATTCTCCTCCTTCGCACGGATGCCCAAACCCGTGTTCCGGCGCGAGACGGTGGGCGACATTGCCCGCCACGCGCTGTTCCTGCACGAAGTGGCGCATCCCGACATTCGCTTTGACTATCATGCCGACGCGCCTGATCTGGAACTGGTATGCGACCGGCGCCAGTTGGGACAGGCGCTGACGAACATCGTCAAGAATGCGGTGGAAGCCATCGAGCCCAAGCCCGAACCGGCAGACGGTCAGCCGCGCGGGCATATATCGATGCAGGTCGCGCAGGTTGACGAGGATCTGGTCATCACGGTGCGCGATGACGGTATCGGCCTGCCCCCCGAGCGGGAGCGCATATTGGAACCCTATATGACCACGCGGACCAAGGGGACGGGTCTGGGCCTCGCCATCGTCAAGAAGATTGTCGAGGAGCATCTGGGGGAAATTCGTTTCGACGACGCGCAGGGGGGCGGCGCATCGGTAACATTGCGCTTTGCTGCGGCGGCGCTGGAAAAATTGGAAGAAGGGCAGGCTATCGCCATGCCCAAAGGAAAAGTGACGGCCAATGGCGCTTGATATTCTGATAGTCGATGATGAAGAGGATATTCGCGATCTGGTCGCGGGTGTGCTGGAGGATGAGGGCTTTACCACCCGCACCGCCGCCAACAGCGACAGCGCGATCGAGGCGCTGGATTCGCGCCGTCCATCGCTGGTCCTGCTGGACGTTTGGTTGCAGGGATCGCGCATGGATGGCCTGGAACTGCTGGACGAGATCAAGCGGCGCGATCCGACGATTCCGGTGTTGATGATTTCCGGCCATGGCAATATCGACACGGCTGTCGCCGCGATCCGCAAGGGCGCCGCCGATTTCATCGAAAAGCCGTTCGAGGCCGACCGGCTGCTGCATCTGGTCAGCCGAGCAACCGAGACGGAGCGGTTGCGGCGCGAAAATCAGGTGTTGCGTGCCCGGTTCGGGCAGGATGATGAACTGACCGGGACATCGGCGGCGGTCAACGGCGTGCGCGCCACGATCAAGAAGGTTGCGGGAACCGGCAGCCGCGTCCTTATTTCCGGCCCGGCGGGCGTCGGCAAGGAAGTCGCCGCGCGGATGCTCCATAGCTGGAGCGGGCGTGCTGATTCGCCTTTCATCATCGTCGCGGCCGCCCGTATGGACCCGGACCGGGTCGAGGAAGAACTGTTCGGTCTGGAGGATCAGAGCGGTCTGGTCCGTCCGGGCTATCTGGAACAGGCGCATGGCGGTACGCTCTATATTGACGAAGTTGCCGACATGCCGATCACGACGCAGGGCAAGATATTGCGCGTCCTGACCGACCAGAGCTTCACCCGTGTGGGTGGCCAGCGCCAGGTCAAGGTCGATGTCCGGGTCATTTCCTCGACCGCGCGCGATCTGTCGACCGAGATTGAAGAGCGCCGCTTCCGGGAGGATCTTTTCTATCGCCTGAACGTCGTGCCGCTGGTCATTCCGCCCCTGTCCGAACGGCGCGATGATATTCCGCCGCTGGTCGAACATTATCTCGCCCGCTTCGCCGCGGAACGGCGCGTGCCGCCGCCAGATATGGCGAGTGACGCGATGGCGGCCCTGCAGGCCAATGAATGGCCCGGTAACGTCCGCCAGTTGCGTAATGTCATCGAACGCACGATGATTCTGGCGCCCGGTGATCGGATTGGCCGGATCGAACTGGACATGCTGCCCGCCGAACTGACCAGCAGTGGCGGCGGCGAAGGCATGGGGCAGTCCGCCATCATGGGCGCGCCGTTGCGGGAAGCGCGCGAAAGTTTCGAGCGGGAATATCTGCGTATCCAGATCCGCCGTTTTTCCGGCAATATATCGCGCACGGCGACTTTCATCGGCATGGAGCGATCGGCATTGCACCGCAAACTCAAGCTGTTGGGCATCACCGACGGCAAGGAATAGCAACAGCGATCAGGGGCGTGCCATTCCCCATGGACGCCCCTTCGCAATTGCGATACGATTGTTCCCGACCCCCGACAAGCGGGGGCAGGCAAGACACCCTGCCCAGGGGTGCAAGAGCGGGTAACGTCCCGCCAAGAATAAAGGACCGGCAGAGACCATGGCCGATAAAGTGAACAATCTTCAGGATATTTTCCTGAACAGCCTGCGCAAGAGCAAGACCCCGGTGACCATGTTTCTGGTCAAGGGCGTAAAGTTGCAGGGCATCATCACCTGGTTCGACAATTTTTCCGTGCTGCTGCGCCGCGATGGCCAGTCCCAACTGGTGTATAAGCACGCGATCTCCACCGTGATGCCTGCCCAGTCGATGGACCTGACCGATCTGCGCAAGGCGAGCGATGGCAATGGCAAGGCCAAGCTGTTGCAGGAAATCTTCCTGACTGCGGTACGCAAGTCTGGCAGCCCGGTGACCATGTTCCTGGTCAATGGCGTAATGCTTCAGGGCGAAATCGCCGCCTTTGATCTGTTCTGCATGTTGCTGGAGCGCGACGGGATGGTTCAGCTTGTCTACAAGCACGCCATTTCGACGGTCCAGCCGCTCCATTCGCTCGACCTGTCCGGCGAAAACGAACAGGACGACTGATCCTGCACGGCGCGCTTGGTCGCATCCCTTCTATAGAGCGTCTGGAAAGGCCGTATCGAGACATCATGCGATGTGTATGATCCTTCGATACGGCCTTTCGGCTTTGCACAACAGGGGCACGGCGCGGGCATGAGCCTCGATCTATCTTCCGTCATTGCCGATATTACGGCCACCATGGCGTCGATGGAGGATCGTGGGCAGGTTGCGACCTATATTCCGGAACTTGCCACGGTCGACCCGGCGCAATTCGGTATCGCCATCGCTACCGCCGATGGCCGGATGCTGACCGGCGGCGACGCCGACACCGGCTTTTCGATCCAGTCCGTGTCCAAAGTGTTCGCGCTTACCCTGGCGCTCGGCAAAGTCGGCGATCAGCTGTGGGACCGGGTTGGGCGCGAACCGTCGGGCAATGCGTTCAATTCGATTACCCAGCTGGAACATGAGCAGGGTATCCCACGCAATCCTTTCATCAATGCTGGTGCGATCGTCGTCGCCGACGTCAATCTGGGCGGTCACGAGCCGCGCGTCGCCATTGGCGAGATGCTGCGCTTCGTACGCTATCTGGCCGGCGATGACAGCATTGCCATTAACGAGGCCGTTGCCGCGTCCGAAACCGCCACCGGATTTCGCAACATGGCGCTCGCCAATTATATGCGCGCCTTTGACAATGTGCGTCATCCTGCCGAACTGGTGCTGGGAAGCTATATCCATCAATGCGCGATCGAAATGAGCTGCCGGCAACTGGCGCTCGCCGGTCGCTATCTGATGCTGGATGGCCGGCATCCGGGCGGTGGCCGGGTCATCTCGCCGCGCCGCGCTCGCCGTATCAACGCGCTGATGCTCACCTGCGGCCATTACGACGCATCGGGTGACTTCGCCTTTCGCGTCGGCATCCCTGGCAAGTCGGGCGTTGGCGGCGGGATATTGGCGATCGTACCGGGCCGTGCCGCGATTGCGGTCTGGTCACCGGGCCTCAATGCCAGTGGCAATAGCTGCCTTGGCACGCTGGCGCTCGAAGAACTCGCCCGCCGAACCGGCTGGTCGGTATTCAGCCCGCCGGAAGAGCGCGGCTGACAGTGATCATCGGATAGTTTGGAGCCCGCACCGTAGGCGGCAGTATCGCCGCGCTGGCAGGAAAAACTGGCTCCCCGAGTAGGATTCGAACCTACGGCCATTCGATTAACAGTCGAATGCTCTACCGCTGAGCTATCGGGGAGCAGCCCGACTTCCGCCGGGCAGGCCGCGCCTATAGCAGCGGCTTTTAAGAATTGGCAAGCGCTAATCTGATGATTTTTTTGGCTCCCCGTCAGGCCGGGCTTTGGCGCTGTCAAAGCGCCGGTTCAGGCGATGAATTGTTCGGCTGCGATGCGGTCGTCCAGCGTATGTTCCGGGTCGAACAGCAGGGTCAGGGGCGTCGCACGGTCGATCTTGACCTCCACCTGGGCGACATCGCGCACTTCGCGCTGGTCGGCCACGGCGCTGACCGGGCGCTTGACCGGATCAAGCACGGTGAAGCGGATGACGGTATTTTCCGGCAGGATCGCCCCGCGCCAGCGACGCGGCCTGAACGGGCTGATCGGGGTCAATGCGACGAGCGCCGATCCCAGCGGCAGGATGGGGCCATGCGCCGACAGATTATAGGCGGTCGACCCGGCGGGAGTCGCCACCAGCACGCCGTCGCACACCAGTTCAGGCAGGACAACGCGCCCATTGACCTGCACCTCCAGCTTGGCGGTCTGGCGGGTTTCGCGCAGCAGCGACACTTCGTTAATGGCCGGGATCGAAAACCGCTCACCATCGACCGTATCGACGATCATGCGCAGCGGATTGACCTTGAACATCTTGGCCGCTTCCAGCCGCTGCTCCAGCCGTTCCAGCCGCCATTCATTCATCAGGAAGCCGACCGTGCCAAGGTTCATGCCGAACACGGGGACGATCCGCCGCGCTTCCAGCATCGCGTGGAGCGTCTGGAGCATATAGCCATCGCCGCCCAGCGCGATGATCATCTCGGCTTCTTCGACCGACACGAAATCATAAGTGGCGCGCAGCCGTTCCTCGGCAGCCTTGGCCGCCTGAGTAGGGGACACGACCAGCGCACGCCGCATTTCGTCGCTCATCCGCCGGTGACGCTCATATGGCGGCGCGTGGCAGGCGCGGTTTCGCCCGCACCAATGCGAAAGTTGTGGTGCGCTGGCTTCAAACGCAGCGCGCGGTCGATCAGCGGCTCGACAGCAGCCAGTCCGCCTTCGCGCAGGGCCGTCTTGAAATCGACATGATCCTCATGGCCAAGGCACATGAAAATCTTGCCCTCGCATGTCATGCGAATGCGGTTGCAATCGGCGCAGAAATTATTGGTAAGCGGGGTGATGAGGCCAAGCCGCGCCGTCATCCCGGCGACCGCATGATAACGCGCCGGGCCGCCGGTGCGGTCGGGCAGGGGGGTCAATGCGTGGCGCGCGCGAATATCATCCGCTACCTGGCTCAAGGGCAGATAATGGTCAGTGCGGTCCTCGCCCGTCTCGCCCAACGGCATCGTTTCGATCAGGGTCAGGTCCAGCCCTTCGGCATCGCACCAGCGCAGCATTTGCAGGATTTCATCATCATTGATGCCCTTGAGCGCGACCATGTTGATCTTGATCGCCAGTCCCGCCGATTGCGCCGCTTTCAGCCCGGCGAACACCGCGGCAATATCGCCGCCACGGGTGACATGGGCAAAGCGCGCCGGGTCGCGGCTGTCCAGACTGACATTGATCCGGCGCACCCCTGCGTCGGCCAGCATGTCGGCATGGTCGGCCAGCTGGGTGCCATTGGTCGTCAGCGTCAGTTCGTCCAGCCCGCTGCCCAGATGCCGCCCGATCCGACGCACCAGATCGCCAATATCGCGCCGCACCAGCGGCTCGCCGCCGGTCAGCCGGATCTTGTTGATGCCGCGCGCCACGAACAGGTCGGCCAGCAGCGCGATCTCCTCCAGCGTGAGCACCTGATTTTTGGGCAGGAACTGCATCTTTTCCGCCATGCAATAGCGGCAACGCAGGTCGCAGCGGTCCGTGACGGATATACGCAAATAGCTGATCCGACGGCCCAGGCCGTCGGTCATCTGCGCGCGCGAGGGGTCCGCCATGGCCATGGCAACCTAGCTAGGCGATGGACTTGCCCGGCGCAAGGGCAGCCCGGTTGCGGTAGAGGCAAGACGTCGGTAACCCGTTGCTGCTAAGGCGGCACGATGCGCGCGTTCAGGGGACCATATCAGTGATCGCGGATCAGGCCGAAGACGGACAGCGCAGCCTGTTCATCCTGTCGCCCGGCGACCGGGACGGACTGTGCCATGCCGCGCGGTCAGCCGGCTGGCGCGCGATCGGCGCCAGACGCGCGCGAGAGGCACCGCAACGCTATTTGCGGAGCGAAGCGCAGGTTGCGCTGGTCGATATGCGTTCGGGCGGCGGGGAAGCCAAATTGCTGGCGCCCCTAGTCCCGGCGATGGAGGCGGGTGGCGGCGCGCTGATCGTGCTGGTCGACAAGGCGGACGAAGCGATCATCCCCGATCTGCTGGCGGCGGGCGCAACGCATTTTCTGACCGCACCCTATAGCGAGGCGTCATTGCGCGCCGTGCTGGCGTCCGCCCAGCGGCTGGTGGAGCGATTGGGCGGCGGGGCATCGCCCAGTCAGCGTGCACAGCGCATCCGACGGGGCGACGCGCTTTATTGGGAATTGGGACGCGGCGATTCGCTGCTGCGGCTGAGCGAAAGTCTGGCCCGTCATCTCGACCTGCCCATGGCGCAGGTTCATCCTGCGACGCTGATCCGCCGTTTGCCAAGGGCGGAACGGCGCGCGGTGCTGACGGCGTTGCGGGCAATGATGCGCGCCGGGCGACCTGCTGCACTGGCGCATGATCTGCCCGACCGGCCGGGCAACCGGCTGGTGCATCATCTGCGGATCGAGCAGGGGGTGGTTGCCGCCGATGTTGAATGGCTGTCCGACGCGCAGGAGCGGGATCTGGCCAGCCGCGACTATCTGACCGGCCTGCGATCGCGACAGGCGGCGCTGGACTGGCTGGATCGGCGTACCGGCCTGGCGACGACCGCCATATTGCTGTCGATCAGTCAGTTTGAACGGATGAACGCGGCCTATGGCCAGGTTGTCGGCGACGCATTGCTTGGCCGGATCGCGCGGCGGATCGAACGGATGGTCGACGATGTCGCACCCGGCGCGATGGTCGCACGCATCACTGGCACCGAATTTCTGGTCGGCTTGACGGGCGAAGCGGCGGGCAGCGATCGGGCGACCTTTCTGGCGCGCCAGTTGATCGCGGCGATCGGCCGCCCGTTCAGCGCGGGGGATCATCTTATCCGCCTGATCGCCCGCTGCGGCATAGCCCAGGCGCGGCCCGAAGACGATGCGACCCATTTGCTGCGCCGTGCCGGGACTGCGCTGGCGGATGCACGACAGGCGGGCGGGGAAGGCATCCGCATCCTGTCGACCGATCGGCACAGCCGTCAGGTCGATCCAGACCAGTTGGAAACCGACCTGCGGCTTGCGCTCGACCGGGGCGAGATAGGCATCGTGTTCCAGCCGCAATACCCGGTCGATTCGGAGGTCATTAGCGGGGTCGAGGCGCTGGCGCGCTGGAACCATCCGCAATATGGCCCGCTGGGCGCGGGCATATTGTTCGCTACCGCCGAACGATCCGATTATATGCTGCCGCTGTCGGCGCATATTCAGGCGGAGGCGTTGCGGCAGGCGGCGGCGTGGCCGCGCGCGCTCTCGACGCTGCGGCTGTCGATCAATGTGACGGCTGCGGATATTGCCCAGCCGGGGTTTATGGCCGGGTTGCTGGCGATCGTCGACCGAAGCGGTTTTCCCCGGTGCCGCCTGACGGTGGAGATCACCGAAAGCGGATTGATCGAGGATGTCGATGCCGCCTCTGTGCTGCTGACCGCGCTTCGGTCCGAGGGGTTGGCGGTCGCGATCGACGATTTCGGCACTGGCTATTCCAGCCTCGCCTATCTCAAGAGCCTGCCGCTCGACTATCTCAAGATCGACAGCGGGCTGGCGCAGGATATTGCCGGAACGGCGCGGGACCGGATCGTCGTGCGCGGCGTAATCCACATGGCCAAGTCGCTGGGCCTCAAGGTCGTGGCCGAAGGCGTCGAAACGCAGCAGCAGCTTGATCTGCTGGCGCGCGAAGGGTGCGATTTCTATCAGGGCTTCCTGCGATCGGCGGGGGTTTCATCGGCCGATCTGGTTGCGCTGGTACTGGCGGGCTAAAGGCCCAGCAGCGGCCACAATACCATGCCAAGGCCGATCAGGCTGATCATGAAGATGAGCGTGCGGATCATGGGGATGCCCAGCGCATAGACGGGAAGATAGGCGATGCGTGCGCCGATCCATATCCAGCCGCCCAGCGCCGTCATGTCGCTGGTTCGTCCTGCCACTACCACGCCGATCAGAGCGACGATCGCGATTGGCAGCGTTTCCTGAAAATTCGCCTGCGCCCGCGTCAGCCTGCCTGCCAGGGCATTGAGCGGCGGCAGCGATTCGTCGCGTGCGCCCATATTCCAGTGCGCGCCATATTGCCGGGTTTTGGCATGTGCTGCGGCAAAGACATGCGCCATCAGCAAAATCATGGCCCAGGCAAGGATCGTCAGTTCGATCGGCATGACAATAGTCCCTCTGTTGACAGGCAGAGGGTAAGCCGATGCCGGGGAAGCGGCAATTAAAAGCTGAACCCCGCTCGCGCGATCAGCGTATCGCCCGCGTCGCGGCGCGCGGGTCCGCCGATGCTGGTGCCGCTGTAGCGCAATCCTGCAAACCATCGTCCGCGATACCAGTCCAGCGCGACGCCATGATCGCCGTAGGTACCGTCAGGTCGCAAACGGGCAGAACGAGCCGGATCGTCAGCGTCGCCCGATGATCGGCCTACATGGCCGGACAGGGTGAAGGGCGTGTTCGGCAGTGCTATCGCGCCTGCTATGGACAGATAGAGATTGTCGCCGCCTATGGCGGACTGATGGGGCGCATAGTGTGCGCCGAAGTCGATGCTTGCGGGGCCAAGAAGAAAGCCTGCAACGGCGCCGACTTCGCCATAGTCCTGGCCTGATGCACCCGGAAACATATGGTAACGCCCCTGGGCCGACAGCCGCCAGCCGCCCAGTTGCCGGGTCCAGTTCAACCCGGCGTCGATGACGCCATCTGCGCCGCCATGCCGCGTGCTGCCCCACAGGCCGGTCGCAGCACTTTCGATGCTCAAACCATCCGTGACGGGAACGGACAGGCCCAGGCGAAGTGCCGGATCACCATCGCTCCAGCTGATACCCCGCCGCCGCTCATCGCTCATCGCCTCGACAGATGCGTCGAGGCCGGGACTTTGCGCGACGGCTGGCATGGCATGGGCGGCGGTGACAAGCATCGCCGCCCAAAGGATGCCGTAACGCGGATCAGTTGGACGCAAGATTACGCACCATGTCCAGTTCCGCCAGCAACGGCGCGCGGTCCTGCGCCACGGCTGCCGCCAGCTGGGCCTGAACCTGGCCCTGATGGCGTTCCGCAATATCCTTGCGGAAACGGTCGCCCGACGGACAGGCCGCGCTCTCGCTGCCCGACGCCAATGGATCGGTGGCGATGGTGCGGGCGAGTGCAGGACCATGGGCGAGGCTGCGGTCTATCTCGACCCGCGCGGTCCATTTGCACCGCTGCATATCCATCCGGTTGGGGGTTCGTGCGCCCACCGTGCGCGCGTTGACCACCAGTCGCGCGGTGTAATTGGCCTGAACCTGCATCCCATGATGATCGATCGCAACGCTATGCGAAGCCGCGGCAGCGGCGGCCATCGCGATAAGGGACATGCTCATATATTTCTCCTGCTTTGTGACGTCGGGCTATCTTGCCTGATCGTCAGCAGCGTGACTTAGATAGTCACTGTTTCCCGGCCATTGCTGGCGCACGACAAAAGCCTGCTTTCGTCATGCCGCCGCCTTGGCCAGACCCTTCGACAATTGCAGCGCGCCGTTGAGGCGAGCTGCGGAATCGGCCCAGTTGCGGTTGACCACCACCTTGCTGTCGGGCCGCAGCCGGGCCACGCCGTCCAGCCGCTGAATATAAGCGACCAGCCCCGCCGGATTGGGGAAGCGATCCTCGAAGAAGCTGACCAGCGCGCCTTTTTGCCCGACGTCGATCTTGGCGATGTTCGCCTTCACGCAATTCTGCTTGATCTCGATGATCTTGAGCAGGTTTTGCGTAGGGGCGGGCAGCTTGCCGAAACGGTCGATCAGTTCGGCGGCGAAGGATTCCAGCCCCTGCCGATCCTCTATCTCGTTCAGGCGGCGATAGAGACCCATGCGCAGGTCGAGGTCGGGGACATAATCGTCGGGGATCATGATCGGCGCATCGACGCTGATCTGGGGCGAGAAGCTGTCGCTGCGCGCTTCAAGGCCAGCGCCGCCCGCCTTGGCGTCCAAGATCGCCTCTTCCAGCATCGACTGGTATAGTTCGAAGCCCACTTCGCGGATATGGCCCGACTGTTCGTCGCCGACCAGATTGCCCGCGCCGCGAATGTCGAGATCGTGCGAGGCAAGCTGGAAACCAGCGCCCAGCGTGTCGAGGTCGGACAGCACTTTCAGTCGCTTTTCCGCCGTTTCGGTAATGATGCGGTTGGCCGGCGTCGTCATATAGGCGTAGGCGCGGGTCTTGGACCGGCCCACGCGACCGCGCAGCTGATAGAGTTGGGCGAGGCCGAAACGGTCGGCGCGATGGATGATCAGCGTGTTGGCGCTGGGAATATCCAGCCCGGATTCGACGATGGTGGTGGAGAGCAGCACGTCGTAGCGCTTGTCGTAAAAGGCCGACATGCGTTCTTCCACCTGCGTGGCGCTCATCTGGCCATGCGCGACGATCGCCTTGATTTCCGGCACTTCGGTGCGCAGATACTCCTCGATCTCGGTCAGGTCGGCGATGCGGGGGACAACGAAGAAGCTCTGTCCGCCGCGATAATGTTCACGCAGCAGCGCTTCGCGGATCACCACCCCGTCCCATGGCATGATGTAACTGCGCACCGCCAGGCGATCGACCGGCGGGGTCTGGATGACCGACAGTTCGCGCAGCCCGGACATGGCCATCTGCAATGTGCGCGGGATCGGCGTGGCGGTCAGGGTCAGCACATGCACGTCGGTCTTGAGCGCCTTCAGCCGTTCCTTGTGGGTCACGCCAAACCGCTGTTCTTCATCGACGATGACCAGACCCAGCCGCTTGAACTCGATACCCTTGGTCAGCAGCGCGTGGGTGCCAACGACAATATCGACCGTGCCGTCGGCAAGGCCCGCCTTGACCGCCTTGGCTTCCTTGTCGGGGACCAGGCGGGAGAGGCGACCGATATTGACAGGAAAGCCGCGAAAGCGCTCCTCAAACTGCATATGATGCTGGCGCGCCAGCAGGGTGGTGGGGCAGATCAACACCACCTGCATCCCCGCCATTGCTGCAACGAAGGCCGCGCGCAACGCCACCTCGGTCTTGCCGAATCCCACATCGCCGCAGACGAGCCGATCCATTGGCTTGCCAGCGCCCAGATCCTCGATCACGTCCAGAATGGCGCGCTCCTGATCCTCCGTCTCCTGATAGGGGAAGCGATCGACGAAGGCGGGGTAGCCTGCATTGTCCGGTTCAGCGACGGTGGCCGCGCGCAGGGCGCGCTCCGCAGCGGTCTTGAGCAGTTCACCCGCGATTTCGCGGATGCGCTCCTTCATCTTCGCCTTGCGCCGTTGCCACGCTTCGCCGCCCAGCTTGTCGAGGCCCACGCCTTCACTGTCGGAGCCATAGCGGGAGAGGACTTCGAGATTTTCGACCGGCACGAACAGCTTGTCGCCGCCGGCATAGCTGAGCGCTACGCAGTCATGCGCCGTCTTGCTGACCGGGATCTGGGTCAGTCCTTCATAACGGCCAATGCCATGGTCCATATGGACCACCAGATCACCGGGCGAGAGGGTCGCCAGTTCCGCCAGGAAGGCATCGGCGCTCTTCTTGCGCTTGGCCCGGCGGACCAGGCGATCGCCCAGCATGTCCTGTTCGGTCAGCACCGCGACGTCGGGCGCGGTGAAACCATGGTCGAGCGGCAGGATGGTCAGCACCACGCTGCCATTGGCGGCCAGCCCCAGCGCCTCCTGCCAATCGTCCGCCGCCGCCATGCGCCTGACGCCATGGTCGGCCAGCAGGCCCGACAGCCGTTCGCGCGCACCGGCGGAATAGCTGGCGATTACGACCTTCTTGTCGGTCCGCTGCAACGCCGCGATATGCTTGCCGACCGCGTCGTAGACATTGGCGTTCTGCGCCCGTTCCGGCGCGAAATCGCGCGGACCATCGACCGCAAAGTCCAGAACGGTGGCGCTGTCCGGTTCGTGAAACGGCGTCGCGACGTGCATTGGCCAGCGGGCGACGACCGCGTCCCATTCGGCAGCGTCGAGATAGAGAAGATCGGGCTTGAGCGGGCGATAGGCACCCGGATCGGACGATTTCGCCTGGACCCGGTTGGCATGATAGTCCCTGATTGCTTCAAACCGGGAATCCGCCGCGCCGACGACGCCATGGTCGCGGATGATGACGGCATCGTCGCCCAGATGGTCGGACAGGGGAACCAGCTTTTCCTCAAACAGGGGCAGCCAATGTTCCATGCCCGACAGCCGCCGCCCCTCGCTGATCGCCTGATAGAGCGGATCGCCGGTCGCGGTCGCGCCGAATATTTCGCGATAGCGGCCGCGAAAGCGCTTGATCGTATCTTCGTCCAGCAACGCTTCGGACGCTGGCAGCAGGGTGAAGCCTTCCACGCTGCCGGTGGTGCGCTGATCGGTGGGGTCGAACCGGCGGACCGTCTCAATCTCGTCCCCGAAAAAGTCGAGGCGCAACGGTTGATCCTCACCGCCCGGAAACAGATCGACAATGCCGCCGCGAATCGCGAATTCGCCGCGATCATGAACGGTATCGGTGCGGACATAGCCATTGGCTTGCAGCATGTCGGCAAGGCGCGTGATCGCAATCCGCTCCTTGGGCGCCAGCTTCGCCACCAACTGTCTGACGCGAAACGGCGTCAGCGTCCGCTGCGTCAGGGCGTTGAGCGTGGTCAGCACCAGTTGTGGGCCTTTGGGCTTGGCCTGCAAGGCGTGAAGGCCAGCCAGACGTGCCGACGCGGTGCGCAGCGAAGGGCTGGCGCGGTCATAGGGCAGGCAGTCCCAGGCCGGGATTTCGATGATCTCGATCTCCGGCGCGAAATAATGGGCTGTTTCCGCCACTGCGCGCATCAGTTGTTCGTCGGAGGCGACGAACACGGCGCGGGCCGAACCTGCACCATGCGCGGCGCGGGCGATGTCCGCCAGCAGCCAGGGCTGGAACCCCGCAGGAACGCCCGACAGGGTCAGCGGCGCTTTGGCGCGGAGGATTTTCTGGAGATCGGTCATAAATGTTCGCTCTTCAACTCAATCATCCTCCCCTTGCAGGGGAGGTGGCAGGGCGAAGCCCTGACGGAGGGGTGTCATGCTATCGAGAGGGCGACACCCCTCCACCACGCCCTTCGGGCGCGGTCCCCCTCCCCCTGCAGGGGAGGAGTTTCTAATTTTCGATCTTCACGAAATCGAGTTTCAGGAACTTGTCCATCATCGGCCCCTTCCATTCGTCCGGCACAGGGATGGTGCCCAGCGCCCAGCCGATGATGTCGGCGTCCTGTTCATCCATGAACCGCTCGAACCAGGCGATCTCTTCCGCATTCCACTCCTGGTGATACCGTTCGAAAAAGCCGCCCACCGCATAATCGGATTCGCGTGTGCCCCGGTGCCAGGCGCGAAATTTCAGGCGGCGCATCTGGGGATCATCGTTCACAATTTGTTCCTTTTGCGGACACGCCGAAAAAGCCGATCGGATGTTTGTGCCATCGTCCCGGCTCAGCTAGATGGGCAGCAGATAGACATGCGACCCGATATTCTCAATCCGCTCTTTGCCGAAATCTCTGTCCTTAAGGGCATTGGACCGGCGCTGGCCCGCCCGCTGGAGCGGCTGGGGCTGGCGCGCGCGGTCGATGTGGCGTTCCATCTGCCGGTCAGCTGGGTCGATCGCGTCCTGACCGACGAACTGGATATGACCGATGCGGGCCGGGTGATCGGCATCGTCCTGACCCCGGTGGATTATCGAGCGAGCGGCAGCGCCCGCGCGCCGTTCCGCGTCCATGCGACCGACAGGCATGGCAACTATGTATCGCTCACCTATTTCGGCCGGAACAGCGCCTGGCCGCGCAAGCTGTTGCCGCTGGGCGAACCCAAATTCGTATCGGGCAAGCTGGAAGCCTATGGCGACAATCTTCAGATCGTTCATCCCGACCATGTTCTGCCGCCCGACGAGGCGGCTACCATTCCCGCGCGCGAGCCGGTCTATGGCCTGTCCGAAGGGCTGACCAACAACCGAATGCGCGACCTGGTGAGGCAGGCGCTGGCCCGCGCGCCCGACCTGCCCGAATGGATCGAACCCAGCTTGCTGGCCCGCAAGGACTGGCCGGGCTGGCGCGAGGCGCTGGCCCGCATCCATGCGGACCCGTCCGACGCCATGGCGCGCGAGCGGCTGGCCTATGACGAGATTTTCGCGGGACAACTGGCACTGATGCTGGTGCGGCAATCCTCGCGACGGCGGCGCGGCGTACCGATCTCGGGCGACGGGCGGTTGCGCGCAATGCTCAAGCTGCCCTTCGCGCCAACGGGCGCGCAGCGGCGGGCCTTTGGCGAGATTGAGGGCGACATGGCGCAGGCCACGCCGATGCTGCGATTGCTTCAGGGCGATGTCGGGTCTGGCAAGACGCTGGTGGCGTTGATGGCATTGCTCAACGCGGTCGAGGCCGGGATGCAAGGGGCGATGCTTGCGCCGACCGAGATATTGGCGCGCCAGCATTATGAGACGCTGCGCAAAATGGCGTCGGGCCTGCCGGTCGAGATCGCCATCCTGACCGGGCGCGACAAGGGCAAGGTGCGTGAGGCGACGTTGATGGGACTGGCCGATGGCAGCATCGACATCCTGGTCGGCACCCATGCGATCTTTCAGGAAGCGGTGCAGTACAAGAATCTGGGCCTGGCCGTGATTGACGAGCAGCATCGCTTCGGCGTTGCCCAGCGGATGATGCTGGCGAACAAGGCCGAACGCGCGCCCCATCTGCTGGTGATGACCGCAACGCCTATCCCCCGGACGCTGACGCTGACCTATTATGGTGAGATGGAGGTGTCCAAGCTGGACGAGATGCCGCCCGGCCGTCAGCCGATCCAGACCGTGGTGATGGCGGCGACGCGGCTGGATGAGGTTGTCGACGCGCTGGCCCGCCATGTCGAGGGCGGGGGGCAGGCCTATTGGGTCTGCCCGCTGGTGGAAGAGAGCGAGACGAGCGACCAGGCGGCGGCGGAAGCGCGGGCGGAATCGTTGAAGCTGCGCTTTGGCGACCGGGTGGGGCTGGTCCATGGCCGGATGAAAGGACCGGAAAAGGACGCGGCGATGGAAGCCTTTGCCGCGAACCGGACGCAGATATTGGTAGCGACCACGGTGATCGAGGTGGGCGTCGATGTGCCCAATTCCAGCCTGATCATCATCGAGGGCGCGGACCGTTTCGGCCTGGCCCAGTTGCACCAGCTGCGCGGGCGGGTCGGACGCGGCGACAAGCCGTCTGTCTGCCTGCTGCTGCGCGGCAATGCGCTGGGCGAAACGTCGCGGGCGCGGCTGGCGCTGATGCGGGAAACGAATGACGGCTTTCGCATTGCCGAGGAGGATCTGAAGCTGCGCGGGGCCGGTGAAGTGCTGGGGACGCGCCAGTCGGGCGAACAGCAGCTGAAACTCGCTACGCCGGAGCATCTGGCATCGTTGCTGGAAGCGGCGCGGGATGACGCGCATTTGTTGATCGACCGCGACGGTGGGCTGGACAGCCCGCGCGGACAGGCGGCACGGACCTGCCTCTATCTGTTCGAGCGGGATGCGGCGGTGGGGCTGTTGCGCGGCGGCTAGGAAAAATGCTGCATTTGCGAAACAAATGAGGGTGCGCCACGTTCGCATCCCATGACCGACATCAGCATGACCCACATCACGCCCATGGCGGCGCTATCCATCGGCATCGCCGTTGGCGTGGCATTCCTGTTGCACTGGGCGATCTATGCCGTTGCGTTGCGGATCGTCCGCGCCCGCATGACCCCGCTGCTATTGCCGGAAATATTCCAGCCCACGCGATGGCTGGTTGTGCTGATGGCTCTGGCGGGCGGCCTGAAGTCCATCGAGATGGGGCCGCGTGTCGAAGAGTTCTGGTCCATCGGGTCGAAGATGATCTTCGCGTTGCTGGTCGGCTGGCTCGTCCTGCGTGGGCTGCGCGCGCTGCGCAGCATGATCGAGCACAAGGCCGACATGAGCGTGGAGGATAATCTGAAGGCCCGGCGGCGTCATACGCAGGTTCGCATCCTCTATCGTATCACCCAGAGCATCGTCGCGGTGCTGGTGATCGCGATGATGCTGATCGCCATTCCCGGTGTCCGCACCGTGGGCGTGACGTTGATGGCGTCGGCGGGGCTGGTCGGTCTGGCGGTTGGCGCCGCGGCCCAGCCCGCGCTTAAAAACCTGATCGCGGGCATTCAGATGGCATTTTCCGAACCGATCCGGCTGGACGATGTGGTGATCGTGGAGGGGGAATGGGGCCGGATCGAGGATATTACGCTGACCTATGTGGTCGTCCATATCTGGGATGACCGGCGGATGGTGGTGCCGGTGTCCTATTTTCTGGAAAAGCCGTTCCAGAACTGGACGACGAAAACGTCCGACCTGCTGGGCACCATATTTCTTTATGTGGACCCGACCGCCGATGTGGAGCGCATTCGCGCGAAGTTCATCGAAGTAACCGGCGCCAATGCCCGCTGGGACAAGCGCGTCGCCATCCTGCAGGTGACTGACCATCGCGCCGATGCGCTGGAGTTGCGGGGATTGTTGAGTGCCCGCAATGCAGGCATTGCATTCGACCTGCGCTGCGAGGTGCGCGAAGCGATGCTGTCCTTCCTGCGCACGGATATGCCCGAAGCGCTGGTGCGGACCCGTCAGCGGATAGAAGCGGACGGATTGTTTACCACGCCGTCCGGCGCGGAGGGACGAGCGCCATGAGCGCGTCATAGGTACGTGGCGCGATGGGTTGCAGAAATTCGACGCCCAGCCGTCCATCCTCGACCCAGCGGACTTCGGCGGGATGGTCCTTCACGATCGGCAGCCAGATCGTCATCTGCTCCCCCACCAGCAATCCGCCATCGCTGCGGCACATGGCGCCAAGCGGCGATATGTTGATGATGCGCACGCCATGGGTGCGGCCGCGCGCGGTGACGTGGCTGACCATGTCAACCAGATCGCGGGGCGCGCGGCGCTGATCCACGGCGGGATCGCGCGATCGCATGACATGATTGAGGTTGGCGAACAGCGAAGACATGGCCGCAGCCTAGGGGGACGAAGATGGACGCAATGCTACCGGGGATGGTTAATTTTCCCCTAGCATTATTTCCCCGTCAGGCGACCACGATCCCATGCCTTTTTGCGCCGAAACTGACCTTGTCCCCCGGTTTGAGGGTCAGGGCAGGATCGTTTACCACATTCCCGTTCACCCGGATCGCATTTTCCAGCAATTTGCGCCGTGCTTCCTTGTTCGACGCGGCAAAGCCGAGCGCGACATTGGCCTGCACCACCGTCAACCCTTCCGCGCCGATGCTGACGGTCGGCAGGTTCGCGTCCGACGCGCCTTCCTCGAATGTCTTGCGGGCCGTTTCCGCCGAAGCGGCGGCGGCTTCCGCGCCATGGGCCATGGCGGTGGCGGCATCGGCCAAAATCTTCTTGGCCTCGTTGATCTCGGCACCCTGCAAGGCTTCCAGACGGGCAATCTCGTCCAGCGGCAGGTCCGTGAACAGCCGCATGAAGCGTCCGACATCGGCGTCCTGGGTGTTGCGCCAGAATTGCCAGTAATCATAGGGCGGCAGCGCGTCGGCGTTGAGCCAGACCGCGCCGTTCATCGTCTTGCCCATCTTGCCTCCGTCCGCCGTGGTGATGAGCGGACTGGTCAGGCCATAGACCTGGGTGCCATCGACCCGGCGCGCCAGTTCGATGCCGTTGACGATATTGCCCCACTGGTCCGATCCGCCCATCTGCAACCGGCAGGCCGAACGGCGCGACAGTTCCAGAAAGTCATAGGCTTGCAGGATCATATAGTTGAATTCGAGGAAGCTGAGCGACTGTTCGCGATCCAGCCGCAATTTCACGCTGTCGAAGCTGAGCATCCGGTTGACCGAGAAATGCTGGCCGATGTCGCGCAGGAAGGGGATATATTCCAGGGCGTCGAGCCAGTCGGCATTGTCGACCATGACTGCATCGGTCGGACCATCGCCGAAGGTCAGGAATTTTTCGAACACCCGCTTGATGCTGGCGACGTTCGACGTGATGAGATCGTCGGTCAGCAGCTTGCGCGCTTCGTCCTTGAAGCTGGGATCGCCGATCTTGCCGGTGCCGCCGCCCATCAGCACGATCGGCTTGTGCCCTGCCTGCTGCATCCGGCGGAGCATCATGATCTGCACCAGGCTGCCGACATGGAGCGAGGGGGCGGTCGGATCGAAACCGATATAGCCCGGTACGATCTCCTTTTGCGCCAGCGCGTCGAGACCCGCCGCATTGGTGACGTCATGGATATAGCCGCGCGTGTCGAGCAGGCGCAGGAGGTCGGACTGATAGTTGCTCATGGCGCGCGCCTGTAGCATTGGGAGGGCGGCTGTAAAAGAGGCGGAGAGTCGTAAATGCTGGCAATCGGCCTGATGTCGGGGACATCGCGCGACGGGATCGACGCGGCGCTGATCGAGACGGATGGGGATGGGCTGGTCAAGCCGGTCGCTTTTCATGCGCAGGCCTATCAGGACGGCTTCCGGGTGCGGCTGGCCGAAGCCTGCGCTCGCGCCATGGCGATGGATGCGCCGGGGTTCGAGCCGCTGATCGCCTCGGTGGAGGCGGAGCTTACTGAATTGCATGTGGAGGCGGTGGCCGACCTGCTGGGGCGCAGCGGCCATGTGGCGGAGGATGTCGGCGTCATCGGCTTTCACGGCCATACCGTCGCGCATCGGCCCGACCGGCGCTGGACCTGGCAGATTGGCGATGGCGCGGCGCTGGCCGGGGCGTTCGGCATCGCGGTCGTCGGTGACCTGCGCAGCGCGGATGTGGCGGCAGGCGGGCAGGGCGCACCGCTGCTGCCGGTCTATCATCGCGCGCTGGCTGCCGGGCTGGAAAAGCCGGTGGCCATCCTCAATCTGGGCGGGGTTGCCAACATTACCGCAATCGGATCGGACGGGGCGCTGACGGCGTTCGACACGGGCATGGCGAGCGGGCTGATCGACAACTGGATGCAGGCGCATGGCGACATGGCGTATGACGCTGGCGGAGCCTGCGCCGCGCAAGGGCGCGTCGATGAAGCGCGGCTGGGCGCGATGCTGGCCGACCCATGGTTTGCCGCGCCGCCGCCCAAGAGCATCGACCGTGAGGCGTTCACGATCGAAGCGGTGCAGGGGCTGGATCTGGAGGATGGCGCGGCGACGCTGACCGCCTTTTCCGCAGCGGCGGTCGCGCGCGGTATCGACCATCTGGCCGAGCGGCCGCTGTGCCTGCATGTCGCGGGCGGCGGGCGGCATAACAGGACGCTGATGGCGATGCTGGCCGAGCGGTGCGGGGTCGATGTCCGGTCGGTCGATGCGCTGGGCTGGGACGGCGACGCGCTGGAGGCGCAGGGCTTCGCCTATATGGCGGTGCGCCATCTTGCGGGACTGCCGATCAGCTTTCCGGGGACGACGGGCGCGCCGGAGCCGATGACGGGCGGGGTGCTGTTTCGGGCTTAACTTCGCATATTTCCCGGCAAATGCGACATTATATTATGTGAGCGTGATCCTATCGCAAAGTGGCTGACGCATCATAACAGCCCGGTTTGTCGTAGGACAGCGGGGTCATGGCGATGTCGCCTCATGCTGGCCAAAGCCGTTCGGGCCGTCCGGTGGCCTTTGCCGTATCCAGCGGCTGGCGATCAGCTTGATCCCCGATTGCACCGGCAGCCCGGCATGTTCGCTCATCGGGTCGGGGCGTCCATCGGGCAGGATGTTGGCGAAGAGCAGTCCATCGCCCTTTCGACCGCGATGGGAGAGGGGAAGGCGGGTGAAGTGGGTTTGTCCGCCGGTAAAATCGTCGTTGAGATAGACCAGAAGGGTCAGGCTGCGCTGGTTGGAAAGGCCCGGCACGGCGTCCAGATGGAGGCGATATTGCTGGCCGGGGCGATAGCGCAGGACTTGGAGGGTTTCGCCCTGTTCAACCGTGGTGCCGCTGGCGGCGGCGAGGCGGCGGTTGATGGCGCGAATGGCGGGCCATTCGGACACGATGGGAAAGCCCGCCGCGTCGGAATCGCGCACAGGATCGGCGACGAAACGCTTTTGCCCTTCATGAAAGATCAGCGCCGGGCGCAGCCTGCGGTCGGACAGGCTGGCGAGCAGGTCACATTCCGATGGCGTGAGCAGGCCGGGCAGGGCGTGGATCATCGGGCTGTCGGACAATGGTTCAGGTGTCGGCCAGGCGAGCGGATCGCCATGGGCGTCGATCGCCATTGCCGCAATCAGGGCACGTTGCCCGGCCGCGATCGGGTCGCGATCCGCCCAGTTGTCGAGCATCGTCAGCGCCCCGGCCCAGTCGCGTGCGCCACCGACGCCGGAAGCCAAGAAGCCCGCAAGAATCCGCGCCGCGCCGATGCTGTTGGCGGCGGCGAGATCCACCCGCGCGGCGGCCAGGTCACGCGGTAGCCATCGCTCCTCGACCCGCCAGAGCGCCCGCATCGCCAGCGCATCGCCATCGCCGCGCGCACAAGCCGCATCGATCAGCCCATGCGCCGACGCGCTGTCGCCACGCTGAAGCAGCGCCAGCGCTTTGGCCACGATCGTCGTCATCAGCGCTTGCGCGTCAGCTCCCGCATGGCCGCGTCGATGCCCTCGATCGTCAGCGGATACATGCGGTCGTTCATCAATTCGCGGATCAGGCGGATAGACTGGTTATAGCCCCAATGCGCTTCGGCCGTGGGGTTGAGCCATACGGTCGCGGGATAGGTATGGGCGACCCGTTGCAGCCAGACCGCGCCCGCCTCTTCGTTCATATGTTCGACCGACCCGCCCGGATGGCTGACCTCATAGGGGCTCATCGTCGCATCGCCGACGAAGATCACCTTATAGTCATGGCCATATTTGTGGAGGATGTCCCAGGTCGGGGTACGTTCGGCGAAGCGGCGGCGATTATCCTTCCACACGCCTTCATACAGGCAGTTATGGAAGTAGAAAAATTCCATATTCTTGAATTCGCTGGTCGCGGCGGAGAAAAGCTCCTCACATAGCCTGACGAACGGGTCCATCGATCCGCCGACATCCAGAAACAGCAGCAGCTTGACCGCATTATGCCGTTCGGGCCGCATCCTGATGTCGAGCCAGCCCTGTCGCGCGGTGCCGCGGATGGTTTCATCCAGGTCCAGTTCCTCCGCCGATCCTTCGCGCGCGAAACGGCGCAGGCGGCGCAGCGCGACCTTGATATTGCGGGTGCCCAGTTCCTTTGTGTTGTCGAGATTGGCGAAGTCGCGCTTTTCCCACACCTTGATCGCGCGCTTGTGCCGGC
>NZ_BARE01000033.1 GCF_000367345.1 Sphingobium xenophagum NBRC 107872
GCCAACTTTCGCCAGCGGAGATCATCGCGCGATAGAGGGGCGGAAAGCTTTTGGGTTCGACGCCCAGCGCTTCGGCCAGCCGCCGCCCTTCCATCACGCCGCCATGCACTTTGCCGACAATAAGCCGAACATGGTCCTGCTCGCTCTGCCGCCCGATCGTGCGCAGCGATTCCTCCAGCGGGCTGACTTGCGTCAGCGTCGCCAGTTGCCGGGTGAACAGCGTCAGTTCCTTGGGACTGAGGCGCGGGGTGCGTAGCGACAGGCCGGTGCGTTTGCGGGCCACCTCGACCGCGCCGACGCTGAGTTCGACAATGAACAGCTTGCGCGCGTCGAGCTTCGCCCGCGCATCCTCCAGCGTTTGCGCCTTCAGCGCGCCTTTGCGCTCCTTGCCAGCCGGGTCGATCGCGACATAGTCAAATTCAGCCATCGGCGATGGTTTCCGCGTCCACGCTGTCGCGCCGCGACACGCGGATGGCCTCTTCGGCCGTCGTCTGCCCGTCACGCACCAATGCCCGCGCTGCCGATCCCAGATTGGGGGCATTGAGGAAAGCATGGCGCGCGATCAGCGATTCATCACCACCGTCATTGATCAGGCGCCGGATCGTATCGTCCACCCGGATCGCCTCGAACACGCCGATCCGGCCTTTATACCCCGTACCGCCACATTCGCTGCAACCCCTGGCGCGATAGATGATCGTGCCGGGATCGAAGCCCAGCAGGGCGCTGGCGGACTTGTCCGCCTGCACGGGTTCGCGGCAATGCTGGCACAGTCGCCGCACCAGCCGCTGGGCGATGACCGCGCGCAGGGTGGAGGCCAGCAGAAAGGGTTCGACCCGCATATCGCGCATCCGCGTGATCGCGCCGACCGCATCGTTGGTGTGAACGGTCGACAGCACCAGATGCCCGGTCAGCGACGCCTGCACCGCAATTTCCGCCGTCTCGCGATCGCGGATTTCGCCGACCATCACCACGTCCGGGTCTTGCCGCAGGATTGCGCGCAACCCGGCAGCGAAGGTCAGCCCGACCTTCGCATTCACCTGCGTCTGCCCCACGCCCTCCATCGCATATTCGACCGGATCCTCGACCGTCAGGATATTGCGGCTGCCATCGTTGAGCTGGCGCAAGCCTGCATAGAGCGTGGTCGTCTTGCCCGATCCGGTCGGCCCGGTGACCAGGATGATGCCATTGGGTTCGCTGAGGCCTTCGCGGAAAATCCGGTCCGGCACGCCGTTCATGCCCAACAGGTCGAGCGTGATCCCGGCATTTTCCTTGTCCAAGATACGCAGCACCACTCGCTCGCCCGCCCGGCTGGGCAGGGTGGACACGCGCACGTCGAGCAGCTTGCCGCCCAGCGTCAGGCCGATGCGCCCGTCCTGCGGCACGCGCCGTTCGGCAATGTCGAGCCGCGCCATCACCTTGACGCGGCTGACCACGACCGGCGCGACATGGGGCGGCATCCGCAGCGTTTCGCGCAATACGCCGTCGATCCGCATCCGCACGACCAGGCCGGTTTCATAGGGTTCGATATGAATGTCCGACACGCCCTGCCGCGCGGCTTCGGCGATGATGCCGTTGATCAGCCGGATCGCGGGCGCGTCATCGGCGCTGTCCAGCAAATCGTCGGCGGTCGGCATGTCGGCGGCCAGCATGTCCAGTTCGTCCGCGCCCATTTCGATCGACCCGGCCATGGCCGCCGCGCTGCCGTCCATCGCATAATGGTTGGACAGATGCCGGTCGAATTCGGCCTGATCGACGAAACTGACATCGAAACTGCGCGCCAGATGACGACGGACTTCCAGCAAGACCCGCGGATCGCTGCCTTCGCGCACTGCGATGGACAGGCGCTCGCCCTCCTGCGGCAGCAGCACCACGCCATGCTTGCGCGCAAAGCCATAGGGAATGTCGATGGCGCGTGGATGGGCTGATGCAAAAGCCTCATGCTCCTGCGCAGGCAGGAGCCCAGGGTTCTGGACACTGCCCTCTCCGCCCTGGGCTCCTGCCTGCGCAGGAGCACCTTGCCCATTCTCGCTCACTTGCGTTCTCCGCTTGCCGGTATCTCGACCGGGCGCACCACGCCGCTTGACTGGCGCACGGTCGGTTCGATCATTTGCGGCGCATCCGGCTGTACCATGGCATCGCCCGGTTGCGGCGCGACTGGCGGGGTCGCGCCCATATAGTCGCGGACCAGTTCGTCGATCGTCGGCTCCATGTCGGGATTGCGCTGCAACTGCATGTTGCGGACATAGCCGTAGCGCTGCTGGGTCAGCTTCTGCGCATCTTCCTTCGACCGCAGGATGGTCGGGCGGATGAACACCATCAAATTGGTCTTGGTCCGGCTGCGGCTGCGCGATTTGAACAGTTCGCCCAGCCCCGGAATGTCGCTGAGCAAGGGAATCCGCTCGATCGTCTTGCGCTCATTATCGTCCAGCAATCCGCCCAGCGCCAATATCTCGCCATCGTCGACCGTGACCGTGGTTTCGATCTCGCGCTTGTTGATGATGAGGTCGCTGCTGGAGTTGCTGACCGGCCCGGCCACGCTCGACACTTCCTGCCGCAGGAAGAGTTTGATTGCGCCGCCGGTATTGATCTGCGGCTTCACCTCCAGCTTGATGCCGACATCCTGCCGCTGGACGGTGCGGAACTGATTGTCGAAATTCTGGCTCAGCGCTTCCCCGGTCGTCACCGGCACCTGTTGGCCGACCAGGATCGACGCCTTCTGATTGTCCAGCGTCATCACCGACGGCGTGGACAGAAGATTGCTTTCCGTGTCGGATTTGACCGCGTTGATGATCGCGCCGAAAATCCCGTTCTTGCCGATGCTGCCGCCCAGCCCGGCAATCGCGCCGGTTGCGCTGGTCAGGCTGTTGATCGCCGATTGCTGGAGCGTGCTGGCCAGATCGCCGCTATTTTGCACTTCGGTCGTGGTTTTCGTCCCATCGGGCGCCACCACCGTTGTCGTGGTTGTGCCCAGTTGTGTCGCGCCATAGGCGCCCGCCAGCGTCAGCAGATTGGGCGAGGCATTGCTGTAATTGGTCGCGGCAAAGCCGGTCGATGTGCTGCCGATCAGGAATTGCACGCCCAGCTTCTTGGCCGCTGCATCGCTGATTTCGACGATGATCGCTTCGACCAGCACCTGTTCGCGGCGCGTGTCGATCTGGCGGATGGTTTCGCCCAGCATCCGCTGCACGTCGCTATTGGCCGCCACGATGATGGCGTTTGCGCCCTCATAGCGGGTGACGATCGCGGGGCCGCGCGTGGAAATGCCGCTGCCGCTGGAGGAGGAGGATGCCGCAGCAACCGGCGCGGCCGCCGCGCTCGCCGGCGCAGCGCCGCCCGCCGCCGGGGTGGAGGCGGTTACCGGCTGGCTGGTCGATTGCCCGACCAGTTGCTGCAACACCGGCAGCAATTTTTCGGCATCCGCATGTTCCAGCCAATAGACCCGGATTTCGGTGCCGCTCGCGGCCTGCTGATCGAGTTGCCGGGCCATCGCGGCCAGGCGTGCTACCGTGTTGGCGTCCCCGCGGATCGCGATGGCATTGCTGCTGTCGATCGGCACGACGGTCGCAGCCGAAGGGGCAGCATTTTCCCCGCCGCCGCTTTCCACCAATGCCTGGAGCGATGTCGCAATTTCCCGCGCACCGGCATTTTTGAGCATCACCATCTGCGTCGATGAAATATCGCGATCGACCCGTGCGATGACTTGCCGGATACGGGCGATATTGTCGGCATAGTCCGCCACCACCACGCTGTTGCCAGCGCGATTGGCGGTGACCGAACCGTCCTTGCTGACCAGCGGGCGCAGCGTTTCCAGCGCGCTCGCCGCGTCGATGGAACGCAGGCGGAACACCTCCGTCACGAAACTGTTGCGATTGGCCGCACGGCCAACACCGCTGGGCTGCCCCGCCGCGCCGTCGGCGGGCTGGATGCGATATGCCCCGCCGGGGGCTGGCACCGCGACCAGACCGTTGGCGCGCAGCGTGGACAGCACGATCTCGAAATATTCGGATCGTGACAAGGGCCGGTCGGTGACGACAGACACTTTCCCCTGCACCCGATTGTCGATGATGAAGGTGCGGCCTGTCACGCGCGCAGCGTCCTGAATGAAGGCGCGAATATCGGCATCACGGACGTTCAGCGTCTGCTGCGCCATGCCCGGCGCGGCCAGAACCAGCGCAAGCGCGGCGGAAAGGGGAAGGAAATATCTGGTCATTGGCCTTGCACTATGAGGTTCACCGAAGCGACGGTCGCACCGCGCTCCACGGTCAGGGACAGGCGCGCGCCGGGCGCGATCTGGTTCTGCACGGACTGAAGATCGCCCACTGGCTGGCCGTTGATCTGGCTGATAATGTCGCCGGGCCGGAAACCGGCGCTGGCAAAGCCCGGCCCCTTTGCGCTGACTACCAGACCCGTGACCCGGCCATTTTGCATCCGGGGCGCAAAGGCGATGTCGCGTTTCAGACTGTCGGCGGTCGGGCCAGCCGCTGCCGGGGGCGAAGATGGCGGCGGCGACGCTGGTGGCGATGCCGGTGCTTCGCCCCCTTCCGGGGCGGCCGTAGGTACCGGCGCCGACTGGTCGAGGAATATCTGCTCCTCCGCCCCGCCCCGGTCGATCGTGACATGATCGAACGAAACCGATTTCAGCACCACGCCGGGCAGGATCTCATCCCCCACGGCAAAACTGTTCTGCACACCGTCCGGCGCGGCGATGATCGCCGATCCCAGGCCCGATCCTTCGTTCAACCGGATGCCATAGAGTGTCAGCGCCAACGACGTGACGACACCCTTCCCTGCCGTTTGCGGCGCGCCGCTGCGAAAGAAAGGATCGAAGCTGGCGAACAGCGCCTGTCGCGCGGCGGGAGGCAGCAGTTGCGCCTGCCGCCCTTCCCATGGACCAAAACTGCCGACCGGCGTCACAACGACCCAGGCCAGCCGCACCAGTTGCAGCGCCAGCAGGGCGATCAGCCCCTTTTCCAGCAACGCCAGCCCGTCAATCGACCGGCCCCGCAACCTGTTGGCGATCGCCACCCGCATCTGCCCGCTTGCCCCTTTATGATGGGACCGCTGCTAGGCGCTTCGTTTTACGGCTGGATGACAGTCATATGACCTATTTGTGACAGGGGAAATTCCGCTGTCATGACGCTTGCATTTCCGGCCCCGGCCAGTAGCAAAATTGCCCTCTCAGGCCATGCTTGCGAGTATTATGTCCAATCATCCCGCCGCCCCCGATGCCGATCCTGCGTGGATCGCCAGCCATGCCCGCGTGCAGCGCGTCCCCAGCCGGGATCTGACGCTGTTCATCCGGCGCGATTTTCTGTCCGCCGCCGAATGCGCGGCGCTGATTGAGCGAATCGAAGCAAATCGCCGCCCGTCCACCATCGCGGATGCCAATGGCGACGGCTATTTTCGCACCAGCGAAACCTGCGACCTGGACCATGGCGACCCGTTCGTGGCGACGATCGACGCGAAACTGGCGGCCTTTGCCGGGATCGACCCCGCCTATGGCGAACCGATCCAGGGTCAGCGCTATGATGTGGGGCAGGAGTTCAAGGCCCATACCGACTATTTCGATCCCAAGGGTGCGGACTATCCCAAATATTGTTCGGTCGCGGGTAACCGCACCTGGACCCTGATGGTCTATCTGGACGAACCCAGGGCAGGCGGCGCGACCCGCTTTCCCAAAATCGGCAAGACCATCCAGCCGGAAACCGGCAAGCTGCTTGCGTGGAACAACCGGATTGCGCCGGGTCAGCCCAATCCCGCGAGCCTGCACCATGGCATGAAGGTTCGCGTGGGCGTGAAGAATGTCATCACCAAATGGTATCGCGAAAAGCCGTGGGGATAGCCTGACGCAAAACGACCGGCCCGCCTGAAACGGACCGGTCGTCTTGTCGGTGACGGGACCGCCTTCGCGGCCCCGTTCATGTCAGAAGGCCACCGTCATCGATGCAGCGATGGTCGTGCCGATCTTGTAGCGGTTATAATAGACGCGGTTGCCGTCCTGTTCCTGGAACTCCTGGAACTTGCGGCCCAATATGTTGCGCGCCTCGAACTTGACTTCGCTGTTGATGCCACCGGGCAGCTTGACCCCCTGGCGCGCCACGAAGTCGAGCTGGACACCCGGCCGTTCCTTGATGTCGGGCTGAAGGTTGGGACCACGGCTGGTCACGCGATCGCTGGCATAGGTCAGCAGGAACGTCTGCTGCGACAGCGTATCGGTGTCCTCCAGCCCCAGTTGCAGGTTGACCAGATGGTCAGACTGCCCCGTCAGCGGCACGCCGTTCAGGAAGAAGTCGGACGCCGCCGGCGGCTCCCCGGTCGTGTAGGTATAGGGAATGGTCGTGTCCCCGGCGCCGACCTTCAGCTTCGACTGGGTGTAGGTATAGTTGCCGATCAGCGCGATGCGGCGGCTGACGAAGAAGCTGGAATCCGACAGGGTATCCAGCGGCACATATTTCTGCACTTCCACTTCCGCGCCATACAGCGTCGCTTCGGGCGCATTGGCGAAGCTGGTCGTGACATTATAGGTGTCGGTGATGGTCGTGTAGGTTTCGATCGGATTGTCGATCTTCTTGTAGAAGGCCGCCGCCGTGATCCGTTCATCCTTGCCCATATACCATTCGGCCCGGATGTCCGCATTCCACAGCTGGCTGTCCTGCAGGAACGGGTTGCCGCGGAAGAAGCGGTTGGATTCGGTGTCGAGATAGGGCTGGGCGATCAGTTCGCGGAATTGCGGGCGGGCGATGGTCTTGGACCCGCTGGCACGCAGTTGCAGACCCTTGGCCGCTTCGAACGTGAAGGTCACGGCAGGCAGCCAGTAATCCTTGCGGATTTCGTTGAACGGCGTCAGCCCGGTATTGTAAACGTCAACACCCGTCACCGACATTTCGCCCTTTTCGTAGCGAACGCCTGCGTTGACCGACAGGCCGGCAAACAGGTCCGCCTGCACCTGGGCATAGCCCGCATGGGTGCGCAGCGCCGCGTCATAGACCGGATAGTTACCCGAAAATTCGAGCAGGCCGAGATCGTAGAGCTGGATTGTCGCGTCCGACAACAGATAGTCGGGGCGCAACTGCTGCACCGGCACCGGCAGGTTGACGGCATCGAAATGCAGCTCATAGCGCGACGAACGACGCTTTGTGTCGTTGAAGGCATAACCCGCCGTCAGCGAGAAACCCGGCGCGATCTTGTAGCTCCAGTCGGCGCCAGCGAACCACAGATCTTCGTTGAGGTCGCTGAAGGTGACCGACGCATCGCCGCGCTGACGATTGAGCGCATTGACGAAACGGTCGCCAACAGGATCGGTCGCCAGGTCGCGATTGCTGCGGACGTAAGTGAATTCGCGCTCATAGGGCGCTTCACGCTGCGAATTGGCAAAACCGCCGCGCACGTCGAGGCTGAGGGCATCGGAGAATTTGAATTCACCGACCAACTGGGTGTCGATCAACTGACGCTCATACCAGCCGGTGCTTTGCGTCAAATAATCAGCGCCCTGGATCAAACCGTCATTCTGACCGATGGTCAAAGCGCTACGCTTCAACGTGTCGCGAATATAGAGGTTGGTCCAGCGCAGCTTCTGCTCGCCCAGTTCCAGGCCCAGGCCAAGAAGCCCGTTGACCGTGATTTCATTATCCGTCGCGACCTGCTGATAGCTTTTGCCAGCACCCTGCGACACGTCGAGCGAGGATTGCTGGAGATTGTCGCGGGTGCGCCACTTGTTGCTGTAGGATGCGGTGGCGATCACGCCCAGCCGTCCGTCGCTGCCGACATCAACCGCCGTGCCGCCATTGAGCGACGCGGAAAAGTTGAACGGCAGGCTGTTGGTCCGCTGCACGACAGACGTGTCGGCATTCAGGAACTGCATCGCAATTGCCTGCTGATCCGTCCGGCTGATGTTCGGGAACGGGGTTCCGCTGGCAAACGCCTGCTTGAGCAGCGGCGGCACATCGCGCGAACTGTCGTCAAAGCCGGTCCAGTCGGACTTGGACCCATAATGGGTATAGCCCAATTGGCCGGACGTTTCGGTGTTGGCCGAACTGCCAAAGCCGATTTCCAGATAGCTTTCGGCCGGGATCGCCTTGGTCGTCAGATTGATGACGCCGCCGCCAAATTCGCCGGGGAAATTGGCTGAATAGGTTTTCTGCACCAGCGTCGATGCGATCACGCTGGTCGGGAAGATGTCGAGCGGCACGACGCGCTTCAGCGGTTCCGGGCTTGGCAGCGGCGAACCGTTGAGCAGCGCGAGCGAATAGCGATCACCCAGGCCGCGGACATAGACATAGCCGCCGGATACGACCGACAGGCCGGTGACGCGCTGGAGCGAACCGGCAATATCGCCTTCGCCCGTACGCTTGATGTCGGCGGCCGACAGCACGTTGACCACCTGAGGCGCGGCCTGCGACACGTTGGTCGTGCGGCGGCCGGTGACGACAATGTCCGCGCCGGGGATCGACACGTCGACATTGCCTGCATCGGAATCGGCCTGTTCGGCGGCGGTCGGCGTGCCGGATGTAACGGCACCGCCAGCATCCGCGCCGGTCGTGCCAGCGGGGTCGGTTTGCGCCAGGGCCACAGGTGCGACCAGGGCGGATGAAATCAGGAGCAGGCGCGCCAGGCTGAGCGGCTTCGACATGCTAGGGGTCCCCCTTTGGGAATTGCAGTGCAAAAGAAGGCGGGGAAGCGCAGATGCACGCTCCCCCGCCCCTGTTGAGGTCGTGGGTCCGATCAGGTCGTCGGGATCGCCGTGCAGCTCTTGCTGGTGCTGCCGAAGCTGGCGCTTGCCGAGTTGCAGGTCCAGCCGGCATACCAAGTGTCGCTGCTGTCCTTCACGGCACCGATATAGTTGGTGGTGGTGAAGGCACTGTCGATCGTCTTAGGGTCGATCGCCACTACAGCGGTTTCCGTTGCCCCGTTGATGAACAGGCTGGTCAGCGACGGGGTGTAGGTGAAGCTGCTGTTCGCACCGGCAGTGAAGATCGACTGGACCAGCGCTGCATCGACGCCCGTGCCAGTGCCCTTGAAGGGCGTGCCGTTGCACTGCATCACAACCGAGATGTAGCGCGGCTTGCCAGCATCCTGAAGCGCGGTGTCAGCATCACGCACAGCAGCGGCGCCGTTGATGCGCAGGCAGCTCTGGTTGGGGCTGACGATGATGCCGTTGACCAGCGCCAGATCGGCGCCGCCGCGCAGCAGCATCGAAGCGCCGTCGTCGCCGGTGTTGGAACGCTGGATATGCGTGAAGTTGGCGACCTTCAGATACTGGCGGGGCAGCACATCTTCGCCGTTGTTGGAGGCCGAACCACCGTTCGAGTCGGTTTCGAGGAAGGTGTCGCCGATATTATTGCCTTCCCGCTGAACCGAGATGACAAACTGCGCCGTGCCGCGGAAACCGACGTCGGTATCCAGATTGTCGTCTTCGTTCCCGGTCAGCACCAGATAACGCATGTTGGCCGAGCCACCAAAGGCTTCGATGCCGTCGTCGGAGCTGTTGTGGATCTGGATATGATCAAGAACCGTGCCAGTGCCGACGCCCGAAGGCGTGAGGCCTTGCAGTTCCTTGCCGTCAGCCAGCACGAAACCCGAATAGCGGATCTGGACATAGGACATACGGCCCGAACTGTCGGCGTCATTCGCACCGCCATAGAGCGCGTTGCTGCTGCCTTCGGTATCACGTTCGCACGCCGTGGTGCCTGCCGCTGCGGCCGGGGCCAGACAGTCGGTGATCTTCGCGCGGCCCAGCAGCACGATGCCACCCCACTGGCCAGACGACTGGTCAGTCGTGGTCCCCAGCACGTTTTCACGGCTGGTGAAAACGATCGGCTGCGACGCGGTGCCGACAGCGTTGATCTTGTTGCCACGATTGACCGCCAGATAGGCGTTGCCGGTGGCAGCGAATACTGTGACGCCCGGATCGATCGTCAGCGTGACGTCGGTGTTGGTGCTGGCAGCGCCCTGGTCGGTGCCGACATCGACGCGGCCGGGCAGCGAATAGATGACGCCCGGAACCTTGGCGATCGCGGTCGTGCTGGTGAAGCGGGTCGGGAAACCGCAGTTGCGCCACGTATTGCCACCATCGGAAATGGTGCCGAGGTCTGCAAGCTGCGCGGAACCGGCGATGGTCGGGCAGTTGGCAGCCGGGGTCACGCCGGTCGGCGTGGGGGTCGGCGTAGGCGTAGGCGTGGGGGCCGGGGTCGGCGCGGGGATGACAATGGTGCCCTCGCCCGGCGAAGCGATGTCGTCAGCGCCGCAGGCGCTCAGGCCTATGCAGGCGCAGCTCGCCATCAGGATCGTGTGGATACGGTTAATCTTGGCCATGTCGTCTCCGCTCCGGTAAAATACCGGGATTGTTGCTGTGCGGAGCGCAGGGGATATGATTCGGACAACGCCCCCTGTCGCCCTCCGAAGGGGCAGTTAGGGACGTCCGGTGACAGGCTTGTTTTGATTTAGTGACGAAACAGCGTCACTAAAATGACAGTTTAGTGACTTTGGTTATGCTTTCATGACAAGGGCGCGGTTAAGCCCCGCGCCCCGTGCAATTGCTTGAAACAGAACGCTTCGATCAGCGCGACGCATAAACCGGCGTCAGGCGGCTCATCGCCCGCCGCGCCACATCGCGCGAGGATTGTTCGCTGCCGTCGGCCATCACCAGCGTCATTTCCGGGGAGAAGCGCGCGGACTTATAGGCGGAGCGGGCATCGACCATGCGCCCCATGCCCGCATAGGCATTGCCCAGGTTGATGAGGCGCGCGGGATCATTGGCGCTATCGGGCCACACGGCCTTCAGCCGCTTGGCCGCCTTTGCATAATCGCCAGCCGTCAGGTCGCGCGCGGCAAGGCCGCCGTCGGGAACGCCGACCACGATCACATCCTCCGGCGCACTCTGCGCCATGGCAGGCGAGACGCAAGCGAGAGCAAAACCGGCGATGAGGGCGACCTTCAGCATCATATTTTCTCCAGCAAAACCTTCTAACTATAGCCCTGATTATTTCATTATGATGACATTTGAGCAATAGCGGTTCGATGGTCGAAAAAGGATTTTCTTTTCCGTGAAAACAGACACTTATTATTTTTTCTTCATACTGTCATAAAAGTGTAATTGAACGAATGCGCAGAGTCGATAGCGATTCGCGCGGTGCTGGCCGGTTTCGCGCTGAGCGGCGACGGGCACAGGTTCAGCGTCAGGCAATCGACCAAGCGACGCCCGCCAAACGAGGACTGCAAAGGGGATGAAGGTCCGGGAGGTTCTGTTGCCCGGCCCTCCCGGAGGCCGCTGAATTCCCTTCTGTTGCCCGGTGGGTTCAACCGCGCTATTTTAGAATGAAGTCAGGCCGTTAGGCCCTCATTCACGCTGCAATGGCGAGTGCTTCGTTATCGTTGGCACTTGTGAGTTTTGCACAGTTTAACGGCTTACACGGGCCGGGTAAAAACATCGTCTTTGAACACACGTCGATCCTAGTTCGGCCCCGTCAGACATCCCGTTCAGCCAATAGGTCGACCGGGATATGTGGTGGAACCGCCGGGTACTGCCCCCGGGTCCGCTGCGTCTATTACACGACACAATTTATCACCATAGCCGGGCGAACCCGGCACGACCCATATGGGCGTAAAGTTGCGCCTTTTCAAGCCGCCGCATGAGGGTAAGGCCCATGTGCATCGTGACAATGGCATGGGCGGCCCATCAAGGGCAGCCGACTGGCGAGACCATGATGGCGTTCGCCTGGCCGCTTTAACGCAGCCCCGACCGAGGCTGACGCGCGAGATGCAGCGAGGAGCGCACGACCGGCGACTCGATCAGCCTGGTTTTCATGAGGTCGCGCATCCGGTCGGCTCCATCAGGGTTCAGCATCACCACGCGGGTGCCGCCCGATGTCAGCGCTTCGATGGTGGATATAGCCAGCGCGTGCTTGGTGCAGAGCGCCTGCACATCGGCCAGCGGTGCGTTGACGTTGATCGCGCGGCTCATGCGTCGCGGCCGACGACAGGGGTGATGGAAAGACGAATATAATGATCCAAGAGAAAGCGCCTTGCTGGCAAGCGGGAGCGCTGGTGTCTCTCGGTCACGCGAATGCTTGCGGGCAGGGTTCGCGTCGATAGGCTGGCTTTAGCAGAGGCATGTGTTCCCGTCGCGACATTTATGGCGCAGCCCGCTTCCCCTTGCCGCGCTGCCTCTCTATAGCCCTGATCCCATGATCCTCGTCATCGACAATTATGACAGCTTCACCTGGAACCTGGTCCATTATCTGATGGAACTGGGCGCGCGGGTGGAGGTCGTCCGCAACGACGCCATTTCGGCGGGCCAGGCGCTTTCCAGCGGGGCAAAGGCCTTTTTGCTCTCGCCCGGTCCCTGCACCCCCAATGAAGCGGGCGTCAGCCTCGATCTGGTCGCGGCCTGCGCCGATGCGGGCGCGCCGTTGCTGGGCGTGTGCCTGGGTCATCAGGCGATCGGCCAGCATTTCGGTGGCAAGGTGGTGCGCGGCGGCCTGATGCATGGCAAGACATCGCCCGTCACGCATGACGGCACCGGCATGTTCGCCGGCATCCCCTCCCCCTTCACCGCGACCCGCTATCACTCGCTGATCGTCGATGATATTCCGGACAGCCTGGTCGTCAACGCGACCAGTCAGGACGGCTCGGTCATGGGCTTTCGCCACGCGACGCTGCCGATCCATTCAGTCCAGTTCCATCCCGAAAGCATCGCCACGGAATATGGCCATGACATGCTGGCCAATTTCATGAAGATAGCGGGCATGAAGGTGAAGGCGCGCGAAGCGGCCTGATCGGGGCCGCCTCCCACCCCATCTTCAATGCGGGGCGAGGCCGCTTTCCACGCCGGTCTTGTCATGCAGCGCGAAGCGATCGACAATGTCCGCGCTGGCGCGATTATAGCCGATCACATCGACAGTGCAGCCGTCGCGGCGCAGGCGCGCGATGATCTTGTCGAGCGCGCCAACCCCCGAAATATCCCAGAAATGCGCGCCTGATACGTCGATCAACACGGGTGTCGATCCATCTTCGGCCTGGAAGGCGCTGGTAAAGCGATCGACAGACGCGAAGAATATCTGGCCGACGACATTATAGGTCACATGGTCCGTCGATACTTTGCGTTCCACCGCGAACATCCGCCGAACCTTGCCTGCAAAGAAAATGCCCGACAGCAGGACGCCAGCCAATACCCCCAGCGACAGGTCGCGTGTCGCGACCACGACAACCACGGTCGTCACCATCACTACGGACGATGTGGGCGGATGGCGGCGCAAATTGGCGATGGAATTCCAGCTGAACGTGCCGATCGACACCATGATCATCACCGCCACCAGCGCGGGCATGGGGATCTGCCCGACAAATGGCCCCAGCACCGCCAGCAAAAAGAGAAGGAATGCGCCCGATACAAAGGTGGAAAGACGACCGCGTCCGCCCGATGTCACATTGATCACCGACTGGCCAATCATCGCGCAGCCGCCCATGCCGCCGAACAGCGCCGCGACGATGTTGGCGCTCCCCTGCCCTGCACATTCGCGCCGCTTGTCACTGTCGGTATCGGTCATGTCATCGACGATCTGCGCCGTCAGCAGCGACTCGAGCAGGCCGACAGCCGCCATCGTCAGCCCATATGGCAAGATGATCTGCAAGGTTTCGAGCGTGAATGGCACCATGGGAAAGGCAAAGCTCGGCAACCCTTCCGGCAACTTGCCCATGTCGCCGACGGTGTTGACGGACAAGCCCATGCCGATGCTGATTGCGCTCAACGCCAATATGGCGACCAGCGGCGACGGCACAGCCTTGGTCAGGCGTGGCAAAAGATAGATGATCGCAAGGCCGCCCGCGATCATGGCGTAGGTTTCCCAGCCGACATTGGTCAATTGCGGCAATTGCGCCAGGAAGATCAGGATCGCCAGCGCATTGACGAACCCTGTAATCACCGACCGGGACACGAACTGCATGAGCAGGTCCAGCCGCAACAGCCCCGCAATGATCTGGACAATGCCCATCACGATGGTCGCGGCGAACAGATATTCGACCCCATGGTCGCGAACCAGCGGCATCACCAGCACGGCGACCGCAGCCGTGGCGGCTGAGATCATGCCTGGCCGACCGCCGGTAAAGGCCACGACCATCGCAATGACGACCGAGGCATAGAGGCCAACACGCGGATCGACGCCCGCAATGATCGAAAATCCGATCGCTTCGGGAATGAGGGCAAGCGCAACGACGATACCCGCCATGACGTCCCGACGCGCAGCCTGTCCGTCACTGAACCATTGCTGGCGATAGCGTGTCAAAAAATCTGTCATCTGAAAATTCCACATCAGGGCATATCGCGCCGGGATACAGGCGCTGGCGTAAGAACATGCGTGATGTTGTCCGGCGGATCGGCGGCCGGAATAGCCACCCGGAATTTCACCGGGTCCTTGCGAATGTCGCGGTTCATAGCGGGGCGACGACCGATTGCAAGGTCGGGGTTTGGCCGAGCGACTGGCCCCCACACGCAAAATTGCCGTCGCCACCCCTCGACTCACTACCCCGCTGATGATTAAGGCAAGCGCGATGACCAGCCTGCCCGATCCTTCCAGTCCGCTTGATGCGCAGGCCGCCGCCCGCGCCTTCGACATGCTGTTCGACGCCGACCTTCCCGAAGCGGACATCGCCGCCTTTCTCGTCACCATGGCCCGGCGCGGCGAAACCGCGATCGAAATCGCGGCTGCCGCGCGCGCCATGCGCGCCCGGATGATCCCGGTCACCGCCCCGGCAGGCGCGATCGACGTGTGCGGCACCGGGGGCGATGGCCATCATACCCTTAATGTCTCGACCGCCGTGTCGCTGGTCGTCGCGGCCGCTGGCGTCCCCGTCGCCAAGCATGGCAACCGCGCGGCATCGTCCAAGGCGGGTGCAGCCGACACGCTCGAAGCGCTTGGGCTCGACCTCGACCGGGCGGCGGCCAGCGCCGAAAAGACACTGGCGGAGATCGGCATCTGCTTCCTCTTCGCGCAAAATTACCATCCCGCGCTCAAGCGGCTCGGCCCGATCCGCAAGGCGATCGGCGAACGCACCATCTTCAACCTGATGGGACCGCTCGCCAACCCGGCCGGGGTGCGCCGCCAGCTGGTCGGCATCGCCCGCCCCGCCTATGTCCCTATCTATGCGCAGGCACTTGCCGAACTGGGCGTCGACCGGGCCATGATCGTGTCGGGCGATGAAGGGCTGGACGAACTGTCGCTGGCAGGCGGCAACGACATTGCCGAAGTCGCGGGCCATGGCGTGGTTGCCATGCATCGCCTGTCCGCTGCCGATCTGAGCCTCTCCACTGCGCCAGTCGACGCGATCCGGGGCGGCGACGCAGCACATAACGCCGCCGCCCTGCGCGCGCTGCTGCTGGGCGAACCGGGCGCCTATCGTGACGCAGTGCTGCTCAACGCCGCGGCCGCCCTTGTCGTGGCCGATGCGGTTGCGGACCTTAAGGAGGGCGTGGAGGAAGCGGCCGAAACGATCGACCGTGGCCTTGCCAATGCCCTGCTCAATTGCTGGATAGCCTATCAATGACCAACAAGCTGATCGAGATTTGCGATTTCAAGCGCGAGGATGTCGCCCGGCGCAAGGCCGCGACATCGCTGTCGTCGCTCCACGCCCGCGCCAGCGAACAGACGCCCCCGCGCGGCTTTCGCAAGGCGCTGGACGACGCAGCCCGTTCCGGCTTCGGCCTGATTGCGGAGATCAAGAAAGCCAGCCCGTCCAAGGGGCTGATCCGCGAAGATTTCGATCCCCCCGCCCATGCGCAGGCCTATGCCGCTGGCGGCGCGGCCTGTCTGTCGGTGCTGACGGACGAACCCTATTTTCAGGGCCATGACGACTATCTGATGGCGGCCCGCTCCGCCTGCGCGCTTCCCGTGCTGCGCAAGGATTTCATCGTCGATCCCTGGCAGATACTGGAAAGCCGATCGCTGGGGGCCGACGCGATCCTGATCATCGTCGCCGCCCTTGACGACGGGCAGATGGCAGAGATTGAGGATGCAGCGCTTGGGCTTGGCATGGACGCGCTGATCGAAGTGCATGACGAGGCGGAAATGGAGCGCGCGCTCAAGCTGCGATCCCGCCTGATCGGCGTCAACAATCGCGACCTGCGCGATTTCAGCGTCGATTTCGCCCGCACCTATGAACTGGTGGGCAAGGCGCCTACCGGTTACACCTTCGTCGCCGAAAGCGGCCTTGGCAGCCATGCCGACCTGACCGCCATGGCCGATCATGGCGTGCGCTGCTTCCTGGTTGGCGAAACGCTGATGCGGCAGGCCGATGTCGAGGCGGCGACGCGCAGCCTGCTGACCGGCGCATGACGGGCCTTACCCATCTCGACGCGGACGGCGCGGCGCGCATGGTCGATGTGTCGGCCAAGGCGGTGACCGCGCGGGAAGCGATTGCAAGTGGCCGGATCGACATGATCGCCGATGCCGCTGCCGCGATTGCGCAGGGACTGGTCAAGAAGGGCGACGTGCTGGCGGTCGCGCGGGTCGCAGGGATCATGGCGGCCAAGCGCACGGCCGACCTCATCCCGCTTTGTCACCCGATCGCGCTGAGCAGCGTGAATATCGACTTCGATCTGGACGAAAGCGGCGTGACCGTCACGGCCACCGCGCGCACCGCTGGCCAGACGGGCGTGGAGATGGAGGCGCTCACCGGTGCCTCGGTCGCGCTGCTCACCATCTATGACATGGCCAAGGCGCTCGACAAGGGCATGGTCATTGGCCAGGTCCGCCTGATCGCCAAGAGCGGTGGCAAGTCGGGCGACTGGCGCGCGGCATGAGCCTGCTGCCCGTCGCCGAGGCGCAGGCCCGCCTGTTCGCCCTTGCGACCCCGCTGCCAGCGGAAACAGCACCGGTCGCCGCCTGCAACGGACGCTGGCTGGCCTGCGACCTACTGGCGCTTCGCGACCAGCCCTGGGCCGATCTGTCCGCGATGGACGGCTATGCCGTGCGTGCCGCTGAATGGCCGGGGCCGTGGCTGGTCGCTGGCGAAAGCGCGGCTGGCGGCGCTGTGCCTGCGCCGCTGGCGCCCGGACAAGCCTGCCGCATCTTCACCGGCGCGCCCCTGCCAGCAGGCGCAGACACGATCCTGATTCAGGAAAATGCCACCCGCGAGCGCGACCGACTGACCGCCAGCGACGATCCTTTGCCTGTCGGGCGCAACATACGCCCGGCCGCGTCGGACTTTGCAACCAACGCACTGTTGCTGGCAGCCGGGAGCGCCCTTACGCCCGCGCGCATCGCGCTCGCCGTGCTGGGCGGCCATGGGACGCTGCCGGTCGGCCGCCGCCCAACGGTCGCGCTGATCTCGACCGGCAACGAACTTGTGCCGCCCGGCGCGCCGACCCCGGCGGGCAGCCTGCCCTCTTCCAATGCGGCCATGCTGGCGGCGATGCTGGCAACCCTGCCGTGCGACGTCGTTGATCTGGGCATCGTTCCCGATGATCTTGATGCCATGACCGCTGCGCTGAAACGCGCGGCGTCGGCGGATATCATCGTCTCCACGGGCGGCGCATCCGTCGGCGATCATGACATGGTCCGGCCTGCCTTTGCGCAGGCGGGGGGTACGCTCGATTTCTGGAAGATCAGGATGCGGCCGGGCAAGCCGCTGATGGCCGGTACCATCGCCGATGCCGTATTTTTGGGTCTGCCGGGCAATCCGGTCTCTGCCTTTGTCACCGCGACCCTGTTCCTGTTGCCGCTGGTGCGCCATCGCGCCGGATCGACCGCGCCGCTCCCGCGCCTGAGCGAGGCGCGCCTTGCCGCGCCGCTGCCCGCGACCGGCGATCGCGACGATTATCTGCGCGCCTATCGGGGGGAGGCAGGGATCGTCTCCGTCACGTCGCAGGACAGCGCCGCCACGGCCGCCATGGCTATGGCCGACTGCCTGATTGTCCGCCCTGCCGGTTCATCGATCGCCGCCGCAGGCGACATCGTCACCATCCTGCCTCTGACGGACTGATCGACCATAGGATTGGATCCGGTCCCCATGGCCGGATGCGCCGCTTCCGGTCCGTTGTTGCTCGCTTGACTCGCCTCCTTCCGTTTCCTATGTGTTCCTTATACGTTCCATGGAGGACCGCAGGCATGTTGACCCTCAAGCAGCAGGAATTGCTGAGTTTCATCCAGACCCGGCTGGAGGAAGGTGGCGTATCCCCTTCTTTCGAGGAGATGAAGGATGCGCTCGACCTGCGATCCAAGTCCGGCATTCACCGGCTGATCAATGCATTGGAGGAACGCGGCTTCATCCGCCGCCTGCCCAATCGCGCCCGCGCGCTGGAGGTGTTGAAGCTGCCCGATGCCATGCACCGCGTCCCCGCACCGGTTGCTCCGGCCAAGCCGCAACTGGCGCCCAGCCTGCCGATCGCTGCCAATGACGTCATCGAAATCCCGCTGCACGGCCGTATTGCCGCAGGCGTCCCGATCGAGGCGATGGAGGGGCAGAATATGCTGTCCGTCCCCGCTGCGCTGCTGGGGGCTGGTGATCATTATGCGCTGGAAGTGTCGGGCGATTCGATGATGGAGGCAGGAATTTTGGACGGCGATTTTGCGCTGATCCAGCGTACCGATGTTGCCCGCGAAGGCCAGATCGTCGTCGCCCTGATCGACGATGCGGAAGCAACGCTCAAATATTTCCGCCGCGAAGGACAGCGCGTCCGGCTCGATCCCGCCAACAGCGCCTATGAGCCGCAAATCTACGATCCGCGACAGGTGCGAATTCAGGGCAAGCTGGCGGGACTGCTGCGCCGCTATAATTGAGGCCGCCATGACGGGCTGCGGCGAGGGCGCGGTGCGACGATCCAGGGATGAGCGTCGCCCGCCATCCTCACCGTGCTGACCCGCGCATCGTCCAGGTCGATGGCAATGCCGCCGGTTCGCGCCAGCATCCGTCGGTCGATCTTCAGCCAGCGCGGGCGGCACCAACGTGGCAGCGCGCGATCGGCAATGACGATGTCGGCGGCGGCACATTCCTGGCTGAACAAGGCCCGTTCGACCAGCATATCGCTGCGGGTGGCCAGCACATGCCAGCGCCGCCCACCCGCCTGCATCCCCACTGCGCACAAATCCGTCGAGCAGCGCGCCTGCCGCAGGTCCGCCATCGCTTCGATCGGCCCGTCATAGCCCGCGCTCTCCGCCAGCGTGTCGCGCACATAATCGCCTGCGCCCGCGCGCAGTAGCGCCATGCCGCCCGTCGATGTCCGCACCGCGACGTGGCGGCCATCGCTCGTCACCAGAATATCGGGCGGTGATAGCAAAAGCACGCCGGTCACGCCGATCGCCACTGGCCCAAGGCCCAGCCAGCGCCACCCGCTGCGCCACAACAGGCACCAGAGCAGCCCGCCGATCATCAGCGCGAACAGCCAGGATGGCACCGCCGGCGTCAGCATTGTCGCCATTGGACTGGCGGCGACGCCATGGGCGATCAGCAGCAACAGGTTCAGCGTCTGCGCGGTCATCCACCAGAAGAGGGCGCCCAGTCCGACAAGATCGAACAGTAACGCCAGCGCCTCCAGCGGCATCACGACAAAGGTAGTCAACGGGATGGCGACGAGATTGGCGAACGCCCCCAGCATCCCGGCCTTGTGAAAATGGAACAGCGCGATCGGCATCAGCACCAGTTCGACGACAATGCCGGTCATCAGCATCGCCGCCAGCACCCGCCCAGCCCTGCGCGCCCACCCCTCATCCCGCGCGCTGGTCAAGGCGCGAAAACGCGGATGCTCGGCCAGCGCAACCAGCGCGGTAACGGCCGCAAAGCTCATCTGGAAACTCGGCCCCGTCATCGCTTCGGGCCAGAGGACCAGGACGATGAGCGCGCCCACCGCGACCAGCCGCAACGTGATCGCGTCGCGCCCCAGCGCCAGCCCGCCCAGCACCAGCAGCGCGGCGATGCAGGACCGCAGCGTCGGCACTTCCGCCCCGGTCAGCAGCGTATAACCGATCCCCGCCAGCGCCCCGCCCCCTGCCGCGATCAGCATCAGCGGCCAGTCGAGCGCCGCTCGCTGGCTCAACGCCATCACCCGCGTCAACAGGAAAATAACCGCGCCGATCAGCGCCGTAACATGCAAGCCGCTGATCGAGAGCAGGTGGGCAAGCCCGCTACGGCGCATCGCTTCGGCATCGGCCTCCGCAATCGCGCCCTGGTCCCCCGTCGCCAGCGCCACGGCTATGCCCTGCGCCGGCCCGTCCACCTGCTCCCGAATATGCGCGAACAAGCGCGCGCGCAGCGGCGGCGGCGCGGTTGACGGGCGTAGGACGTCAATCGGTTTCAGCGCCTTGCCGGTAGCGCCAATCCCCTGAAAATAGGCACGCGCGGCAAAATCATAGCCACCCGGCACGCTGGGCGGGGCAGGCGGCATCAAACGGACGCGAAAGCGGATCACCGCCCCCTCGCCCAATCCGGCCGGAACATCCGCCTCGGCAATGTTGACCCGGATCGTGGCTGGCAGGCCCGGCGCGTCGACCGGACGCAGCATGGTGCGCACCATCTGTTGCGCGGGAACCGCCCGAACCGCCATCACTTCACCCGTCACCATGGTAAAGACAGCGCGCGCCAGCGGCGGCTGCCCCAACAGCACCGCTTTCCCCCAGATCAGCGCGCATCCGATGCAGGCCAGCATTCCGCCCGCCACGATCATGCGTCGCAGCCGCGCGCCATCGGGCAGCAGCGACCCAAGGCAAGCGAGCGCCAGCGCACCACAGCAAAAGGCCAGCCACCCGGCCCTGTCGGGCAGCAGGAACCAGGCGGCGATGCCCGCGCCCAGCGCGATCGGCACCCATAGGGGAATTTGCTCGCGCTCCGTCTCCAGCCAGCTTTCCACCCGCGAAAACGCCCCGCGCAACCACGCCGCAGCCCCCCACCAAAGGGAGGTTTGTCGTGGCTCAAAAGCCATGCTAGGGGGCGACGCATTCATGGAACAGGCAGGACGAATGTCAGCGAATATGACGGCAAGTGCAACGGGAATGAACAAGCCGGTAGTGACCCGTTTCGCGCCATCGCCAACCGGGTTCCTGCATATTGGCGGCGCGCGCACCGCTTTGTTCAACTGGCTGTTCGCCCGTCACCATGGCGGCAAATTCCTGCTGCGGATCGAGGATACCGACCGCGCCCGCTCGACCGAAGAGGCGGTGGCAGCGATTTTCGACGGGCTGGATTGGCTGGGTCTGGGCGGCGATGAACCGGCGGTGTTTCAATTCGCCCGCACGCCGCGCCATGCCGAAGTCGCCAACGCGATGCTGGCGAACGGCCATGCCTATAAATGCTATGCCACGCCCGAAGAACTGGCGGAACTGCGCGAACAGCAGCGCGCGGCCAAGCAGCCGATGCGCTATGACGGGCGCTGGCGCGACCGTTCGCCCGAAGAAGCGCCTGAAGGCGCGCCTTTCGTCATCCGTCTGAAAGCCCCGCGCGAAGGCGAAACGGTGATCGAGGATGCGGTGCAGGGCCGTGTCGTCGTACAGAATGCCGAACTGGACGATATGATCCTGCTGCGGTCCGATGGCACGCCCACCTATATGCTGGCCGTCGTCGTCGACGATAATGACATGGGCGTCACCCATGTGATCCGCGGCGACGATCATCTCAACAACGCCTTCCGCCAGCTTTGCATCATCCGTGCCATGGGTTGGGACGAGCCGGTCTATGCCCATATCCCGCTGATCCACGGATCGGACGGCGCGAAATTGTCCAAGCGCCACGGGGCGCTGGGCGTGGATGCCTATCGCGACGATATGGGGATGCTGCCCGAAGCGGTCCTCAACTATCTGCTGCGGCTGGGCTGGGGCCATGGCGACGAGGAGATTATCCCGATCACCCGTGCCATCGAGCTGTTCGACATTAGCGGCGTCGGCCGATCGCCCTCGCGCTTCGACATCAAGAAGCTGGAAAATCTGAACGGCCATTATCTGCGCGAAGCGGACGACGCCCGCCTCGCCGCGCTGGTCGCGCCGCGCGTCGCCGCCCGTCTGGATCGCGCCTTGCCGGACACCGGCATGACGCTATTGACGGCCGCGATGCCCTCGCTCAAGCCGCGCGCCAAGACGCTTAATGAAATTGCCGAGGGCGCCGAATTTCTGTTCAAAAATTGCCCGCTGGATTTTGACGAAAAGGCATTGGCTCTGCTAGACGACTCGGCGCGCGCGCTGCTGGTCAAGACAGCCGACGCTTTGAGACCAGTTCAAACATGGACGGTCGAAGCGATCGAGGACGCAATTCGCCGCGTGGCGGAGGATGCCGGCCTGGGGCTGGGCAAGGTGGCGCAGCCGCTTCGGGCGGCACTCACCGGGCGCACCGTCTCGCCGGGTATTTTTGATGTCCTCTTCCTGTTGGGGAAAGAGGGGAGCTTGGAACGGCTGACCGATGTTGGGCACGCATCGGTTGGCTGATGGCATAAATGGAGAACAATATGTCGGAAAACAAAGCCACTTTGACCGTCGGAGGAGAGACCAAGGACTATGCCGTCATGGACGGTTCGGTCGGTCCGCAGGTCATCGATGTGCGCAAGCTTTACGCCAACACCGGCATGTTTACCTATGATCCCGGTTTCACGTCCACCGCGAGCTGCGAATCCGGCCTGACCTATATCGACGGTGACGAAGGCGTCCTGCTGCACCGCGGCTATCCGATCGGCCAGCTGGCCGAAGCATCGAGCTTCATGGAAGTCAGCTATCTGCTGCTGAACGGCGAACTGCCATCCAGCCAGGAACTGGACGAATTCACCCGTACCATCACGCGCCACACGATGGTCAATGAACAGCTCACGACCTTCTATCGCGGCTTCCGTCGTGACGCGCATCCCATGGCGATCATGTGCGGCGTCGTGGGCGCGCTGTCGGCCTTTTATCATGACTCGACCGACATCAACGATCCGATGCAGCGCAGGATCGCCAGCCATCGCCTGATCGCCAAGATGCCGACGATCGCGGCCATGGCCTATAAATATTCGGTGGGTCAGCCCTTCGTCTATCCGCGCAACGACCTGTCCTATACGGCCAACTTCCTGCGCATGACCTTCTCCGTCCCGGCGGAAGAATATGTTCCCGATCCGGTGATCGTGGACGCCATGGACAAGATTTTCATCCTCCATGCCGACCATGAACAGAATGCATCGACATCGACCGTTCGTCTGGCGGGATCGTCGGGCGCCAATCCCTTCGCGTGCATCGCGGCTGGCATTGCGTGCTTGTGGGGTCCGGCGCATGGCGGCGCGAACGAAGCCGCGCTCAACATGCTCCGCGAAATCGGCACTGTCGATCGTATTCCGGAATATATCGCCCGCGCCAAGAACAAGGATGATCCGTTCCGCCTGATGGGCTTTGGCCATCGCGTGTATAAGAATTACGATCCCCGCGCGACCGTCATGCAAAAGACCGCCGAGGACGTGCTGCGCACGATGGGCGTCACCGACCCGGTGTTCGACGTCGCGCGCGAACTGGAAAAGATTGCGCTCAGCGATCCCTATTTCATCGAAAAGAAGCTCTTCCCCAATGTGGACTTCTATTCCGGTGTGATCCTGTCGGCCATCGGCTTCCCGACCGAGATGTTCACCGTTCTGTTTGCCCTGGCCCGCACCGTCGGCTGGGTCGCCCAGTGGAACGAAATGATTTCGGACCCAGCGCAGAAGATCGGTCGCCCGCGTCAGCTCTATACCGGCCCTGTGCAGCGCGACTATATCCCGGTCGACAAGCGCTAAGCCTGCGCGACCCAATGCAAAATGCAGAACGGCGCCCTGTCAAAGGGGCGCCGTTTTTCATGGGGATCAATCGTCCACCGGCAATGTCAGGATAAAGCGCGCGCCTTCGCCGGGCGCGCCGCCAATGCGAATATCGCCGCCCATCGCGCGGGCAAGGCGGCGGGAGATATAGAGGCCCAGCCCGCTGCCCCCGGAATCGTCGCGGCCCAGCCGCTCGAACTTCTCGAATATCCGTTCGCGATCCGCGTCGGCGACCCCCTGCCCCTGGTCGATGACCATGATCCGCGCCTGGCCATGATCACATTCGGTGACGATCCGCACTTCGCTGCCTTCGGGCGAATAGCGCACCGCATTGCCCACCAGATTCACCAAAATCTGTAGCACGCGGCGAAATTCGCCGATCGCGGGCATGGTCGCGTCCGGGTCCGGCGCTGATATGCGAATATTCCGGTCGAGCGCCTTGACCGCCAGCAACCCGGCGGCGCGACGGCCCAGATCGGCCAGATCAATCTCTTCTGCGATCACGCTGAAATCGGGTCGGTCGATCGCCTGCAAATCGGCCAGATCATCGACCAGCGCCATCAGATGCCGTCCCGCCGCTGCGATGTCCGTCGCATAATCGGCATAGTCGGGGCGCAACGGCCCCTCCAACTGGGCACTGATCGTATCGGCGTTGGCGATGATCCGCCCCAATGGCTGGCGCAGCGACCGGTCGAGCCGTTTGCCGAATTCGCCCGGATACAGCGCAATTGCCGCCTCCTGCACGATCGGACCAGTCGCCATCTGCTCCAAAGCGAATGCCGTGCCGCGATAGCCGGTCAGTTGTCCGGCCAGATCGAACATGGGGAAACCCGACAGGCGAAACGTCCGCGCCGGATCGCTGACCAACGCTGCCGTCTGGTCCCGAAAGGCGCGCCGCTGGGCAAAGGCGCGCAGCATCGCCATGTCGCCATCATCGTCTGGCTGAAGCTGAAAATAGCTGGAAAAGCGGCTGCCCGGCACGGGCGGATCGGGCGGCAGCGCGCCATGGCCGTCGCTTCCGGCCAGCACCATCTGGAACCGCAACTGCACGTCTATCTGCCAGTTCCAGCCGTCAGCCAGCGCCGCAATATCCGCTTCACGCCGCGCTATGTCCGCTGGCAACGCAGCGACTGGCCGCTCATGCCAGTCAATGATCGACAGAGTGACGCCATCGCTGTCAGGCCGCGCCCGCACCCACATGTCGATGTCGCCATGCTGGGTCGCCGCGATGATCGACCGCGAGACGGTAATGCCCAATCGCACGCACAACCGCGCGATCGCTGCCAGTTGCGGTACCGCGACCGGCGCGCCAAGATCGCCCCCGGCCTCCCGCTGAAGCGCCAGCAAGGGCAGGTCAGCGCTGAGCAAAAGGCCATCGGCGGAGATAAACGCCCGGATGATCGCGGGATGGGACGGCATATTCACGCGCCTGTTACCCGGCGCAGATGGTCCAGCCGTGAACGGAAAGCGGGCGGCGTGCGCAACGCGCTGACTGCTGCATCAGCCTGCGTCTCGGTCAGTTGCTGATAGCGTTCGGCCTCCGCCACGATAGCCGCGTCGGACAGTGAAGGACGCACCGGCTGCAGCGCCAGCAGCAAATGGCGATAATCGGCATCCGATCCACCGAGCGAACGGCACAGCATCGCTACCTGCGCCAATGGACCCAACACCAATATTTCGGTCGCCTGCACCGTGGTCATGCGCAGCCGCCGCGCCGCAAGCGCCGCAAACAGCAGAAAGCGGCGCTGCCCCAGCGCGACACCCATCAATTCGGGCGAATCCGCAAGATCGCCGATCCGCCGCACCAGCCGATCCGCCTCCGCAATGGGGCTGGCACTTTCGTCATGATCGGCAAGCAAGGCCCAGCCCGACCGCTCGAACCCGACCAGCATCGCGTCTCCCAGATCGGGCGCGCTCCGCTGAACCACAGCGGCCAGACAGGCAGCCGCCGTCCAGACCAGTTCGGCAAAATATTCAGCGGGCAGGTCCGGCCGCATCGGCCGATCCTCGCCGCCCGCCGCGATCCAGCGCCCCTCCGCCAGCGCCAGCGCAGACAGGGCGTCGCCGATCATCGGATCATCGCCCAGCGTGAGCACGCCCCCATCGCCATCGTCCGTCCGATCAACATCGGCCTGGCCGAACTGGCGCAGCATCAGGCTGACGCCAGCGCGCATCTGCATATGCGCCAGCAGCGCCGGCCCGATCATCGTCGGTTGCGCCCGTACGGTTGGCCAGCAAATCGGTTCTGACGAGCGCGACAATATGTGGGCAACGTCCGGTGCGTGGTCGAGCGAGAGCCGCAGCGCCATCTCGATCGCGTTCAGGCATCCGCCCAGATGCCGCCGCGTTTCCGCGATCAACGCATCGTGGCGCGCCTGTTCCTCGACCGGGAAAAAGAAAGCCAGATCGATGGCATGGCCAACCGGCACGGCGGACATGCCCGCCATGACTTGCGCCATCGGCCAGCTGTCCGCCATGACCGCACCGGTAAGGGACGAATAGGCGTTCATACCGGGACCATAGCCCGACGTCCTTAAAATGCACTAAACCCTGCTGTCGAAATATATCAGTCGCGCGGGCGCAATATGATCGCACCAGCCGACGCGATCAGCGCCAGCATTGCCACCCTGATACCCTGCGCCAGCATGCCCACCAATCCGGCGAGCATCAGCATGAGCAGCACGGTGCCGGGCGTAACGATCATCCATGGCCGGGCGCCGCCGGTACGCCGCCAGCGATCCGCCACCAATATGATCGCCAGCAGCAGCGCCAGATCGGCGGCCATCGTGCTGCTGCCCGCCAACACGATGCCGGTCAGCGCCAGTAATGGCGTGACAAATGCCAGCCAGCCCGTCGGCGCCGGTCGCAGCGCCAGTTCCTCCAGACGATCGGCAATTTCCGCCAGTAACAGCGCGCCCAGCAGCAGCGCGAACCCGGTCAGCGTCCATAACAGCTCGACCGGCACCAGCGCGATCGCGGCCAGCGCGATGGCGGCGATCCGCACCTGCATTGCGGGAACCTGCATGCGCATCAGGGCCGGACTGATCATCCGGGCCAGCGGCGAAAGCAGATAATGTTCAACGCCACCCCGCGCCCGCGCCGACGAAGCGCCTGCCGCCGTGACCGCCTGCGCCACCAGATCGGCCTGCTGCTGGGTCTCGATCAGCGCGACGCGCCCTTCGAGCAGATCATCCTGCGCCACGGTGACGCGGCGCGCGCCCTTCTGCACCGCTGCCCGTACCAGCGTGAGCGACAAATCCCAGTCGCCGATCATGTCGAGCGTGCCGAACAATAAGGTCGGACTGATTCGCGCCAGCCCGGCCCAGCGCTGTCCCGCGTCGATCCGTTCGAACGGGGTACTGGCGCGGCTGTCATCCGTGACCAGCAGGGCATTGCCCTCAGCGCTCGCCATCGCCTCGAAATGGGTCTGCGACACGATCGCCCCGTCGGCCACCAGCAGGACGTCGGCATCGCGCGGCGCATCCCGCACCATCGACACCATATCGCGCACCAGTGCGACCGCGATCCCGTCGGCGCTCAGCCGATCGACCGCCTGCGACAGGGCGGGGGTGATCACGCTCACCAATATCATGATTCGATCCGCACCGGCCTGCGCCGCTTGCCGTGCCTGATATTCGACCAGCGTCTGTCCGGCAAAATACAGACTCGCGCGCTGACCAACGGTCGTCTGGCCACCAGACGAATCGCCCGAAGCCCGGCTGGCGCTGAGAATAGCCGCGAAACTCATATCGTTATGGTATCGACCCGATTGTTGTGCAGCGGGCCTTGTCGCAAGGCTGGCGGCTTCGCGCAAGCGCAGCCGTACCGATGCTTCAATTCAGGTCTGTTGCAGCACCGCCAGCGCAGCGCGCAACCGGCGCAGCACGCGCGGATCGCCCGGTGCGGCCTCTGCTGCCTCATCGGCCAGCGCCATCAGTGCGGTAAGCCCGAAGCTGGCCGCCAACCCTTTCAGCCGCCATGCCGCCAATTCCCAATTGGCGTCGCACCGCGCCCGCCCCAGCAGATCGATCTGCCGCTCGGCACTTTCCATGAAGGCCACGCGCAGGTCCGCGATCAGGGCGCTGTCATCGCCGACGGCTGCGGATAAAGCTGCATGAAGGGCGCCGGGATCATAGGACATAGAGACAGACGCTATCTGGCTTGCGTTAAGTTTTGGTAACAGGGCATTTGCGCGGACGGAAAAGCTGCTAGGATGCACGACATGACAGGGGGCAGCACAATCGTCGAGTTCTGGCGCGACGAATCAAGCGCAGCTAGCGACGCGTCGCAGGCGGATGACATTTTGCTTTTGAAACAGGCGTCTCTCAACATCGACGAAGATGATTCGGATGATGGCGCGGGCGATGGCTGGGTCAAACGCATACGCGTGGGCTTGAGCCTGCTCGCGATCGGCTGGGTCGGCTTTGCCGGCTGGGCGATTTTCGCGACGGGCGACCTGCCCGGCGGCCCCTTGTTCTGGGCCAATGCCATCGCCACGCTGGTCGTCCCGCTCATCCTGCTGGGCCTCGCCTATCTGCTGTTGATGCGCAACAGCCGCGCCGAATCGCGCCGCTATCTCGACACTGCCCGCGCCCTGCGGACCGAAGCCGATCTGCTTGAACTGCGACTGGGACGGATCGCCACCCAGCTGGAAACCGCCCGTCAGTCGATGCAGCAGCAGGCCGAATTGCTCGACAGCTATGGCGCTGCGGCCAGCAGCAATATGGAGGCGTCCGCCGAACTGATCGCCAGCCGGTCCCAAGCAACGGTCGATCGCGCCGAATCGGCCGAGCGGGCAAGTGCTGCGCTGGTCGCCAAGATGGACTCGTTGATCGCCACGATCCCCGAACTGGAGGACCGCACCGGCCGGATGGCGGCGCAGATCATGGACAACGGCCATGCGCTGGCAGAACGAATCGACACATTGGAAGCGCGGCTTCACGCCCTGGCCGAATTGTCCGACGACGCCCGTGCCCGCACCCTGTCCGCGACCAAGAGCCTGTCGAGCCAGCTGACGCAGCTTCAGGAATCGACCCGCGCCGCCAATGAGGAAGTGACGGGCATGGCGGAAATCGCCGCCGGACGGATCGATGCGACTGCCCAGAGCGCGCGGCAGGCGATGGACCGGACCCGTCAGGATGTGGAAATTCAGGCAGCCGCTCTCGCGACGCTGATCGAAACCGCCGAAACCGGCATCGCCAGCACCAGCGACACTGTACGCGCGGCCCTGATCGAGGATCTTGACCGGGCGCAGGCCGACCTGACCGCACGCCTCGACGCTGCCTTGCGCAGCGTGCGCGCGACGATGGCAACGACCGACGAAGGCCTTTCGCGCCGCGCCGAACATCTCGAAGCGCTGGTCGCGGCGGCGCAATCGGGCATCGGTGACGTCAGCGAAACGACCCTGGCCACCTTGACGCGGGACATGGACGCGATCGAGAAGGATCTGCGCGAACGGCTCGACACCGCGCTGGCCCGCGCGCAGGAAGCATTGGCGCTGACCGAGGGCAATTTGTCGACCCAGTCGGCCGCGCTGGAATCTCTGGTCACCCGCTCACGCGACAGCCTCGACGCCATCGGCAGCGAGACGGTCACGGGTCTGGCCAACACGATCGGCGACGTGGAAAACCGCCTGCACCAGATGAACGAGGTCATGGCCGGGCAACATAGCCTGATGGCTGGTATCCAGTCGGGGCTGGACGAAACGATCACATCGACCCAGAATCGCTTTGCGACTCTGGAGGAAGTCGCGCTCGCCCGGAGCGAGAGGCTGACCGAAGCGCTTACGCGCCTGACCGCCGAAACCCAGCGCATCGACGGCGCATTGGCCAACGGAGGCGTGACCGCCGAAAAGCTGATCGGTTGTGCCGAAACCCTTCTCGTCGCCCTCGATTCGGGCGTGCGCGAACTGGACGAGACCTATCCCGCGGCACTGGAGCGGTTCGACGCCCGCTTGGAACAAAGCCGCGCTCTGCTGGGCCACACGACGCCCGAAATGGAGCGACTGGAAGCCATATCGCAGGCATTGGTCGGCCGGGCGGAAGAGGCCGAATCGATGCTGCGCGGCCAGGGCAGTCGCCTGACCGAATGGCTGGAAAGCACGCAGGGCGGGCTGGAGGCCAATCGCAATCTGGTCGAACGGCTGCGCGTCGCACTGGACGGCGCCCATCAGGATGCGACCCGCATCACAGAAGGCGCCGGACCCTTGCTCGTCACCGCGTTGCTGCGCGTCAAGGATACGGCCGATCAGGCCGCCGAGCGTGCGCGTCAGGCGCTGGGCCGGACCATTCCCGAAGCCGCGCAGGCTCTGGCCGACGCCAGTGAACAGGCGATGCAGAACGCGATTGGAGACAAGGTCGCGGCGCAGATCGAACAGGTTGCGCGCGTCGCCGAAGAAGCCGTCAATGCCGCGCATCACGCGTCCGAGCGCCTGACGCGCCAGTTGCTGACCATCGCCGACACCAGCGCCAATGTCGAACAGCGTATCGAGGAAGCGGAACGGGCGGCGGAAAATCGCGACCGCGACCATTTTGCCCGTCGCTCCGCGCTGCTGATCGAATCGCTCAACAGCACCGCGATCGACGTCGCCAAGATCCTGTCGAACGACGTCACCGATTCAAGCTGGTCGGCCTATCTGAAGGGCGATCGCGGCGTATTCACCCGGCGCGCAGTCAAGCTGCTGGACGCAGGGGAATCGCGCGAGATTGCTCTCCATTACGACAATGACGCGGAATTCCGCGATCATGTGAACCGCTACATCCATGATTTTGAAGGCATGCTGCGGATCATCCTGTCGGCGCGTGACGGCAACGCGCTGGGCGTCGCCATTCTCTCGTCCGACATGGGCAAGCTCTATGTCGCGCTGGCGCAGGCGATCGAGCGGCTGCGCCAGTAACGGACGCGCGCCGATTGATCCCGGCGCGCGCTTCGACATCAGGATCGGGGCTTAATCCCCAAACCGTCAATTCTGGTGGGTATAGCCTGGCAGCATGTCCAGCGTGATCCAGCCCTGCACATAATTGGCGTAATAGAGACCGAACAGCAGTCCTGACAGAATGGTCGCGCGAAGCACCACCACGCCGGGCCTGAAATTGCTGGGCGCGCTATCCGCCTGCCCCTTGAGCAACTGCTCGCCCGTCTCGTCGGGCGTGCGGATGCCAAAGGGCAGCATGATGAACGCGCTGATCACCCAGAACAGCACATAGATGGCGAAGATGGCGTAAAGATTCATACGGGCGATTTAGGCCCGAATGAGCAACACGTCCACAATCGGTTTTTTGCCGGTCCAGCGCGTCGCCGCGCGGCGTACGGCCAGGCGGATACGCTCACGCACCGCCTCTTCCTCATGCGATCCCTTGGCAATCACGTCCGCAGCATCATCCGCCGCTTCGGCCAGGAAGTCCGCCTTGTCCTCTTCCACCGGAACGCCCTGCGTCCGCAGCGTCGGTCGACCAATCAGCCTTCCTTTGGCATCGAGCGCGACGGCTACACTGATCTGGCCATGCAGACCCAGCTTGCGCCGCTCGTTCATGGTCGCACCTTCCGCTGGCAGGATGACGTCGCCATCCAGCACCAGTCGACCGACCTCTTCCCGCCCAATGATCGCCGGTGCGCCCGGCGCCAGCCGCAGCAGATCACCATTGGACTGCACCACCGCATTGGGGATGCCCGTCGCCAGGCCAAGCCGCGCCTGTTCGGCCATATGCCGTCGTTCGCCATGGACCGGCAGCAATATTTCGGGCCGTATCCAGCGATACATGGCTTCCAGTTCAGGACGCCCCGGATGTCCCGACACATGGACTTCGGCCTGCCGGTCCGTCACCATCACGATATTTTTCGCCGCAAGCGCGTTCTGGATGCGCCCGATCGCGATTTCATTGCCGGGGATCTGCTTGGACGAAAAGACGACCAGGTCACCGTCGGTCAGCTTGATCGGATGGCTGTCGAATGCGATGCGCGCAAGTGCGGCGCGTGCCTCCCCCTGACCGCCGGTGGCGATGATCATCACCTCATCGCGCGGCAGTTTCATCGCATCGTCCCAGTCGACCGTCGGCGGAAAATCCTTGAGATAGCCGCTGGCCTTGGCCATGCCGATGATCCGGTCGAGCGAGCGGCCCGCGACGCACACCTTGCGCCCCATCGCCGTCGCCACTTCGCCCAGCGTCTGAACGCGCGCGGCATTGGACGCAAAGGTGGTGACGAGCACCCGCCCCCTGGCCCCCTCTATCGCCTGCATCAGCCCTTCGCGGACATCGCCTTCGGAACCGCTGGCCTTGTCATTGAACACATTGGTGCTGTCGCATACCAGCGCCAGCACGCCCTGATCGCCCACCGCCGTCAACTGTTCCGGGGTCGAGGGGACGCCGAGCAGCGGCTGATCGTCCAGCTTCCAGTCGCCGGTATGGAATATGCGGCCATAGGGCGTATCGATGACCAGCGCATTGCCTTCCGGGATGGAATGCGCCAGCGGCATGTAACGGAAGCCGAACGGCCCCAGTTCGAAGCTGCCTTCATTGGGAATGACGTGAAGCTTGACCTCCTTGGTCAGCCCCTCTTCCTCCAGCTTCAGGCGGATAAGGCCGGCGGTAAACGGCGTCGCATAGAGCGGCACGCCCAGGTCGGCCGCCAGATAGGGGATCGCGCCGATATGGTCCTCATGCCCGTGGGTCAGCACGATGCCGAGCAGATCCTTGCGCCGTTCCTCGATAAAGCTGAGGTCCGGCAGCACCAGTTCGATGCCCGGATAATTGGGATCGCCAAAGGTCATGCCGAGATCGACCATCACCCATTTGCCCTGGCATCCATATAGATTGACGTTCATGCCAATCTCGCCCGACCCGCCCAGGGCCAGGAAGAGCAGCTCATCTTTGGGTTTCATTACGCTTGTAAACTCCGTTCGTGCATCAGCGCGAGGCCCTGAACCGTCAGGTCCGGCGCGATCGCATCGAAAATATCGCTATTGTCATTGAAGAGGACCGCCAGGCCCCCTGTCGAAATCACTCTGGTCGGGCGGCCGATTTCGGCCCTCATCCGGGCGACCAGCCCTTCCATCATGGCTACATAGCCCCAAAATACACCAATATGCATCTGCGCTTCGGTCGTGCGACCGATGACCGATCGATTTTCCGGCGGCGCGATCGCGATCTTGGGCAGCTTCGCCGCCGCGGCGACCAACGCATCGAGCGACAGGTTGATCCCCGGCGCGATGATCCCGCCCTTATAGGCGCCGCTATAATCGACAACGTCGAATGTCGTCGCGGTGCCAAAATCGATGACGATCAGGTCGCCTGCATAAAGATGGTGCGCGGCAATGGCGTTTACAACCCGGTCAGCGCCCACCGATCCCGGTTCGGCCACGTCCAGTTCGATGCCCCAATCAACCGGCGGCTGTCCCGCAACCAGAGGAGTCGTCTTGAAATATTTTTCCGCCAGCACCTGCAAATTATGCAGCGCGCGCGGCACGACCGTCGCGATGATCACGGCATGGACGTCCGTGATCTTATAGCCTTCCAGCATCAGCAACTGGTTGAGCCACACCGCATATTCGTCCGCCGTACGGCGCGGATCGGTCGCGATCCGCCAGCGCGCGCGAATGTCCCGCCCTTCGAGTAGCGCGAAAACCACATTGGTGTTACCCGCGTCGATCGCGAGGAGCATGGCCGGTCCTTGGTTCAGGTGAGAAATATGTCGCCCGCGTGAATGGCACGGCTGTGTCCGTTCGCCAAGCGCAGGATCAACATGCCCTGCTGGTCGAGCGTATCAAATGCCCCCTCGACGCTCTCGCCATCGGCTTGAACCACCCGCATGGGCGTGCCGGTCGGGTGTGCGTTCAACAGCCAGTGCGTCCGCACCGGGTCCAGCCCCTGCGCGCGCCAGATCGCAAGCCAATGGGCGAACAGTTGCGCCAGTCGCTCCATCAGCGCACCAGCGTCAGCATCCTTGGCGCCCTGCGCCAAAAGGCTGGTGACCGGACGATCCAGCCCGCGGGGATAATCGGTGACATTGATGCCGATCCCCACGACGATCGCATCACCGGCCCGCTCCAGCAAAATGCCAGCGATCTTTGCGCCATCGACCAATATGTCATTGGGCCATTTGATCCGCGCCTGCCCTGCGCAGAGTGGCGCGACAAGCGCGTGAACTGCATTGGCCGCGACCAGCGCCAGCGTATGCGGCATGGGGTCACTCGCGCGCAGCCGGACCAATGCGGAACAATAGAGATTGCCAACCGGGCTTTCCCAGCCCCGGCCCATCCGTCCCTTGCCGCCCGTCTGCCGCCCCGCGCGCAGCCAGATGCCGTCCGGCGCGCCCTGCTCCGCCAATGCCAGCATATCGGCATTGGTGGAGCCGGTCTCCGCGACGAAGCGAATGGTCAGAACAGGGACGCCGCAGCGGCGGCGCTCGCCTGATCCAGTAGGGGGTTGAGCAGATAGCCCATGACGATGACCACGGCGCAGGCAGTCAGGACGATATTTTCAACTGCCCCGCCCTTCGCCTCATAGGCGCCGGTCGGCTCATCGAAATAGATCGTCTTGATGATCTTGAGATAATAGAAAGCGCCAATCACCGACGCTGCGATGCCGAACGCCGCCAGCGCGGTCAGACCAGACGCCACCGCCGCATCGAACACCAGGAACTTGGCCCAGAAACCGAACAGCGGCGGAATACCGGCCATGGAGAACATGAAGATCGCAAATCCGGCCGCCAGCCCTTTGCGCGACTGCGACAGCCCCGCGAGGCTGGCGATCGTCTCGACCGGCTTGCCGTCGGCGTCGCGCATCTGAAGGATGCAGGCGAACGCGCCAATCGTCATCACGACATAGATCGCCATATAGCTCATGGTCGCGGCAACACCTGCGGGCGTCCCAGCGGCCAGGCCGATCAAGGCGAAGCCCACATTGTTGATCGAGGAATAGGCCATCAGCCGCTTGATATTGCTCTGGCCGATTGCCGCGACCGCGCCGAACAGGATGGAAGCGAGCGCGACGAAGATCACGATCTGCTGCCAGTCCATACCCGCCGGGCCCAGCGCCTCGATCGCGACGCGGACGGTCAGGCCCATGGCCGCAACCTTGGGCGCGCTGGCAAAGAAGGTCGTCACCGGCGTTGGCGCGCCTTCATAGACGTCCGGGGTCCACATATGGAACGGCACGGCGCTGATCTTGAACGCGAGACCCGCCAGCACGAACACCAGGCCGAACAATTCGCCCTTGCCCACGCCATCGCCCAGCGCAACGGCAATGCCATCAAACGCGGTGCTGCCGGTAAAACCATAGAGCAGCGAGATACCATAGAGCAGGATACCGCTGGCCAGCGAACCCAGCACGAAATATTTAAGGCCCGCTTCGGACGAACGCCCGTCCTGCCGCATGAAGCTCGCAAGAACATAGGAGGCCAGGCTGTTCATTTCGAGGCCGACATAAAGAGTCAGCATGTCGCCCGCCGACACCATCATGCCCATGCCGATCGCGGCAAACAGGATCAGGATCGGATATTCAGGCCGCAGCGCGCTGTCGGTAGAAAAGAAGCGCGGCGCAAGCAGGATAGCCACGGCGGCCGCCGCGTAGATCAGCGCCTTGGCATAGACGGAGAAAGCATCGGCACGGACCAGGCCGTCAAATGCATCCGGCCCATGGGCGATCGTGCTGGACAGCGCCACACCCGCAACGATCAGCGTCAGCACTGACAATGCGTTGACAATCCGTGCGGTGCCATCGCCGCCAAAAGCAGCCACCATCAGCAGGATCAGGCCGCCGGCCGTCAAAATCAGTTCCGGCAGGACTGCCAGAAGGGAAGCGGAGTCGATCATCAGTGCGCCTCCCCGTGCGCAGGAGCTTCTTCGTGATGGGCACCTTCATGCGCTTCGCCCGCAGGCTTGGGCGCACCCATCTTGATCTTGGAATCACCGGCCGGCGCGGCTGGCGCCAGGCGGGCTTCGAGTGCGTGAATATCCGGGCGCATGGGCTTGAGGAAGCTTTCGGGATAGACCCCCATCCACAGCACCACGGCAGCGATCGGCGCAAGCAGCCAGATTTCGCGACCCGACAGGTCCGGCATCGCGGCGGCATCGGCATTGACCTGCTCGCCGTAGCAGATGCGGCGATAGAGGTAGAGCATATAGGCCGCGCCCAGGATGATACCCGTGGTGCAGATCAGCGCCACCCAGCTCGATGCCTGATAGATGCCCATCAGCGACAGAAATTCGCCGACGAAGTTGGACGTGCCGGGCAGGCCCACCGATGCCATGGTAAAGAACAGGAACAGCATGGCGTAGCGCGGCATGTTGATTGACAGGCCACCGTAACGGGCAATCTCGCGCGTGTGCAGCCGGTCGTAGATGACGCCTACGCACAGGAACAGCGCGCCCGCGACCAGACCATGGCCCAGCATCACCATCATCGCGCCTTCGATGCCCGCCTGATTGAAGGCGAACAGGCCGACCGTGACGATCGCCATATGCGCGACGGACGAATAGGCGATCAGCTTCTTCATGTCCGACTGAACAAGCGCGACGAGCGAGGTGTAAACCACCGCGACCATCGACAGACCCCAGACCAGCGGCGCAAGCTGCGCCGAGGCTTCGGGGAACATCGGCAGCGAAAAGCGGATGAAGCCGTATCCGCCCATCTTCAGCAGCACGCCTGCCAGAATGACGGAACCGGCCGTCGGCGCCTGAACGTGCGCGTCGGGCAGCCAGGTGTGGACCGGCCACATCGGCATCTTGACCGCGAAGCTGGCGAAGAAAGCCAGGAACAGCCAGGTCTGGATATGCGGATCGAAATTATACGCCATCAGCACGGGGATGTCGGTCGTGCCTGCTTCATGCACCATCCACATCATCGCGATCAGCATCAGCACCGATCCGAACAATGTGTAGAGGAAGAATTTATAGCTGGCGTAAATCCGGTCAGCACCGCCCCAGATGCCGATGATCAGATACATCGGGATCAGGCCGGCTTCGAACATGATGTAGAAAAGATAGAGATCCTGCGCCGTAAAGACGCCGATCATCAGCACCTCCATGAACAGGAAGGCCGCCATATATTCGCCCACGCGCTTTTCAATCGCGTTCCAGCTGGCGCCGATGCAGATCGGCATCAGGAACACCGTCAGCGCAATCAGCATCAGGGCAATGCCGTCAATACCCAGCGCCCAGGCGAATTTGCCGAAGATCGGCGCATATTCCTGAAACTGCCATTGCGCGCCGCTGCCCGACTGGTCGAACTGCGCCCACAGGGCCATGCCCAGGACGAAATCGACCAGAGTGGCGATCAATGCGATCCAGCGCGCGCTGTTCGCGCCGACGAACAGACAGGCGATGGCCCCCGCCATCGGCACTGCCATCATCAGGGAAAGGATGGGGAAGCCGTCCATTATCGTGTCATCGCCCAAGTTGCGGCAGCGGCGAGGCCAATCAGCATCACCAGCGCGTAGGTGTAGAGGTAGCCGGACTGGAGCCGACGGGTCACTTTATTGCCCTGCACGACCAGGGCGGCCAGGCCATTGGGTCCGAACCGGTCGATAAAACCGATGTCCCCGAACTTCCAGAAGAAGCGGCCGATGGCGAAGGCAGGCTTGACGAACAGGAAGGTATACAGCTCGTCAAAATACCATTTGTTGAGCAGGAAGGTGTAGAGTCCACCAAAGGTCGCGACGAAGCGCTGCGGCCAGTCGGTGTTCCTGATATAGCTGAGATAGGCAATCAGCAACCCGGTCAGCATCACCGTGAACGGCGAGAATTTGACCCATGTGGGCACTTCATGCGCCGCGTGCATCAGATGACTGTCGAACGACAATGCGCCCTTCCAGAATTCGATGCCGCCCTCTGCCCCGATAAACTGATCGTGGAACAGGAAGCCCGCAAACACTGCGCCAAGGCTGAGCATGATCAGCGGGATCAGCATTACCAGCGGGCTTTCATGCGGATGATAGCCGCCCGTGCCGGCGGGAAGTTCATGTGCGCCTGCCTCAGCCGCATGCGGATCATGGCCAGCATCTTCCTGGGCCGGTGCGTTGTCATGCGCCGATCCATGGCCGTGGGTTGCATGATCGTCATGGCCATGCGCGTCATGCAGCGCATGCTGGATATGCTCGGACTGGTTCCAGCGCGGCTTGCCGAAGAAGGTCAGGAACACCAGACGCCAGCTATAGAAGCTGGTCAGCAGCGCGGCCAATACGCCGACGATGAACGCGCCGGTGCCAGCTCCGCCCGCAGCATAGGCCGCCTCCAGAATGCCGTCCTTGGAATAGAAACCGGCAAAGCCAACGCCGACGAGTGGCAGGCCAACGCCCGTGATGGCCAGCGTACCGAGCGTCATCGTCCAGAAGGTGATGGGAATGCTTTTCCGCAGGCCGCCATAATAACGCATGTCCTGTTCATGATGCATCGCATGGATGACCGAACCGGCCCCCAGGAACAGCAGCGCCTTGAAGAAGGCATGGGTGAACAGGTGGAACATCGCCGCACCATAGGCGCCAACGCCCGCTGCAAAGAACATATAGCCCAGCTGCGAACAGGTCGAATAGGCGATGACGCGCTTGATGTCGGTCTGCACCGTGCCCACGGTCGCCGCGAACAGGCAGGTCGCTGCGCCGACATAGGTTACCACGGTTAGCGCCGTCGCTGACGTCTCGAACATCGGCGACAGGCGGCACACCATGAACACGCCCGCCGTCACCATGGTCGCGGCGTGGATCAGCGCCGACACGGGGGTCGGGCCTTCCATCGCGTCCGGCAGCCAGGTGTGAAGGCCTAGCTGCGCCGACTTGCCCATGGCGCCGACGAACAGCAGCAGGCACAGCACCGTCATCGTGTCGAAACGATGGCCCAGGAAGCCGATGGTCGATCCCGCCATCGACGGGGCCATTTCCAGAATTTCGGGGATCGATATGGTGTTGAACACCAGATAAGTCCCGAAAATCCCCATCATGAAGCCAAGATCGCCTACGCGGTTGACCACGAACGCCTTGATCGCGGCGGCATTGGCCGACGGCTTGCGGAACCAGAAACCGATGAGCAGGTAGGAAGCGAGGCCCACCCCTTCCCAGCCGAAGAACATCTGGAGCAGGTTGTTGGCCGTCACCAGCATCAGCATCGCGAAGGTGAAGAGCGAGAGATAGGCGAAGAAGCGCGGCTGATCCGGCTCCTCTTCCATATAGCCCCAGCTGTAGAGGTGGACGAGGCTGGACACGCTGGTGATCACCACCAGCATCACCGCCGTCATCGCATCGACCCGCAAGGCCCATTGCGCGTCAAAGCTGCCCGACTGGATCCAGGTGAACAGCGGCGTCACATGCGCTTCGGCACTGCCGGTCAGGAAGCTGATGAAGATCGGCCAGGACATGGCGCAGCTGGCGAACAGCGCGCCCGTGGTGACGATCTTGGCGGGCAGCTTGCCCAGCGCCTTGTTGCCAAGGCCCGCAATGGCAGCGGCCAGCAGCGGAAGAAGAACGATAAGCTGGATCATGAGTTCAGGCTCAGCCCTTCATCCGGTTGACATCGTCGACGGCGATGGTGCCGCGACCACGGAAGTAAATGACGAGGATGGCAAGGCCGATGGCCGCCTCACCCGCCGCGACGGTCAGCACGAACATGCTGAACACCTGCCCGACCAGATCGCCCAGAAAGGCGCTGAAAGCGACAAGGTTGATGTTCACGCTCAAAAGGATCAGCTCGATCGCCATCAGGATGATGATGACATTCTTGCGATTGATGAAGATGCCCAGCACCCCCATCACGAACAGGATGGCGCTGACCACCATATAATGTTGAAGGCCGATCACAGCTCCACCCCCTGCCCTGCGGGCTGATTGATATTGCGGACCGCATCCTGCGGACGGCGACGATTCTGCCTGGCGATATTCTGGCCCTTCACCCCGCCGCGTGCCCGATGGGTCAGGACGATCGCACCGATCATCGCAACCAGCAGGACGATGCCTGCCGCTTCGAACAGGAAGATATAGCGGGTGTAAAGCAGCGCACCGATCGCCTTGATGTTCGATTCGTCCGGCGTGGCCGGCGCCGCGCGCTGCGCCAGTTCAATCGGACCGGCGCTCCACAGGCCAATGCCCAGCACGATTTCCGCCAGCAGCACCAGCGCGATCAGCAGGCCGAACGGCAGATAGCTCACAAAACCGGCGCGCAGTTCGGCAAAGTCGATGTCCAGCATCATGACGACGAACAGGAACAGGACCGCGACCGCGCCGACATAGACGATGACCAGCAGCATCGCGATGAATTCTGCACCCAGCAGGATCATCAGACCCGCCGCGTTGAAGAAGGCCAGGATCAGCCAAAGCACCGAATGGACCGGGTTGCGCGACAATATGGTCAGCGCACCGCTGGACACCACCAGGATCGCGAACAGGTAAAAGGCTAAGACGTGGATCACAGGATGGCCCCCGGAAACCGTTCGGGCCGAGCGAAGTCGAAGCCTTCCACTGAACGAAGTGAAGTGACTTCGCGGCGCTCAGTCGAGCCCTTCGACAAGCTCAAGGCGAACGGGTTTGAGTTAGACACGGCGCGCATTACCGATAAGGCGCATCGGCGGCAAGGTTCGCGGCGATCGCGCGTTCCCACTTGTCACCATTTTCAAGAAGCTTGGCCTTGTCGTAGATCAGCTCCTCGCGCGTTTCGGTCGCGAATTCGAAGTTCGGCCCTTCCACGACCGCATCCACCGGGCAGGCTTCCTGGCAGAAACCGCAATAGATGCATTTGGTCATGTCGATGTCGTAGCGCGTCGTGCGGCGGCTGCCATCCTCGCGCGGCTGCGCCTCGATGGTGATCGCCTGCGCCGGACACACCGCCTCGCACAGCTTGCACGCGATGCAACGCTCTTCCCCGTTGGGGTAGCGACGCAGCGCATGTTCACCCCGGAACCGCGGCGAAATCGGGTTCTTCTCATAGGGATAGTTGATCGTCGCCTTGGGCTTGAAAAAATATTTCAAGGTCAGCCAGTGCGCCTTCACAAACTCCCAGAGGGTGAAAGACTTGACGTAATATCCGAGGCTCATTGTGCGCCTCCATAGCGCGTCAGCATGAGGAAGCCCGACACCAGAAAGACGAAGAAGAGCGAGGTTGGCAGGAAGATTTTCCAGCCCAGCCGCATCAACTGGTCATAACGGTAGCGGGGCACCGTCGCCTTTACCCAGGAAAAGACGAAGAAGAAGAAGAGGATCTTGGCGAACAGCCAGATGATCCCCGGCACCATGTAGAGCGGCGCCCAGTCGAGCGGCGGCAGATAGCCACCCCAGAACAGGATCGCGTTCAGCGCGCACATCAGGATGACGTTGGCATATTCGCCGAGCCAGTAGAGCGCGAAGGCCATCGACGAATATTCGGTCTGATAGCCCGCGACCAGCTCGCTTTCCGCTTCGGTCAGATCGAACGGCGCGCGCGCCGTTTCCGCCATGGCGGAAATCAGGAACATGATCGCCATGGGGAAGAGCAGCGGGTTGAAGCCGTTGCCGTTGAGGAAGCCGTAATAGCCCTTCTGGCTCTCCACGATCGCGGTCAGGTTGAAACTGCCGGCCCACAGCACAACGCTGATCAGGATGAAGCCGATCGAGACTTCATAGCTGATCATCTGCGCGCTGGCGCGGATCGCGGAATAGAAGGGATATTTGGAGTTGGACGCCCAGCCCGCCAGCACGATGCCATAGACGCCAAGCGACGAAATCGCGAGAATGTAGAGCAGGCCGACATTGATGTCCGCCAACACGACGCCAACATCAAACGGCACCACTGCCCAGGCAAGCAACGCGACCGTGAAGGTGATGATCGGCGCAATGATGAACAGCGCCTTGTTCGCCGCCGACGGGATGATCGTTTCCTGCAGGAACACCTTGGCCCCGTCCGCAAAGGACTGAAGCAGGCCGAAGGGGCCAACCACGTTCGGCCCGCGCCGCAGCGCCATCGCCGCCCAGATCTTGCGATCGGCATAGATGATCATCGCCACCGCCAGCATCAGCGGCAGGGCAATGACGAGGATGCCGATAATGGTCGACAGGAACCAGGCGCCTTCAAACGGCAGGCCCAGATTTTGGAAGAAAGCGGTCACTTCGCGCCCCCGGCGTTAACAGAGCGAACACGGATGAGGTGCATCATTCCGCCGCCTCCGCAAATTCAACGCCATGGACCAGTTCGGCCGAGCATTGCTGCATCGTCGGGCTGGCGCGGCAGATGGCGTTGGTCAGGTAGAAATCCTTGATCGGCGAAGCCAGTTCGCCGGTCGCGCCGGTCGGCAGCTTGGGGATCGACCAGCCATAATCGGCCAGTCCCTCGATACCCAGAGCAGGCACGGCCTTGACCATCTCGGCGCGCAACTGTTCGAAGCTGTCGAACGGCAGCGTTGCACCCATGACGTCCGACAGGGCGCGCAGGATCGACCAGTCCTCACGGGCGTCACCCGGTGCGAACACAGCCTTTTCGCCCCGCTGCACCCGGCCTTCCAGATTGACATAGGTGCCCGCCTTTTCGGCATAGCTTGCGCCCGGCAGGATCACGTCCGCCGCATGCGCGCCCTTGTCGCCATGGTGGCCGACATAGACTTTGAAGCTGCCCTCGAAGGCGGCATAATCCACCTCGTCCGCGCCCAGCGAGAAAAGCAGCTTGGGCTTGGCAGCCGCCACTGCCTTGATCCCGCCAGCCGTCGCATAGCCGAGCATCAGCCCGCCCATCCGCGCCGCCGCGAAATGCAGGACGTTATAGCCGTTCCAGCCGTCTTTGATCAGACCCAGCGTCTCGACCAGCGCCAGCGTGTCACCATGTGCGCCATCCTTGGCCAGCACGCCGCCGCCCACGATCACCGCGGGCCGCGCTGCCTTGCCGAATGCCTCGACCACCGCTTCCGGCAGCTTGGCGAGCAGCGACGCATCATTGCCCAGCCACTCGACCTTGTAGGTCAGGTCGAACTCAGGCCCGATGCCGAAAACCTTGGCGCCCTTCTTGATCGCCTTGCGCAGCCGCGTGTTCACCAGCGGCGCTTCCCAGCGCAGATTGGTGCCGACCAGCAGGATAACGTCCGCCGTTTCCAGATCCGCCAGCGGCGTGTTGAACACGACCGACGACAGGCTCGACACGTCATAGGCGAGGCCGGTCTGACGCCCTTCGAGCATCGTCCCACCCAGCTTCTCGACCAGCGCCTTGCCCGCGAACATCGTCTCGCAGTCAAGCAGGTCGCCCGCGACCGCCGCGACGCTGCCACCATGCTGGACCGCCGCGATCGCCGCAAAAGCCTCCGCCCAGGTCGCCGGGACCAGCTTGCCGTCCTTGCGGACATAAGGCTTGTCGAGCCGCTTGCGCACCAGACCATCGACATTGTGCCGCGTCTTGTCGCTGGCCCATTCCTCATTCACATCGTCATTGATGCGCGGCACGGCGCGCAGCACCTGACGGCCCCGGCTGTCGAGACGGATGTTGGTGCCAACGGCATCCATCACGTCGATCGCATGGGTCTTTTTCAGCTCCCATGGCCGCGCTTCGAATGCATAGGGCTTGGCGGTCAGCGCACCGACCGGGCACAGGTCCACCACATTGCCGGACAGCTCGCTCTTGGCGGCATGTTCCAGATAGGTGGTGATCTGCATATTTTCGCCGCGATAGATGGCGCCGATTTCCGGCACGCCCGCGACTTCCTCGGCAAAGCGCACGCAACGGGTGCACTGGATGCAGCGGGTCATGACCGTCTTGACGATCGGACCCATATATTTCTCGGTCACCGCGCGCTTGTTTTCGTCATAGCGCGACGCACCGCGGCCATAGGCGACCGACTGGTCCTGCAAATCGCATTCGCCGCCCTGGTCGCAAATCGGGCAGTCGAGCGGATGGTTGATGAGCAGGAACTCCATCACCCCTTCACGCGCCTTCTTGACCATTTCGCTGTCGGTGCGGATCTCCTGACCCTCGGCAGCGGGCAGCGCGCAGGATGCCTGCGGCTTGGGCGGTCCGGGCTTCACCTCGACCAGGCACATGCGGCAATTGCCCGCAATGGACAGCCGCTCATGATAGCAGAAGCGCGGAATTTCCTTCCCCGCCAACTCGCACGCCTGCAAGACAGTCGCGCCTGCCGGGACGTCCAATTCTACGCCGTCAACTTTGACCTTAGGCATGATTACTCCGCTGCCTCCATCACAGGCGCGCCACGCTCGTTGATGCGGCGTTCGATTTCGGGCCGGAAATGCCGGATCAGCCCCTGGATCGGCCAGGCCGCCGCGTCACCGAGCGCGCAGATGGTGTGGCCTTCGACCTGCTTGGTCACCTGATGCAGCATATCGATTTCGGACAGGTCGGCGTCGCCGGTGCGCAGCCGTTCCATCACGCGCCACATCCAGCCCGTGCCTTCGCGGCATGGCGTGCACTGGCCGCAGCTTTCATGCTTGTAGAAATAGCTGAGGCGGCTGATGGCCCGCACGATGTCGGTGGACTTGTCCATGACGATGACGGCGGCGGTGCCAAGACCGGAGCCGAGCGCCTTCAGCCCGTCAAAATCCATCGGTGCGTCCATGATCTCCTTCGCAGGGACCAGCGGGACCGACGAACCGCCCGGAATGACCGCCAACAGATTGTCCCAGCCGCCCCGGATGCCACCGCAATGTCGATCGATCAGTTCACGGAACGGGATCGACATCGATTCCTCGACGACGCAGGGCTTGTTCACATGGCCGCTGATCTGGAACAGCTTGGTGCCGCGATTGCCTTCGCGACCGAAGCGATTGAACCAGGACGCACCACGCCGCAGGATCGTCGGGCTGACCGCGATGCTCTCGACATTGTTGACCGTGGTCGGACAACCATAGAGGCCAGCGCCCGCCGGGAAAGGCGGTTTCAGGCGTGGCTGGCCCTTTTTCCCCTCAAGGCTTTCGATCTGTGCGGTTTCCTCGCCGCAGATATAGGCGCCCGCGCCGCGATGGACGAACACGTCGAAATCATAGCCGGAACCGCAGGCGTTCTTGCCCAGGAAACCCTTGGCATAAGCCTGCTCCACGGCGGCGAACAGCACCTTTGCCTCGTAAATGAACTCGCCGCGAATGTAGATATAGGCGGCGCGGGCGCGCATCGCGAACCCGGCGACGAGCGCACCCTCGATCAGCTTGTGCGGATCGTGGCGGATGATCTCGCGGTCCTTGCAGGAACCCGGCTCGGATTCATCCGCGTTGATGACGAGGAAGCTCGGACGGCCATCCTTGCTTTCCTTGGGCATGAAGCTCCACTTCATGCCGGTCGGGAAGCCCGCGCCGCCACGGCCACGCAGGTTCGACGCCTTGATGATGTCGATGATCGCGTCCTGGCCCAGCGCCAGCAGCGCCTTGGTATTGTCCCAATCGCCACGCTTCATCGCGGCGTCGATACCCCAGTCCTGAAAACCATGGACGTTGGTGAAAATGCGATCGCTGTCGGCAAGCGGGCCGACAAACGGGGCCGGTGCGGCAGGTGCGTCGGTCATGCCCAATCCCCCCGATAATCGTGATTTTCGGACACCATCTCCTTGAGCGTGGTCGGGCCACCCTCCGGCGCGCTGGTCTGGCGATCAATCTGCGGCCCGATCTTGGGTTGGCCGCCCGCGCTAAGCGTCTCCAGCACGGCGCTCATGCTGTCATAGGTCAGGTCTTCGTAATTATCGTCGTTGATCTGCACCATCGGCGCATTGGCGCACGCGCCAAGGCACTCGACTTCGGTCAGCGTGAACAGGCCGTCGGGCGTCGTCGCGCCCTTGACCAGACCCTTGTTCTTGCAGGCCGCGAACACATCGTCGGAGCCGCGCAGCATGCAGGGCGTCGTGCCGCACACCTGCACATGATAACGGCCAACCGGCGCCAGATTGTACATGGTGTAGAAGGTCGCGACCTCATAGACCCGCATATAGGGCATATCGAGCTGACGCCCGATATATTCCATCACCGGCACGGGCAGCCAGCCCTGGGTCTGCGTTTCCGCCCCCACCTGCCGCTGCGCCAGATCGAGCAGCGGCATGACAGCGGATTGCTGCCGACCGGCCGGATAGCGGGCGATGATCTTCTCCGCCTGCGCGGCATTCTCCGCCGTCCACGCAAAAGCGCCCCAGCGCGCGCGGGTTTCAGCTTCATCGGGGATATGAGGTGCGTCAGCCATTATCGGTCACATTCTCCGAACACGATGTCCATCGCACCCAGCACAGCGGTTGTGTCGGCCAGCATGTGGCCTTTCATCATGAAGTCCATCGCCTGCAAATGCGAGAAGGCGGTTGGGCGGATCTTGCAGCGATAGGGCTTGTTAGTGCCGTCCGCGACCAGATAGACGCCGAATTCGCCCTTGGGGCTTTCGGTCGCCACATAGACTTCACCGGCGGGCACATGGAAGCCTTCGGTATAAAGTTTGAAGTGGTGGATCAACGCTTCCATCGACCGCTTCATCTCGCCGCGCTTGGGCGGCACGACCTTGCGGTCGAAGCTGGCGATCGGCCCTTCGGGCATCTCATTGAGGCACTGCTTCATGATCCGCGCCGACTGGCGGACTTCCTCGACACGCACCATGAACCGATCATAGCAGTCATAATTGGTGCCGACCGGCACGTCGAAGTCCATGCGGTCATAGACGTCATAGGGCTGCGACTTGCGGATGTCCCAGGGAATGCCGGAGCCACGGATCATGGGACCGGAGAAGCCCCATTTCAGCGCGTCTTCCTTGCTGACCACGGCGATGTCGACATTGCGCTGCTTGAAGATGCGGTTGTCCGCGACAAGGCTGATCGCATCCTCGAACAGACGCGGCAGGCGCGTGTCGAGCCAGTCGGCAATATCGGTCAAAAGCTTCAGTGGCACATCCTGATGCACGCCGCCCGGACGGAAGTATGCGCTGTGCATGCGCGCGCCCGACGCCCGCTCGAAAAAGTTGAGGCAATCCTCGCGAATTTCGAACAGCCACAGGTTGGGCGTCATCGCGCCCACGTCCATGACGTGCGAACCCAGGTTGAGCATATGATTGCAGATGCGCGTCAGTTCCGCGAAGAACACGCGCAGATATTGCGCGCGCAGCGGCACTTCCAGGTTCAGCAGCTTCTCGACCGCCAGGACATAGCTATGCTCCATGCCCAGCGGCGAACAATAATCGAGCCGGTCGAAATAGGGCAAAGCCTGCAAATAGGTCTTATATTCGATCAGCTTTTCCGTGCCGCGATGCAGCAGGCCGACATGGGGATCGCAGCGTTCGACGATCTCGCCTTCCAGTTCCATGACGAGGCGGAGAACGCCGTGCGCCGCGGGATGCTGGGGACCGAAATTGATCGTGTAATTCTGGATTTCCGTGTCGCCATAGGCCGGATCGGCGGCGTCGGTATGGTGGTCCAGCTTTTCGAGATAATCAGCCATGATCCGCCTCCATAATCCGTTCGGGCTGAGCGAAGTCGAAGCCCTCGCCTGAACGAAGTGAAGGGGCTTCGACAAGCTCAGCCGACCCCTTCGACAAGCTCAGGGCGAACGGAGGTTGGTTGACACTCATGCCTTGTCCTCCGGCTTGGCGGCGCCCTTGCCTTCATCGGTCTGCGCGGCTGGCTTGGCCGGCGCTTCCTCCGACTTGGCCTGCGCCGCCTTGTTCGCCGCTTCGCCAGCGCCGGTATCGGCCTTCTTTTCGGTGGTCTTGGGCGTGGACGTCGGCGGAGGGGTTGGCGTCGGCGCGCCGGGCGCTTCGCCCTTCGCCTTCTCGTCGCCCGGCAGAATATATTCCGCGCCTTCCCAGGGCGACATGAAGTCGAAGCTGCGGAAGTCCTGCGCCAGCTTCACCGGCTCATAGACGACGCGCTTATCCTCTTCGGAATAGCGCAATTCGACATAGCCGGTCAGCGGGAAGTCCTTGCGTTGGGGATGCCCCTTGAAACCATAGTCCGTCAGGATGCGACGCAGGTCGGTATTGCCCTCGAACACCACGCCATACATGTCGAACACTTCGCGCTCCAGCCAGCCCGCGACCGGCCAGATATGCGTGACGGTCGGCACCGGCTTGTCCTCGTCCGTCGACACCTTCACGCGGATGCGGTGGTTCCGCGTCACGCTCAGCAGGTGATAGGCGACCTCAAACCGTTCGGGGCGATCGGGATAATCGACCCCGGCAATCTCCATCAGCTGCTGATATTGCGCACGGTCACGCAGCAACGTCATCGCCTGCGACAGCGCTTCACGCTGCACGATGAAGCCCAGTTCGTCGGCATGGTCGACCGTCTCGATCAGCATCGAACCGAGGATCGCCTCGATTTCCTGCACGATCCCTTCGATGGTCGCGATTTTCGGTGCGGAATGACCCATCTTAACGCTCAATCGTCCCGATCCTGCGGATTTTGCGCTGCAACTGCATCACGCCATAGAGCAGCGCTTCGGCAGTCGGCGGGCAACCCGGCACATAGATGTCGACCGGCACGATCCGGTCGCAACCACGCACTACCGAATAGCTATAATGATAATAGCCACCGCCATTGGCGCAGGAGCCCATGGAAATCACATATTTCGGTTCAGACATCTGGTCGTAAACCTTGCGCAACGCTGGAGCCATCTTGTTGCACAGCGTGCCCGCGACGATCATCACGTCGCTCTGGCGCGGGGACGCACGCGGCGCGGCCCCGAAACGCTCCATATCGTAGCGCGGCATGTTAACGTGAATCATCTCGACCGCGCAGCAGGCGAGGCCAAAGGTCATCCACCACAGCGACCCGGTGCGCGCCCAGGTGAACAGATCTTCGGTCGATGTGACCAGGAAACCCTTGTCATTCACTTCGCTGTTGAGCGAATTGAAGAAGTCCTGATCGGGCTGAGTCCCGACGGGCGGCAAGGTGCCGGGCGCCGGGCTATAGAGTTCTACTCCCAATCGAGCGCTCCCTTCTTCCACGCATAGACGAGGCCGAGCACCAGCTCCGCTATGAAAATCATCATCGTCGCCCAGCCGGCCCAGCCGATCTGGTCCAGGCTTACCGACCAGGGAAACAGGAACGCCGCTTCAAGATCGAAGATGATGAAGAGGATCGCCACCAGATAGAAGCGGACGTCAAACTGGCTGCGCGGTTCCTCGAACGCGGGAAAACCGCATTCATATTCGCTGAGCTTGGCCGGGTTCGGCTTGTACGCGCCGGTCAGGCGACCCACCAGCATCGGCAGAAAGACGAATGCGCTGGAGAGCAGCAGCGCGACCCCAAGAAAGATCAGGATCGGCAGATATTGGGCAAGATCGACCAACGTTATCCCCTGGGCGAAAAGGTTGTGGGGGCGCTTTAGGCCTGCTGCATATGCGAAGCAAGGGGCCTAAGGACTGAGAATGAATCGCAAAAAGGCCAAGTGACTGAACCGCTTGGCCTAGATGCCCTTTAGCGCAGGGCGTTGGCGACCAGCTTGTGCAATTTGCTGTGGATCGCGTCATTGCCCGCAATCACTTCCTTGCGCTCGATCGCCTGATCGCCACCACGGAAGTCGGACACGAAGCCGCCCGCCTCTCGCACCAGCAATATGCCAGCCGCCACGTCCCAGGGCTGCAGGCCGCTTTCCCAAAAGCCGTCATACCGGCCCGACGCCACATGGGCGAGATCCAGCGACGCCGCGCCAAAGCGGCGAATCCCCGCGACCGAAGGCGCGACCGCGCCGAAAATGCGGGTCCATTGCGCAAAGTCGCCATGCCCCATGAACGGTATGCCGGTCGCGATCAGGCATTCGCCCATGTCGCGCCGCGCCGACACGCGCAACCGCTGGTCATGCCGCCACGCGCCGCGGCTCTTTTCCGCCCAATAGCTTTCATCGGAAACCGGCTGATAGACCAGACCCGTCGTAATGTCGCGCTTGCCGCCATAAAGCGGCTCCTCGACCGCAATCGAGATGGCGAAATGCGGAATGCCGTGCAGGAAATTGGTGGTGCCATCGAGCGGATCGATGATCCAGCGCGGCTTGGTCGGATCGCCCTCGATCACCCCGCCTTCCTCCAGCAAGAAACCCCAGTCGGGCCGTGCCTTCTGCAACTCTTCGACCAGCGTCTTTTCGCACTGCTTGTCCGCCTTGGACACGAAATCGGCAGGCCCCTTGCGCGACACCTGAAGATGCTCAACCTCGCCAAAGTCGCGGCGCAGCTTGGAGCCGGCCTTGCGCGCGGCGCGTTCCATGACGGTGAGAAGGCCTGAATGGCTGACCATTTTTATGTCTTTCTCCCCTCCCGCTGGCGGAAGGGGTCGGGGGGAGGGCATGTGATGGAGAGGGCGCGACCCACCCTCCCCTTGGCTTCAAGCGCGAGTCAGTCCGCGCGCTTCACATATTCGCGGGCATAGACATCGACCACGATGCGCGTGCCGCTGACGATGTGCGGCGGGACCATGACGCGCACGCCATTGTCCAGAATTGCGGGCTTGTAGCTGGCAGAGGCGGTCTGCCCCTTCACCACGGCGTCAGCTTCCACCACGGTCGCCTCGATCGTGTCGGGCAACTGCACCGAAATCGGCCGCTCCTCATACATTTCCAGCGTCACTTCCATGCCGTCCTGCAGGAAGTCAGCGGCATCGCCCAGCAATTCCTGCGGCAGGTTGATCTGCTCATAGCTTTCCTGATCCATGAAAACGAGCATGTCGCCTTCAGCGTAGAGATACTGGAAATCCTTGGTGTCGAGCCGGATGCGCTCGACGCTTTCGGCGGAGCGGAAACGGACGTTATTCTTGCGACCGTCGATCAGATTTTTCAGTTCGACCTGCATATAGGCGCCGCCCTTGCCGGGCTGGGTGTGCTGAATCTTGACAGCGCGCCACAGGCCGCCTTCATATTCGATATTGTTGCCGGGACGAATGTCCACGCCGCTGATCTTCATGGGAAGAGCCTGCCTATATGTCTGTGGTGAAAAGAGCCGCGCCTTCATCAAAAAAGGCTGGCCGGGCCAATACAGACAGACGGGCCTCAGGGCAAGAGGGGCGTCATCGGGCGCGGGTCAACAGCGGATAGGGATTGACCGGACGCCCGCCATGCCACGGCTCGTCCGGCGTCATTATGTGGACCGCGAAGTGGAGATGCGGCCCCGCCGGATTGGCATTGCCGCTGCTCCCCACACGCGCGATCCACTGCCCCCGGCGCACCGTCTGTCCTTCGCGCACGCCGGGCGCATAGCTGTCCAGATGGGCGTAATAATAGAGGGTGCGCCGGTCGGGCGAGCGCAGATAGAGCGTCCGTCCGCCCGCCTCGCTCCAGAATATCTTTTCGATCCTTCCATCCGCCACCGCAATGACCGGGCTGCCGCGTGGTGCCATGATGTCGATCGCGTCATGTCGCCGCGCTCCACTCTGCCGCGCCTGCGTGAACGTATCGGTCAATGCGGCAGGCGAGACGCCCGCGACCGGCACGATCAACGCTCCGCCACGATCCGCAGCCTCTTGGACAGGCGCCGGATCGCCAGCGGGCGCATCGGCAGGGACGATGCGTACGCAAAAATGCGCAAAGGCAACGCAGGCCAGCAGCACGACTGCCACCCAGCCCCACCGTCGCGCCCGCAGTTTCACGGCTGGAACACCGCCTTCATGCCGCTCTGCACCATCTGCGCCAGCCGCGCTGCATCCCAATTGGTCAAACGGATGCAGCCATGGCTTTGGGTCCGGCCGATATTCTGCGGCTCCGGCGTGCCATGAATGCCATAATGATCCTTGGACAGGTCGATCCAGACCACACCGACCGGACCATTGGGACCGGGCTTCAGCACCGCCTTCTCATCCTTGGCCGACGCATCCCAGAACAGGTCCGGATTATAATGGAAATCGGGATTGCGGCTGACGCCCTTCACCGTCCAGTCGCCGATCGGCAAGGGATCATGCTGTGACCCGGTGGTCGCCGGAAATTGCGCGATCAGTCGGTTTTCGGCGTCATAGACCTTAAGCAGCCCTTCGGACTTGTCGACCACGATATGATCGGCCTTGGGCTGGTCCTTCGCGACCGCCAGGCTGGCCAGCGTCTCGCCCCAGCCGCGCGCATCGCCCTCGATCGTGGCGACGGGCTGGTTGGCGATCGCCGGCACCCGGATGTTGGCCCCCGCCCCTACCCGCGTACCCGGCTGGTTCAGCGCCACCAGCGCCTCCGGCGTTGTGTGAAACCGCTCCGCCAGCTTCTCCAGCAGATTGCGATAGGACAAGGCAGGCAGCTTCGCCTGTTCGTTCAGCCCCTTGGGAATTTCGGCAAACGGCCCGCGCGCAAAACCCTCCGGCACCTGCACGATCCATGTGGCGGGTGGCGGCGCATCGCCCAGCAGGGCTTTCGCCGTCGCCTCATCATATTTGCCATTGGGGGTCAGCCCGCGCGCCTGCTGAAAGCCGGCGAGCGCCTTGGTGAAGGACATGCCCTCCTTGCCATCCAGTACGCCGGGCGAAAAACCCGCCCGATCGAGCGCGACCTGCGCCTGAAGGATCGAATCCACGCGCGGCGGCACACCAGCCGGTTCAGGCTGCAGGACAAAGGCGTAGGGATCGATCGCGGCCTGCGCTACGCTACGTTCTTCCCCCTGCGGCGCGGGGGCGCTGTCATTCGCCTCTGTCACCGACAGGTTGCACGCCGAACAGCACAGGGCCACCACAAGCAGAGACTGTTTCAAGATGATCCTCTCCCACATAATGAGGAGAGAACGCCCAAACCTGTCAAAAGGCTGCTTGTGGCAATGGCTTATGCCGGTTCGAGCGCCGCCTGCGCCTTGGCCCGCGCCCGCCAGGCATGAAGCAGCGGCTCGGTATAGCCGTTGGGCTGTTCGACGCCTTCAAACACCAGCGCCCGCGCAGCCTGAAAGGCCAGGCTCTCCGCTTCCCGACCGCTCATCGGCTGATACAGCGGATCGCCTGCATTTTGCGCATCGACCTTCGCCGCCATTCGCGCGAGCGCCGCATCGACCTGCTCCGCCGTGCAGACGCCATGCAGCAGCCAGTTGGCCATATGCTGCGATGAAATACGCAGCGTCGCCCGATCCTCCATCAGGCCGATGTCGTGAATGTCAGGAACCTTTGAACAACCGACCCCCTGATCGATCCAGCGGACGACATAGCCCAACATGCCCTGCGCATTATTGTCCAGTTCCTCGGCAATTTGTTCCTCGGACCAGTTGCGCCCGTTAGCGACCGGAATGGCCAGCAGCCGGTCGAGCGAGGCAATGCCCTCTGCCTTGCGCTCCTCCTGCCGGGCAAAAACGTCGATCCGGTGATAATGGGTCGCATGCAGGGTCGCGGCGGTGGGCGAAGGCACCCAGGCAGTGTTTGCCCCGGTTTTGGGATGCCCGGCCTTCTGCTCCAGCATGTCAGCCATGCGATCGGGCGCGGCCCACATCCCCTTGCCGATCTGCGCCCGGCCCGACAGCCCGCAGGCAAGGCCGATCTGGACGTTGCGATCCTCATAGGCCGCAATCCAGTCGCTGCTCTTCATCTCGCCCTTGCGGATCATCGGCCCGGCCTGCATCGACGTGTGCATCTCGTCCCCGGTGCGGTCGAGGAAGCCGGTGTTGATGAAAACGATCCGGTCGCGAACGGCATGGATACAGGCGGCCAGATTGGCCGAGGTGCGCCGTTCCTCATCCATGACGCCGACTTTCAGCGTATGGCGTGCCATGCCCAGCATATCCTCGATCGCGTCGAACAGGCGGTTGGTGAAGGCCGCTTCCTCCGGCCCGTGCATCTTGGGCTTGACGATATAGACGCTACCCGCCCGGCTGTTGCCGCCGTCCCGCTGCAAGTCATGCAGCGCGATCAGGCTGGTGACGATGCCGTCCAATATGCCTTCGGGTGCTTCCTTGCCATTGGGCAGCAGGATGGCGGGCGTGGTCATGAGGTGACCGACATTGCGGACGAACAACAGGCTGCGGCCCGGCAGGGTGAAGCTGCTGCCATCGGGCGCGCTATAGGCGCGGTCGGGATTGAGCGCGCGGGTCATCATCGCGCCGCCCTTTTCGAACGTCTCGGTCAGGTCGCCCTTCATCAGGCCCAGCCAGTTGGCATAGGCCGCAACCTTGTCCTCCGCATCGACCGCCGCGACCGAATCCTCCAGATCGCAGATCGCGGTCAGCGCCGATTCAAGGATGACGTCGGATATGCCAGCGGGATCGGTCGCGCCGATCGGATGGTCGCGATCGAAAACAACCTCGATATGCAGGCCGTTATGGCGGAACAGACGGCCCTTCGCGCTCTGCCCCAGATATTGCGCCGGATGGGCAAGGATGATCTCGTCACTGGTCAGATCCGCCCAGCCCCCATTGGCCAGCGGTACCGCATCGTCCAGAAACGCCTTGGCCCAGGCGATGACCTGCGCCCCGCGCGCAGCGTCATAGCCTTTGCCTGCAGCCGATCCGGGGATCGCGTCGGTGCCATAGAGCGCATCGTAAAGGCTGCCCCAGCGCGCATTGGCCGCGTTCAGCAAGAAACGCGCATTGAGGATGGGAACGACCAGCTGCGGCCCGGCGAGCCGTGCGACCTCATCATCGACATTCTCGCTGCCGATGGTGAAGGGTGCAGGCTCTGCGACCAGATAGCCGATTTCGCGCAGGAACGCCTGATAGGCGGCGGCGTCATGCGGCTGCCCGGCGCGCTGTTCGTGCCAGCTATCGATCTGGGCCTGCATCGTGTCGCGCTTGCGCAGCAAAGCAACATTATCGGGCGCAAACCGAGCAAAAATATCCGCTGTTCCGGCCCAGAAGGCTTCAGGCTCGATCCCGGTGCCGGGCAGCGCCTGGTCTTCGATAAAGGCGGCGAGCGAAGCTGCGACCTGAAGGCCAGCCCTGTCGATCATGCGTTCGGTCATCATTCCACTCCTTGGTTGGCGCATCCATAGACCTTTTCGATTATGTCGTATATTCACTATTATACGAACACAGTATTTCCCATGGTGAATTAATATGATGGACCCGGACCATGAACTGTTCACGACCATCGTGGACGAAGGCGGCCTGGCCGCAGCGGGCCGCCGCTTGCATATATCACCCGCCATGATGTCCAAGCGCCTCGCCCGGCTGGAGGAGCGGCTTGGCGCGCGGCTGATCCATCGCACCACCCGACGTCTGGCGCTCACCCCGGCGGGGGAGCGGCTCCATACCGACCTGCGCGCCATATTGGCGGCGCTCGACGAGGCTGAACGGCGCGTGTCGGGCGTCTCGGCCGTTGCTGTCGGACCGCTCCGCATCACCGCGCCCACATCCTTTGGCCGCCTTCATCTCGCGCCCTGGCTTCCCCGCTTTCTCGACGATCACCCCCGTGTCGACCTGACCCTCAACCTATCCGACGATTTCGCCGACCTGATCGAGGCGCGCGCGGACCTCGCCATCCGTATCACTGCCGATCCCGGCCCAACCCTTGCCGCCCGGCGGCTTGCCACCAATCGCCGCATCCTGTGCGCTGCGCCCGCTTATCTCGACCGGTTTGACACGCCCCGGCGGATAGCGGACCTAAAGGCTCATCGCCTGCTCGCCGCTGACGGGCAGATGCCCTGGCGGCTGGTCGGGCCGAAAGGTCCGGTGACGATAGAGGGCCGCAGCCACGTCCGTACCAATAGCAGCGAAGTCGTCCGCGAAATCGCGCTCGCTGGCGGCGGCATCGCACTGCGATCCTTGTGGGACATTAGCGACGCTTTGGCGCGCGGCGATGTACGGCAGATTTTGCCCGACTTTGAAGGTTCTTTGGATGTTGGCCTGTTCGCGGTGCAATTGCCGCAGCAAAATCCGCCGCTCGCAATCACCAGCTTCGTCGATTTTCTGACCAATCTCTATGCGCCAACCCCACCTTGGGAGCGCACGGCCATTGCTCCTGACGCGCAGCCGCTCTAAGGGCATTTCATGGACGACAACACACGCCGCGCCGCCCTTGACTATCACCGCTTTCCCCGACCGGGGAAACTCCGCATCGAACCGACCAAGCGAATGGTCAACCAGCGCGATCTGGCGCTGGCTTATTCTCCCGGCGTTGCCGCGCCCTGCATGGAAATCGCGGACGATCCCGACAAGGCGCTCGATTATACCGCGCGGGGCAATCTTGTCGCGGTCATCAGCAACGGCACGGCTGTCCTTGGCCTCGGCGCAATTGGTGCGCTGGCATCGAAGCCGGTGATGGAGGGCAAGGCGGTCCTCTTCAAGAAATTCGCCGACATCGACGTATTCGACATCGAAATCGATACGACTGACGCCGACAAGTTCGTCGAAGCCGTCGCGCTGATGGAGCCGACCTTCGGCGGCATCAATCTGGAAGATATCAAGGCACCAGAATGTTTCGCGATCGAGGCGCGGCTGAAGGAACGGATGAACATTCCGGTCTTTCACGATGACCAGCATGGCACCGCCATCGTCGTCGCCGCCGCCGTGCGCAACGCGCTCGTCTTGCAGGGCAAGACGCTGGCCGATGCCAGGCTGGTGACGTCCGGCGCGGGTGCCGCTGCGCTTGCCTGCGTCGACTTGCTCGTGTCGATGGGCCTGCCGGTCGATAACGTCACCATGACCGACAAGGACGGCGTCATCCATGCAGGGCGCGAAGGGATGCTCCCCAACATGGCGCGCTACGCCCGCGTCACCAACGCCCGCTCCCTGCCCGACGTGCTGCCCGGCGCCAACCTGTTCCTGGGTCTTTCCGCCCCCGGCGTGCTGAAGCCTGAATGGTTGCCGCTGATGGCCCCCAATCCGCTGATCTTCGCGCTCGCCAACCCGGAACCGGAAATCCGGCCCGAAGCCGCGCGCGAAGTGCGCCCCGACGCCATTATCGCCACGGGCCGGTCGGATTATCCCAATCAGGTCAACAATGTCCTGTGCTTCCCCTATATCTTCCGGGGTGCGCTGGACGTCGGCGCGACCCAGATCAACGAAGCGATGAAGGCCGCCGCTGCCGAAGCCATTGCCGGCCTTGCGCGCCTGCCCGCGCATGACAGCGTCGCGCAAGCCTATGGCGGCCGGAAGCTGGCATTCGGCCCGGACTATATCATCCCCACCCCCTTCGATCCGCGTCTGATCGCGGAGATCGCGCCCGCCGTGGCAAAGGCTGCGATGGACAGCGGCGTCGCCCGCCGCCCGATCGATCTGGAAGACTATAAGCGCAACCTGTCGCGCCAGAACACCCGCTCCGGCCAGTTGATGATGCCGGTGTTCGAGGCCGCCCGTGGCGGCGGCCGCCGGATCGCTTATGGCGAAGGAGAGGATGAGCGCGTGCTGCGCGCCATTCAGGACGCGCTGGACGAAGCGATTGTGCGCCCGGTCATCGTCGCGCGTCGCCGCATCCTGAACCAGAAGCTGCCAGATCTTGGCCTGCGCTTTCAGCTGGACCGCGATGTCGAAGTGATCGACCCGGAAACCGACCATCTGGTCATGGGCGAACTGGTCGAAGCCTATCGCGCCATCGCGTCCCGGCGCGGCGTGCCGGCCGCCGAAGTCGTCCGCCATGTCTATCGCCGTCCGACCGTTACTGCCGCCATGCTGCTGCGTACCGGTCGTGTCGATGCTGCGCTGGTCGGCGGCAACAGCGAATATTGGGGCCAGGTCGAACATGTGCTGCGCATCATCGACCGGGAGCCGGGACAGAGCCGCGTCTATGCGCTGTCTGGCCTGATCCTGGACGCAGGCGCGCTGTTCATCACCGACACCCACATGGTGCCCGATCCGACACCGCAGCAGGTGGCCGAAATGACGTTGCTGGCGGCGGCGGAATTGCTCAATTTCGGCCTGACCCCGCGCGCGGCACTACTGTCCCACTCCAATTTCGGTGCTTCGCACAGCAACAGCGCGCGCAAGATGCGGTCGGCGCTCAAACTGGTCCGCGAAGCCGCGCCCGAACTGATGGTCGATGGTGAAATGCACGCCGACGCGGCGCTCAGCCAGTCTTTGCGCGAACGCCTCATTCCCGACTCGCGCTTTGAAGGTCCGGCCAATCTGCTGGTGATGCCCAATCTTGACGCGGCCAACATCACGCTGACGGCGCTCTCCGCCTCCTCCAGCTCGCCCACGGTCGGGCCGATGCTGATGGGCCTCAAACAACCAATCCACGTCCTTACGCCGGGCGTCACTTCGCGCGGCATACTCAATCTCACCGCCATCGCGGCAGCCGAAGTCGCGCGCGAAGGCTGAGCTTAACCTTTTTGGCGCTATAGTGTCGCCGACGGGATTCAAGCGAGGATTGACATGGCTGGATTGCTCAAGGCGCTGGCAAAAAGCGCCGGACCCAAGCTGGCGATCGGCGCGGGACTGGCGGGCGTCGGCCTGCTCGTGACCAACTGGATCGACCGGCCCGCTGCCGAGGAAGCTGCGCCTGCGGCCACGACTGCCGCCGCGCCTGCTCCGGTACCGGCCAAACCCGTCGAGCGCAGCAGCGATCAGGGCATGGCGGTGGATCCCGACGCGCTGCGCGTCAAGCGCGTGCTCAAGATTGACGGGCCGTTCCGCCATGGCGATTATGTCTGGGACGAACATGGCGCGCCCGCCGCTGGCCGGGTCATCATCACTGTCGACCTGCGCGCGCAAACCCTGTCCGTATTCCGCGCCGGTTACGAAATTGGCGCGGCCGTCATTCTCTATGGCGCAACCGACAAGCCCAGCCCCCTGGGCGCATTCCCGATCATGGCCAAACATGCCGACTATTATTCGCGCACCTATGACAATGCCCCCATGCCCTTCGCACAGCGCCTGACCAATGACGGCGTGTTCATCCATGGCAGCGACGTCCAATGGGGCCGCGGCACCCATGGCTGCATCGGGGTACCCAAGGAATTTGCCCAAAAGCTGTTCGGCGTCACCAAATTGGGCGATCTGGTCGTCATCACAAACGGCAAGATGCTGGATGTGAGCAAGGCGCAGGTTGGCGGATAAGCCCACATAATACCGCACGGCCAGATGCATTCGGCCACCCCCACGCCGGGTTGCACGTCATGACCACGCACTTGCAATAAACTCACGCGGCACCGCCCTTGACCAGCGCTGTCACTGCGCCCATCTGCCACGCTTATCCTTTATTGCAATGCAGCATGGAGCTGACCATGGGCACTTCCCGCCCGACCGCGCATCCCGCGCTCGTCCTTTTTGCGCTGTCGGTCGGCGCCTTCGCCATCGGCACGACCGAGTTCGCGAGCATGAGCCTGCTCCCCTTCTTCGCCCATGACCTGGGCATAGACGCGCCGACCGCAGGCCATGCGATCAGCGCCTATGCACTGGGGGTGGTTGCCGGCGCGCCTGTCATCGCTGCTTTTGGCGCGCGCCTGCCGCGCCGAACCTTGCTGATCGGCCTGATGGCGATGTTCGCCATCGGCAACGGCCTCTCCGCCCTCTCGCCCAGCTATGGCTGGATGCTCGTGTTCCGTTTTCTGAGCGGCGTGCCGCATGGTGCCTATTTCGGCGTCGCCGCACTGGTCGCCGCCAGTCTGGTGCCGATCGAAAGGCGCACGCAGGCGATTGCGCGGGTCATGTCGGGCCTGACTGTCGCAACCGTTGTCGGTGTACCCGTCGCCAACTGGATGGGGCAGGCGATGGGCTGGCGCTCCGGCTTTATCGTCGTGACTGCGCTCGCCATTGCGACAATGACGCTGGTGGCGCTCTACGCCCCGCGCGACGCGGGCGATCCAAAGGCCAGCCCGGCGCGCGAACTGGGCGCCCTCACCCGGCCCCAGGTCTGGCTCACTCTGTTGACCGGCGCGATTGGCTTTGGCGGGCTGTTCGCCGTCTATACCTATGTGGCGTCCACCATGATGGAGATCACCCATGTCTCCCCATCCTGGGTGCCGGTGGTGCTCGCCATTTTTGGCGTCGGCCTGACGATCGGCAATCTCGTCGCGGCATGGTGTGCGGACCGCTCGCTCAAGCGCACCGTCATCGGCGTCACCCTGTGGAGCGCGGCCGCTCTGGCCCTTTTCCCCTTCATGGCCGGCAATATCTGGACGCTCTGCCTCAGCATCTTCCTGATCGGCGCGGGCGGCGGCCTTGGCACACCATTGCAGGCGCGGTTGATGGACGTATCGGGCGATGCGCAGACCTTGGCGGCCGCGCTGCACCACAGCGCCTTCAACATCGCCAATGCGCTTGGCCCATGGCTTGGCGGCCTTTCGATCGCGGCAGGCTACGGCCTCACATCGACGGGCTGGATCGGTGCGGCGCTGGCGCTGGGCGGACTAGGCATCTTCCTGCTGTCGATCATGCTGGAGCGGCGCACCGATCGGCTGGTGGCCGTCCCCTGCGAATAAGCCGCTTTCGCGCCGCTCCGCCACCGTTTAAGGCGGGACCATGACCGACCGGGCAAGAGAGAGCGCGCTGCAAGAAGCAGCCATCGCAGCATTGCGACGCGGGGATGCCGCAGTTGCCCGCGCAGCCTTGCACGACATGGCCGCCCCGCCACCCATGCTGCTGGCGCAGGCATGCAACCGCACCGGCGACTGGGACGGCGAAGCCGCCGCGCTCCGGCGCATATTGCGCGAACAGCCCCGCGATCTCCCCGCCCTGCTGGCCATGGGACAGAATGCCCTGCGACGCGGCGATGATCGGGAGGCAACGCGCTGGTGCCGTGCCGCCGTGGCACAAGCCGCCGCGACTGGCGCACCGCCCCAACTCCAGCCGATGCTGCTTCAGGCGCAGGCAATCCTGAACAATGCCAGCGCCCGGTTCGAGGACCATCTGAGCGCCGCCATCAGCGACCTGCCTGCCTTGCCCCGCATCACGCTGGCGACCGATCTGCTGCTGGGCAAGAGCCAGCTTTACCTCCAGCAACCCAGCATGTTCTATTTCCCCGGCCTGCCCCAGCGCGCCTTTTACGAGCGGGAAGAGTTTGACTGGGTCGCCGCATTAGAGGCGATGACAGATGATATAGTGGCGGAGTTGAACGCCGTCCGCGCAGGCACCGCCGATTTTGCGCCCTATGTAGAAACCCCGTCGCACGGTCCCGCCCCCAACAACCCGCTGCGCGACGATCCCAGTTGGGGCGCCTATTATTTCTGGCAAAGCGGCAAGCCCGTGGAGGACCACGCCGCCCGCTGCCCGGCCGTCATGGCTGCGCTGGATCTGGCGCCACGGCCGATCATCGCTGGCCGCTCGCCCATGGCGCTCTGGTCGCTGCTCAAGCCCGGCACGCATATCCAGCCGCACCACGGCCTGCTCAATACCCGCCTGATTTGCCACTTGCCGCTGCTCGCCCCCAGCGACTGCGCGCTGCGCGTCGGCGCGGAGACCCGCGCCTGGCGGACGGGCGAAATGCTGATCTTCGACGACAGCGTCGAGCATGAGGCATGGAACCGCAGCGCTGAAACCCGCGTCGTCCTGCTATTCGAAGTCTGGCGCCCGGAAATCCTGCCCGAAGAACGCGAAGCGCTTGCCCGGCTTTTCGAGGCCATCGACCAGTTCGGACCGCCAGAGATCGACACGGGCGGCTAAGACCAAGGCTTTGCAGCACGGGCTCGCGCGGTTATCATGAATCCGTAAGGGGGAGAGGATGGCCTGGGGCATAACCCCTGACGGACATGCCATGCCCCCTGCTTCTGCGTCGCTTGCACCCCGCCCCCATAATCTGGCCGAAGACGGCTATGCCATCGTCATCGGTTGCGCATTCATCGCGATAGGACTGATGCTGCTCAAGGCCGCCAATCTGGTCACCGGCGGCATGGCGGGGATCGCGCTGCTCCTTTCCTATCTCGTCCACTATCCGCCAGCGACGCTGTTTCTCTTCATAAACATCCCCTTCTTTCTCTTCGCCGGACGAGCGATGGGCATCGCCTTCGGCATCAAGACGCTGTTTGCCAATCTGGCGATCATGGCGATGGGACTGATGATGCCGTCGGCGCTGCATCTGGCGCAGGTCAGCCCGCTTTTCGCCGCGCTGTTCGGCGGCTCGATCATCGGCTTTGGCATCCTTGCCGTCGCCCGCCATGGCGCAGGCGTGGGCGGCCTGGGCGTTATCGCCCTGCTGCTGCAAAGGCGCCGGGGCTGGAATGCCGGGCGGACGCAGATGCTGGGCGACGCGCTGATCCTGTTGGCCTCGCTCCCCTTGCTCAGCGTGGACCGCTTCGCCCTCTCGATCCTGTCAGCCGCGGCCATCAATGCGGTACTGATCGTCAACCATCGCCCCGGACGCTATATCGGCTATTGAGCCTCGCATAGCGCATCGCCGCCGCGATCGCGCGCGCGCAGCGCGCTGGCCGCATCATTGGCGATCCGCGGAAAGCTCACGCCCTCCAGCGTGCCGCGCCCCTCGCACAGGTCAGCGCAGGCCATGTCGACCACGCCCGGCAGCGCGACCTGATCGCCATCATATTGCGCCACGATGATGCAGCGGTCGCCTCCGGCAAAACTCAGGATCAGCTTGTCGCCCGTCCGGCGTGCGTTCCCCCGTCCCCGGCAGCTTTGGTCCTCGCCGAAATTGGCCTCCAGCCCGAACCGCAGCGCGCCGCCCTTGCCGGGAATGACGCACAACGCATCGCGCCCCGCCTCATGGTTGCGCTGAAACAATCCTACGGGGGAAATCGCCGCCGCATCCGCGATTGCACCGCTGGCGATCGCCGCCTGCTCCAGCCCCGACGCGGCAACACCGCCCGTCACCGGCCCCGCGTCGCTTGCCGGTTCACGCTGGCATGCCGCCAGCAACAACAACAGGATCAGGCTAGTCCGCCGCATCAACCGCCATAAGCCCATCCGCCCCGACGCGGCGGAAGAAACAGGATCGCGCGCCGGTATGGCAAGTCGGCCCGGCTGGCACCGCCTTCACCCACACCGCGTCCTGATCGCAATCGATCCGGATGTCGCGCACCGCCAGCATATGCCCGGACGTCTCGCCCTTCTTCCACAGCGACTGCCGGCTGCGCGACCAGAAATGGGCAAGACCTGTCTCGACCGTCAGCGCCAACGCCTGCGCATTCATGTGCGCCACCATCAGCACGTCGCCGCTCGCCACATCAGTGACCACGGCGGTGATCAGGCCATGATCGTCAAATTTGGGATTGAGGGTCAGCCCCTTGTCGCGCGCATCGGTCATGCCGGGGCTATAGAGCGCAATCGCGATGCTGCGAAGCCCCTTCCCGCCTGCACGGCAATTATGCCGGAACCGGGCCAGGAGAAGAAAGAATGGGGCGATCGACGGGATCCGAACCCGCGACCTCCGGTACCACAAACCGGCGCTCTAACCAACTGAGCTACGATCGCCACAGCACTCACCATGGGGCGCTTTGCCCCGCGAGAAGTGGGCACATATGCGGCGGATAACCGGGCGTCAAGCAGGCAATTGCTCCCGCGCCATCTTTCGCGCGAGGGTTACAGGCCCGCAGCCTTCATCTGCGCGCGCAGCTTGACCAGAATTCGTTCGGGCACGCGCGGACGCTCCTCCGCCGTCTTGCCCTTGCGCAGCCGTTCGCGCTGTTTTTCCGGCGGATTGACCACTCGCACCCGCACCGCGACATGCCCCTGCGCGCGCATGCCCAGTTGCTCGGCCGCGCCGCGCGACAGGTCGATCACGCGCCCCTTGCCCGCAAACGGCCCGCGATCATTGACCCGCACGACGATGGTGCGCCCGCTGTCCAGAGCCGTTACCTCGACATAACTGGGCAGCGGCAGGCTGGTATGCGCCGCCGTCACCCAGTCGGGCCGGAAACGCTCGCCATTGGCCGTACGATTGCCAGATTCCGATCCGTACCAGCTGGCATAGCCCAGCATGTCATAGCCCGGATCGGCAGCCGGGACATAAGTGACGCCCCGCACGGTGTAGGGCGGGCCGATCCTGACGGGCACGTCGCGCACCGGGCGATAATCGCCCCCCGCGCACGCCGACAGGGCCAGTGCCAGCGCCAGCGCGCCGAACGCACCCATCCTACCCGTCATGCCGCCCCCTTAACCGACATTGTCCCATGAACGGAAAAAGGGGCAAAGACTGGATCAGCCTTCACCCCTTTGCCCAGACATACATGCGCGCCTGGGACAATTCCCTCTGGCAACGCTACTCTCCTAAACGCTTTCCGGCCGCGACACCGGCTTGGGTCAGACGTCGAGCGCTCGCCCAATGGCAAGCGCCCTGATCGTCAGTTGACCGAATCCTTGAGACCCTTGCCAGCCTTGAACTTGGGGGCT
>NZ_BARE01000032.1 GCF_000367345.1 Sphingobium xenophagum NBRC 107872
AGCCGCCAGCAATTCCTCGCCCGTTTCGGGATCGCGGAATCGATAGCCGCCGTCGAAGGGAAAATCGCGCTCGGCCACCGTCAGCATTTCGATCAGCAATGTCTCGCGACCCGCCGCCGCCAGCTTTTCCGCCAGTTCGACCGCGCCGGGATCGAAACAATCGCTGAGCAGAATGACCAGATCGCGCGCGCCGATCCGCTCCCACACGGGGCCAAGCTGGTCCTCCGGCGCAAAGCCGCCGACCGCGTTCACTCCAATCAGTTCCAGCAGCAGCCGGTCCCGCTGCCGCGCGCCGCTGGCTGGCGGTAACAGCGCCAGACCCTGATCACTCAGCGCCATCCAGCCAAAACGATCGCCCTGCCGCATCGCCAGATCGGCAATGCAGGCCGCCAGTCCTTTTGCGGCGTCGAAGCGGCTATAGTCCGGGCGCGCGGCATCGGCCTGCGTCATCGAAGCGCTGGCGTCCATCAATATCCACACCGCGACCGGGCTTTCGCGCTCCGCTTCGCGCACGAAGAATTTGTCGGACCGCGCGTAGAGTTTCCAGTCGATCTGGCGCAATTCGTCGCCGCGCTCATAGGCGCGATATTGGGCGAATTCGAGGCCCGCGCCCCGGCTGTGGCTCTGGTGCAGGCCGATGCCATGCGATCCCACCGCCCGGCGCGTGACGAGGCGCAGGCTTTTCAGCCTGTTCCGTACGTCTGGGGGGATGAGATCGACCATGCGCGGTTCAGCTAAGCGGTACGGCGCGCAGCAAGGCGGCCACGACATCATCTGCGCTACGCCCCTCTGCCTCCGCCGCGAAGGACAGGAGCAGGCGGTGGCGCATGACCGGCGCGGCGAGCGCAATAATATCCTCCCGCGTGGCGGCAAGCCGCCCATGCAGCAATGCGCGCGCCTTGGCCGTCAGGATCAGCGACTGGCCGGCGCGCGGTCCCGCGCCCCATTTTACATATTTGCGGATGTCGTCGGGCGCGCCATCGCCGGGGCGGCTGGCCCGCACCATGCGGGTGACCCAGCGCAGCAGATCGTCGCTGAAATGTACTTGACGCACCCAGGCCTGGAGGGCCAGCACTTCATCGCCATGCATCACGGCGGGTACGGCGTTCGCCTTCGCGCCTGTGGTCTGGGCCAGAATATCCTGTTCTTCCTGCTCGGTCGGATAATCGACGCGGATGTGCAGCAGGAAGCGGTCCAGCTGCGCTTCGGGCAGGGGATAGGTGCCGGCCTGTTCCAGCGGGTTCTGCGTCGCCAGCACGAAGAAGGGCGCAGGCAGCCGGTGCGTCACACCGGCATAGCTGACGGTCTTTTCCTGCATCGCTTCCAGCAGCGCGGCCTGCGTCTTGGGCGGGGTGCGGTTGAGTTCGTCGGCCAGCAGCAGGTTGGTGAACACCGGACCCTTCTGGAAGCGGAAGCTGCGATGGCCGGTGCCATGATCCTCCTCCAGCAGTTCGGTGCCCAATATGTCGCTGGGCATCAGGTCGGGGGTGAACTGGACGCGGCGGAAGTCCAGCTTCAGCGCTTCGCCCAGCGAGCGGACCAGCAATGTCTTGCCCAGTCCCGGCACGCCCTCCAGCAGGCAATGACCGCCCGCAAGCAGCCCAATCAGCAATTGTTCGACGACTTCACTCTGCCCAACGATCGCCTGGCCGATTGCGGCGCGCAACTCGGTCAAACGGGCAAGCTGGCCCTGAATATCGGCTTCGGTGATGCTGGTCATAGACGGTCCCTTACTGGGCAATTTCATGCTTACCGTTCACCCCGCGCCTGTCGAAGGGGCGTCCTTCTTGAAGGGAAGAACAAGGCTTCGACAGGCGCAGCCCGAACGGGGTTTAATTGGAGGCGTAAAAATTATCGATCACACCGACAGCGCATACATCACGATATTGACGCCGAACCGGGTGTTGTCCTCGGCCAGGAACCGCTTGTTGCGCCAGTCATAGTCCCATTCGCAGCCATAATCCTTGTTGCTGTAGAGCACGCCCAGCCGCCCCTCTATCTCTATCCCTTTCAGATAGTCATGAACCAGATCGTCGCCCCAGCCATTCAGTTCGAAGCCGGTATTGGGCGGGCCGTCAAATTTGAAGAAGGACCGGTAGAGCGGGTGCGTATTGGGCAGTTGCTTGAGCGCCTTGCTGCCGAAAATCTTGGCCATCTGCGCTTCGAACGACCGGGCGAACAGGCCGTCAATATCGTGGTTGCAATCATCGACCAGCACGAACCCGCCATTGCGGACATAACGTTCGAAATTGCGCCGTTCTGCCGCCGAAAACTCCACCAGCTTGTGCCCGGCCAGATAACAGAAGGGCGCGGTCAGCATCCTGGGGTCGGACAGGGCGATGACATGCTCCTTCGGGTCCACCCGCAATGTCGTATAGTCGATCAGCGACGTGATCAGGTTGGACGGCATCCGCTGGTCGACATCCCAGTCGCCCGAATCATATCGCAGTCGCGTGAACCAGAAATCATAGCCCCCCGCGGCCGCGAGCGGTCGGGCCAGCATTGCACTGGCCAGACCGCCCGCCATCAACCGAAGGAACTCGCTCCGCGTCATATCGCGCCAACGGGCCTCACACCGCGTCCGACAGCGACGTGAAGGTGAAATCGCGCAGCTTCATCGGCGGCACGATGATCGGCGTGTCCGCCTCGTCGCCCTTAACGCGGACGGGTTTACCCAGCTCTTCGACATTGTTGAGCATGATGACCGGGGATTCGTTGAAGCGGAAATTCTTGATCGGATATTTGATCTGGCCATTTTCGATATAGAAGGTGCCGTCGCGAGTCAGGCCCGTCAGCAGCACCGTCTGCGGATCGACCATGCGGATATACCAGGTGCGCGACACCAATATGCCCCGCTCGGTCGTGCGGACCAGATCGGCGGTCGATTTGGTGCCGCCGGTCATGATCAGGTTGCCGGGCTGCGCCATGGCGGGCTTGCCCTGCTTTTGCGACCAGTAGCGCGAATATTCCATGTTCACGAGCTTGCCATTCTCGACGATCGGCATTTTCGTGCGCGGCAGGCCTTCCTCATCCCACGGATAGACGGCCGCGCCCGGATAGGCCGGGTCGGCGAAGAAGTTCACCTGCGGCCCGAACACCTGTTCGCCCAGCTTGTTGCCGCCACCCTTTTTCGACAGGAAGCTGCGGCCTTCGTCGGCGGAGCGGGCATCGAAGAAAAAGAACATGAACTGAATGAGGCCAGCGGCAGCCGCCGGTTCCAGAATGACGGTATATTTGCCCGGTTCCAGCGCCTTGGCGTCCGCTGACGCACTGGCCTTGCGCATCGCGATGCGAATATCCTCGCTTGCGTTGAAGTTGGCGACGTCCTGCACATTATGCCCGACCCAACCGGAGCCGCGCCCGTCCTCGGTGCGGACGGTGCAGGTGTAATCGGCGCTCGTGCCGGTCTGATACCCGTAATTGCCCTTGCTGTTGAGGAAGGCGACGAACCCGGCCTGATCCTCAAGATAGCCTGCCGCGACCAGCTTTTCGGCGCGGCAGGGCGCGATCGAATCGCTCGCTACCTTGGCGCGATAGGCGGCGGTAATCCCGGCGGTCGCGGGGCTGAATGTCGGCGTCGGCGTGTAGGTCTGCTTGTCGACGGCGGGCATGAATTCCGGGTTTTCCGGGGCCAGCTTCGCCAGTTCCTCCGCCCGGCGCACCACGCGCTCCAGCGCGGCGTCGTCAAACTGGTTGATGGTCGCGATGCCGACCCGTTTGCCAAAGGCGACCTGCACAGACAGATCGATATTGTCGGTAATGCCTGCGGTCGACACATCGTTGCGGGCAAAGCGTACATTGCCGCGGGTCGAACCGGTCAGCTGCGCGGTGCATTCGTCCGCCTTGGAAAAGCCCACGACCTTGGTCAGGATCGCCTTGGCCTGTGCTTCGGAAAGGATGCTCATATTTTTCTCTCCCTGACCGATCAACCGAGCGAACGGGCGGTGTTGATGACGTTGATGCCGTTGAAACGCGCGGTGCTGGAGCCGTGCGATACGGCCGAAACCTGCGCAGGCTGGCCCTTGCCGTCGAAGAAGGAGCCGCCCAGGCGATAGTCGCTGGCGTCGCATACGCCCGCACAGGCGTTCCAGAATTCCGGCGTGCGGATCTGGTAGGCGACATCCTCGATCTGCTGGGTGATCTTGCCGTTCTTGATCTCGTAAAAGAGCTGACCGCCAAATTGCGCATTATAGCGCTGCTGGTCGATCGAGAAGCTGCCGTCGCCGATGATGTAGACGCCATCTTCGACATTGGCGATCATGTCGGCCACGCTCTGCTTGGCCTTGCCGGGTTCCAGACTGACGTTCGCCATGCGCTGGAACTGGACGTTGGACCAGCTGTCGGCGTAGCAGCAGCCGTCGCTCTCGCTCTTGCCCTCGATATGCGCCTGATCGCGGATCGCCTGATAGCCGACCAGCTTGCCGTCGCGGATCAAGTCCCACTTCTTGGTCTTGACGCCTTCATCGTCATAGGCGACCGCGCCCAGACTGCCGGGCTGGGTCTTGTCCGCGACGATATTCACCTTGTCGCTGCCATATTGGAAATGGCTCTGCATCTTGTCCATCGTGGCAAAGCTGGTGCCCGCATAATTGGCTTCATATCCCAGCACCCGGTCAAGTTCGAGCGGATGGCCGACCGATTCGTGGATGGTGAGCCAGGTGTGCGAAGGATCGAGCACCAGATCATATTTGCCGGGCTTGACCGAGGGGGCCTTGATCTTCGCGCGCGCCTGCTTGGCGGCGGCGATCGCATCCTCCTTCATGTCATAGCTGTTGCCATAGACGGTGACGCCATTGGGCAGCACGGTCTTGCCGGACGCTGCGCCGTCCAGATATTCAAAGCCCAGCCCCATCGGCGCGGACAGGCCTTCGCGGACGCGGAACTTGCCCGTCGTCTTGTCGACGGCGGTGACCTCCATCGGCGCCCAGATGCGGTGAACATCCTGGTCGATATAGCTGCCGTCGGTGCTGGCGAAATATTTCTGCTCATTGACCAGGAACAGGATGGAGCGGATGAAGTCCGCGCCCGCGTCCATGGCGGCGGCGTTCACGCCCATCAACAGGTCGACCTTGTCCTTGATCGGCACGGTCATGCTGTTCTTGACGATCGGCGTGCGCCAGCTGACTTCACCCGCGCCCTTGACCGGGGCAAGCTGAACCGGGGCGGACTGGGTGGGCGCATTGGCCTTTGCGATGGCGACGGCCTCGGCCGCTGCCTTGGCCACGGCTTCCCTTGTCATATCGTTGGTGGCGGCAAAGCCCCAGGCGCCGTTTGCGATCACGCGGATGCCAACGCCGGTCGATTCGGTGTTGACGACATTTTCGACATTGCGTTCGCGGGTGATGACGAACTGGCGCAGGTAACGGCCCACGCGCACGTCGCAATAGGTCGCGCCAGCGCTCTTGGCGGCATTCAACGCCGCGTCGGCCAGTGCCTTCTTCACGGTGACGTCGATGGCGCTGTTCAGTTCCTCCGCGGCAATTACCTTGCCGAACATCGAAGGCAGGATCAGGCCGCCTATGCCCATGGTGCCAAAGGCCAGGAAATCTCTTCTGTGCAAGGTTCGTCTCCACCTGCAAATGCCCGCGTCAAGCGGGTCGGATTGTGCTTGGGATGCGGCCGGTTGGCCGTACCGATGGGTTGGATCATCGCGGCAGGGCAGGGCTGGGTCAAACATCTTTTACGACTGCACAACTTTGCCTTGCCCGCTTTCGACATATGACATCTGTCGAAAGATGCTGGCCATGGCAGGGCAGGCCGCACGTTGCGTGGACGCAACAAATCGGGCCGCGCACGGCCTTTTCCCCTGACGGGGTGGATCATATCCGGATGCTGTGAAGAAATGTGGTCGGGGAAAGAGGATTCGAACCTCCGGCCCCTGCCTCCCGAAGGCAACGCCTAGCGCCGCAGGGCGCGGAAATCCTCATCTAGACCGCGATAACCGCGCGGACCATAGGGGGAACGACTCGGCAATGGGCCGGGTTTTCACCGGAGCTACACCGGAGAAGGAAACGGCGCAATCGCGTGGTTTCTGCACCTGCGCCCAGCCGCGCACCGGGGGTGCGGCATGAGCTACAACCGTATGGATCATGCCGGCTGGGTCGAAGAAAACAACAAGGCGTATAATCAGATCAACGCGAAACGCCGCGCGTGGAAGCCGGTGCCGGAGAAGCTGAACCGGTTCCAGTCGAAGGTGATGGACATCCTCGGGATGGTCGGCGGCGGCATCTACAACGCACCTATCAATTGGGAGAAAGTTGCCTGGAGCTTCGGAGGGCGAGGCCTGTCCGTGCCTTGGCGCGACGGGCGCATGGCGACGTTCGACTTTTACGCGCTGACCAACCTCGTACTGCTCTGCCATGAGTCTCGCATCCGTTGCGAAGTGCGTGCGAAAGCGACCGGCCACTTCGAGCTGACCTTCTTCCAGCGCTCGCATGAGGGCGGCATCGCCAGCCGTCACCCGAACATCGACGAAGCGGTGGCAGCATTTCGGGAATATCTGCCTGCTGATCATCCGATCATCTACCAGCCCGGCGACGCGCAGGAGTTGGCAGCATGAAGGCGCTCACCCTCTGGCAACCATGGGCCTCGCTAATCGTCGTCGGCGCCAAGCCGTTCGAGTTTCGCGGCTGGAAGGCCCCGCGCTCAGCGATCGGCCAGCGCCTCGTCATCCATGCGTCAGCCCGGCCGATGCGCGCCAGCGAGATCCGCGACATCGTGGACCATCTGAAATTCGGTGGCGCGAACGCGGCGGCGACCTGCCTGCATGTGGACGCGGCGCTCGATCTGCTGATGCCGCTCTACCACTTCAAGAAGCCGGTGGGCCTGCCGCTGTCGGCTGGCCTTGGCACCGCCATCCTTGGCGAACCCCGCAACGGCATCGAGATCGCGGTGCAGGAATTCGGCTTCCCTCAAGAGGCGGAGGACGAACTTCCCGGCCTGCCCGGCTTCGATAGCGATCGGAGCGAGCACGCCAATTGGGGCTGGCCGATGCTCGACATCGAGAAGTGGGACGAACCCCAGCCGATGCGCGGCGCGCAAGGCCTGTGGAATTGGCCCGGCGCTGCTCAATTTGCGGAGAAACTATGATGGCCCTTCTGAACAAGCCCAAATACGCCCAGCGCCAGGTCGATAACTGGAACAAGCACTATCCGGTCGGGCAGGCGGTCACCGTCCGCCGCGATAATGGCTCGACCATCACGACAAAGACCCGCTCGCCAGCCGAGCTGCTGTCAGGACATTCCGCAGTCGTCTGGCTAGACGGGATCAGCGGTTGCTACCTGCTCAACCGGGTCACGCCGGTGACGGAGGGCGCTCATGGGTGAGACCGCGATCGAATGGACTGAGCGGACATGGAACCCTATCGTCGGCTGCTCGCTCCAGTCCCCCGGCTGCACCCGTTGCTACGCGATGAAGATGGCCGGTCGGCTGGAGGCAATGGGCGTCCCCTATTGTCAGGGCACGACGCAGAAAACGAAGAACGGCTTTGTCTGGACCGGCAAGATTGCCGCCAACGACAATGCGCTGATGGAACCACTGCGCCGCCGTGCGCCTACCATGTGGTTCGTCAACAGCATGTCGGACCTGTTCCATGAGGATGTTTCGGAACAGGCCATTGACCGCGTCTTCGTGGTGATGGCGCTTAACCCGCAGCACACCTTCCAGGTGCTGACCAAGCGTGCGGACCGTATGCGTGCCTATGTCGAGGGGTTCAACTGGGAGCGCGCTGTCGAAAATTGCCGGGGCGCGGACGGCTCATCCATGATCCTGAAGCACAACATCGCCGAGTTGCGCCGCCTGTTCGGCCTCGCGCCTCGGTTCAGCTATGATCGCGATCTCAGCGCATGGCCTCTCCCTAACGCTTGGAAGGGCGTGTCGGTCGAGGATCAGAAGCGCGCAGATCTGCGCATCCCCGATCTGCTTGCCACACCTGCGGCCATCCGCTGGCTGTCCTGCGAGCCGCTGTTGGGGCCGGTCGATCTCCGCAATATCCCGGTTGCCGAAGGCGTCACGCTAGATGCTATGACCGGCTACCACACCGGATCCGGGCATAGGCCAGTGCGGAAGCTGCCCGCTGCTCTGAACAGCCTAGACTGGGTTGTGGTCGGCGGAGAAAGCGGCCCCGACGCCCGGCCGATGCACCCGGCATGGGCGCGCAGCATCCGAGAGCAGTGCAGCTTCCTCGTCGCCTTTTTCTTCAAGCAGTGGGGCAACTGGATCTCGATCTACGATCGTGACCGAGACGATCCTGATTGGCGCGACGTGCCGAAGCCGGGGGATTGGAATCGGAAGCGCTGGCTTAACCGTGCCGGTGGGCAGGGCTTCCACGGCGACAATCTCCACATGATGCGCAACGTCGGGAAGAAAGCAGCCGGGCGCGAGCTCGACGGACGCACGCACGACGACATGCCTAGTAGGAGCGCCGCATAATGTTTCAGGGTCTCTTCATCGATGGCTTCGCCGGCGGCGGCGGAGCAAGCACTGGCATTGCTCAGGCGATCGGCCGCGAGGTGGATATCGCCGTCAATCACAGCGAGACGGCTATCGCCATCCACAAGGCGAACCATCCCGGCACCGAACATTTCTGTCAGGACATCAAAGCGCTCTGGCCGTTGGCCGCCACGAAGATGCGGCCGGTTTCTGGCGCGTGGTTCAGTCCTGATTGCAAGGAATTCAGCAAGGCGAAGGGCGGGCCGGTCAAGGATCGATCGATCCGGGCGCTGTGTTGGGAAGTCGTCGCCTGGCTCAAAGAGGTCCGGCCGACCGTCGGCTATCTGGAGAACGTCGAAGAGTTTGAATATGCCGCGCCGCTCGACGATGAGGGCTTTCCAATCAAGGGGCAGGAGGGGCGCGAGTTCAAGCGCTTCGTGAAGGCGATCCGGGCGCTGGGCTATAAGGTGGCCCACAAGATCCTGCGCGCGTGCGACTATGGCGCGCCGACCAGCCGGAAGCGGCTCTACATGATCATGCGCTGCGATGGTCTGCCCATCATCTGGCCGAAGCCCACGCATGGGCGAGCGGATTCGCCGGGAGTGAAGAGCGGCAAGCTGCTGCCCTATCGCACGGCGGCTGAGTGCATCGACTGGTCTATTCCTTGCCCCTCGATCTTTGGGCGCAAGAAGGATTTGGCTGACAGCACCATGCGGCGGATCGCGCATGGCGTGATGCGCTATGTCGTGAACGCGGCCAAGCCCTTCATTGTCGGAACCGCTTTCACCAATACGCGCGCGGCGCGGGTCTTTGACCCGCAGGATCCAGTGCGGACAGTCACGACGCAGCCTGAGTATGGTGTGGTTGATGCTGTCTTGGCTCCGCACGTCACCAAATTCTACAGCACTGGCATTGGCTCGCCGATGGATGAGGCGATGCCGACCGTCACGGCCAATGGCCAATCTGCGCGACCGGCCGGGGCAACACCGCTTGGTCGGGCGGAGGCGGTGCTGGTCCCGCACATCATGACCAATCGCAACGCGCAAAAGCCTTTCACGGCAGCCGACGAGCCGACCCACACTATCACGGCGGGCGGAGCGCATCAGAACGTCGTGCAAGCTGCGCTGGTGACCTATGGCCAGCACGGCGGCCACAATCGCCCGGTGGATGAGCCTCACCACACCGTTGCCGCATCAAAGAAGGATACGAATGGTGTCATTGGCGCGACATTGATTGGTGTCGGGGGGCGGCGCGGCCAAAGCCCGCCAATGTCGTTGGTTGGCCCGTATCCGACCACGACGGCAAAAGCCGATGCCGCCGTTGCCACGGCTTTCCTCTCGCATTTCTATTCCAGCGGTGGAGGGGAGGGCCGACCCGACACCCCAGCCAAGACGATCACAGCCGATGGTCAGCACCACGCCATCGTCACCGCCCATATCGAGCAGGCAAATGGCGGGCCACGCAACACCCACTCTGCCGGGCGAGATGCACGACGGCCGCTATCGACTGCCACGACGACAGGATCGCAGCAGCGCATTGTTGAGACGATGCTGGTCGAGGAGGGGGATTTACCGCCTGAGTTGATGGCCAGCGCGGTCAAGGTCGCGTCGTTCCTCGTGAAATATTACGCGACGGATGGCGAGAACGAAGCATCTCAAAGCCAGCCTGTCGACCGGCCACTCGACACGATCACGACAAAGGCCCGCTTTGCCGTCGTCACGGTGACGATCGACGCGGTCACCTACATCATCGTCGATATCGGCCTGCGGATGCTCAAGCCGCGCGAGCTGGCCCGCGCCCAAGGCTTTCCCGACAGCTACGTCCTCAATCCTGAGTGCTGGTACACGACGGAGAAGGGCAACCGGAAGTTTGGGGCGCTGCCGATCGCCATGCAGATCAGCGCGATCGGGAATAGCGTCTGCCCGCCAGTGGCGAGGGCATTGGTGGCGGCGAACCAGCCGGGGCTTCCGGTGATGGAGATGGCGGCGTGATCCAGCTCGATCGCCTTTACTCTCTCGGTGCCGGCGAGCCGTCCCGATCCCAGCCCACCCTTTTCACCGGCGACCACCGCGCGGCCGTTGGTGAATGCGTGGAGCGGACTGTTGCCAACCTCCTCGCCCATGCCACCAGCTACGACCATTGGATCCTTGCCTATTCCGGCGGGAAGGATAGCAGTTGCGTTGTTACCGTCATCGTGACGCTGATCCAGTGCGGCGCGATCCCGGCGCCAAAGACGCTCACCGTCATGTATGCTGACACCCGCATGGAACTGCCGCCGCTCCAGGCCGCGGCCCGTGTGATGATGGGCCGGCTGCGCGCCATGGGTATCACCGTAATGGAAGTGGTCGCGCCGATGGACGATCGATTCTACGTCTATATGTTCGGCCGTGGCGTTCCACCGCCCAGCAACACATTCCGCTGGTGCACGCCGCAGATCAAGGTCGAGCCGATGACGGTTGCGATCGCCGACACCGTTGGCAGGCTGGACGGCAAATGCCTCACCATCACCGGCGTTCGGCGCGGGGAGAGTGATGCGCGCGACGCGCGGATATCGCTCTCCTGCACCCGCAATGGCGCAGAATGTGGGCAGGGGTGGTTGCAGACAGACCTGCCCGGCACGCTGACCGACACGTTTGCACCGATCGACCATTGGACCCTGTGCAATGTTTGGGACTGGCTGAGCGTCTTTGCCCCGTGGGGGGAATTCGGCGCTTGGCCGACGCGGATGATTGCAGAAGGCTATGGCGGCGTCGAGGACATGCGGACCGGCTGCACCGGCTGCAATCTGATCGCAACTGACGGCGCGTTAGGCGCGGTGCTGAAGCTGGAAGCATGGGATCATCTGTCACCGCTGCTTGGTTTGAAGCGCCTGTATCTGGAGTTGAAAAAGCCGAAATGGCGGAAGCGCCAGCCGGGCTTCCAGTATCGGAAGGATGGTACGCTCCAATCCAATCAGCAGCGCATGGGGCCGCTGACATTCGAGGCGCGGCTTATGGGGCTCGATACCGTGCTGCGCATTCAGGACGCCGTGAACAACGCGGCTGAGCGGCTGGGTCGGCCCGGGATGGTGCTGATCGACGCGGAGGAGGAGGCGCGCATCCGCGAGCTGATAGCCGCCAAAACATGGCCGAACGGCTGGAGCGGTGATGAACCAAACGCTGACGTCTGGCTGGATACCGTGAATAATGACGGATCTGTCCAGCCGATCCTATTCCGGGAGCTTGTCGGGCAATGATTCCCCACATCTGCACATTCAGCGAGCCAGAGGACTATCGCATCACAGACGGCACGACGGTCTGGCATTTCGATTGGAGCGAGCGGTTCGGACCGAGCCTGACCAATGGCAAAGGCGATATTCTATCCCGTCCGTGGCCGGGCCAGCGATCGCCCTTCTGGCGTTGCTTCGGTCTCTGGTCCAACCAGGGCAAGCGCTGGGAGCCATCAGGAACGAAAGGCGTCCGCCTCGCGATCTGGACCGAACCGCCAGCCGCACGGTACGTGATGGATGTGCGCGGCGTCATCATTGAGACGCACGAGCCCGAGTTTTTCGACGATCGGTATTCGCCGCGCATCTATGTCGACCAGGCAGGCCAACCTTACGACTTTCCGAAGAAGCGCAAGCGGGATGCGCAGATCATCAAACTGCTTCGAGGTTCGCAATGAACGCACCGCTTCCCCTCGACCTGTTCGGCCATGAAACCATGCAACGCGACGCGATATTCGTGAGCGGCGACCGCATCGAGCTAAGCCGCCGCTGGGGACCAGGCCCGATCGCGTGCGTGATCGGCTGCAATCCCTCGATGGCGGACGCCCTGAAGGACGATCCGACCTCGCTATGGTGGAACGCCTGGTTCCAGCTGTTCGGCTTTGGCGGCTATCGTGCAGTCAACCTCTACCCCTTCTGTACGTCCAGCCCGGCCGAGTGCCGCAAGCGCGCCGAATGGCACAAGACGGACGACTGGTTCGCGCGCGATCAGATGATCATGACCAACCTTCCGCACGTCGCGAAGGTGGCCAAGGAAGCAGACCAGGTCTTCGTCTGCTGGGGCAACATCGCGTGGGACGACATGTGGATCGAGCATGTCATCGAGGCGATACAGGGCGACGAAGAGCCGTATCCCGACTTGTGGTGCTGGGGCAAGACGAAGAGCGGAGCGCCCACGCACCCGATGGCGCGGGGCAAGCACCGCATCCCGCGCGATCAGAAGCCGATCCTTTGGAGGGCTACTAGCCCTTGACCGAATCACCCTCCCACGCGACGATCACGCTATGGAAGACCGCGAAATTGAAGCTGAATTGTCTACGTTGAGTGATGATGACCTGACGAAGGTCTGGCTCAGTGCAACTGATCCAGAACATCCGACCCGGCGTGAGGAACTCGCTTTGAGGATGATGGAGCTTCGAAACATAGATTTCTAAGGCATCCCCTTAGGCCGGAACCAGGGTGCGTCAGTCGCGTCAACAATCATGCGGTCTGCCGAATAGGGCCGGTCGAATTGATAGAGCGCTTCGAGTGGCGCAGTCAGCCAAGCGTTCCAATCCTGTGGATCGAGGATGACCGGCGACCGGTCGTGGATGTCAGCCAGCTCTGGCGCATTGTGGGTCATCACGCCGGTATAGACCGGGCCCCATTCGTCGCTCTGCGTCCAAAGCCCCGCCCAGGCAAAAATCGGCTGATCCTTCACGCTGAGCCATGTTTCGGTCATGCGGCCCGGCTCGCCCACAGCCTCCGCGAATCGCGCAGTCGGGATCAGGCAGCGCTGGCGCGGTTCGGCGGCCCATCGCTTCCAGAATGACCCCAGCTTGTCGAAGCGCGCATTATTGACCGGCTTGGGCTTGAGCGGCTGCCCGCTCTTGCCGCGCAGCGAGACCGGGAAGCCCCATGTCATCTGCTCCAATACCAGGCCGTCGCCATCCATGCGCACGACGCTGCCCGGCGATTTGGGATGGACCTCCAATGGCCCCTCATTGAACCGCGCGCCGATCCGCGCGCCGAACAGTTGCAGCACCTTCTGCGTATCGCCACGTTCAGCCCGATTGCACATGGTCGGGAAGGTGGTTTGCGACAGGCCGCCTGTCAACGCGCTTGACCCGACTCGCGCCGATGTTCTCATTACGTTCTCATGAGCAAGGCCACCATCACCTACGACCCGTTCGTCGTGCGCCAATGGACGCTTCCCACCGAAGCCTATTCTATTGCGCACCTTTTCAGGGAAGGATTGCTTGGCGAAGCCTATCCCGAAGAGCGCGGGATTTTGCGCATCGATCTGGAACCGGACGTTCCCGTCGTCCTGCCCGTCGATTGGGTCGACCGGTTGCTGAAGATTGCGCTCGACCGCGGCGCGAAGGATTTTACGGAGCGCCGCCTGTTCGAGTATATCGCGCATGAAATCGGCAGGATGAAAGCTTAGGCCTCCACCCAGCTTTCAAATTCCACGACCGAACACTGCCCCTGCTGGGGATCTTCGCCCGTCTGTTCCAGATAGTCGACCATATCGCCAGCCACCGCCAGCACCTCGCGCACATCGCCGCGCGCATTGGTGTAAAGCTGTCCATATTCGATTGTCATGCCGCGCTCCTATGCTGCCATGTCCAGCTGCACCGGCTCTTTCATGAGCAGATACATCGCCGATGTCGGATGCAGCCCGTCCACGCTGCCGGGCGATCCGCCGATCTGGGCGATCCGATCGGTCAATGTTGCGTCCGCCATGACGTTGGTCGAGGTATCGACGACGGAAACGATGCCATGCGTCCCGATCGCCGCGACCAGGCCGTTGTTGACGTCAGTCCGGCCGCCCACATCGTTCACCGCGTAATTGCCCACCGGCACCTGCGATGCCGGCGCATTGGCATAGCTGCCGGCCGACACGCGCGGCGTCATCTTGATCGGGTGGATTTTGGCGTTCGGGTTCACGGCCAGTATCTGGTCGTACATGGTCATGCGATCGGCAAGGATTTGCGCGGCCGTCCGCGCGCTGCCGGTCGACGTGTTGGTGTTGCCCAGATCATTGGTGCCATAGTCGTCATAATAATCGGAAAAATAGGGGTAGAGCAGCACGCGCTTGGCGTTACGCGGCACACCGCTGTCCGACATGATGTAGGTCGATACCGACGTCGCAGGGCGCGCGACGGACGTCCATGGCAGGCCGAGCGCAAAGGCCGCCTTGCGCAGCATGCCGCCCTGGAACTCGCCATCATTCGCGCCAAGCAGTCCTTCGCCCTGCGCATAAGCGATGCTGTTACCGATGAAGAACGGGGTCTTGCCGTGCGTGTTGGACAGGCCCTTGATAAGGATAGGCATGAAAAGATTGCTGTTGGCCCCGCCGCCCGTGGGCAGGGTAAGCGGTCCTGTTCCCATATGCTGGTCGGTGCCAGCACCGCTGGTCGGGGAGGTATAGGCACCCTCTCCAGCCACGCTACCAACAGTGCCGTTGAACACGCGAATATCGCCGGTGATATTGTCGCGGTTCGCGCGAAGCCAGAACATCGTTCCCGCCGGGAAAATGAGCAGGCCAAAATGCGAAGGCAGGATCACGTCGCTTTCGACCCACGCTGCGCCGCCCGCCATGATGACACTGCCCGCGCCGGACCATTTGACCTCGACTGTCTGTGTCGGCGCGCCGGGGATTTCCATGCTCACGACCAGCGTCGCGGCGGCGACCGCGCCCGTCTCGCTGTTGGATGTGCCGACGAAATAGTTGGCATAGACCAGCGTGAGGCCGAAATAAGTACCTTGCCCCATGACATGACGGCTGCGGCACATGAAGCGCGGGTTTGCCCCGGTTGATCCGGTCGATGTGGCAACCTCACCGCGCGTCGCGGCGGCCATCCATGTCGCGGCAGGTTCAGGCGTGGACGTCCCGGCGAGAAGCGAACTCACAAACAGCCCGATTCCATACCCGATCATGGCGCGGCCTCCAGCGCCTGCGCCAGGCTGTCATATTGCGCGTAGCAGGCCTTTACTTCGGCGCGGATTTCGTCGGCTCTGGCAGCTTCCCCGACAAGAAATTCCGCATCGTCGGCAAAAAGGGCCGATCCAGTACAGCCGGGTCCATCTTCCGGAACGGCTGCGCCTTGGGTGGCGGAGGCGGTGGGGCGACGCGGACGCGTGTGCAGCTCGGCAAGAGCAGCATCGCGATCAGCGCGCATATCGGCAATTTCATCGGCCTTGTCCTTCTCGATCCGTTGGGTGTCCTGCAAGTGGCGCTGTTCAAGCGACCGATAGCGGCCATTGGCGGCGGCGGATTCGGCATTCATCCGCTTGACGATTTCGCGCTCATCCTTCAGCGCACGCTGGCTACTGCTCAGGCGGAATGTCTGGATGGTGGCGAAGATCGCCAGCGCGGCGATCACAACCCCGGCGCCGATGATCGCGGCCTGCTGGATGCGGGAGAGGATCACGGCTTTGCCGCCTTGCACTTGGCACGATCGACATTGCCGACCCGGTGCGCCTTCCACCCTTTCAGGAACACGCGGAGGCGCGGATTGACGCGGGCAAGACGATCATACTCTGCTGACTGCTGCGCATCGAGACGATCGAGCGTCGCAACGCACAGGGGGGCCGCCCCGAAGGTGGCCTGACAGTCGCCATAAGCCTTGATCGTCGCAGGGCCGACGCGACCATCTGCGACCAGCCGGGTTCCGCAAAGGGCGTTGATCGACTGCTGAAACCATCGGGAGGGGCGCGCCCGTCCCATGTTCACCGTGGTATCGAACAATTCTTCCGTCACGGCGGCATCGATCGAGATCAGCGGGGCATAGCCCGGCCCAACGAGGTAGCGATGATAATAGACATTCTCGGCCACGCTCCGTGGCAGCGTCCGCATCGGGCCGGAATAGCCTTCTTGCCGGGCCACCTGTTCAGTGATCCCCATGTTGGTCTTTCCGCCGGGGTCGTTGGGATGATCGACATAGCCGCCCTCTACAGCGATGACAGAGGCGATCATGGCAATGGCGGCGGCGGCAATGCCACCCTGCTTTTTACTCGCCATCCTGTTTCTCCTGATTGATGATCCGGCCAAGGATCACGGCGGCGAAGATCGCGGCGGCAATCCAGCGCTGCCCCGGTATCTGTTCGCGGATTTCCTGCGGGATGGATGGCCAGGCCGACATGACGGCCAGCCCCATGGCCGACAGGCGCACGGACCAGAGACGATAGGCCTTGCGCCAGTCCGCAATCAGCCGCGCCTTGAAACGCTCCATCATAGTCCCACCACCTTTGCTACTGCCGCGAATCCCGCCCCAAGCGCCGCGAACGGCACCACGCGGATTGCCCATTCGGTAAGCTTGACCGCACCCTTGCGCTGGTTTTCGGACGCCTCCAGCGCCGTCACGCGGACTTCGAGCGCGACGGTTGCGGCCCTATTTTCGGCAACGGCGGCAGGAATGTGCGATGTCTTGTCCACCGCGCGGGCCACATCCTCGAACTTCTGCGCCAGATTGTTGACCGTGTGCACGACTTCTCGGAGTTGGCCTTCCATGCGCCCCACTGCTAGCGTCATTGATTGATCGTCAGGCATTGGCCATCTCCCTAAGCCAGTGCGCGCTGGTTGGTTCATCGACCATCACACCGCACCCCATTCGGTCGATGAGAGCGCCTTGAATATCCTGCTTGCACCGGCCGGAATTGTATAAGCCGCCGACGCCGCCAGCCCCTGGTGGTTGTCCGCTCCGGTGGGGAAAACGCTGATCGTCACCGTGCCGATATTGCCCACCGTCAGTTCGAGGCCCGCCGCCGCCTTGGGCAAGAGCGTCGCATCGTTCGACGATGAGGTCGTGTAGACGCGGTTGACGGTGTGCCGCAGCAGGGCCGCGCCCGCCTGTGTCGTGCCAACGGGCGTGATCGACCCGCCAGAGCCAGCCTTTTTCGAATAGCTGGCCTGTTCGGTGGGGGAGGCGCCATCGGCCGTGATATCGACCCTATCCGTGGATCGCACGGTCCCGGTGTAGAACGCGCCGCCAGTCGGACGGTAGATCTCCCCGGTGACCTTGTTAAGGCCGCCTGAATTGGCGAAGTCCAGCAGCCCGCCAGAATGGCCGGTCATCGCGACATGCACTTCATTGCTCGACACCGCGATCACGTCGCCCAGCTTGACGCCGAAAGCGGTCGTGGCCTCGCCAGTTACGCCACCAGCCTGCACGATCATGTCGAGCGTGTTGCTGTTTCCATCCACGATTGCATGATACAGCGCACCGATCAGCATATTGTAGCTGACTAGACCGGTGATCGAGTTGCGATTGCTGCCGAGGCGGAGGTTTGCCGTTTTCGCGGTTTCAAGGTTGAGGCCGTGGATAGTCGATGCGCCGCCTTCGATATTCAGGCTGTAGCGATGCGTAGTCGATGCCCCGCCGCCGCCCCGCCAGACGTTCAGATTGACGCCGCGAACGCCGCCAGAAGCGCCGAGATAGATCGCGTCAAAGCTGTTGTCCGTATTCTGCCCCGCCGACCGGATGTTGACGCTGTCAAGATGAAGGTCCGATACCTTGTTGTACCAGCCATCCTCGCCAGCGGTGTTGATGGTGACGCCGCGCAAGCGCGCGTTGAAGGGACTGACCCCGACGGCGCCGGTGCCATATTCCGTATGGAGGCCACGACGCCGCGCGTCTTTCAACAGCAAGTCCTGCAACAGGAAGTCGCGACCGAACAGGGCAACGCAATGCCCCTCGTTCGCGCCCGCGCCGGTATTGTTGGCGCGATTGGCATCCAGGATCATGTCGCGGATCGACACATTCGAGACACCCAGACCACTGTTGGTCCCTGAAAGGGCGAGGAAGTTTTCGCTCTCGATCAGCGATTTGTTGACCCCATTTGCCAGGCGGATGGTCGGCCGCCCGAAGCCAAACAGATGCGCGCCCGTTTTCGGCACGATACTGCCGGTCGCAGCATACACCGCACCTTTGTTGACAAGCATGACCGCCCCGCCGCCGAGGGCAGAAGCAGCGGCGATCGCGCGGTTGATCGCCTGCTGTATGCCGCTGTCTGTGGGCTGATAGTGGTGCATGGCATCAATGATGCCACCCAGCGCCGACCAGTCGGGCAGGTCATCGATCGATGAACCGCCGTCTTTGACATAGCTGACCATGCCGTCATGTGCGACGACGCCGGACGGGAGCAAAGCCGCTCCTGCGAGCAGACTGGCTCGCGTGGCAAACCAGATTGCTCGCTTGCCGATCTCCTCATTCGTCTCGAGGAGCAGATCATCAGTGCTTACGAGTCCGCCGCCAAGGGTCAAAAGCTTGCTTTTGTCGACAGTCATGGTCAGCCTTCCCCCTCGACTGACACGAGGGTGACCAGCGCCCCCGCGACTGGTATTTCCTTGCTGAAATGCAGGTCGGCCGGATCAAGATAGACATTGTCACCGTCAATGCGCACGACCTCTGCGCGGCCTTGCGAAAAGCCGCGACCAATGCTGATCCGCCAATCCACGACATCACCCACCGCGATATGCTGTCCAAGCTTGTCTGTAGCCATCATCAAGCTCCGATCAGGCCGTGGGCGGTGAGATCATCGATCAGCGCTTTAAGCCGTTCGGCCAACTGCGCGGTCGTGACGGTCGAAGTCGCGAATGTTGTCCGGGTGGCCGTGCCTGTCGCCGCTGCCCAACCCGTGCGACGCGAAGTGACAACCCTGTCCCCCAAAATCTTGAATTCGCCGACAATGTTGAAATCGCCATTGTCGGCCATGTCGAAGGTTTTGCCGCCGGGCGCTTCGTACCGCATTGCGGCGGCGAGAGATTCATATCGCGAGGTCCGGGTGCCATCGCCACCCCAGTCGAGCCGCTCGTTCGCCAGCCGAAGCGCGGCGACGCTACAGTCGGCATAAGTGAAGTCGATCCCCACGGTGAACTGCGTCAGTGCGCCGAAGCGCCCGAAGCCTATGCCATTCACGAAGCGGTTGTTCGCTGCATCGTCGGGCTGTCGCGCAAACACGATGCCGTAGCCCGCTACACATGCATCACCCGTCCAGCCGGCCAGGCCACCTGCACGCCTGACGATGTATGTCGTGCCATAGCGAACAAGGTTGGTGTCGTCGCCGGTACCCTGGATATCGACTTCCTGCGCGCCGCAACCCTCGGTCGGGTTTGCGGCTCCCTTGTCCACCGCTTCGAGCACCTGACAAAAACCGGGCGCAGTGCCGTAGCGGTTGTGCTGGATGACCATCCCGTGGTGCTGCGGCGTCGTCTCGAAATCGCCGGTCGTGTCGGCATAATTGTCCTGCACGAGGACGACGCCTGCCTCAAAGGACTCCGACTGGCCGGTGATGACAGAATTGATTCTCAGGACGCTGTTGAGAAACCCGAATGTCCCGCCGTCGAAATCGGCGCGCCTGTCGATGCGCATAGAAAACTGATCGTCGGCCGCCGTCGTCCCTTCGCCATGGAAGAAGAACATGCGGTCGTTGATGTCGGCTGTCGGGAAGCCAAAGAAATCCTTGAATTTTAGTCCTTTATCAGGTGTGACGGTAGTGTCGAATTGATCGCCGATGGCCTGGGTAAGGCCGATGACTTTTCCAGCTGCTACAACGCCCTGGTCAATGGCATATCCCAGGATGACCTTGATGAAGTCGTCATCGTCCGGCGTAACATTGAGGTGCAGCTGCCCGTCCTCGATCGTCGCGGCGCCCTCGGGAAGGACGCTGCCATTGCGAAAAACGGCGGCGACTGTGAATTCTGCTTGCGGCAGATCGATGACGGTCTGCCCCTCAGACGTGGTCGCATCGACCATCGCGGTCAGGCCGCCGCTACCGACGCCTAGCGTATCGATGCCTATGAGGCCGCCGTCCGGACCAAACACAACAACCTTGCCAGCGCGCTGAGTGAGTGGGGGCAGCGTTGGGCTGGCTTCGCCGATCGGAACACGAATAGAGCGGGACAGGCCATCGCGCAGGACGAGATCGCGAGCGGCCGACCGGTCGTTTACATTATTCACGACCGAGGGAAGAAATGGCTGGCCGCTCGCAAACTCCACCGATTGCAGGAACGATGGCTCGGATATGACGTAGAGTTCGCCCACACCGACCGCAGGAGGGGTGCCGAACGTCACCGTCCCACCGGAAGTGGCGAGCGAAACTGAATAGGCGTTTTCCGCGACGATCGTCTCGTCGCCGAGCGCATCGCGCAGGATCACGGCGACATCGTCGGCGCTGACTGCCTTAAAACCGAAAGGAAATTCAACCGTTACGCCATTGGGGGTATAGGGCCCGGAATAGGTGTCGGTTGTGGAAACTGCCATGCGCTTGCCTCCGGAGCGGATGGCAACCGATTAAGGTGGCGCAGGTCCATCTTGAATCGACCGGGCGTCAGTCTTCCTTGATTTTGCCCTTGGTCAGACCTTCATACCACTGGTTGAACGTCTCCGGATCCTGATCCCCTGTTCCGACGTCGACTAGAAACTGAGCGGATGTGGCGACCTGCCCCGGCACTAGACCGGTCCAGTAGCCGACCGTCTCGAGCGCATTGCGCACCGGCCGTTTCGCATCCTTGCCGTCGAATATCTTGCGCGCATCTTCCGCCGTGTCGACCACCACCTGGAACGCGCGCTGCATGGGTGTGAACTGGTAGTCGAAGGGTCGATCGCCGGCGATCGCCTGCCATACCGGTGGCGCGAGATCGCGCAGGCCGGGGATCGGACCGAGCATCTGAAACAGCATCTGCCTGAAGCTCCAGGCGCCCCAGTCCTCCTCGTCTTCAGGGCCCCGCCCGGCGAGCAGCTGCGACAGGACGGGCGGAACGACGATCAACCACCAGGCGCGGGCGAGCAGCGCAGGTACGTCACGCCCTCTGGCTGCCATAACATCGCGGCCTAGCGTTCTTTCCCGCTGATAGAAGGCGCTCATATAGCTGTAGAACATCGTCATCAGCTTGAGCGCCTCGCCCCATTTGCCTGTGCCGCGGGCGATCGCCGCCAGATCCTTTGGTGCACCTGCGCCCTGTGACAGGCGAACGGCCTTGTCGGCGGCATAGATGGATGCAGCTTCGTCCATGCCAGTCGCCTGAGCCTTGTTGTAGGCGCCGATCCATGTCGGCACTACGACCATGCGGTCCATGTAGCCAATGCCGTGGAAGGCAAACCGCTTCGCGGCCGTGATGAACTGCTTGCGGCCCTGCATCTCCGCAAGCGTCAGGCGAATGTCGCGATCCAGCGTGTCCATGCGGTTGCGGATCTCGTCCGACTTTTCCATGACGAAGTTGAACGTTTCGATCGGATGCGCCGTCGTCTGCGCGATTCCGCCCGACACCCACTTCGCGCCTACATATTCGAAGCTGTTGGAATAGCCGGCGAGCTGGGTGAGCATCGTCGTGAAGCGGAAGCCCATGCCGACAACCGTCGTGTTCGATCGCAGCTTCTGCATGAACGCGCCCACGCCCTCGTTGCCCGCGCGCTCCATCGCCCAGCTGTTGGCGATATATTTGAGCCACGGGCGAAACTGCTTGCGCATCTCCGGCCCCAGCGTTTCGTCGACTGCCTTCATGATCCGCTCGGCCTGAAGGAACTTGTCCGCCTGCATCACGGCTTCGCGGTGTGTGATATCGTGGATCACTTCCCCCAGATGGCGATTGATGACGCCCAACTGTAGGAGGATGGGGCGCTTCACCTGCTCACTGCGCTCTCGCGTCGATGAGGCGCGCGTCGTCGCGCGGGTGTAGATCGCGTCGAGCAGGTCCGCTCCCTGGCCCGCATGTTGCTCGGCCGCGTAGCTTTTCGAACTGTCGTAGATGGCGGGATAATAGCCGCCCCGATAGGTGCCATGCGGGGTCTCGACCTGGCGAGGCTCGACCTTGTCCGGCTCCACGCCGTTCACCCGGCGCTCCATCGCCGCGATGCTCGGCCACAGCGTATCGATAATGTCCCAGATATTCTGGACGAACTGCCAGTCGGCTGCCGTCATTTCGCGATCGAGCACGCGGCGGACAGAATCTTCCGGCCAGCCATAGCCGTCGGTCAGGCGCTGGATATTGCCCTCATTGCCCATGTTGAGCGCGATTGCGATCAGCTGCTCGCGCTTCATCTTGTAAGGCTGGCCTGTTTCCCTGTTGATCAGCTCGTCCGCGACGAACCGTTCCGACCAGCGGCGCAGCTGCTTTGCATCGACTTTGCCGAACTCCGCGCGGATGCGCGCATAATAATCCTCCAGCATGGTCGCCTCGCGCGCCTGGGCGTTGGCAAGTGGCTGGAACACCACACGGTTGAACACGCCGTCGCTGCGCCCGCCATCGAGCCAGTCGAAGACCTGTTCCATTTTGAGCAGGCTCGCGTCGAACGCGGCGACCATGCCCTTTATGCTATCCCATCGCGACGGCTCCATCAGGTCCGAAGGCGGGCGGTGCTTCATGCCGTCCATCCCGGTCAGGGCCTCATGCACGACCGCCTCGAATTCGCGCTCTTCCTGCCCATCGAGCAGGGACTGCTTGTGTCGGCCGAGGTGGATGATCTGCATCACTGCATCATTGAGCGCCAGCAGCTGGCCGACCTTGAGCCGCGTCCAGTGCGTCCGGCCGATGGATTCGGCGAAGGAGGGGGGCACAACGACATCATACCCCTCTGCCTGGCGCTGGGCGGCCCATGCCTCGAAACTTTCCTGCCGGTTGAGCGAACGCTGGGTCCGCTGTTTCATCTCGATTTGCTCGAGCAGCAACTGCGCGCGCTCCAGATAGTCCTGATCGACACCCTTTACGGTCCGGCGCTTGGCCCATTTTTCCAGCCGCTTGACCGCTTCTTCGACCTGATCGGCCCCGCGCCGCGCCGCGGCGACGAGTGCATTGTTGAGCATCTGGCTCTGCTTCTGCCGGAAAGCCTCGTCATGATCCTTGGCAATGACGGCTTCCATTGCGGCCCTGCCAGCCTTCGCCGCCGCGCGCTCATAGCGGATGATGGCAGATCGGCTGGCGACGTCGCGTACGCGGCCGTCCGTGATCTGGCGCTCCGCCCAGCTTTTCGCCACGCCATAGGGCGTGACACGCTGGCCGGTCATTCTGCCCAGCACACGCAATTCAGCACCCATAACCGCGCCCAGCTCATCCGACTGGACGGCGGCCAGGGCCTCCTGTTCGATACTGCCATCGGTAAACGGATCGCCAAAGCGCTCGAGCATCAGGGCCTCGACTTCCTGATCGATCATCGCCTTGCGCGGCGATCGCTTGTCACCCTTCTCGCGCATCTCCCGCCGGCGGATCTCAATGCCCATCAATGCGCGGACCATCTCGTCGCCGGTCCTGAACCCGGCCAGTTCCGCCACCTCGTCGGGATTGGCACCGCCGTCCTTGTGCAGCCGCTTGAAGTCCTTGGGCAACAAAGCCGTTGCATCATCGCCCAGCACGTCCCTGATCCACTGGCTATCGAGCGGCGTCTCGCGCGCCAGCCGCAGCGCACGAAATTCCGGGAGGGCGTCTATGCGCTCGGTGACGTCCTGGCGCACATCCTCCTCGCGTTCCCGCCATTCCTTGGTAACGCGCCGCTTAACCGCGTTCATCGTCTTGGCGAGCATGTGGCTTTGTGCCTGTTCCCGCGCTGTCGCGGTCAGCGTCCGGTAGGCTGCATATTCGGCCTCTGTCATGGACGCGGGCTTTTCCGGAAACAGGGCCTCAAGATGCTGGGCAGCGATCGCGTCGGCGAGCTCCTCGTCGGATGCGATGAGCCGGTCCATCACCCCGCGGACCTCGTCGCTGATCGGCGTGTCGAGACGGGACACGCTGTTATAGAGCGAGATCATCCAGGCCTTGAAGGTCTGGAACAGCCGCTGAAGGCCGGGCGAGGGTGCCTTGCCCTCCATGAGGTATCGCTCAACACCCCGCGCCCACAGCTCATGCGCATCGACGGGGATCTTTCCATCGTCCAGAGGATGTCCGCTGGCTGCGAACCAGTCCTGTACGATCTGCCAGTCGTCGCGGACCTGTTGCGGCGCGTCCGGATCGGCAGCATCTTCCCGCAATTCTTCCAGCCACAGATGCCCGGACTCGTGCAGGAAGGTCGACGCGTTCTGCGTCTGGTAAAGCTCTATGATCGCACTGGCGCTCTGGCCGCCGGGAAAGAGGATACGGCCGCGCGGAATGAGGTCGCCCTGCATATAGCCATCGCCAGCCGCTTCCTGCGCTGCATAATCCTCGATCGCCTTGCGGATATCGCTCCGGCTGGTCTTGTCAGGATCAATGCCGCGATTTTCCAGCAACGCGCGCAATTCCTCGGCGGCATCACGGATAGACTTCTCACGCGCGATCAGCGTGCGGTCCCGGCCGGCGACGCCCTCCGCGACGGCGTCCAGCAGATCGTTGGCCGAGGGGCGCTGGTCGCCAAACTCGGGAAAGTACCCCGCCTCCCACGCGCGCTGCGCCCAGGCGTCGGGCCCATATTCATTCTCACCGAAACCGCCATCCTCGATCAACTCGCCCTGATCGCGGATGAAGCGGCGCTTGCCGGGTTTGCCCTTGTGCCAGCTATCCGCGCCCATGGCCTTCAGGTCGCCCCCGGTGTCGACCATGCCGCCGCCCTTGGCGATGAACTCCATCAGCGAAGGCCCGAGATTCTGGGCGGGGTCCAGCTGGCGCTTCATGACGTCTATGGCGACATCGATCTGATCGGCCATCTGCACGGCAGCGATATTCTCTGGCAGGATCTGGCGCACCTGGAGCGCGTCATATTCGGCGCCGGTCAGGTCGCGGCCCATGCGCAACGAGCGGGTAACGGCACGCTGGGTCAGAAACTCGGCATTCTGGCGTGCCATCGACGGCGAGAAGCCAGCCTTTGCCAGCTTCTCGGTGATGGATTGTAGCAGCTGCTCGCGCGGTGCGTCGGCGGCCCGGGCCTGTTCGGCTTCCTGAGCCACGCTGTCGGACAGCTCCTCCATGGCATCGGTCCAGGCTTGATTGAAAGCCTCCGCCTCGCGGAGCGACATCCCGCCAGCCGACAGGCGCATCTCGCTCTTGAGCGCTTCCCAGCCGGGCGTGGCGGCAAGGCGCGTCAGCTCGCCGACCGGCAGGACCAGGTCGCCTCCGGTCGCATCCGCCTCGTCGATCCGGGCCCGCCATGCGTCAAGGTCGCCGGCATAGCTGTCCGACTGCATGTACGACATCACGGCTTCAGCTGGCAGATAGACCTGCTCTACGCCATTATCCTCGCCCAGTTTCTGCACGAGATCCGCGATTGCATCGGGCGAACGCCGCGCGGTTTTGGATTCGGCCGTCGCCGCGGCAATTTCATCGAGAAACCGTCCATCGTTGATGGCGCGGTTCGCATCGGAAATGCGCGTCACCATCGCCTTGATCGGCCGCACCGCGGGGCGGGCGATCTCGCCCGAGGTTCGAAGGCCTCCGCCCATCAGGCCGCCGGCAACCATGCCCGAAAATGCCTGATCCAGCATCTCGTCCGTGTTGAAGGTGGTGCCGGTCTGCGAGTGCCCACCGATATATTCGACCATGCTCTGCGCAAACTCGGTCGACGCCTCGGTCGCGCTGGCCTGGGCAATGCGACCGACAGCCGTGCGGGCGCCCGCGCCGAATATGCCATGGATGCCGATGCGCTCGAGCGTCGCGCTCAGTATGGCGGCAGGGGTCGCCTCGGCGACATCCTGCGCGGTAGCATCTTCACGGCCCTGCACCTGAGCCCGCGTCTGTCCGATATTGCCGGCCTGCCCTGCCACGTAGAGGGGAACCGCCAGCGCGGCCTGCGCCATGCCGGGGAGGCTTTTCACGCCCTGATCCAGCCCGAAGGACAATATGTTGCCCACCGTTGGGCGAGCCTTCAGAGTGCGCCAGTCGGTTTCGCCCGCTACCGTTGTGGCGGCGACATCACCATAGATGCGCGCCCGTGCGCGCGCCGAGGCAGCGCCCGCGCGATTTCGGTCGATCGTTTCCCTGCTGGTCCATGGCAGGGGATTTCTGGCTGACCAGTCCTGCAACGCTCCTCTGAAGGAAGATGCGCCCTGTTCAAGACTGTAGAGTCCCGATTTGAACAGGTCGCCCATGCGATCCAGGAAGCCGCCGTCCGTCACGATATCGAGCTTGTCGAGCGCGACACGGTTCATGAACGCCGTGCCGAGCCGATCGAGCGTAGGATAATCGTCTGCAGCAATCGCGACATTGCTGGCGCTGGCCGACCAGCGGCCGATCGCGGGATGGCGTTGAATCGCCGCTCGCGCCCGCGAAGCCTGCGCCTCCTTTTCAAACGCGCCAAGATTGGCTTCCACGGCAGCAGTCGGAAGTCCTCGCGCCTGCGCGATCGACTGCGCCCGTGCCGCTTCGTCAGGTTTGGCGACCTTCAGGCGGAAGGCGAGCTCATCGTCGCGCTGGCGGGCAAGATCAGCGACAAATGGGTCAGCGGTTTCAGGCTGCGCCTGGCGCTCGCGCATCCGATCGAGATAACGATAGGGATCGGTTGCCATTACCAGTAGCGCCCCTTGCCGTTGCGGTAGATTTCACCGACCTGCTCGTCAGTCGGTACGCGGCCGTAGGTCGACTGATAGCCGTTCGCGATCCGCTGCCGGACATTGTCTGGCACGTCGCCTGCCTCCAGCTCGAAGCGCCGCCTGGTGCGCTGGGACTGGCCCGTTGGGATGCCCGCAAAGCTGGTATTGACGGTGAACGTCACTTCCTTGGTCGCGGAAAGAAACGCGCGGTAGAGCTCATCTTCTGTCGGCTTACGCTTCCCGCCGGTAAGGTCGCGGATCTCGGCTTCCATCACCTTCTGCACACGCACGCGCTTGACCTTGTCGTTTTCATCGGAACCGGTCAGGCCTGCCTCGACGCCGAACGTCGATATCGTTGACGACACCTTGCCGCGTACATCGGCATCAGGATCGCCAGCGATGATCTTGGCCTGTTCTTTCATTAGCCCCTGCATTTCCGCGGGGGTGACCTGGCCGACGAATTTGCCCAGACCCTGTTTTGCAAACTCCTCCGGCTGAAGGATGCGCATCAGCTCCAGCGCTGTGGCCGTGCTGCCATTGGCGGCAATGCTCTTGGGTTTGGCATTCGATTTGGCGACGCCGATGTAAGACCGCGCCGCATCAGGCGACAGGCCGTTGCGGATGTTCGCCGGCATCTGCGAGATATCGGTGAATCCGTCGCCACGCCTGAGCACCCATTCGCTCGCCTGGCGGTCCGCATCCGCTTCCTCGCGTGCCTTCAATCCGTCGCTGAGAGACACGCGGCGGCGGATTTCATCCTTGGCTCTTTCGCGCCGTTCGAACGACCAGCCGGTCTGCGCGTCCACCTTGGCAAGCAGACCATCGAGATCGTAGCGCGTCGCAGACTGCTGCGCCGCTCCTATGACCTTGGTCGGATCGACTGTCTTTCCGTTTTTGCGCACGACCATGTGCAGATGCGGTCCGGTGGAGCGGCCGGTCGATCCGACGCCGCCGAGCTGGGTATCGGGGGTGACCATGTCTCCGGGCTTCAAGGCGGAGGGTGCCTTCATGTGCGAATAGCTCGACGTCGTGCCGTCGCCATGATCCACGATCACGAAATTGCCGCTCGCCGCGTCATGCCCGGCCTTGATGACCTTGCCCGCGGCCGTTGCAAAAATTGGCGTACCGGCCGGAGCAGGGAAGTCGACGCCGTTATGGATATGGCCGCCCGCCCTGACCTCACCATATTGGCCGGAGATGCCGCGCCCCATGCCGCGCAGCGGGTCAGCATAGTTGACGGCGCGATCAGTGCCATCGGCGGACGCAATGCCCATGAACGCATTGGCGTCGCTCGCGGCCTCGCGCGCCTGAAGCGGCGCTTTGAGGTCGTTCCAGCGCGAGGTGCTGTCCTTGGACAGCATGTCATTTTCGTGCGCGCCCAGATAGGCCTGCGCCATCTCGATATCGCCATCGGCCATGTAGCGGTCAAAGATCTGGGCGTGCGCTCCCGATACCGCGCTGCGTTCATCGGCCTTGATCACTTCCGGGTCGGAAAGGCCGGATAGTTCCGCATTGGCGCGCGCCTGGGCCCGTATCTGCGCGAAGAAGGAATCGCGCTCGGCTGGATCGTCGGCCCGCACGGCACTCTCGATATAGTTGCCCAGCTTCGCCTTGCCGGTTTCCTGCTGATAGACGCGGCTCTGCTGGATCGCATAGGCCGACATTTCATTGTCCGCCGACGCGCGCAGCCGCGCCAGTTGCGGCTGGAGATAACGTCGTGTGCGGGGATCTGCCTGCGCCAGAGTGGCATTGAGCGCCTCTTCCACCGCCTTGCCCGCGGCCGGGCGGTGATCGAGCGCGCCTTTGCCCATTCGGGACTTCAGGTCCGACACCGCGCCGTTCGCGGCGGTGCTGGCGGTCAGATACAGATTGTCAGCATTTGTGCGGGCGAGATCATCTTCGATCTGCGCCTGCACCATCGCGGCATCGGTGCCGACCTTGCCCAGCGCTTCCAGCCCGCGGGCGACTGCACCGCCCACACCGCCGTCATTGTCGGCGGGTCTGAACCGGGCACTGGTTGTCTGGACCGGTCCCACAGTGGGACTGCCATATTGCGGGATACGCGGCATCTCTTGCCCTCAAAGCGGATGCTAGATAGCTATGGGGCATGACACAGGGATTGAATCGACGGGATGAACCCGTGAAAGCGAAGGCAGGAAGCAACCGGATCAGATATATAACCTGGCCGATGATGCTTTATATTCTCGCTTACGCAATGCCGATCCGAAACATGAACGGCATCGACACACCTGTCGACGCGGTGCTCGCAGCAAGCATTATTGCTATTCCGAGTTTCGTCGTTGGGTTTCTGCTCGTGGCATTGGTGAACATCTTCAGGAAGCGGGAAAGCAGGACTTGGATACCAAACTTCCAGACTTCGCGCGGGTTGGTCTTCATGGCCTTGCTGGTAGGCGTAGTGGCGCTAAAGTCGGTATGGCCGGACGGCATGTTGCCGCTTTTGCCGGGCTTCGCAGCTATGGGATTGCTAGCAGGGAAATGGCGCTCCGCACTGCCGACGAACTGACGCAGGTCAGTAGATCTCGCCAGCCTTAATCCCGAAGCTGTTGCGCCGTCCGGCGCCAAACCCCTCCGCCTTCAGCTTGCTATACTGCGAAGCGCCGCCCAGCGCCGTTCCAGCCATTTCAAATGCACCGCCGATCAAGGCTCCTTTCGCCGCCTGCCTTGAGGCTTTGGCCTGCGAACGGAAGTTCGATCCCTCAATATCGAACCCGCGGACATTCTCCGCGCCCTGCCGATAGATCCGGCCAGCATCTTCACGCGCCAGCATCTCCGTGTCCGCGGTCAGATCGGCCGAATTGCCGAAGTTGACGTCCAGTCCGCCGCCCGCCATCGCGACCCGCTGCTGCCCCTTCAGCTGGGCGACCTTGCGATAATGCTGAAGCGCCGCCTCGCGCGCATTGTCCGCTTCCTGCCGCGCCGATTCCGCCGACAGCCGGGCGTTCTGGTCTGCAACACGCGCCTGATAGGTGTTCTGTGCATTGGCCTGGAGCGCGGAATAGCCGGCACCGATCGTCGAGACAGCCGTGCCCGCTATAAGGAGCGTAGCAGGATCACACATCGCGGATCATCCAGAACTGACGGAAGGGAACGCCGCTCACCATTTGCTCCTCAGGCTCGACGGTAAAACCCCAGGCCTGCAACAGCCGGATTGCCTTCCCGTTGGCGCTGGACACTAGGTTCCCCGCCCACCAGCGTGAATCGACCGCGCGATGGATCAACGACTGGCCCCACGAACGCAACAGCCGACCATGGCGATAGACCTCGTCTGTCCCGAGAAACCATACAGTCGCTCGGCGATCGATCGCGGAGACAGTGACGGCCCCGAACATCGCCTCCGGTCGACCGTCGACGAGCGCGGTCCAGCAGCGATCGGAGAGCATGAACCCTTGCCGCAACGCCTGTTTAGCTGAATGACCCATCGCTTCGCATTCGGTGCGGTCGATGTCGCGGATCCGGCTGGCGATCGGCCCGACATGGGTGGCGCGGGCCGGAACGACCTGGACGTCACCCCCCAATGATCGGGTCCAGATAGACGCCAAGCAATGTCAGCGGGAGCGGATCGGTCTGCTTCACATAGACCGACGCTTGCCCGCTAACGACATTGGGCGAGTCCATCAGATATTTGCCGTCTTTCAGGGTATCGACCGCGCCCCACGGTTCATCGCCGCGCGACTTGATTTCGAACAGCTGGAGCGGCTCTTCGCCATCCTCCCGTCCCGCGCCCGCAAGGATGTTGCGGCTTTGGCGTACATGCAGGACGATCTCGCCCGGCTGCTGCTTTCGCGCCGCGTTCGAACCGCTTCCGCCATTGAACATGACCGGCATCGTCTGGATATCGACATCGTAGGGCAAGCCAAATGTCGCCTTGCGCGCCGTCCCGGCGCTAGGCGGAAGGGCGACGCGGCCGTTCGCGACAAGCAGATCCTTGACGACGAAGCCGTCGACCAGGCCCCAGATCGTGCAGCCCTCCAGATGCCACAGATTGCCGAAGATGCTGCGCGGCTCCTCATAGTCGTAGGATACCGCACAGTCGAGGAAGCAGCAGTCCGCGACGTCGCTCCAGCGGGACGCAGCCATGCGCTCGATGAACGTGCGCTCCACGCCATCGATCATGCGGCGAACGACGAGATAGACGCGATCCTCTCCATTTTCCGGCACAGAGCAGCAGGAGAGCACGAACCCATCTGTCTCGCACAGCGTCCAGCCCCAGACCTGCTGCGCCTGCTCCCACGTGAAGGCGAGAAGCTTGCCGTCAGAGCGGACCGCCCAGACGATCGACCGCGGTTCCTGCGCATAGCACCAGCTGGTGATGTGCATGTCTTCGAAGAAGTGAGGCGAGAAGATCGTGACATCATCAGACGTGAGTCCATCAACCTCGAACTTGTAGTTGAGCGACCGGACGCCACTGCCTACCGACGGAGAATAGAACACGACATTGTCGATCACGAGCGGGTTGAGGCGCGAGGAGCCGCGACCGATCTGTCGGCGCACGGTGGCGGGTGGCGTTGCGGTCAGGTAGCCAGCTTCGGCGCCACTGTCGATCCGGAACAGACTGTCGGAGGTAAGGGCAAGCAGACTCGTGGTCGACGCCAACTGGTTGATCGCATTGACCTGCCCGGCGTTGGCGGCAAGAGCGATGCTGTCGTCGGGTCGAAGCGGAATGGACTGGTCGAAATTCTCGAACTCGGCCGAACGGCTGCCCCATATCGCATTGGGACTGTTTCGGCTTCTGCCGAAAAACAGCCGTTGCTCGAAAAAGGTTACGGTTGAGGGATAGTCGCCGGCCGCGGAGAAGGGGTTGTAAGCTTCTGGGGGCGCGGTGCTCAGGTCCGGCCCGATATTGGCATCGACGAACTCGAGCACGTCCGTGCTGCCGATATAGCCATAAAAAGAGCTGTTATCTGCTTTGTACACCTTGTAGCTGGCGGCTCCGGCGACAGCCCCCCACTCGATGAAGTTATAATTCCGTTTAAGGCTGAGATCGTTGTACGCCGCGATGCCCGAACCAGTCCATCGGCTCTCATACCCATCACCGTCGACCGACGTGACGGCGTAGCGAGCGTTTTGCGGGAAATAGGCGGCGCCGCCATTTTCGGAATCGGTATTGGGCATATGCACTTCCACCGTGACGGACGATGGCGGCGATAGTTTTGGGCCAAACGCGACGTCAGCAAAAGCCCACGCGTCATGCGCCGTGCGGGTCAGCTTACCTGGCACATGATCGATATGGGCCAGATACATCGTATCAGCCTGCTGCTCGAAATCGAGCTCCTCCAATTCCACCCCATTATAGGGTGAGCCGACGCGGAAGACGCGGGAAACGCCCATCAGGGAATCTGCTCATAAGGGTTGCCGGGACGTCCTCCGCCGCCCGTGGGTGGTGGTGGAGCCGGTTCTACGGGATCTGGTACGATTGGATCTATCGGATCGGGATCAGGTTCCTCTGCGCGCGTAACACCGCCGACCGATCCGGAAAACACAGCCATGTCGGACGTGTTCGCGTTGATCCGGAAGACATTGCCATCAACGACGTCGACGATCTCAAACAATCGAAAGTTCAATTCCTCGCCGAGCGCGCCATCGATACCGGACAGAAACACATGTTGCCCGACCGAATAGCCATGAAAAGCAGCTGTCACCCGCGCCTGCGCTTCATTGGTGACGCCCGTGATGGCCAGTTCCTCGTTCAGAACGAGGCCGCCCGCGGCTGCGACGCGCATGTATCCGTGGCCGAGCTCGAGCGCATACGCCTGCTCGATCGAGAATTTGAACGGCACCAGTCGGACCGGCTGGGAACCGTCATAGACCTCTGCAACCAGCCGGGTGCCGGGACGCTTGGTGACCCCGCCATATTTCAGCACCACGACGTTGCGCGCCTTGCGGAGGCTCTGGGGATAAGCGTCGACATCGAACCGGCCATAAAGGTCCGGCGCCAGTTCGCCTTTGCTGAAGGAGGGTTGCGCGAACCTATAGTCCATCGGACATCAGCCCCATGCGCGCATATTCAGCATCGCTGACATAATCGACAGTCCGCCGCGGCGCGCGATTCTCGCTCTCGGCGATCGCGCGTTGCCTCGCCACCTCCGCCAGCTTCACCATATCGCCCTTGAGAGTGCGGCTTTTCTTGAGCGGCATCGCCAGCCGGGATGCCAGTTCCAGAGAGGCAGCGCGGGCGGTGAGGCTGTCAATGACGGCCGGATCGACAGCGTTGACCTGATATTCCAGAATAGCGCTCGCGACATTGGTATAGATCGAACCTGAAGCCACCGCGAAGGGTAGCCTGCCCAGCGCGTCCCAGGCCGGGAACGGATAGGGCCCAACGACAGGCAAGCTTTCCACCTGCTGATCGATTGAGGGAAGGACGCGAATAGCGTCGGCCATGTCGGAGGGGCGGCCGTAGCGGTAGAGCCATTCCCCCTTGCGGTCGTTCGTCTGCGCGGCCAGCGTGACGCGCCGGATCGCCCAGTCCCAATCCGTCCATGTCAGCAGCTCGGCGATCACGCCGTCATAGTGCATCTTGCAGTAGAAAGCGCTGGAAGATCGCTCATCGATCGAGTTGATGGGATCGGCCGCTATTTCAGAGAGCGCCGCGTTGCAGATGCCGACCGGGGTTGCCATGGCCCCGCTCTATGGCGACGCCGGGCCGTGTTGAATCGACTGAGCGTCAGGGGTAACCGATCAGCTTGGTCGCGGTCGACGACACGACGCGCGTGACGACGCATTTGATGATATAGCCGGCAGGCAGGCCAGTCATCGCGACCAGGCTCCCGCGGCCGTCGCGAAAGGTCACATCGCCACCGCCGATTACGTCGATCAACCGCACGGGGACAGGGAGATCATTGTCGGCATCGGGTGTGATGTCGGGCAAGGCGGTATAGGAAACACCAGTCGAATAGGCGCTGTTGAACGGGGGCATATGCGCTCCTCCTTAAAATTGGCGGGAGCCTGAACCCCCGCCAGATCGCTTACTTCTTTGCGCCGGTCGCCGGGGCCTTCAGCTTCTCGACTTCGGCCTTCAGGGCGTCGCGCTCCTTCTCGACCGCCTCCGCCCGCTGCGTCGCCTTGTCAGCCGCTTCGTCCGCGCCCGCCAGCTGCTTTTCGGCAGCATCGGCCCGCTCGGTCTCGGCCTTCAGCTTGGCGTCGAAGTCCTTGCGCATGTCGTCGATGATGGCCTTCGCCTTCTCCGTCAGCTCACGACGCACGGTTTCGATGGCCTCGGCACTGGCATCGACCGGCGGCGCCGGCTCAGGGTCGGGCAGCTCGTTGCCCTTGTCATCGAGCAGCGCCATCCACTTGCCTTTGGGAGCAGTGGTCGTGAAGACATCATACTCCTCGACCATCCGATCATCGACATAGCCGCGTTCACGCGCCCGGTAAGTCCGCATCTCGCTCATTACTGGCCTCCGATGAAGTTGGTCTGCCGATCCGCGACGACACCCGCGGTAAGTTTGCCGGTGGTTGGGGCCGTGCCGGTGATGTCGTAGAACAGGCGGAAATACCGCTCATTCGCACCCTGCGGCACATAGTCTGGATAGTCGATGGCTTTGCCGGCCGTCAGATCCGCCAATGCGATAGCACCCGACCGCGACACGGTCCTGGGGGAACCAAAGGCGCTGTTATCATCGACCTGGAGCAGGATTTCCAGACTGGTGAGGTTGTTGAAGGTCTCGGTCACCGACACCCACAGCGGCACCTTGGGGGAGCCTTTGCCAATGTCGCGAACGAGTGCGCGGGTGTCGCCATAGGGCGTACCGGTCGCTCCCAGATCGACGACGTTGGTCGACGCGGCATCTGCCGTGATCGCCTGCGCGTCGCTGAAGAGCAGCGTGTTATCGAAAATCATCGCACTATCTCCTTATGCGACCAGCGATTCGGTGTTGAGGAGGGCGTCCGTCTCGCGGATCGGCATGCCGCGCCACGACTGGACCTCCTCGCCCTGAAGCTCCATCGGCTTCAGGCGAACGAAGTTGTCGACACCCGGCCGCGCGTTGGTGCCCTCCGCGTCCAGCGCCTCCATCAGCGTCTTGTTCATGTAGATGGCGGTGCGGCCCGGGCTGACCTGGCCTTCGCGCTCCATCTTGTACGAACGCCGCCCGTGCATGCGGTAATAGGCTTTCCGCATGAACGAGTTGATCGATACGGTCCCGGCGATCACGTCGGACACGTCGATGTTGCAGACGCGGGAATTGAAGCGCCAGTCCTTGACGGTAATACCGACATGCTGGGTGAACTTCTCTTCCTTCACATAATATGGGTTGTTGTTCGCATCGAGCACACGCTGGCGACCCATATCCTCGCGCTTCACGCCAGCCGCGATATTCTCCGGCGTGATCACCGACGTCTGCATGTCGCCATGGGTGACGAACCAGATCGACGTGTTATCGCCACCGACACCGCCGGCATTGACCACGTTCGGATTCGACAGCGAATTGTACCGCGGCGCGAGGCCGTGGAAGCGCTTGCCGTTGATCGCGACGTTCGAATACCAGATGGCGCTGTCGATCGTCTGCGCGATGGCCTCCAGGAAGCCCTGGCCTTCCATCATGCGCAGCTTGCCCGCCTCGGCTGGCTTGAGCTCCAGCAGGCGCTCGTCGACGCTCGACAGGCCTTCGACGAAGCCGGTCGTGTCCTCGACCTGGGTATAGTTGCCCTTGCTCTGGGCAATGCCCTGGTAGAGCGCACCCCAGGACACCTGCGGCAGGCCGGTGCGGATCGAGTTGCGGTGCTTCGTCCCGTCATTGCAGGTGATGACGTTCGCATCCTGCATGAACGGGGTGAGTTGAACCAGCGCCTCGACGACGTCGCCGATATTATCGCCGCCCGCTTTCATGACGTCGATAAGGTTCCAGTAAGTCGTGCCGAGAACGGCCATTCCAAGTCTCCTTAATCGTTAGGATAGAGGCGCTTCCAGGCAGGCTCGTTCACTGGCGCGCCTGCATCCGCGCGAACGAAATCACCATCCTCGCCGACCATCCCGCCAAACCGCGCAAAGATGCGGATCATCTCGGGATGGTTGCCGAAGCCGGTTTCATTGAGGGCCGTCCGGAAATCGGACCCCTCGGGATAGCCGAGCGCATCGAGTGCCTTTGCAGCGCTGCCCAGGCTCGCATCCCATTTGTTTCCGCCGATCTGCTCGTCGGCCTTCGCCGCATCCAGCCAGGCCTTGCGCTGCTGGTTGCCGGCATCGATGACGCCCTGGATGGTCGACTGCTGGGTCTTTTCAACGAGGGACTTGGCCGCGGGCAGGATCGCCTGCGCCTGGTCGTTGGACAGACCCGCTTCCTTGAAGATCGGCGTCGCCTCGGCGAGAAGATCGGCATCGATCGTCATGCCTTCAGGGGCCGTGAGCTCGTAGGCTTCAGGAATCACATGCGCCGGCGGCTCATCCGGGGCGGCCGGGTCAGGATCGGCTGGCGCGTCGGGCTTCTTCCCGCCCAGCGCTGTATCGTCGACGTCGTCGGGATCGGCAGGCGGCGTGGCCGGATCAGCGGGTGCTGGATCGGCAGGCTTTGGGTCTGGAGTGGGATCAGCAGGTGCGGGATCAGCAGGCGGCGCTGGGTCTGGCGCGGGCGCAGCCGGTGCCGGATCGGCAGGCGGATGGTCCGGCGCGCGCATGAAGCGACCGGCACGCCGCTCCGCCGCCGTCATCGCGACGCCAGCCAGCAGGCTATTCCGGAAGTTCGTCATACCGACCAGTTGCACTCTTCTTCTCCTTCGGGGCTGGGTTCGCTTCCTCGCGCAGCACGGCGATCAGCGTCATGATGCTGTTGGGATGGCGCAGCGTTTCGGGCTGGCCGGTCTCGACGTCGCTCAGGATCGCGAACATGTGGCTGCGCCGCCCCTCTGCGAATGAGAGATCGCGACCATCAGCCCCATTCGTCGATTGAGCGAAAATTCCGCTCGATTGAATCGACCGCCACAGAAAGCGGCGAAATTCCGGCAGCGCCATCAGGGCGGCCATGTCCTTTTCCTGCTGGGTCATCCTGCCCCCAGCAGCGTGTCCAGCATCGGCTGGCCGTTGACGTCGGTTTCGGAGAGCAGTCGGGCCGCGTCCGCGCCTTGCTGCATAGCGGGCATCATCTCCGCCATGCGCGCCTGGTTCTGTTGCTGCGCGCGCTGCTGGCGGAGCTTGCCCACCTGCTCGGCCGTGCGGATCAGCTTGGGCGGCGTGCCGGCGCGATCGGCATATTCGTCGATCATCTCGTCCGTGTTGAGCTTGTCAGCCGCATCGGGGAACGCGCCGGCCAGGTTGCCGACGAAGGACGCCGTGCGCTCGATCTGGCCCAGGCCGACCATGCGCTGCATTTGCGTGAGGATCGAGACGAACTCGACCTTGATCTCGCTTTGGCCCTGCATCGCCTCCGGGATCGGAGGCAGCATCTGGCCGCGCATCATGATTCCGAAAACACGATCGATCGCGACGGCGAGCTTCTCGTTGTTTACACGCTCGATGGTCGGGCCCAGCTGGGTCAGTTTCTCCTCGTTGCGCGCGGCGATCTCCTCGATATTGCGCGGCTGGATGCCCTGCATGTTCGTGATCGCCATGAACAGGTCGGCATAGGACGTGGCATCGATGCGCTGATAGAGCCGCCCGATCTTGTTCGAGATCTGCTCGATCGCCTGCCACGGCATCTGGTACGGCACCATCACCGCATCCTTGTCGACGTCGGCGGCGGAAACGATGTTGCCCGGCTGGCCGGTCAGCTTAAGGCCGGGCTTGGTGACCTTCTCGGGCTTGACGATGCCGTCGATGGCCTCATTCTCGCGCTTGTTCTGCATTTGCAGCTCGCGGATCGAGGCAAGCCCTTCCATGGCCGGGCTGTAGCCATAGATATCGGAGCCGGTCAGATCCCAGCGCGGGGCGTAGAAGGGCTGGTCGTGATGGCCCGAGATGCGCAGCACCCGGTCCTTCTGATCCTTCTCGTCCCAATAGACGGAGCGGAATCGGTGCGAGAAGGGATTACCCGGCTGCCATTGCGGGTTGGGCTCGATCGCCTGGAACACATCGACCAGCTGCTCGTGGTTCGACGTGTCGTACGCCTGAAGCACGGCGCTGCTGACACGATCCTTGCCGAACGACTGCACCGCCTGGCGCGCGGTCATCGGGCAGCGGCGGTAAAGCGTATCCGGCACCATCGCGTCGGACATGGAAATCCAGTATTCGCCCGCGGTCAGGGGGTGGCACACCATGCCCACCTGATCATGTTCCATCATGACGCAGGCCTCGGTGCCGAACAGGCCGAGCTCGTGATAACCCGTCTTTGCCGCGCCGTAGAAATTGGTGCGGGCGAAGAAGGCGTCCATCAGCCGGTCGACCTCGGACAGCCAGAAGCGCACGTCGGGCTCGTCCAGCAAGCCGTCATCGAAGGTGGAGAGCTTCTTCCAGGGCCGCGAGGGCGAGGACAGGCCCGACGTCATGCCATTGGCGAGCGTGCGGTAGCTGCCGATCGCATATTCATCGTACAGCCGGGCGTTGCGCGCGCGTCGAGCCGTCTTGTTCGTGTCACCGTTCAGGAAGCGGGACCGGGCAGGCTGGCAGAAGCGCGCAATCTCCTTCCATTCCGCCTCATAGTCCGAGCGGATGGATTTCATGCCGGTGAGACGTGTCTCACAATCCTGCCGGATCGACGCCATCAGCCGAGCGTGCTCGACGTCGCGGACGTGTTTGCGGTGCCGAGCGCACCCGAGGGGCTGGTCATCATGCCCGCGATCGTGGCGCGACGGCGACGGCGGGCGTCGCGATCCTTTACCGGATCAGCGCCCTGGTCGGGAAGCTGCACCGACTGGCGTTCCGGGACGGTCGGAACGTCGGGGGCTGATGTGCAAATGGCCTGTCTCCCGCTGGATTGCGGGGGCAGGGATATGGCGCGGCGCTATTGGGTTGAATCGACGGCGCGGAACGAAAAAGGGCGGCCATCGCTGACCGCCCCTCTATTGTATCGGCGCTGACCTCAGGCCAGGCTGGCACGCATCGATGCCAGTGGCGAACGCGGATGGCCGTTGTCCATGATGAAGGATGCCTTGGTGCTGCGCATATCGGGCAGCAGGTTGAAGGCGAAGTCCATCGCTCGATCGACGGCGGCGACAGCGCTGGAGGCGAAGGATATGACGCCCAGACAGGCGGACACGGCGAGCAGTGCGAAGGTGGTGAAGAAGCGCTTCATGGGGTTCTCCCTATCCGTGGGTGAGCTGTGAACGATCACGGTGAAGCTGATTTTGTACTAAGATCTACTTCGTTGAATCGACCAGCAACTTATTGCCGCGCAGCTCTATTGGAGTGGACAGCGGAGGAATCAACATACCAATACCGCCACCTCTGCGGATCTTGATCCCTCGGGCTTCAAGAAAGTCACCGAGCTTTTGCATATCGGCACGCGACTGCGGTGTGCCGATCCAATCAACCTCAATTTCATCAAGCCCCCCCAAATGCGTCGCAACCTCTTCCATGACAGATTGTGTCATCTGAAACGGCTGTTTCCCATAATGATTATGGGTTGGGCCCATGTTACCATGGACGGTGCCATTGTTCTCGTAATGATCACCCATATGCAAATCCTTATCAGATTTCGGGATGTCAGCGCGCTCCTGTTCATAGAGCGCTTGAGCCCGGCCAGTTGCACGAAGATCCTGAAGCTTTCGAGCAATTTCCCGCTCTATGGTATCGCCTTCATAAGCGATACGGGTTCGGTGAAACCAGTTAAATAGATAGATCATGAGCAGAGCGAAACAGATGCTTTGCCGCCATACCGTTGGCAAAACCAAATGCGGATCGGCCATCACGCCCAGCGCAACAAGCCATTTCGTTGGATCGGTGATCATTGCTATCGCGAGCGCGAGTGCTGGAATCATCTGGCGCATAAAGAGGCCAACTGATTTGACGAATCGGTACATGCCGTTTGAATAACACGGCCATTGAATGCGACAGGACTCATTAGTTTCGATGCCGGGACGATCATTGCAAAAAAGATAGCTTTGAACATCAATCCAACTCCCCATAGCGATCGCTTTGCACCGGCACCGCCTCAACTTCAGGCAGCTTCACCACGCCATTGCGCAGATACGCCGCCTTGAGCGCCCCATAATTGCGCCGCACATAATCGTGATCGGTGTCCGGCTTGGCGATGCCGCGCAGATACATCTGAAATTCGTCATCCTCGTTCACAGGTCCAGCTCCTTGTAGCGATCCACGGTGCGCACGTTGCTCAGCATTTGCTCGAACGTCTGTGCCTTCATGGTGGTGATGTTCGCCATGCAGCAGCCGTCGCCATCGTCGGGCGATCGGCCGAGCAGCTTCTTCTGTTCATCCTTGGGCTGGATGAAGATGCCGCCAGGGCGCAGCTCCCAGCGATAGGAGCACAGGTCCGCCTTCAGCAGCGGATCGGGGGGCAACGCTACCGGGCCGTCCGGGCTTTCCGGGTCGAGCGCCTCGCGCATCCGCCAAATCACCTCTGCCCGCAGGTTGAAAAACGACAGGTTTCCGTCGCGCGTCCTTCCATTCGATCCCTTGGCGAAGTTGATCGGGATCGTCTGGACATCGTTGGCAGTGAGGAAGTTGCAACAGGACAGGCCCCAGCCGACGACGTCGGCATGCACCGGCGCGCGATCCTTGCGGTTCATGATGATATGGCCAGCCGCGATCGGCCCGCCACGCTCCTGCGGAATCTCGCGGCCGGGAATACGTATTGGCTTGTCGAACCACAGCCCGTGACGGCAGTAGATCGTCATATTGTCGTCGCCGCCCGCCGCAACGTCGGCGCCGATGCTGTCCATCTCGCCCTTGACCTCGCGGGGCTTCCACCTCGCCATGGCCGTCTCTACCCAGGCGGACGGGATAACCTGCCAGGGATCATCCTCGACGCCGGCATTGAAATCGCCGCTCAGCATCTGCGATCGCAGGGGCTCGGGCAGCGATTGCAGCGTTTCGATATAGCCCGAGCGGACATAGAAGTAATTGTCCGTCACGCGGCTGGGCACGAAGGTCCGCGACTTGGGCGTGATGATCTTCTCTGGCCGGAAGTCGGTCGGATCGAAGTCATAGAGCGGCTCACCCTTGAACATGACGAACCGCTCGCCGTTGGGGCACTCGAAGTCCTTGCCGTTGATTGTGCTGTAATAGCGGATTTCGCCGGGCTTGGCCGGGTTGGGATGGTTCTTTTCCAGCCATGGAGCGAAATAGCCAATCACCCAGCGGCCCTCTGCCGTCGTGGGCGGGTTGAAGGTCTTCAGAACGCGACACCGCTGCTTGGGGTCGCTCGATCGCGTCCAGCCCTGGGTGAAGCGCACCTGCGCCTCGCGCATTTCGGTCACTTCGTCATAGGCCTTCAGATCGTGCGGGCGCCCCTGCCACTTCTGGTGGTCGGTCGGATTGTCGAGACCGCCAAACTCGATGAGGCGCGCGACATCCGCCGTCGTGGTGCGCCATATCGATTTCTGACTGCTATAGCCGTTCGTGTTGCCCAGGATCTCGGTCATGCGCTGGACGATGCCTTCCGTCTGCGCCTTCTCGCGCCGGAAGATGCAGGTGCGTTGATGCTCGGTTAGCGCCAGGCCTGCGATCAGGTCCGACTTGCCACCACCCGCAGAGCCGCCATAGCCGATAATGAAGGCGCGGCTGTCCGCCGCCTCGCTCTGTCGGCCGACCTGCGCACGCCAGATATGTTTCGCCAGATCCTGATCCAGCAGCCACATGAGCTCGTCGCGCTGTTCCTGTGTCGCCGCTTCCCAGAACGCATCCCAATAGGCGGGATCAACCGGCAGCATCGTCACCGCCCTGCGCTTTGTTGAACGCTGCCGCCAGGGCCGCGAGGCGCGCCGCGCGCGACACCTCGTCCAGACCGTTGTTATCGCGCAGGCTACCGTCCGGGTTTGTCACCTCGACCTTGTTCGTGAAGCCGCCGCCCACCTCTCGCGCCGCCTGTTCGATCAGCTTGGCGGCGAGGGGATAGTTGCCGCGCGTTTCAGCGGCCCGCGCCATACGGTCGAGCGCGCGCAACCTCGTTGCCCGGTGCGATATGGCGATCTCCGACATATCCTCTTTGAAACGGGCGCGAGTCTCCTCGAATATCTCCCGCCAGCGCTTGGCGAGGCGACGGCCCGCGCGCTTGGTTGGGTCATGTGCCTCGATCGCCTGCAGGCTGATCGTCAGGCCGAAATCCGTCTTGATGGCCGCTGCAACGGTCGAGGGCGTGTCGAAGCAGGCGAGCGCCTGTATGATCGCCACTTTCACCGGTTCCGGAATGGGTTTGCCAGCGCGGGCCATTATCTAGTCCAATCAAGCCACAAGGCGCAGGCAGGTGCCGCAAACGCCGGCGATCGACGCGGCGCCGATGAGGGGGGCGCGCTGCGCGGCCTCGACCATTGGCATGACGCCGGCGGCGGATGCACCGTAGCGGGCGACCACGCCGACAAACTCCTCGACGTCATGGCCACGAATGCCGAAGGATGGTGTGCCGTCATTCTTGAACTTGGGCATCCCGTACACGTCGACATTCTGCGCGCAGTGATACAGCTCGTGCTCGACCAGCGCACAAAAGGAAGCATCGTCCATGCCGGCGGCGGCGGGCGCGGAGAAGGTCAACAGGAAGTCAGGCATGCTTCCGAACCATTCCTCGATCTGCTGGCAGGCTCGCGCACGCGCCCATTTGCCCATCGCCATGGGCGGCATTAACTCCGCCTGGCCCAGCACCACGCGCATGTTCCGCACGTTGTCGCTGTTGGTCCAGACTATACCCAGCTCCGCGTCCATCAGGTGACGATGGTCAGGGTTGTGGAGCGGCGCATCGTCATACAGAAAGGCATTCTCGATCCATTCGCGCACGTCGGGCGCAGGGACGAAGCGATCCGGCATCGCAAGGCTGTTCAGATCGACCAGATCAGCCGGCGGTATCGGGCGCTGGAGGGTGGCAGGCTTAGCCACGGCTCTTCTCAACCTCCCAGCCAACGAATACCAGGTCCGCCAGATATTCGACGGCCGGCTTCCCAAGGCGCGCGGCCTCAGTGAATATCTCGGCGGCTATGTCCGGGCGACGCGCGCGAACAGTGACTGGCGCGGGCGCTGGCACGCTCTTGGGGCGGTTGCGCCAATGCGGAGCGGCGTTGAGCGGCAGCGCCGACCATTTGCCGGTTTCCACGAGGCACACGCGGCGGCCGCGCTGGAAGGACTCGTTGATGATGAGACCCATGTCGTGCAGCCGCCGGAATATCTCCGGCACAGTGCCTCCATTGGCAACGCCAAGCCGGTCGGCAATGTCATCGATCGTCGGGATCGGCGCACTCGCGTCCGTGCATTTCCGGATGATCCCCATCAGGATCGTCTCGCGATTGGTAAGTACCCGCCCCGGTACAGGCTCCCTGATCATGCTACTGCGCCCCTTCTCTTCACTTTGCCCCATCACGCCGGCGGCGCTTCATGCGTGAAGCGCAGATCCGCATCAGGGCCGAGCACCGTGTGCATCGCCTGCCCGATCTCATTGCCGAAATTGTCCCGCAGATAATTGCTCGCAAAGCTGCTGACCGCGACGGCCGTCACCGTTCCGGCGTCGATGTCCAAGCGGCATGGTGCGACCCACTGACCATAGACCTGATCGCCGACACGCACCTTGACCAGCGCCCTGATCTTCGCAGCGGCTGCATTCTCCCGGCTGGTGTCGTGGGCCTTGGCTGGCTGCACCGGACTGGTAGCAGGCGCGCTATGCCGAACGCCGGACCGGGCATCCCGCAACACCCTTCCGGTGATCTCGTTGATCCGGTTGCACCAGGTGCGGGTCCAGTCGAGCTTGCGCGACCCGGCGCGCCCCTCGCCCCGCCAGAAGTTCAGAAAGGCCTCGGCCTCGGCCTCATACGCACCAGCCGGCCACTGCCGTGCCTTGGCCTTGGCGGCTGGCGGCAATGCGGTGATGGCAGGCGGCTTCCAATCCTCTGGTATCCTTGTTCCCCGATTGCGCTTTCCAGCATCATCATCCCCCCTTGGGGGGCTATGGGGGGTTTTATTATCCTTATCAGATCCTTCCCCCGACATAGCTGTGTCACCCTCCCCATGACAATCTGACGCGGGGGAGGGTGACAATCTGTCATGGGGGGGCGTCAATTTGTCACCCTCCCCCCCTGTCAATTTGTCATGGGGGTCAGATGCCTTTCCAGGCGGTGCGACGTGCGACACTTTGGGTGGCCGGTAGCCGGGAAATCGAAAGCTGTTCCAGCCTTGTCCGCCGTCGCTGCGCACCGCGCCTGACTTCTCGACAAACCCCATTTCCTCCAGGCGCTGCACATGGCGCTGCGCCGTCCGGATCGATATCTCAACCTCGTCCGCCAGCCGACGCATCGACACCTGGCACTGGTCGCCCTTGGGGTTCATCCAGTTGGCAATGCCTACGAGCACAGCCTTGGTGACCGGATCGCCGGTCCGCTGCTGGCGTGCCCAGTTCTCAGCCTCCCAGCTCATCTGCCGACATCCTCATGGGTCCAGCCGCCGCTCTCCGGATAAGCAAATTGAAAGCGGAACGGATAGGCCTCCGCGGCCACTTTCATTTTCACGCGCGCGTCATCCTGGATGACGGCGTGCCCACCCTTGACGTCTACCATTGTCAGGATGCCATCGGTCGGTAGCACCGCATAGTCGACCGTGAGGAACGTGCTATCGGCGATGCGTAGCTTCACGCCTTCGAAGCGATACCAGAGTACGCCACCGGTCATTATCCCAACGCGCAGCACCTCATCCTCATAGCGCTGCTCTGTCTTGTTCTTCTCGCCTGTCTTGAGCCGGCCAAGCGCGAACAGCCGATCCTTGCCCTTGAGCGGGGCAGGGGCGGCATCGCGGGGCAACAGCTTCCCTTCCGCGATCAGGCGCGCTTCCAGCCGCGCGCGCGGCGTCATGCGCGACATGATGCGCGCTCCTGGCAATAGGGCAGTTCGATAATCATGATGCACCCGCTGATCTCAGCCTCGCCCCGTCGCATGGCCGGGGTCCGGTCAGATCAGCCTTCGCTGTCAGCAATCGGCGCCGCGTCAGTGGCCACAAGCACAGCGTCCTTGGAGTATAGCCCCTCCGCATCTGCTGCCAGTTCGCGCACGCTGATCTGAGTGTCCTGGCTGATATGGAAGTCAGCCTTCGACCCCTTCTCAACGAACACGGTTGATGTGTGATAACCGTGCGATTGCTGGCGTTCGTCGCTGTGGTTGTGCTCGCTCGAAGTCGTAACGGCGACGGGCCAGCCGTGCGTGACGACGGTGATGGTGGTTGTCATGTCTTTTCCTTTCAGTTGACGTTGGCGCGGACAGCCGCGTCCTTGGCCTCGAGCAGCTTGCGCAGCGCGACGGTACGCTCCGGGTTGCGGGGCAGGGTTTCGACAATGTGCCGGGCGAGCTCGCAGAAGGGGCGCGAAGCCGCCTGAAGGACGGTCGGCAGGTGCGAATAGTGGAAGTAGCGCAGGATCGCGTCGGCGGCGATCTGGTCGGCCGAGAACTCTGCCGGCGCGGGGTGGATGTCGCTCACGGTAATCTCCTCAAAAATTGTGCGTCGGTGGTCACGATTTGCGGCGTATGCCTCCCCCCTATCGAACCGCTTGGCCCCTGATCTTTAGACCGCCGGAAACCGGCCAGGAGGGACATCGTGTCCTTGTTTGCGCGCGGGCCGACGCGGCGTCCGCACCTGAACATCGAAAGGGGGTAGCTCGTCAGGGTGGCACGCGATCCTCGTGCGCTTGGGCCAACCGCTCGACAGCGGTTGCAAAATGCTTGTGATTGCGTTCGATCCCGATGAACGTCCGGCCGGCCTTCACCGCCGCGACGCCAGTGGAGCCGGTGCCCATGAACGGATCGCAGATGATCTGTCCCGCCACGTTGCGGATGATCTTGTCCATCACCGCATCCGGCTTGACCGTGGGATGGCCGAATTTCGCATCGCCCCTCGGTGACATCGCGATGATCTCGCGATCTAAATCCATCAGGGTACCACGCGGGTAGAACTCGCGGTTCCATGCGTGGATGTAGATTTCCATCACAGGCCGGTAATGCCTGTTCGCGACCGGCTGGGGATTCTTCTTCCGCCAGATGCACAGAGCCTGCCGTTCGAAGCTTCCATCAAGATAGGGAAGCAGCTTGGGCAACTGGTCGTTGTGGCAGAACACGACAGCAGACCCGCAGAGCAGTGGGTTGATGATCGTGTGATCGAAGCCGTCCGCCAAACCCTCGGCTAGAATCTGGTCCATGCCTTGCCGCTCAGATCGATAATGGCCGCCGCCTTCCGCCCGAAACTCATAGGGAGGGTCGGTAACGATCGCGTCGACCCAGCCGAGACGATGCAGCAGCTCGTTCGCGTCACCCAGATACAGGGTGGCGTGTTCCATCGTGACGACAGTGGTGAACGGCGCGTCGCTCATTCTCCGGGCGTCTCTCCGTTCGCGACGGCGCATCCGCGCATCCAGCGGGCGGCCAGAAGGGAGGCCGGAACGGCGATAGCCACCCAGGCGGCGAGGAGGGTGACGGCGTTCATCATGCCCCGATCACCTCGAATATCGTCATCTGCGGTGCAGGATTGGCCTTGATCCACTCGCGCAAGCGCAACTGCGCTGCCTCGCGATCGTCCAGCGCCTCGTCCATATCGCGCTCGGCAGCGCGCTTTTTGACAGCGGCACGCGTAATGCGCTTCTCGGTGATGGCTATCAGTGTCTCCAGCCGTTCACGTTCCGGGTGCGGCTCGAGCGATTCAGAAATGCATTGTTCAGACATGCGGACCCCGCTGTGCGAAAATGGAACATTTGAAGAACGTAAAGATGGTTAATCCGTTGGAAATGCGCGCGCAGCTTCGTTAGGCGGGGAGGCAGCTGTCGGAGAGAAGCCGTTATCGGACAGGGAGACAGCGCATTTTTCGGCCAACGCCCTGATCACTGGCATCCGCCATGAGGGTATGCGGCCGGCTGTTTTCCAGCTCGATACCGTGGTCGGGGCTATGTCTAGTGCTTTGGCGACGGCAACCGTCCCACCAAGCGCTTCCACTATTTCGGCTGCGTTCTGCATTTCGCCATATTACGATTACCGTAATTTTTCGCAAGGATAGATTACGATGTCCGTTATCGACCGCTCATTACGATTTTCGCAATGTGAAGCCGTGCCGAATCATGATGACATTGTTGAAGAGCTGCGCCGTCAGGTCGCGGGGAAGCAGTTCACCCAAAAGGCTCTTGCCGATCACCTCGGCCTGGCGCCCGCCCGTATCACCGAAATCTTGAAAGGTGAGCGCCGGGTGCAGCCGCATGAGATGCCGGCATTGTCGGATTGGCTGGGTATGCTGGACGAGGCACCGCCAGCCGCAAAGCCTATTCCGCTTCTAGGTAGGGTGCCGGGCGGCAACTGGCGCGAAGCCATCAGTAACGCCAGCCGATCCATTCCATCGCCGGACCCATCGATGCCACCGAGCGCATACGCATTGACTGTCGAGGGTGATTCTATGGATCTCGTCGTGCCCGACAGTTCGACAATCATCATCGACCCGATGGATGTCGATCTTTGGCCGGGGCGCTACTACGTCATCGAAAATGGCGAGCGGGAGACCACATTCAAACAATATAAGGAAAGCCCTGCGCGGCTGGTGCCTTGCTCCAGCAATCCGGATCATAAAGAAATCCCGATCAGTGGCGGGGGCTTCCGCGTCGTCGGCCGGGTCATCTGGCGCGCATCCCGCATGTGAATTCATGCGGCTCTCCGAATAACATTCCGCCACGCTCGCTCGATATCGCCGGGCACGGTGATGTAGAACGCGCGTCCATGCTCGCTGTAATTTCCCAGACCTTCATCCATAAGATCCTTGCGGGCGAGATTGATAGTGCTGCGCCACGGACCAATCGGCTTCCCGAAACATACCGCCCTGTAAACTATCTCCGCGTTCATGCCGCCCTGCGAATCTGCGTTTGTTCTTTATATGTTCTATATGTCCAATATCGGATTGAAAGAGCGCGGGCTGGTTGTGAAGGCGAAACCTGTGGATAACTGATATTGGAAAATTACGAGAAACGTAATTTGCAGGCTTGACTGGAATTACGATAAACGTAATATCGCTCCCGTAATCACCGGGAGGTCATATGTCTGCACTCTCCATCACCTCGACGCGGCCCGCCATCGACATTGAGCATGATGTCGTCGCGTTAGAACTCGACTGGCTCGAATCCGTCCTGTGCGATGCGGTCGCGCCGCGCAGCCTGTCTGACCGCGCCGCCGATGACGCATGGCTGCGGCTGGAGCGCATGACTCTTGCGCTTGGCATGCCTGAAAACAGCGCGGACGACGCGGCGGCCTGGGCGAAGGATTTTCTCCGCCGGCACGGTCGCCACCCGGCCGCGCTGACCGTCGGCACGCCTGAATATCGCCAGCGGCGCGTCGCCATGCTCTGGCAGGCGAACCTGTGGCACGAGGCCACCATGATCCTGTTCGTGGTGACTGGCCTCGGCCTGCTCTTCTACGCGATCGCGCAGGGGGTGCAGCCATGGATGTGATCGCCTTCCCGGTGCAGACGCGGCTTCTCGGCACGACGGCGCCCATCTCGCCCGGTCCGGTCGCGGGAGACGTCGCCATGCTGCTGGCCCGTGCGCTCAATCGCCTTCTGTCCGCGACCGTCGACGCCGACCTTGCGGACGGCATCGGTTTGTCGATCGGCGCGGCTGGAGCGCGGGAGCAGTCGCTCGAGGCGCTGGCCGCGTATGAGGCCAGCCGCACCGGCGCGCCGTCGTGACTCTCCGCTTCAAATCCAACGGCCGTGATCCGCTCACGGCCACACCCCGCACGCAATGGCAGGCGCAGCGCACACGCGGCCCGATCCTGCCGATGGAACAACCGCGCCGCCCTTGGTGGCAATTCTGGAAGGCCAGCCGATGACCCGCCCCATGATCCCGATCGAAACCAGGATGACGACGATCGACATGACCACCGGCGAGGAAACGCCGGGCACCACGACCATGTACATGATGCCAGCCGCGCGGGGGAAGTGCGAGATGTGCGGGTCCGAGCATGAACCGGAACTGCCGCACAATGCGCAGAGCCTCTTCTACGCGGTCCGGTTCAACCAGTTGTACGGGCGGGCGCCGACCTGGCTCGATGCGATGGAGCATTGCACGCCCGAGATGCGTGACCTCTGGATCGAGGCGCTGATCGACAAGGGTGTGAACGTGCATGCTGGCGAGGTGAACCCGTCATGAGTAACGAGCGCGTGTTGACAAAAACTATCACCGCCCGGTGTGGTGACGAGCTGTGCAGTCATGTCTGGATCGTCGCACACCTCCCGATGTCGATCGACAAGGTGGCGCTGCTTATGAAGCGGGCCGCCTGTCCCAAGTGCGGCAACGACAGCGCGGTGCTGGCCCATGGCTGACCCCATCATCCCCGCCTTTCCGCTCCATTGGCCCGAAACGCTGCCTCGCACTCCCGCACCCAGTAAGGCGACTTCCCAGTTCAAGACATCACTCCCTGCCGCCCTGAAAAACGTGAAGGGTGCCCTCCAGCTCTTCGCGCGCGATAGCGGCAAGGCTGTAACCAACATCGTCCTGTCATCCAACGTCGGCGGCCTCGATGTCTCGCCGGTCAAGGACACAGGCGTCGCTGCCTGGTTCGTCTGGGATGGCGAGCAGCGCTGCATAGCAGTCGATCGCTATCCAAAGCCCGAGGATAATCTTCAGGCGATCTACCACATCCTGGAGGCGCGCCGGACCGAAATGCGGCACGGCGGGCTGCATATCGTGCGCCAGACCTTCAAAGGGTTCGTCGCGCTGCCTGCGCCGGAGGCGTGGCATGCTGTGCTGGGCGTGAGCGCAGACGCCAGTCGCGGCGAAATTGATGCCGCATACAAGCGACTGGCCTCGACGGCGCATCCGGACAAGGGTGGATCGCAGGATGCCATGGCCCGGCTCAATGCTGCGCGCGATGCCGGACTGGCGGGCAAGCCATGAAGGGCGCCGATCAATGCCCCCGCTGCGCCTCGCGCCGGACGATCGACATCGACGCGCCCAGCCCCAACGGCTTCTATGCCCGCGTGATCCGAGGTTGCCGGAATTGCGAGACGATCTGGGAGCCTTTCGACCCAGCCGACACCATCGATCCGGACGAACGGTATGCGTCCTTCATCGAGCCGTGCAACAATTGCGCGTTCCGTCCGGGCTCCCCCGAGCAGGGTGACACCGCAGAGTGGAAGAAGACGATGGCATCGCTGAAGGCCGGCGGACAATTCTACTGCCACAAGGGCGTGCCGATCGAACCCAAGAACGAAAACGGGTTCGCCTATCCAGCCGACGGCAAGAACACGGCCAAGATGCGCCTGTGTCGCGGCTTCCTCAATATGTGGGGTCAGAACATGCTCAAGCAGTCGCTCGAAGGAGAGGTCACTCATGCCTAACCTCATCGACCAGGCAATGACCTTCGTCAGGTCACCGGCCTATATCGACCTCACGCTGCGCCAGCTCGCCATCATCGGCGTTGCGGCCGACGCCGTCGAGCCTTTGCGCGTGAAGGACATGGCCGCCGCGATCAAGGTGGAGAAGCCCGTCATCACGCGCGCGCTCAACCGCATGGAGCGGGACGGCCTGCTGGAGCGCAAGCGGGGCAGCGATCGCCGCGACTGCTTCATTCACGTGACCGAGGCGGGCAGGGCGTTCCGCTTATCGCTGGAGGCAGGGCGCAATGGCTGATCGCGATTTGCCTGTGGCGTGGATGCTCCGCGCCGCTCGAGCAGCCCATACGCGCTCGGCTCGCCAATATGGGGAGTTCCGCGTCCTGTGTGGGCAGGTCTTTATGTCCGAGGCAACGGCGGCGGCAGCAGCTGAGCGACAGAGCAACAGCTGGCGCAAGGCTGAGGCCTTCCCTGTCTTCGCCACGCCGTCGTTGCCGGCGGATGTGGTTGCGCTGGTCGTTGCCGCTCGGGAAGCTTGGGAGTTTCTGCAAGAGTCTTACCCCACGTACGCCGTCACCGGAGCGCTCGACAAGAGCCTCGAGGCCTTCGCCAGCCGCGTTTGTTACGATGATGAGGACGGCGAGCTGCAAGATGCACATGCGGACCCCTGCACGTGCGGGAATCGGGAGGCATCTAATGCCTGACATCGCCCAGACGATCGCCGCCATCATCGACGCGCCCGCTTGGGGCGAGCGCAACACGATGCACCTCGTCGGCCGCAAGGTGCTCCGCGATTCCGCCCGGATGCGCAAGCAGGACAAGCACCGGCGCGCCGCGTCGATGAAGAAGGCTGTCCGCATCCTCGAAGCGATGGCGGGCCATTTCACCGAAGCCGCGCAGTTGGCGCTCACGTTCGAGGAACCAGCCGATGTCTGACCATGTCCGTATCCGCCGCGACTGGATCGACGTGCGGCACGAGTTCCGCCAGAACGACGGTCGCTGGATGGCTGGCGCGTGCGCCAAGCCGGGCTTCTGCCGCGAATGCAACCGCGACGGCGAGCGCCAGCCGATGGAGTTCATCGCCAGCGCCTGGGAGGCAGGCGTCGATCCGGCGCACGCGGCGCGTATCGTCATTGCGGCGCATCTATACATCCCGGTCAAGCTGGCCGACGACGACGCGATCCTGCGCGCGACCGATTTCCGGCGGATCTCGATCGCCTATCATCTGGAGATCCTGCGCGGCCTGCCCGTCGCGGACGCCGATGCACTGGCGGCCCGGACGATCGGCGACCTGATCGCACTGGTAGCTATGGAGGAGGCGGCATGACCAAAGACACTGAGGCGCGGGTGGCCTGCCCGTTCTGTGGCGGCGAGGCATCAACAGAAGTTGACGATGAAGATTTCGATGTCGCGAGGGGTATTTGCAAAGATTGCGGCGCTTGCGGCCCGTTTGTTGACTTGTCGGACTATCCTACCACCGCAGCAGCAAGGGACGCAGCAGGAACAGCATGGGACAGCCGCGCCGCCCCAGCCACCACCCTCGACACCATCGGCTCGCAGTTCGGCAACGGCGGCGGGTTTGATCCCGGGGCGGACGGGGAGGCGGCATGACTGACCGCGTGACGCTACTCGCCCTTGTTGAGCGCGTTGTGGCCCTAAAAGGCCCTGACCGGAATGTAGACCGAGCGATCGACCCAATTGTTGGAATCCGCGTGGTTGATGAAGGGCATCCTCTCGGAACATGTTACTATGATGAGAACCATCATGGGGTGCTGCTTCCGCGCTTCTCCGCCTCACTGGATGCGGCATTGGCCCTTGTGCCGGATGGCTGCAATTTCGAGGTAACGAACACTGGCTACCGGCCGGGCGCGACCGTTTGCGGTCAAGGGGTGATGGGCATCCATGAGGGAGCCTATGCCTCGACGCCAGCGCTTGCGTTATGCGCCGCCGCGCTTCGTGCAAGGGCTGAACTCGAATGAGCGCCGCCCTCCCGGAAATCGCGGAGCGCATGCAGCGCGCCATCCTCAATGGACGGGGCATCCGCCTGGAAGCCGATGACGTCGTCCTGTTGGCGGCGATCGGCGTCAATGACCTCGTCCAGACCGAAAACGCCAAGATGTTGAGAGAGCAATGCGTAACCCGAACGATGAAGAACCGCTCTATTCAAGGGGGACAACCCGCCTTGGAGGGCCAAAATACTGGCTCGGCCGAGACCGCCGCTCCGACGGTACGCTCCGTTCCCCCAACCTCTACATCTTCTGGTACGACGCGGAACGCGGACACGTCCGGTCTCGCTCGACGCGCACAACGGATATCGGGCAGGCCGAAGAGAGACTCGACGCCCTCTTCCTAGAGCGGGAGCGGGGGCAGCGCATCTGCGACGAGTGCGGTCAGCTGATCGTCGGCGCCCCGCCGCATCCGCTGGTCGACGCCATGTCCAACTATCTCATCTCGGTTCGCAAGAAGCCCTCGCTCACCTCCATCAAGGCGCGGCTGGCGCACGTTTCGAACTATCTGATCGAGACGGACCGACTCGACACCACCTGCGACCAGGTCAACGAGGAGTGGATCGACGATTTCCGCGACTGGGCGTTCGAGGTGCCGGTCGTGTCGACAGCAGGCAAGGTGCTGGGCGATCGCAGCGCCGGCACGGTGGAAGGATCGGTCCGCGCACTCAGCGCCGCGATCAACCACGCCAACGGGCGCGGCGACACACCCTATGCCGCTGCGTTCCAGGCCAGGAAGCCGGACGAGGTGAGCGAGACCCCGGCCTATCGTGCCGACATCGCCAAACTGGCCGAGATGTTCAACTACTGCCTGCGCCCGCCGCGCAGCGCTGGCATGAGCGACAAGGCCTATGATCGCCAGCTGGCCTACCGCGAGGCGCTGCTGCGCTTCCTGCGCGTCAGCGTCGCGACCTGGTGCCGGCCGGACGCTGCCTATGACGTGTCGACCGCGCCGGAGCGCCGCCAGTGGTACCCCGACATCCGGGCGCTGGCATTGAACCAGCGCGGCCGACCGCAGACGAAGAAATATCGTCCTGTCGTGCCGGTCGCCCACCAGTTCGCCGAGCAGCTGAAGGCGGCACCCGTCGGCTTCTACGTCGGGCCCAAGTCGATTCGCACCGCGTTCGAAGCGATGCAGCACGAGCTGTCCCTGCCGCGCGATGGTGAGACCGGGCAGAAACTGATTCGCCGCTCGATCGCCAAGCTGGCGCGCAGCCGCCTGGGCGAAGCGCTCTGGGTGGAAGGGCAGATGATGCTGGGTCACCGCGTCCACTCGAAGACGTCCGACATCTATGCGGCGTTCGAGGCGGGCTATCTGACCAATGCGCTCGCAGTCACCGAGCAGATTATCGACGAGATCGAGGCGAAGGCGCCGGGTGCCTTTCGCCGGAATGTCACCGGACTCAAGATCATCCATGGAGGACGAAATGCTTAGAAAAGTTGGTCGGGGAAAGAGGATTCGAACCTCCGGCCCCTGCCTCCCGAAGACAGTGCTCTACCAGGCTGAGCTATTCCCCGACCGATGCCGAAGCCGCGATGAGGCGACCCCGTAAGGCAGGCCGCAGCCTATAGAGACGGCTTTTCAGGCTGGCAAGCGGCCAGAGCGGCTTTTTTTGCGTCTCACAAAAGCCCGGCCGCGCGGAAGCTGAAGCGGCTTTCCCCGGCCTCTATCATATGGTCGGCCAGCCGCATGTCGAGCGGGCGGAGCCGCCGGGCGAGGGTGCGGGTCAGGGCGATGTCGGCCGGACGGGGCAGGGCAGCGGTGCCGCCGGGCCGTCGCTGGTGAAGCGCCAGCCACTGCCCGTCCAGCGCCAGCAACTGGCTGACGACGGCGCGCCAGTCGTCCGCCAGCGGCACACGGTCGCGCGGTCGCCAGGCGGCGTCAAGGATGATGAGGTCCAGTCCGGCCATGCGGGAAGTGTGACGCGGGCCGGTTTCGCCACGCCAGCCCAAGCAGCGCCATTCTGGTTGAATAGCCGCCTATTCTGATCCGGAATGAAGGGGAGATTGGCGGGCGGGGCTGGCTGGGCTACAGCGGGCGGTGATCCACAGCCTTCATACAGGATGCCCGCCCTTGCGCGACACGATGCCCCATTATGAGCAGCAATATATAGACCTGATGCGCCATATCTGGCGTCATGGCGACGAACGGATCGACCGCACCGGGGTTGGCACCCGGTCGATCCTGGGCGCGACGATGCGCTTTTCGCTGGCCGACGACGCAGTGCCGCTGCTGACGACCAAGCGGGTTTACTGGAAGGTCGCGGCGCGTGAGATGCTGTGGTTCCTGTCGGGCGACACCAATATTCGCGAACTGGTGCGGCAGGGCGTCCATATCTGGACCGACTGGCCGCTGGATGCCTATCGCCGCGCCACCGGCGAGGCGATCGACCGGGATGCGTTCGAGGCGCGAATCATCGAGGATGAGGCGTTCGCATTAAAATGGGGCGATCTGGGGCCGGTCTATGGCGCGCAATGGGTCAACTGGCCGCGTTACGAGGCAGCCGGAGAGGGGCTCTACCGGCGCGCGGAGAAAGGGCATAACCAGATTGCCGATCTGGTCGCGGCGATCCGGTCGACGCCGGGGTCTCGCCGCCTGCTGTTTACCGGCTGGAACGTGGCGGAAGTCGCCAATATGGCGTTGCCGCCCTGTCATATGACCTATCAGTTCCAGGTCGCGAACGGGAAGCTCAACTGCCTGCTGTTCCAGCGCAGTTGCGACCTGGGGCTGGGCTTTGCGTTCAACATATTCGGCCTGTCGATGATCACCCGGATGCTGGCGCAGCAATGCGATCTGGAGCCGGGCGAGGTGGTCTGGCAGGGTGGCGACGTCCATCTGTACCTTAACCACGCTGCATTGGTGGAGGAGCAGATGGAGAGAATTCCGTCGGGCGCGCCAAAGCTGCGGATCAATCGGCGACCTTCGGACATTTTCAGCTACGCGATCGAGGATTTCGAGGTGACTGACTATACGCCGCAGGCCCATATTGCTGCGCCGGTTGCTGTCTAGGCCGACAGTGAGCCGAACATAGCGACACGGAAAAATGGGTCAGGAAGGCTTGCCTTTCGCTGCGACGTAATATAATGTTATCGGCAAGCAACATTATTGCGATGCAGCATAGGAGGCAGGATGACCGATCCCCACGATTCGGCAGGATTGCAGGGCAAGGCCGGGCATAATCTGCCCCCGCTGCGCCTGCACGTTCCCGAACCGCCAGCCCGGCCCGGCGAGAGCGCGGACTTCACCCATTTCGACATTCCCGCTGCCGACGCGGCACCACGGCCCGACGAGACGGCGCAGCCCGCGACGATGCGCGACATGGCCTATGGGCTGGTGCGCGTGCTGGACGAAAATGGCGCAGCGGTGGGCCAGTGGAATCCCAATCTGCCCTCTGAAACGCTCTTGCGGATGCTGCGCACCATGGCGCTGACCCGCGCATTCGATGCGCGCATGTTCCGGGCGCAGCGGCAGGGCAAGACCAGTTTCTACATGAAGTCGACGGGCGAGGAAGCCGTGTCGATCGGCGCGGCGCTGGCGCTGGACCGCGACGACATGTGTTTCCCCAGCTATCGCCAGCAGGGCATATTGATTGCCCGCGACTGGCCGATCATCGACATGATGAACCAGATCTATTCGAACAAAGGCGACCGGCTGAAGGGCCGCCAGCTACCCATCATGTATTCGGCGCGGGATGCCGGATTCTTCTCGATCTCCGGCAATCTGACCACCCAATATCCCCAGGCGGTCGGCTGGGCGATGGCGAGCGCAGCGCGCGGCGACACCCGGATCGCGGCGACCTGGTGCGGCGAAGGATCGACGGCGGAGGGCGACTTTCACAGCGCCTGCACCTTCGCCAGCGTCTATCGCGCGCCGGTCATCATGAACATCGTCAACAATCAATGGGCGATCAGCAGCTTTTCGGGCTTTGCCGGGGCGGAGGCGACCACCTTTGCCGCGCGCGCCGTGGGCTATGGCATTGCCGGGCTGCGCGTCGACGGTAATGACGTGCTGGCGGTCTATGCCGCGACCCGCTGGGCCGCGGACCGGGCGCGCGCCAATGCCGGGCCGACGCTGATCGAACATTTCACCTATCGGGTGGAGGGACACAGCACATCGGACGATCCGTCCGCCTATCGCTCCGCCGAAGAAAGCAGCCTGTGGCCGCTGGGCGATCCGATCGCGCGGTTGAAGCAGCACTGCATCGCCCTTGGCATCTGGGACGAGGACCGCCACGCCGCGATGGACAAGGAATTGGCCGAACTGGTCCGCGACGCCGCCCGTGAGGCGGAAAAGAACGGTATCCTTGGCCATGGCCTCCACCATCCGATGGAAAGCATGTTCGAGGATGTGTTCGAGGAGATGCCCCGGCACCTTAAGGAACAGCAGCAGCAGATGCTGGACGAATGGAAGGCGGCGGGGCTGTGAGTGATGTCATGACGCAAGACGCAGGCACGGACGTGCAGCAGATGAACATGATCCAGGCGATCAATAGCGCCATGGACGTGATGATGGAACGCGACCCCACCGTCGTGGTGATGGGCGAGGATGTCGGCTTTTTCGGCGGCGTGTTCCGCGCCACCGCCGGGCTGCAACAGAAATATGGCAAGAACCGCGTGTTCGACACGCCGATCACCGAATGCGGTATCATTGGCGTGGCGGTCGGCATGGGCGCCTATGGCCTGCGGCCCGTGCCGGAAATCCAGTTTGCCGACTATATCTATCCCGCGCTCGACCAGCTTGTGTCCGAAGCGGGGCGGCTGCGCTATCGTTCGGCGGGTGAGTTCATCGCGCCCATGACGGTGCGATCGCCCTTTGGCGGCGGCATTTTCGGCGGGCAGACGCACAGCCAGTCACCCGAAGGCATTTTCACCCATTGTTCGGGGATCAAGACGGTCATCCCGTCCACCCCCTATGATGCCAAGGGACTGCTGATCGCGGCGATCGAGGATAATGATCCGACGATCTTCTTTGAACCCAAGCGCATCTATAACGGCCCGTTCGATGGCGAATATGACACGCCCGCGACCAGCTGGGCCGGCCATGCCGACGCGCAGGTGCCGACCGGCTATTACCGCATCCCGCTGGGCAAGGCGCGGATCGCGCGGGCGGGCGGGGCGCTGACCATCCTGTGTTATGGCACGATGGTCCATGTCGTCGAACATACCGTTGCGATGCTGGGGCTGGACGCGGAGATCGTCGACCTGCGCAGCCTCGTGCCGCTCGACATCGAAACGATCGAAGCGTCGGTGAAAAAGACCGGCCGCTGCCTGATCGTGCATGAAGCGACCCGCACCAGCGGTTTTGGCGCGGAGCTGCTGGCGCAGGTGCAGGAACGCTGCTTCCACTATCTCGAAGCGCCGATCGAGCGGGTGACCGGGTTCGACACGCCCTATCCGCACAGCCTGGAATGGGCCTATTTCCCCGGCCCCGTCCGCATCCGCGAAGCCATCAACAAGATCATGAAGGATTGAGCGCCATGGCTCTGTTCACATTCAAGCTGCCGGACATCGGCGAAGGCATTGCGCAGGCCGAAATCGTCGGTTGGCACGTCAAGGTCGGCGATCGGGTCGAAGAGGACCAGCCGATAGCCGACATGATGACCGACAAGGCGACGGTCGAGATGGAAAGCCCGGTCGCGGGGACCGTCGTACGACTGGCAGGCGAGGAGGGCGATCAGGTGTCGATCGGCAGTATGCTGGTCGAGATCGAGGTGGAAGGCGAGGATGTCGCCGCGCCGCCGCCATCGGTCGAGGCGATCGAGGCGGAAGTGCCGGGTGAGGCGGTTATCGAGGAACCGACATCCGGTCGCCCCGCGATCGAGCCGGGGGCAGGCGCTGAGCCTGTCGAACGGCCCAGCCGAACCGAAGGAGAGGCGGCGTCGCCTGCGGCTGAGCCGAAGGCTTCGACTTCGCTCAGCCCTGACGGAAGCGGGCATGAGACTTCATCCCCCATCCTCGCCTCCCCCGCCGTCCGCGCCCGTGCGAAGGATCTGGGTATCGACCTCGCGCAGGTGAAGTCGGCGGGCGATCATATCCGCCACGCCGATCTCGATGCCTATCTGCTCTACGGACAGGGGCAGGGCTATCGCGCGGCGGGAAAATCGGCGCGCCGCCCCGACGAGCAGGTCAAGGTCATCGGCATGCGCCGCCGGATTGCGGAGAATATGGCCGCGTCCAAACGGCACATTCCCCATTTCACCTATGTCGAGGAAATCGACGTCACCGCGCTGGAAGCCTTGCGCGAACAGCTCAACGCCAGCCGGGGCGACAAGCCCAAGCTGACCATGTTGCCGCTGCTGATCGTCGCCATCTGCAAGACTTTGCCCGACTTTCCGATGCTCAACGCCCGTTATGATGATGAGGCGGGCGTGGTCACGCGCCACGGATCGGTTCATCTGGGGCTGGCGACGCAGACCGATGCGGGGCTGATGGTGCCGGTGATCCGCGACGCGCAGGACCGCAATGTCTGGCAGTTGGCGGGTGAAATCCGTCGCTTGGCCGACGCTGCCCGGTCGGGCAAGGCGAAGTCGGAGGAACTGTCCGGCTCCACCCTGACGCTGACGTCGCTGGGTCCGCTGGGCGGGATCGCCACCACGCCGGTCATCAACCGGCCCGAAGTCGCGATCATCGGTCCCAACCGCGTGATCGAGCGGCCCGTTTTCCGGGGCAAGGAGATTGTCGCGGCGAAGCTGATGAACCTGTCGATCAGTTGCGACCACCGCGTCGTCGATGGCTGGGACGCGGCAAGCTATGTCCAGGCCGTCCGCAAACTGCTCGAAAATCCCGCTCTTCTTTTCGTGGATTGAGGATCAGCGCATAGTCGCGCGATAGCTTAGCCGTCCGGCATGGCCGGGCGGCACCGCTTGCGGCAGCGACCAGCGGATATGGGTGACGTCTGCCGCCACGGCGCGGCGCGTGCCGCCCAGGGGCGTGGGCAGCCATAGCTGATCCATCCGGCCCCAATGCGCGCCGCCGTCGACCGACACCTGCATCGTTGGATCGGTCGGGTCGATCTGCATACCGCGCGGCAGCGAGCGAACCACGGCCTGATCACGCAGCGGCGCGTTGCCCGCATTGCGCCAATGGACGATGACGATCAGTTGATCGCCCGGCGCGACCTTGTCAGCGCTCGCCAATATGCGGCGGGACCGTCCGTTGACGTCGGTTGTCACCCGTTCGACAAACATCTGCGTGTCCAGTTCGACGCCCGGTTGCGCCGATGCGGCGTGCGGCACGGCAAGGCCGCTGAGCGCGATGATCCATGACAATGTGGCGGCTTTCATGCCCGTCCCCGTTCTGCGTCCCCGTTCTCATCCTAGAACGGCTGAGCCAATATTTGGTTAAGCGACTGTTTTTCCGCGATCAGCCCGCGATCGGAGACGCTTTGCAAATTGACGCCCGCTGGCGGCGAGCGCACATCTGGCGGGTCTTTCGACCGGAGAATCAATCCACCGTGAAACCGCCGGAACAGCTGGAAATCAACCGCAGGCGCGACCGGCTGCTCGCGTCGATCGCGCTGACGACGGGGATCGGGCTGATATTGGCGCTGCCCTTTGCGTTGCGCGCGGGGGCGGAGTTTTTCCTGCCGCTGACCGCCGCGCTGGTGATCGCGATCGCGCTGGTGCCGCTGCTGGAATGGATGGAGCGGCGCCGGTTGCCGTCGGGGCTGGCCGCGCTGCTGGCGGTGATCGGCTTTCTGATCGTGGCCAATACCGCGCTGGTGCTGATCATCGTGCCAGCGACCGACTGGTTCCGTATCCTGCCGCAGCGCTTGCCACAGATACAGGCGAACCTGGCTCCGCTGATCGACTTTTATTCCAACCTTCAGCGCTTCGTCGATGAAACGGTGCAGATGCTGGCGACAGGGCCGGTTGCAGCGGCGCAGACGGCGACGGTCGACACGCCGCGTTCCCTGCTGCAATTTGCCGCCACATCGGCCCCGGCGGCGATCATCCAGATGGTGTTTGCGCTGCTCATCATCTATTTCTTCCTGGCGGGCTGGACCCGCCTGCGGCGGCGCACGATCAACAGCCGGGACAGTTTCGACGGCGCGCTGGCGGTGGCGCGGGTGATCCAGAATGTGGTCGACGCCACATCGGCCTATGTCATCACCATCGCCGTCATCAACCTGTGCCTGGGGCTGGCGGTCGCGTTGGCGCTGTGGCTGATCGGGATGCCATCGCCCCTGATGTGGGGCGGGATCGTCGCGCTGCTCAACTTCATCCCCTATTTCGGACCCATGCTGGCGGCTGTGCTGCTGGCGCTGGGCGGGCTGATGGTATTTGACGATGTGTGGGTCGCCATGATGCCCGCGGCCTTGCAGGTCGGTTTCCATCTGGTCGAGGCGAACGTCATCACGCCGACGGTGCTGGGGCGGCGGCTGACGATGAACCCGCTGCTGATTCTGGTGTCGCTCACCTTCTGGGGCTGGGTGTGGGGGACGCCGGGCGCGCTGCTGGGCGTGCCGCTGCTGATCATCATCCAGACCGTCGTTTCTGCCGCAGGCACGCCGGATATCGCCGGTTTCCTGTTCGAGCAGGGGACGCTGACGGTCGCGCCGCGCAAAGAAAGTGACGAGAATGCGAAAACAGCCGAAACGGACGGTTGACAGTCCCGGCGGACGCACATAGACGGCGCTTCCACACCGAACGCGGGTGTAGCTCAGTTGGTTAGAGTGCCGGCCTGTCACGCCGGAGGTCGCGGGTTCGAGCCCCGTCACTCGCGCCACTTTCCTTGACAGGAAGGTGGGAATAAGGTGGATCAGACAGCATCGTCTGGGGAGTGAAATCCCGAACGGATGTCACCCTGCGCGGGTGTAGCTCAGTTGGTTAGAGTGCCGGCCTGTCACGCCGGAGGTCGCGGGTTCGAGCCCCGTCACTCGCGCCACTTTCCTTCATCGGAAAGTGTTTTCTTCGATACATGGTCGGCTTTAGCGCCAGCGTCCCGTCTCCATCCAAGCGAGCAGGCGGCGCAGCGGCAGCACCCATATCCACACGATCCCCAGCACGACATAGATCGGCGTCTGCGCCCATATCGGCAGCGTGCCGATGATGCCGGACAGGCTGGCCACCATGACCGCCCATAATGCGATCAGCCCGACGATCGCCAGCATCCCCACCGGCTTGCGCCAGCTGGGCTGATGATAATGGCGCGGGTCTATGTTCATGCGACAGCTCCTGCGGCGGGAAGGCCTTCGATCAGTTCCACTTCGGTCAGCACCATGTGCAGCGGCAAGTCCCATGGGTCGGCCGGAACCATATCCTGTTCCTGCACCGACCAGGCAATGCCGATGCGCAGCGCGTCGGGCAGGCGGGCAAAGGCGCGGTCATAATAGCCGCCGCCCTGACCCAGCCTGTTCATCGCCCGGTCGAACCCGACCAGCGGAGCGATGATGACGTCCGGCGTCACCGGGCCATCGCCGGGCGCGGGGTGGCTGGTGCGGAACGGGCCGGGCAGCAATATGTCGTCAGGCTGCCAGCGCAGGAAGTCCATGCTGCCTAGCCGATCCAGCACGCGCGGCAACGCCACGGTCTTGCCCATGGCGATCAGTTGCTGCGCCAGCCGCTGCGCCGGGGCTTCATCGTCCAGTCCCATATAGAGCGCTACCACCTGCGCGTCCGCGATGCGGCGGGCGAGGGGGGAAGGCAGCACCTTGAACGCCAGCCGGTGCGCCAGCGGATCAAGCGTCGAGACGAACGCGCGGCGGCGATCGCGGGCGATCTGGCGCAGGCTCGTCTTGTCGATGGTGTCGCCGTTCATTCGTATCTCTGCCCGTTCGCTATGATGTTCCCGCGCAGGCGGAAGCCCAGTCCTGCCCTGTGCACCGGGTTCCCGGCTGCGCGGGAGCACGTCTATATTTGGATCGCTTGCGTTGGAAGGGTGACGGGACCGCCTTGGCCGTTTGCTGGAAAATCCTCTGACGCCTCAACGTCAGGTGGGGACCATGTAGATCGGGCCGGAACCCGCCCAGGGACAGCCCCCTAGGATGTGATTATCGCCTCAGGGATGTTCGCTAAAGCTCGTACCAGGCAGTACCCGTCCACCCCAATCTAGGCGTCCGTGGCGCGGGCGGCAAGCCCGGTGCGCAGCTTTTCTATTCGTGCCGCCAGCGCCTCTATCGCCTGCGCCGCCGGCTCGTCCTCCGCTTCCAGCGCCAGCCTTTGCTGGCGGGCTGCGGTGTCGCGGCGCATGTCGTTCAGTTCGTCGGCCAGGAACAGCGCGGCGAACAACAGGCTGCGCACCTCCGTCATGCCCGGCGCGCCCTGCTGCGCGGCTTTCGCCTTTTGCTCGATCAGGCTGGCGAGATGGGCGAGATGCGCCTCCTCCCCATCGCGGCATCTGATGTCATAATGACGCCCGGCTATGTGCAGCGTGGTTTCAGCCAATGGTCCGGCCCTTCAGATCGGCAATCAGTTCATCGAGCGACCGCAGCGCCGCGCGCGCGCCATCCACATCCATGTCCGGTTCGCCACTGGAGGGTGAGGAGGGGGGCGGGGCCGCCACAAGGCGGGCCACATCCTGTTCGAGCCGACCCACTGCACGTTCCAGCGTGCCAATTGCCTGCATCATGCGCTCGCTTGCCATAGCCTGTGCATAGCGAAACTTGATGCGGTACAAAAGCGATCATTGGGCGGACAAGAAGCCGCTTTCCGGCCCGCTGCGGTTGACGCATGGGGCTTGACGCGACAAAGGAGGCGCGATCTCGACTCGCCCGTACAGCTTGCGGGGAGGCCAGTCCTGCTCAGGAAAGACACACGCTGCCGATGACCGTTTCCGATAAGTCGCTCGCCAACGCCATCCGGGCGCTCTCCATGGACGCGGTGCAGGCCGCCAATAGCGGCCATCCGGGCATGCCCATGGGCATGGCCGACGTCGCCACAGTGCTGTTCAGCGATTATCTGAAATTCGATCCGACCCAGCCCAAATGGGCCGACCGTGACCGCTTCGTCCTGTCGGCTGGCCATGGTTCGATGCTGATCTACAGCCTGCTGCACCTGACCGGCTATGCGCGCCCGACGATCGAGGACATTGCCAATTTCCGCCAGTTGCACAGCCCGTGCGCAGGGCATCCTGAAAATTTCGAGCTGGCTGGCGTGGAAGCGACCACGGGTCCGCTGGGTTCTGGCCTTGCCACTGCCGTCGGCATGGCGATTGCCGAGCGGCACCTGAACGCCCAGTTCGGCGACGCGCTGGTCGATCACCGCACCTGGGTGCTTGCCGGTGACGGGTGCCTGATGGAAGGCATCAACCATGAAGCGATTGGCTTGGCCGGTCACCTGAACCTTGGCCGCCTGATCGTGCTGTGGGACGATAACAAGATCACCATCGACGGCGCTGTCGACCTGTCGAGCAGCGAAGATGTCCGCGCCCGTTACGAGGCGACCGGCTGGCATGTCGTGTCGTGCGATGGCCATGACGTTGCCGATGTGCGCCGCGCGCTGGCCGAAGCGGTCGCTGATTCGCGCCCGTCGCTGGTCGCCTGCGCCACCAAGATCGGCTATGGTTCGCCCAACAAGGCGGGCACGTCGGGCGTCCATGGGTCCGCGCTGGGCGAGGCCGAAGTCGCCGCCGCGCGCGAATTTCTGGGCTGGGACGCAGCGCCCTTCGTTATCCCTGAGGACATTGCCGCCGCATGGCAGGCGATTGGCGCGAAGGGCAGCGACGTTCGCGCCGCCTGGGAAGCGCGCCTTGCAAGCGATGCAAACGGCGCGGAATTCATGCGCCGCATGGCTGGCGATCTGCCCGATAATTTCTCGCTGGAAGCCTATATCGACAGCCTGATCGCCGCGCCGCAGAAGGTCGCGACCCGCAAGGCAAGCGAATTGGCGCTCGGCGCGATCAACGACCTGTTGCCCGAAACGCTGGGCGGTTCGGCAGATCTTACCGGCTCCAACAATACCAAGACCAAGTCGACCGGGCCGCTGACGCGCGATGACTATGCGGGTCGCTATGTCTATTATGGCATTCGCGAATTCGGCATGGCCTGCGCGATGAACGGCATGGCGCTGCACGGCGGGGTCATCCCTTATGGCGGCACCTTCCTTGTCTTTTCGGACTATATGCGTGCTGGCATTCGCCTGGCCGCGCTTCAGCAGCAGCGCGTCATCCATGTGCTGACCCATGACAGCATCGGCCTTGGCGAAGATGGCCCGACCCATCAGCCGATCGAGCATGTCATGTCGATGCGGATGATTCCCAATCTGGACGTCTATCGCCCCGCCGACATTGTCGAGACGGCGGAATGCTGGGAACTTGCGCTGAAGGATGCAACCGGCCCGTCGGTTCTGGCGCTCACCCGCCAGAACCTGCCGCAGTTGCGCACGGAAAAGAGCGAAAATCTGTCGTCCAAGGGCGCCTATCGCCTGGTCGCCGCGACCGCCGAGCGCAAGGTGGTGCTGATCGCCACCGGCTCCGAAGTCGAGATCGCGGTCGATACCGCCAGGGCGCTGGAAGAACAGGGCATTGGTGCTGACGTTGTTTCCATGCCCAGCTGGACGCATTTCGACGCGCAGCCGCAAAGCTACAGGGACGACCTGCTGCCGCACCATGTGCTGCGCGTGTCGATCGAGGCGGGCACGACCTTTGGCTGGGAACGCCATACCGGCATCGCTGGCCTGCGCTTTGGCATCGACAGTTTCGGCGCGTCCGCGCCTGCCGAAGCGCTTTACGACCATTTCGGCCTGACGGCCGCAAAGATTGCGCCGCAGATCGTGGCTGCTCTCAACAACTGACCGAACAACAACTTGCGGAGGCTAGTGCAGTGGCAACGAAGGTAGCAATTAACGGTTTCGGACGTATCGGTCGCCTGGTGGCGCGCGCCATTCTTTCGCGCACCGACCATGATCTTGAACTGGTCAGCATCAACGATCTGGGCGACGCCAAGGCGAACGCCCTGCTGTTCAAGCGCGATTCGGTGCATGGCAACTGGAAGGGCGACGTCAGCGTCGATGGCGATTTCCTGGTCATCGATGGGAAGCGCATTGCCGTGACCGCCGAGCGTGACCCCGCCAAGCTGCCCCACGCGGCGCAGGGCGTGGAAATCGCCCTGGAATGCACCGGCATCTTCGCGGACAAGGCCAAGGCCAGCGCCCATCTGACCGCTGGCGCCAAGCGCGTCGTCATTTCCGCACCCGCAACCGGCGTGGACAAGACCATCGTGTTCGGCGTCAACCATGACGCGCTGACCGCTGACGACATCGTCATTTCCAACGCCAGCTGCACCACCAACTGCCTGGCGCCGCTCGCCAAGGTGCTGCACGACGCCATCGGCATCGAAAGCGGCTTCATGACGACGATCCACAGCTACACCAACGACCAGAACACGCTGGACCAGATCCACAAGGACATGCGCCGCGCCCGCGCCGCTGCCCTGTCGATGATCCCGACCACCACGGGTGCCGCCCGCGCGGTGGGTGAAGTTCTGCCTGCGCTCAAGGGCAAGCTGGACGGTTCGTCGGTGCGCGTGCCGACCCCGAACGTGTCGGTCGTGGACCTGAAGTTCATCCCCAGCCGCGCCACCACGATCGAGGAGGTCAACGGCCTGCTGAAAGCCGCAGCCGACGGTCCGATGAAGGGCGTTCTGGCCTATACCGACGAACCGCTGGTTTCGATCGATTTCAATGGCGACCCGGCATCCTCGACCGTCGACAGCCTGGAAACCGCGGTCATCGAAGGCAAGCTGGTCCGCGTGCTCAGCTGGTACGACAATGAATGGGGCTTCTCCAACCGCATGATTGACACCAGCGGCGTGGTGGCAAAGTTCCTGTAAGGGAAGCGGGGGCGGGTAAAACCGTCCCCTTTTTGTTGAGAAGCAACAGGGAATATCCATGACCAAGCCGTTCAAGACACTCGATGATATGGGCGACATTCACGGCAAGGCCGTGCTGGTGCGCGAGGATCTGAACGTGCCGATGCAGGACGGCTCGGTCAGCGATGACACCCGCCTGCGTTCGGCCATGCCGACCGTGCTGGAACTGGCCGATCGCGGTGCCAAGGTGCTGATCCTGGCCCATTTCGGCCGTCCCAAGGGGCAGAAGAACCCGGAATATTCGCTCTCGAAGATCACCCGGCCCCTGACCCAGGTGCTGGGGCGCGAAGTCCAGTTCATTCCCGATTGCCAGGGTGATGCAGCGGCGGACGGCATTGCCGTGATGCGCGCCGGTGACATAGCGATCCTGGAAAATACCCGTTTCCATCCGGGCGAGGAAAAGAATGATCCCGCCTTGGTCGATGCGATGGCGGCCATCGCTGATTTCTACGTCAACGACGCTTTTTCCGCCGCGCACCGCGCCCATGCCTCGACCGAAGGGCTGGCGCACAAGCTGCCATCCTTCGCCGGGCGTGCGATGGAGCGCGAACTCGATGCGCTGCAAGCGGCGCTGGGCACGCCGGTCAAGCCGGTCGCCGCCGTCGTCGGCGGCGCGAAGGTGTCGACCAAGCTTGACGTGCTGAACCATCTGGTCACCAAGGTCGATCATCTGATCATCGGCGGCGGCATGGCCAACACCTTCCTCCATGCGCGCGGGGTCGATGTTGGCAAATCGCTGTGCGAAAAGGATCTGGCCGACACCGCAGAAGCCATTTTCGACGCGGCGGAAGCGGCCGGATGCACCATCCATCTTCCCTATGACGTGGTGGTGGCCAAGGAATTTGCCGCCAACCCGCCCTCGGTCCGCACCTGCAACGTCCATGAGGTTGCGGATGACGAAATGATCCTCGACGTCGGCCCCGCCGCTGTCGAGGCGCTGGCCGATGTGCTCAAGACCTGCCGGACGCTCGTGTGGAACGGGCCATTGGGCGCGTTCGAAATTGCGCCGTTCGACACGGCGACCGTCGCGCTGGCCCGCACCGCGGCGGCACTGACCAAGGAAGGCCAGTTGACCTCGGTCGCTGGCGGCGGCGATACTGTGGCGGCCCTTAACCATGCAGGGGCAGCAGCCGATTTCACCTTCGTCTCGACGGCGGGCGGCGCTTTCCTGGAATGGATGGAAGGCAAGGATTTACCGGGCGTAAAGGCTTTGATGGTCTGACGACCCGGTCAACGGTAGCGCCGTCTTGGAGAGGGCAGCGCTATCCCATTCAAGAGAGAGTATGTGCAGATGCTGGATCAGGTTCAGAAACAGAAGATTGCGACAGGCGAAGGCTTTATCGCCGCACTCGACCAGAGCGGTGGGTCGACGCCCAAGGCGCTCAAGGGCTATGGTATCGAAGAAGGTGCGTGGGCCAATGACGAGGAAATGTTCGGCCTGATCCACGCGATGCGCAGCCGCATCATTACCTCGCCCGTGTTCACCGGCGACAAGGTGCTGGGCGCGATCCTGTTTGAACGCACGATGGACGGCACCGTCGATGGCAAGCCGACGCCGCAGGCGCTGATCGAGCGCGGCGTCGTGCCCTTCATCAAGATCGACAAGGGTCTGGAGGATGAGGCGAACGGCGTTCAGGTGATGAAGCCCAATCCCGACCTCGACATATTGCTGCACCGCGCCAAGGGGCTGGGCGTATTCGGAACCAAGGAACGCTCGGTCATCAACCTTGCCAATCGCGAAGGCATCGCCGCGGTCGTCAAGCAGCAGTTCGAAATCGGCAGCCAAGTTCTGGCCGCTGGCCTGATGCCGATCATCGAGCCGGAAGTGAATATCAAGTCGCCGGAGCGGGCCGAAGCCGACGCGATCCTGCTCGACGAACTGCTTAAGGCGCTCGATGCGCTGCCCGCTGATCAGCAGGTGATGCTCAAGCTGTCGCTGCCGGTCCAGCCTGGCCTGTTCGACCCGCTGGTCGATCACCCCCGCGTCCTGCGCGTTGTGGCCCTGTCGGGCGGCTTTGCCCGTCCCGAAGCCTGCGTCGAACTGGCGAAGAATCGTGGCATCATCGCCAGCTTCAGCCGCGCGCTGCTCAATGACCTGCGCCACCAGATGAGCGATGATGAATTCAACGCCTCGCTTGGCGAAGCGATTGACGAAATCCACGGCGCGTCGGTCGCGAAAACGCCTGTCGCTGCCTGATTGCCGGTCGGGCGGGCGCAGGCCCGCCCGGCCCCCCTTTCGCGCTCCTCCGCTATGGGTTAAGCGCGAAGCATGACCGATTTTACAGATGAAGAGCTGGCGCTCGACCCGCATTTCGCCGACCAGTTCGAACAGGGTTTCCGCCCCGCCTGCCAGCTTTATCTGATCTCCCCGCCCACGATCGACGCCAGTTTCGTCGACACGCTGGCCACGGCGCTGGACGGCGGCGATGTGGCCGCGTTCCAGTTGCGGCTCAAAGGGCTGGAAGAGGACGCGATTGCTGCACTCGCCACGCCGTTGCAGGCGCTTTGCGCGCAACGTGATGTAGCGTTCATCATCAACGATAGCGTCGCTTTGGCGCAGCGCCTCGGCGCGGACGGCGTGCATCTGGGGCAGGGCGATGGCGACCCGCGGGAGGCGCGCAAAATCCTTGGGCCCAGGGTGCAGATTGGCGTCACCTGCCATGACAGCCGCCATCTGGCGATGGAAGCGGGGGAGGCGGGTGCCGACTATGTCGCGTTCGGCGCCTTCTATCCCACGACGACGAAGGCGGTGCTGCACCATGCCGAACCGTCCATCCTGGGGTGGTGGACGACGCTGTTCGAACTGCCCTGCGTCGCAATCGGCGGGGTGACGGCGGAAAACGCAGCGCCACTGGTCGCCGCAGGCGCGGATTTTCTGGCGGTCAGCAGCGCGGTGTGGAACCATCCGGGGGGACCGGGCGCTGGCGTTGCAGCCTTTGCCGATGTGCTGCAACAGGTCCGTAACGGAGCGCCGGAACCCAAATGATCATCGTCCATCACCTCAACAACAGCCGGTCGCAACGTATTCTCTGGCTGCTGGAGGAACTGGGCGAACCCTATCAGGTCATCCGCTACGAACGCGACCGCAAGACGATGCGTGCGCCAGCCGCGTTGCGCGCCATCCATCCGTTGGGGCGCTCCCCGGTGGTGCAGGTGGACGGCCATGCGCTGATCGAAACCGGCGCGATCATGGACTATCTGGTCGCCCGCGCAGGCCGATTCGGCCCGCCCGCAGACGCGCCGGGGGCGATCCGCTACCGCCAATATATGCATTATGCCGAAGGATCGATGATGCCGCCGCTGCTCGCGCTGCTCATCATAGGCAAGCTCGGCCTGCTTGGTCGCCCCGCGCGGCCAACGGTGCAACGGATGCTCGACGATCATCTCGACTGGCTGGAAAGTGAACTGGCGTCGCGTCGCTATTTCGCCGGTGACAGTTTCACCGCTGCGGACATGATGATGAGCTTCCCGATCGAAGCGTCCCGCGCGCGCGGCGGCCTGAACGGTTCGCGGCCCGCGATCATGCGCTGGCTGGCCGAGATGCAGGCACGCCCCGCCTATCAGGCGGCGCTGGCGGCGGGCGGGCCTTATGCCTACGCCTGATCGGCGTTGCGTCCCTGCCTATATCCATCCGGCTATCGACAGTTGCTGCCGCGTGACGTGCGAATGTCCTCCACGACAAAAAGCCCCGCTTGTGCGGCGGGCCGCTTCCCACTAAATCGCCCCCATGACATCGACCAACGACATTCGCCGTTCCTTCCTCGACTATTTCGGGGCCAACGGCCACACCATCGTTCCCTCCGCGCCGCTGGTGCCGCACAACGACCCGACGCTGATGTTCGTCAACGCGGGGATGGTGCCGTTCAAGAATGTCTTTACCGGCCTTGAAACCCGCCCCTACAAGACCGCGACGTCGAGCCAGAAGTCGGTCCGCGCGGGCGGCAAGCATAATGATCTCGACAATGTCGGCTATACCGCGCGCCACCATACCTTCTTTGAAATGCTGGGCAATTTCAGCTTTGGCGACTATTTCAAGGAACAGGCAATCACCCATGCCTGGACCCTGCTGACCAAGGAATGGGGGCTTCCGGCCGAAAAGTTGACCGCGACCGTCTATCACACCGATGACGAGGCGTTCGACCTGTGGAAGAAGATCGCCGGCCTTCCCGATCACAAGATCATCCGCATCCCGACCAAGGATAATTTCTGGGCAATGGGCGACAGTGGCCCCTGCGGCCCCTGTTCGGAAATCTTCTACGATCATGGCGACCATATCTGGGGCGGCCCTCCCGGCAGTCCGGAGGAAGATGGCGACCGCTTCGTCGAGATCTGGAACCTGGTGTTCATGCAATATGAGCAGGAAGCCAATGAGATCGTCAGCGAATTGCCCAGGCCGTCGATCGACACCGGCATGGGGCTGGAGCGGATCGCCGCCGTCATGCAGGGCGTTCATAACAATTATGATACCGACACGTTCAAGGCGCTGATCGCCGAAAGCGGCGCGATCACCCGCACCGCGACCGATGGCGACCTCCAGGCCAGCCACCGCGTCATCGCCGATCATCTGCGCTCCACCAGCTTCCTGATCGCAGACGGCGTGCTGCCCGCCAATGAAGGTCGCGGCTATGTGCTGCGCCGGATCATGCGCCGCGCCATGCGCCACGCGCACATCATCGGCGCCAAAGACCCGTTGATGTATCGCCTGGTCGGCAGCCTCGTGTCCGAAATGGGCGGTGCCTATCCCGAACTGGTCCGTGCCCAGCCGCTGATCGAGGAAACGCTGCTGCGCGAGGAAACCCGTTTCCGCCGCACGCTCGAAAACGGCCTGCGTCTGCTGGACGAAGCGACTGCGGGGCTGGGCGAAGGCGGCACGCTGCCGGGCGAAACCGCGTTCAAGCTCTACGACACCTATGGCTTTCCCTACGACCTGACCGAGGATGCGCTGCGCACGCAGGGGCTGGGCGTCGACCGCGCGGGTTTTGACGCCGCCATGGCGGAGCAGAAGGCCGCTGCCCGCGCCGCCTGGAAAGGATCGGGCGAAAAAGCCTCGGACGACATCTGGTACGACATTGCCGAAACGCTCGGCAGCACCGAATTTGTCGGCTACGCCTCCACCAAGGGTGAGGGCGAAGTGCAGGCCATCGTCAAGGACGGCGCGCGCGTCGATAGCGCCGGCGTGGGCGACACGGTCACCATCATCACCAACCAGACGCCCTTTTATGGCGAAAGCGGCGGCCAGATGGGCGATGCGGGCCTCATCGCCTCGCTTGGCGGCCTGTCGGCAAAGGTTGAGGATACCGCCAAGCCGCTCGGTCGCCTGCACGCCCACCGCGCGATGATCGAGGCGGGGAGCGTCAAGGTCGGCGACACGGTGCAGTTGAGCGTCGATGTCGAACGCCGTGACCGCATCCGCGCTAATCATAGCGCTACCCATTTGCTCCATGCTGCGCTGCGCAGGGAATTGGGCGCGCATGTGACGCAGAAGGGCAGTCTGGTCGCTGCCGATCGGCTGCGCTTCGATTTCTCGCATCCTGACGCCCTGACCCATGCGCAGATCGCGCGGATAGAGGCGGATGTGAACGCGCAGATTCGCCATAATGAGGAGGTCACGACCCGCCTCATGACGCCCGACGACGCCATCGCGGCGGGCGCAATGGCGCTGTTTGGCGAAAAATATGGCGATGAGGTCCGCGTCCTTTCGATGGGGCGGGGGGACGACAATCATTATTCGGTCGAACTTTGCGGCGGCACCCATGTCCGCGCGACCGGCGACATCGCCCTGCTCAAGATCGTATCGGAAAGCGCCGTTTCCAGCGGCGTCCGCCGGATCGAGGCATTGACCGGGGAGGCCGCGCGCCTCTGGCTGGTCGATCGTGAGGACAAGCTGCGCCAGTCCGCCGCCACGCTCAAGACCGCGCCGGAAGATGTGCCGGCCCGCATCGCCGCGCTGGTGGAACAGAGCCGCAAGCTCGAACGCGAACTGGCCGAAGCGAAGAAGGCGCTGGCTTTGGGCGGCGGCGCATCGGGCGCGGCCCCGGCAGGTCCGGAACAGGTCGGCAATGTCAGCTTCATGGCGCAGGTCATCGAAGGGCTGGACCCCAAGGAACTGCGCGGCATCGTTGACGGCAATAAAAAAATGCTGGGTAGCGGCGTGTCCGCGATCGTAGCGGTGGTCGATGGCCGCGCGACCATTGCCGTGGGCGTCACCGACGATCTGACCGGCACGATCAGCGCGGTCGATCTGGTCCGCACCGGCGTAGAAGCGCTGGGCGGCAAGGGTGGCGGTGGCCGTCCCGACATGGCGCAGGGCGGCGGCCCGGACGGCGACAAGGCGGCGGCGGCGATCGACGCGGTCAAGGCCAGGCTTGCGGGGAGTCCCGGCTAACCTCATGGCCATATTCAACCGCGATTCCGATGATGAAGTCGCCCGCGGCGCTCGCGCCGTGGTCGTCCATGCCGAAACACACGGACCGGAACGCCGGGACAGCGAAGCAAGGCTGGAGGAAGCGGGCGGTCTGGCGCTTGCCATCGGCATCGACGTGCGCGCGGCGCAGGCGTTCCGCGTGCGCGATCGCAAGCCGGCGACACTGTTCGGCAGCGGTCAGGTGGATCAGATCGCCACACTGGTGAACCAGGAAGAGGCTGAACTGGTCATCGTCGACAACGCCCTGACGCCGGTTCAGCAGAGCAATCTGGAAAAGGCGGTCGGCGCCAAGGTCATCGACCGGACCGGCCTGATCCTCGAAATTTTCGGCGAACGCGCGGCCACCAATGAAGGCCGGTTGCAGGTCGAGCTTGCCCATCTCGATTATCAGGCGGGTCGCCTCGTGCGCAGCTGGACCCATTTGGAGCGGCAGCGCGGTGGCTTCGGCTTTCTGGGCGGTCCCGGCGAAACCCAGATCGAGGCGGACAGGCGCATGATTCGCGACCGCATGGCCAAGATTCGCAAGGAACTGGATCAGGTCACCCGCACCCGCGGCCTCCACCGCGCCCGGCGGCAGCGCGCACCCTGGCCGGTGATCGCGCTGGTCGGCTATACCAATGCCGGAAAATCCACGCTTTTCAATCGCCTGACAGGGGCTGACGTCATGGCGGAGGATCTGCTCTTTGCAACGCTCGATCCGACCATGCGCCAGATCGCGCTTCCCGGCCTCGACAAGGCGATCCTGTCCGACACGGTGGGTTTCGTTTCCGATCTGCCGACCCAGCTTATCGCCGCCTTCCGCGCGACGCTGGAGGAAGTGCTGTCCGCCGACCTGATCGTCCATGTTCGCGACATTGCCCACCCCGACAGCGATGCCCAGCGCGACGATGTGCTGGACGTGCTGAGCGAACTGGGCGTGGCCGGGGAGGGGGCGTTAGAACGCGCCGAAGACGAGCCTGCCGCGCCGCCGATTATCGAGGCGTGGAACAAGCTGGACCTGCTCGACCCGGAAGCCGAAGCGCTGGCGCGGGAAACAGCGTCGCGCCGCGACGATGTCGTGATCCTTTCGGCGCTGACAGGGGAAGGTGTCGCCGACCTGCAACGCGCCATCAGCACCAAGATGACCGCCGGTGCCAAAGTCTATGGCCTGCGCATCGCGGCGGCCGACGGCGCGGCGCTCGCCTGGCTCCATGAGCATGGCGAAGTGCTGTCTAGCGACGCGCAGGGCGAGGAAACCCGTGTCGAAGTGCGGCTATCGGACGCCGCCTTCGCACGGTTCGGAAAGCGCGGGCAGGGGTAGGGCTGGCGTTACGCCAGCGCCTTCTCGACTACGCCGACTGCCTGTTTCAGCGATCCCGCGCGGTCGCAGCTATGGCCGCATTTTTCCTGCTGATATTGCAACTTGTGCAAAATATCCCGCGCGGCATCAACATTGCCGAGCTTAATTTCGGCGATGGCCAGCCCAGACATCGCGCCGGGATGACCGTTGCGACCGCGATAGAGGCTCTGTTCGAAATAGCGACGGGCGGAAGCGGCATCACCCAGGCCCAGCTTCGTCACGCCCTTCAGGAATCGCGCCTCGCGGCTGGGCGTTTCGCCAATCACGGTTGCAAGCAGCTTGTCGGCCTGCATCAGATCACCCGATGCGATCAACTGCCGCGCATGTTCCAACGACGTCGACCGATTGCCGCCCTTAAAATTGTCCGGGCCAAAGCCTGTAATAGGCACCACGCCCATCGGACTGCCGGCGTCGAAATGAATGCCCGAAATGCCGGTGCCATTTTGCTGGGCATAGGCAGGAACTGCCACGGCACACAGGAGTGGGAAAAGGATCGTCAGGCGCATCGCAAATTCCTCCAACATATCTGGAGGTTTAGGCTATGCCATTGTCAAGCAACTGTCAAATATGAGTTTTAATTCCAAACCTTTTCTGGACTATGTCTGGCACCGATGCGCCCTTTACAACGCTCGGAACATCACCAGCGCGTCGACATAGCCAAGGGCAGGATGATCAAACACCTCCGGCAACCGCCCGACCACGGCAAAGCCCATATCCTGCCACAAGGCAACGGCACGCACATTTGACGACACCACGAAGTTGAACTGCATCGCGCGAAAACCCTGCGCCCGTGCCAGATCGAGCGAAGCGGCGCACATGCGGCGCGCGATGCCGCGTCCGGTTGCGTGCTGCGCCACGACATAGCCGGCATTGGCGACGTGTGCGCCGCCACCCATCTGATTGGCGCGTACATAGAATATGCCCAGAACGGCGCCGTCTTCCTCCAGCACGCGCACGGTGCGATCGGACGACAGCCAGAGGGAGAGGGCGGCTTGCCGCGTCATATCGCGCGGGATGGCCAGCGTTTCGCCGGCGCGGATCACCGGCTCCAATATCGCCCAGATTGCGTCATGATCGGCAGGCGAAACCGCGCGGATCACGCTGGCATCCCCGCGCGCTTGGCCTGCTGCCACAGCGCTTCCTTTTCAGCGAGCGGCAGAGCGGCAAAGGCCTCTCCGGCCAGCGTTTCCATGATCCGGAACCGCCGGTCGAACTTGGCATTGCCAGCGCGTAAAGCAACTTCCGGGTCAACCTTCAAATGCCGTGCGAGGTTGACGACGGCGAACAGCAGATCGCCTACTTCCTCTTCGCGCTCGGCCTGTGTCGTCGCGCCCTGCACCTCGTCCAGTTCCTCGACGATCTTTGCGATCGCGCCATCGCTATCGGGCCAGTCGAACCCGGTCCGGGCCGCGCGCTTCTGCAATTTTTCCGCGCGCAACAATGCGGGCAGGGCGATCGCTACCCCGGCCAGCGCGCTGGGGTCAGGCTCCTTTTCGGCCCGCTCAGCCGCCTTGATCGCTTCCCACTGGGCATGGCCGTCCTCCCGCGCCAGGCCGTCGCCAAAGACATGGGGATGCCGCCGGATCATCTTTTGCGTGATGCCGTCGATCACGTCCTGCAAGCTGAAATGCCCGGCCTGTTCGGCCATCCGGCTGTGAAATGCCACTTGCAGCAGCAGATCGCCCAGTTCGTCGCGCAGCGCCACCATGTCGCTGCGCTCGATGGCGTCGGCGACTTCATAGGCTTCCTCGATCGTGTAGGGCGCGATCGAGGCGAAATCCTGTTCGATGTCCCACGGACAGCCGGTATCGGGATCGCGCAACTGCGCCATGACATTGGCGAGCGGCATGATGTCGGCGGGGCTGGCTTTGGACATGGGGAACCTGCGATGATGATGGAGTCAAAATGGCGATAGTGGCTCTGCCGGGGGATGGCCAGACAGGCGCGATCTTAGTGCGATAATATATA
>NZ_BARE01000031.1 GCF_000367345.1 Sphingobium xenophagum NBRC 107872
GCCACTATCCGGCAGACAAGCTGCATGGCCTGTCCGCGGCGGGAAAGCCGCTGCTGGTCCGTTACGATCTGGACGGGGTGCGGGCAGCGCTGACCAAGGATGTCCTGGCGCAGCGGCCGATGGACCTTTGGCGCTGGCGCGAATTGCTGCCGGTGCGCAACACCAGCAACATCGTCAGCCTGGGCGAAAATGCCACGCCCCTGGTCGCCCTGTCGCGCACTGCCGCGCGATTGGGTGGCGCGCATCTGATCGCCAAGGATGAGGGCCGCCTGCCGACTGCATCGTTCAAGGCCCGCGGGCTGGTGATGGCGGTTTCGATGGCGAAAGAGCTGGGCGTGACCCAGATCGCGATGCCCACCAACGGCAATGCCGGCGCAGCGCTGGCCGCCTATGCCGCTGTCGCCGGGATGGAAGCGATCATCTTTTGCCCGGATGACACGCCGGAAATCAATGTACGCGAAATCGCGGCGCAGGGTGCGCGCGTCTATCGCGTCAACGGGCTGATCGACGATTGCGGCGCGATCGTCGGGCAAGGGGCGAAGGAACGTGGCTGGTTCGATTTTTCGACGCTGAAGGAGCCCTACCGGATCGAGGGCAAGAAAACGATGGGGCTGGAACTGGCCGAACAGCTGGACTGGGAATTGCCCGACGCAATCTTCTATCCCACTGGCGGCGGCACCGGGCTGATCGGCATGTGGAAGGCGTTTGATGAGCTGGAGCAGATTGGCTTTATCGGGTCTAAACGCCCCAAAATGTTCGCGGTGCAAGCGGAAGGCTGTGCGCCGATGGTCCGCGCTTTCGATGCAGGCGTGGAATTTGCCGAACGGTGGGAGGATGCCCACACCATCGCGATGGGCATTCGCGTGCCGCGCGCGGTCGGCGACTTCCTGATCCTGCGGGCCGTTCGGGACAGCGGTGGCGCGGCGCTGGCGGTGTCGGATGCCGCGATCATGGCAGCGGTGCGCGACGTGGCGCGGGACGATGGCCTGCTGCTTTGCCCGGAAGGCGGCGCAACGCTGGCCGCCTACAGCCGCGCATTGGACGAAGGGCTGATCGGACGCGAGGATCGCGCAGTGCTGTTCAACTGTGCCAGCGGGCTTAAATATCCGCTGGAGGATCATTCGCGCCGGCTCGACCGGCATAGGGCCATCGATTTCGCTGCTCTCTGACAGTCATCCACAAAAGATATATCTTAACGCTTGACACTCGATATTTTTACGATATATCTCAGTGCATCTTGAAACGTACTGAAAGATGAATGATGCATTTCCATTACACATATGACGGCCGGGGCGGTCGTCACCATGAGCATGGCCAGCGCGGCCATCGGCGCTTTGCCGGCCCTGAAGGCTTTGGTCGGAGCGGTTTCGGACGGGGCGACGGTCCCCGTGGGAGCGGGCCATTGGGCGGCGGCGGACGCGGCGGTGGTCGGCGGCGCTTGTTCGACAATGACGCGCTCAAGCTGATCCTGCTCAAGCTGATCGCCGACATGCCACGCCATGGCTATGACCTGATCCGGGAGATTGAAAGCCTGTCGGGCGAGGTCTATGCGCCCAGCCCCGGCGTCGTCTATCCCACGCTGACGCTGCTGGCCGATATGGGCCTGATCGCCGAACAGCCGGGACAGGGCAGCCGCAAGCTGTTTGCGATTACCGACGAAGGCACGGCCTATCTGGACGAGCATAAGGCCGGGCTGACGCTGGTGATGGAGCGAATCGCGTCGCTGGCGCAAAAAGCCGAACGCACCGACAGCGCCCCCGTCCGCCGGGCCATGCACAATCTGCGCATGGCGATACAGGGTCGGCTGGAAAAGGAAGGGGCCGACGCCCAGACCATGTTCGACGTCGCGTCCCTGATCGACGAAGCCGCCACCAAAATCGAAAGGCTCTGACGCGATGACGCTGACCGCTCATATCCCCACGGCCAATGCCAGCCGTTACCTTCAACAATTGTGCAAGCATTGGAGCCACAAGTTCGAAACGGAGTTCGACCCGCAATCGGGCATCATCGCCTTCCCGATGGGACCGATCCGCATGGCCGCGCAGGACGATGCGCTGGTCGTGACGATTGATCCGACCCCGGACGCAGATGTGGCGGCTTTCAAGAAAGTCGTGGCGGACCATCTTGATCGCTTTGCGTTTCGGGAAGCGCCGCTGACCTTTGACTGGAAATAGGCTGCGCGTTCCCGCCGGCGCGGGAACACTTCATTCCTAGATTTCCCCGATCATCTCCGCCAGCACGGCCAGACAATCCTTGCCCAGTTGCGCGGAACGGGCAGGCGACCAGCCGAAATCGGCGTCGGGCAGGTCGTCATTATCCTTGAACGGCATTTCCAGCGTCATCGCCACCGCGCCAAAGCGTTCGGCAAGCTGGTTGGTGGACATGGACAGGTTCGCCCGCCCCTCCCCCGCCACAGGATAGCCAAGCCGCGTCTGGAAATCCGGCGTGCGCGCCGCCAGCGTGTCGCGATAACGATGGTAGAGGGTCAGTTGCCGTTCCGTGATGGAAGGGATGCCTTCAAAGCCGGCGATGAATACCGCCGGGATCGCTTCGTCGCCATGCACGTCCAGGGCGAGGTCGACGCCGGTTTCGTCCATCGCCGCGCGGACCAGAAATACCTCCGGGCTACGCTCCATCGACGGTTCGTGCCATTCGCGATTGAGGTTCACGCCCGCCGCGTTGGTGCGCAAATGGCCGCGGCGGCTGCCGTCCGGGTTCATATTGGGCACCAGATGGATCGTCGCCTGTTGCCTGAGCAAACGCGCGACCGAATCCTCTTCGTCGCACAGCCGTTCCAGCGCGCCTTCCATCCACCATTGCGCCATGGTTTCGCCCGGATGCTGACGGGCATAGAGCCACACCTGTTTGGGACCGTCGCCTATGGTCAGCAGGTCGAGCGGCTGGCCATCCAGCGTCAGCCCCAGTTCGCGGTGGGTGACGCCCGGCTGGCTGGCGGCAAAGGCGATCAGATCATGGTGGCGCTCCATCGAATAGGGCGCGAAATAGGCGACCCATAGCGCATTGCTGTCCGGTTCCAGCCGAATCGTGAGCGTGCCGTCGGCATAGCTGGTATCGGCCTGGGTCCAGCTTTCGCGATCCTCGCTGATCCGCGCCCTGTAGCCGGTCCAGCCATCGGGATAGGCCGACCCGGCACAATTGACGATCGCCAGTTCCACCGATCGCCCGGCGGCGTTGGCGAGCCGAAAATGGAACCATTGATAGAAATCGCTCTGATGGTCGGTCACGATTTCCAGCTCGGCGCGAACATGCTCCGGCGTGTCGGTGATGGAAAGGACGCGGATATTGCCGCTGTCGAATGCGCTGGTGATGGATATGGTCATTTGACGGTTATAGTGCGGCCGGATTCGCCCGGATAGCCCTCGATCAGCGCAGCGCTCAGCTTTTGTGCGGCGAGGCCCGGCTGCGCGGCTGGCGTGCCTTCGCGCGCCTCCGTCAACGCACGCCCTTCCCAGATCATCGTCGAATCGGCGCGGCGGCGAAGCTGAACGTGCAGTTCGGTCGTCACAATGTCTTTCGGCTTGCCCGACAGGTTGATGCCGACGCCCACGCCCATGCCGGAAAAGCCGCCGCTGCCGATTCCACCGCCCACGCCGACGCTGACTGGCCGGTCACTGCCACGGTCGACGCCCGACGGGCGAAAGCTGCGGCGGAAAGCGACGCTGGCGACATAGTCGCTGGTCTCCCCTGCCGATACGGGCGTGAAGCCGACACGCTGCCATTCCTGCGCCACGGCGGCGGCATAGGTGCGGAATTCCAGGCTGACGTCGGGATTGCCGCGCATTTCCTCCACCGCGATCGTGCCGCTGCGTGCGGGATTGCCGATATGGAAGCGCGTAACCTCCACCGGGGGAATCGCCGTGGCACATGCGCTGAGGGACAGGGCAAGGCTGGCGGCGAGGATAAGGCGCTTGGACATGGCATCTACTCCAACGGGGGCATATCCGCTAAACGACGCGAACAGCATAATTCCTTCAACGCTCCAAGCCATCAACTTGCTGCATGAAGGATGAACGGGGGCAAAAGTCTTGCCAGTGGACTTGACTTAAGCCCTCTCCGCCCATAGGGGCAGCGCTTCGATTTTCCGCTAAAGCCAGATTCTAAGAAGGCAGACTTCCATGAAGATCCGCAACTCGCTCAAGTCGCTCAAGGACCGTCATCGCGATAACCGCGTGATCCGCCGTCGCGGCCGTACCTATGTGATCAACAAGACCAACCGCCGCTTCAAGGCCCGCCAGGGCTAAAGCCATGCGGTGAGGCCCGCCACCGTCGATCGCGACGGTGCGGCGGCGCCTTTCCAATGTCGGACCTGCGTGTCCTGTCCGAGCGCCTGATCGATGCCGATCAGGCGCTCGACGCATTTGTGCGCCATTGTGCCGTCGCGCCGACGGCCTGATCTAGCCGCGACGCAAAAAAAGCCATCCACGGGCGGACCCATGGATGGCTTTCGCCTGTACAATCCGGGTGACCCGGTCGAACGGGCCGGGTCAGTCCCCCTGCCCGTCAATCTTGGCAATTTCGTCGTCCAGATCGCGCAGCACGTCGGCGCGGACGCGGTCGGTCATATGCGCGGTCCTTGCGACCTGGGCGCGGGCCGCCACCAGTCCCGCGCGCGCCGCGCGATGGGCCTGCGCTTCGATCTGCGCCTGACAGATGCGCACGCGGATGGTGCGGCGACCGTCGCCATCCACGCTTTCACGCTGGCTGACGGTCTGGCTGCCCTCACAGCCGTTGCGGACGTCGACCCGCGGTACCATGCGGCGGATTTCGGCGTCGGTCGGGATATGGTGGCGCTCGACCCGGCCATCGGCATGGGTGACGATGATGGCGCCCTTTTCCTCCCGAACGGTTACGGGCGGCACATGGGGAACGGGCGGGACGGGCGCGACCGGCGCGACCATATCCGCGGCAGGGACGATCGGAGCGGGTGGCGCAGGCGGCGGTGCGACGGCCATGTCGGTGTCGATAGTCGCTGCTGTCGGGACGGCTGCAACGTCGGGAACGTCTGGCGTCTGCGGCACGCTGGCGGCGGCGGGTTTGGCGACCAGATCGGACAGGCGTGCAAAGTCTGCGGTTTCCACCGTGTCGCTGATGGCGGCCATCTGCTGCGCGGCGCGGCTGCCCGACGCCGTGAGCGCGAGGCCCGTAGCCGTCACCATCGCGACGGCGGCCATGCCCCAGCTGATCCGGTGGAGTGAAATTTCGTGGCGCGAGAGCATGATGAGCCTCCCCTTCAATGTTGTAATACGAGTGAGATGACAGGCGGCGGCGAACTGACGGCCACCAGCGGCCTTCAGGATCGCGCGACCATAAATATGGGCCTGATCCTGGCCATAAAGCGCCAGTACGCGGGCGTCGCAGGCCGTTTCCTGATCGGCGCGATAGGCACGATAGGCGATCCAGGCGATGGGATTGCACCAGTGGATGGCGAGCAGCGCGAGCGCAATCATGTTCGCGGCCAGATCACCATGGGCATGATGGGCGCGTTCATGCGCAATCGCCATTTCCTGTTCCAGCGCGTCATAGCGCAGCGCAAAATCGGCGGGCAGCACGATGAAGGGTTTGAGCACACCGAAGGCAAGCGGGCCGCTGGCGTGGGGGCTGGTGATCAGACGGATACGGCCTTCCTCGCCAATCGGCGTGGCGCCGGTGAGCATGTGCCGCCGGAACCGCGCATAGCCGACCGCCTGTATGACAAGGAAAGCCAGCATCCCGGCAAACCAGATGCCGATGCCGACCTCCAGCCAGGGAAAGCTCGCCTCCGCCGCCACCTGCGGCGCGGGCGCAATGGCCAGCAGATCGGGCAGGCCCGCCTGATCGACGGCGACATGCAAGGGAGAGGGGCTGGCGACGTCGCCGGGCAGCGCGGGCAGCAGCATTCGCGCAAACGGCACCGCCCAAAGGCAATAGGCGGCCCCCGCCCCCAGCCAGCGCGCCACCGGCCGTCGCAACAACATGACCAGCGCCATCAGCAGCGTCGTGGCAATCAGCGTTTCAACCATCCAGACGCTCATGATTTCAGCCCTTTCAGGATTGCCTCAAGCTCGGCAATGTCATCGTCGCTCAACTGATCCTGGCTGGCCAGCTGCGCGACCAGCGGCGACACCCGCCCGCCGAACAGCCGGTTGACCAGCCGTCCCGATTCGCTGGCGACATAATCCTCCCGCGCGACAAGGGGCCGATAGAGGAAGCGGCGGCCATCCTGATCGGCGGCGATCACATCCTTGGCCATCAGCCGCGACAATAATGTCTTGACCGTCTGGGCGCTCCAGTCGCGCGCGGCGGTGACGCGATCGGCCACGTCATTGGCGGTCAGCGGCGACTGTTCCCACAGCGCCTCCATCACCACCAGTTCGGCTTCGCTGATCTTTTCACCCACTTGCGCCACGCGACTCTCGCTTCCTTTTCCAACTACAGATGTAGTCGCATTGATTACGACTGTAGTCAATAGCGATAAGACCGCCCGGTAGACGGCGCTCGACGCAGCGTGAAAATGTCGGGATTTTTGACAAAAGCCTGTCGGCGGCACGCGCCGTTAACCCTTGTAACCGCGGATTTGCGCGCTCCGATCATTGTGGCACGGCGGTTGCAGCTTTCATTGCATAACCCACCGTGTAACTACCCTGGGGGTGCTGCCAGGTCTCCGTCGGCACCCCCAACCCGGTGAATCCCCCCATAATCGGCACAAAAAAAGGCGGCCCGATCAACGGACCGCCCTGCATGGCAGTATATTTCGGTCAGGATCAGCTGGCCGCAGCGACCCCCTGGTCCGTCATCAACTGGTGCAGTTCGCCAGCTTCATACATTTCCATCATGATGTCGCTGCCGCCGATAAATTCGCCCTTCACATAAAGCTGGGGGATGGTCGGCCAGTCGGAAAAGGCCTTGATCCCCTGCCGCACGGCCTGGTCCTGCAAGACGTCGACCGTTTCATACGCGACGCCGAGATGTTCGAGGATCGCGATGGCGCGGCTGGAAAAGCCGCATTGGGGGAAGAGCGGCGTACCCTTCATGAAGAGCACCACGTCATTGGCGCCCACGATTTCGGCAATCCGCTGATGCACGGCGTCGGTCATGATCGAAAGTCCATTCCTGTCTGGCACCGCTTGTGGGCGCGAATCTGTGATGCGTGTCTAGTTGGGAACCGCGGTGGTCAGTTGCAAGGCGTGCAGTACGCCGCCCATCCGTCCACCAAGCGCCGCGTAAACGGCGCGCTGCTGCGCCACCCGGCTCATCCCGCGGAAACTTTCCGACACCACCCGCGCGGCATAATGGTCGCCATCCCCAGCGAGATCGGTAATTTCGACATCGGCATCGGGAATCGCCGCGCGGATCATGGCGGCAATGTCATCGGCGGCCATTGGCATCGGTCGTGCCTTACTGCGCTTCGATGAACATGCGGCGGGCGACCACCGCTTGTTCTTCCAGCGCGGCGCGCACGCCCGGCTCGTCAATGTCGATACCGGCCGACGTCATGTCGCCCACCAGCTTGCGGATGACGTCTTCGTCACCGGCTTCCTCGAAATCGGCCTGCACCACCGCCTTGGCATAGGCATCGGTTTCTTCCGGCGTCAGCCCCATCTTGGCCGCCGCCCATTCCCCCAGCAGGCGGTTGCGGCGCGCCTGGATGCGGAACTGCATTTCCTGATCATGCGCGAACATATTTTCAAAGGCCCGTTCGCGATCGTCGAAAGTCGTCATGCCCAAAAGCCCCACTGAAACCTGATGGTAGAAAAAGAGATAGGAAGAAGCGCGTCGTTACGCAACGACGGGGATGGTCCAGGGGCGATCCTGCGCCATTTTTGCTTCATAGACGCCAATGCCATCGGCATCGCCCAGCGTCAGGCCGATTTCATCCAGTCCCCCCATCAGGCAATGTTTGCGGAACGGGTCAATATCGAAGCTGAAACGATCCTGAAACCGGGTCGTGACCGTCTGCTGTTCCAGATCGACATGGATTTCGTCGGGCGTCCCTGCCGGGCCTTGCGCGACTTCCATCAGCCGATCGATCGCCTGCTGCGGCAGAACGACGGTCAAGATGCCGTTCTTGAACGCATTGCTGGAAAAAATGTCGGAAAAGCTGGGCGCGATCACCACCCGGATGCCCAGATCGTCCAGCGCCCAGGCGGCATGTTCGCGGCTGGAGCCACAGCCGAAATTGTCGCCTGCAATCAGGATCGGGCTACCGGCATAGGCCGGATCGTCAAAGACGTTGCCCGGCTCCTTGCGCAGCACTTCAAACGCGCCCTTGCCCATGCCGTTGCGCGAAATCGTCTTGAGCCAGTGCGACGGAATGATGATGTCGGTGTCGACATTCTTCATCCCGAACGGATAGGCCTTGCCCTCAACCGTCGTCAGCTTGTCCATCAGCGCGCCTGCTTTGCTTCCGTGGCGGGAATATCCTCGGCCCGACCCAGCGTCGCGGCCATCGCCGCGCTTGCCAATGCGCCCAGCGTGAGCAGCCAGAAGATCTTTTTCACAGTGCCATCCCCTCTTCTTTTTTCAACAGTTCGCGCACGTCGGTCAGCCGGCCGGTGATCGCCGCCGCCGCCGCCATTGCAGGCGATACCAGATGCGTGCGCGCGCCCGGTCCCTGACGGCCCATGAAGTTGCGGTTGCTGGTCGATGCGCAGCGCTCGCCGGACGGCACCTTGTCCGGGTTCATGCCGAGGCAGGCCGAACAGCCCGGCTCGCGCCATTCAAAGCCCGCCTGGGTGAAGATGCGGTCCAGCCCCTCGGCTTCGGCCTGCCGCTTGACCAGACCCGATCCCGGCACCACCATGGCGTGCTTGATGCCGCTGGCGATGTGCCGCCCGTCGAGCAAAGCCGCAGCAGCACGCAGATCCTCGATCCGGCTGTTGGTGCAACTGCCGATAAAGACATGCTCGATCGCCACGTCGGCCAGTTTCTGTCCGGCGGTCAGCCCCATATAGTCGAGCGACTTTTGCGCCGCCGCCCGCTTGGACGCGTCCTCGAAACTGTCGGGGTTCGGGACCACGCCCGTCACCGCGACGACATCTTCAGGGCTGGTGCCCCAGGTCACGGTCGGCACGATGTCGGCGGCGTCGATGACCACCGTCTTGTCGAAAACGGCCCCTTCGTCGGTCGCCAGCGTGCGCCACCAGGCGACGGCAGCATCCCAGTCGGCCCCCTTGGGCGCCATCGGGCGGCCTTTCAGATAGGCGAAAGTCGTTTCGTCAGGCGCGAACAAGCCCGACCGCGCACCGGCCTCGATCGACATATTGGCGACGGTCAGCCGCCCCTCGATCGACATGTCGCGGAACACCGAGCCGCGATATTCCATGACATAGCCGGTGCCTCCAGCGGTGCCGATATGGCCGCAAATCGCCAGCGCGACATCCTTGGGGGTTACGCCAAAGCCCAGTTCGCCTTCGACCACGACCTCCATCGTCTTCGATTGTTTGAGCAGCAATGTCTGCGTCGCCAGCACATGCTCGACCTCCGACGTGCCAATGCCGAAGGCCAGTGCACCCAGCGCGCCATGCGATGATGTATGACTGTCGCCGCATACCAGGGTCGTGCCCGGCAGGGTGAAGCCCTGTTCCGGCCCCACGACATGGACGATGCCCTGTTCCACATCGGCGTCGCCGATCAGGCGGATGCCGAATTCGGGGGCATTGCGTTCCAGCGCGGCGAGTTGCTGCGCGCTTTCCGGGTCGGCGATCGGGATGCGATTGCCATCGGCGTCGCGGCGCGGCGTGGTGGGCAGATTGTGATCCGGCACGGCCAGCGTCAGGTCCGGCCGCCGCACCGTTCGCCCGGCCAGGCGAAGCCCCTCAAACGCCTGTGGCGACGTCACCTCATGCACGAGGTGGCGATCAATATAGATCAGGCAGGTGCCATCCGGGCGGCGCTCGACGACATGCGCGTCCCAGATCTTCTCATAGAGGGTGCGGAGCTTAACCATAGTGGTTCCCCCCCTAGACCCGGAAAGATCGGGGGAAAAGGGGGAAGCGGGTAGTAAACGACACTTTTGTCCATCTGGTCGGCAACAAAGTTACACAGCGCGATAATCCGCGACGATCCGTCCGGCAGCGCCGATCTCTGCCTCATGACTGTCTTCACGCCATGTCTCTGCCAATGCGGCCTTTTCCCATGCCTGCATGGCGGGCAATGCGAGCATATGATCGACCCAGGCCTGCCCCACAGGGCCAACATCCAGACCATAGGTGCGTACGCGGAATGCGACCGGGGCGTAGAAGGCATCGACGGCGGTGAAGGCCGAACCGGCCAGGAACGGTCCGCCGAAGCGCGCCAGACCTTCGGACCAAAGCTCCGCCAGACGCGCAATGTCCCGGTTGAGCGCGGGTGAATGCATATGCGGCTCGACCCGTACCCCGACATTCATCGTGCAATCATTGCGCAGGGTCGCAAAGCCGCTGTGCATTTCCGCCGTCCCGCATTGCGCCCAGGCGCGCGCGGCTTCGTCTGTGGGCCAGACGGCCGGATGGCGATCGGCGAGATAGAGGGTGATGCCCAGCGAATCCCAGACGGTGCGGTCGCCATCGATCAGCGCAGGCACCTGTCCCGTCGGCGAAAAACTGCGGAATGCGGCATAATTGCTGGCCTGCGCAAAGGGCTCGATCCGGTCGATGAAGGGGATGCCGAGCGCGGTCATCAACAACCAGGGGCGCAGCGACCAGCTGCTGTAATTGCGGTTGGCGGTGATGAGTGTGTAGGGCATGGCATGGCTCCGCTGATACAGGCAGGTCCAGCCGTATCGCATGGGCATGGGGCCGTATAGCCGCAACCAGCGACGCAAAGCATAAGGCTGGCTTATCTGAGGCAAGACCTAGCCAAGCCCTTGGAAGGGCGGCACAAGGGGGCATCACGGGCGTTACATCATTATCGCCCTTCCCCAGACAGACGGAGTTTCCTGTCGTGAACCGACGCCAATTCCTTGCCACCAGCGGCGCGACCGCACTGACGGCCGCCGCCACCCCCGCCTTTGCCCAGCCCGCTACGGCCGATGCCCGGCTGCGCGCCATGCTCGATGGCTTCTTTTACGAACGGCTGGCGGATTCGCCCGAACAGGCCACCCGGCTTGGCCTCGACACCGGGGAGCGCGCGGCGCTGCGGGGCAAGCTGAGCGACACGTCCGCCGCCGGGGTCGCGCGCGACCTGGCGCGCAGCAAGGCGCAGGCACGGCAACTCGCCAGCATCGACCGCGCGGCCTTGAGCGATGCGTCGAAGCTAGATTACGACGTCGTCACTTACCAGCTTGCGCGCTCTATTGGCGGCGAACGCTTCGGCTATGGCGAGACGGCGGGCCGCTATGCGCCCTATGTGCTGAGCCAGTTGACCGGCAGCTATCGCGAGACGCCTGACTTTCTGGATTCGCAACATCGGGTCAGGGATGCGGCGGATGCCGATGCCTATCTGGCCCGACTGGAAGCCTTCCCAGCGTCCATGGACGGCGAACTTGCGCGGCAGAAGGCGGATGCCGCCAAGGGTGTGTTCGCGCCCGACTATATTCTCGACACGACGCTCAAGATGCAGGCTGCGCTGCGCGATCAGCCGGCCGCGCAAACGGTCTTTGTCGCGTCCTTCGCAAAGAAACTTGCTGCCGCTGGCCTGCCGCCCGAACGTGCGGCACTGGCTGAAAAGATCGTGGCGGAAAAGATATTCCCCGCGCTCGACCGGCAGCGCGCGCTGGTGCAGGCATTGCGGGCCAAGGCCAGCCATGACGCGGGCGTATGGCGTCTGCCCGACGGCGAAGCCTTTTACGCCGCCGCCGCCGAAGCGGCGACCACCACCGCGCTGACCGGCGATGAAATCCATCAGATCGGCCTGGATCAGGTGGCGCAGATCAGCGCACGCATCGACACGATCCTGAAGGGCGAAGGGATGAGCCAGGGGAGCGTCGGCGAGCGTCTGGTCGCGCTGAACCAGCGCCCCGACCAGTTGTTTCCCAATACCGATGCGGGCCGAGAGGCGCTGCTGGCGCAACTGAACCTTCAGATCATCGCCATGCAAAAGCGGCTGGGCGAAGCCTTCAACACCGTGCCCAAGGCGCCGGTCGAGGTCCGCCGCGTTCCCGTGACGATCCAGGCGGGGGCACCGGGCGGCTATTATCAGAACGCCTCGCTCGATGGGTCGCGCCCCGCCATCTATTATATCAACCTGCGCGACACGTTCGACCGGCCCAAATTCGGGCTGGCGACGCTGACCCATCATGAGGCAGTGCCGGGTCATCATCTGCAAGTGTCGGTCGCGCTGGAATCGGACGCCATTCCGATGATCCGGCGACGCGGCGGCTATAGCGGCTATTCGGAAGGCTGGGCGCTCTATTCCGAGCAGTTGGCTGACGAAATGGGGATGTTCGACGGCGATCCGCTGGGGCAGGTCGGCTATCTCCAGTCGTTGCTGTTCCGCGCGACACGGCTGGTCGTGGACTCAGGGATGCACGTCAAACGGTGGAGCCGGGAAAAGGCGACCGACTATCTGATCGCCACCACCGGCATCGCAAGGGGTCGTAGTCAGGGCGAGATCGACCGCTACACCGTCTGGCCGGGACAGGCGTGCAGCTACAAGATCGGCCACACGGTCTGGAACGATTTGCGCGCCGAGGTGAAGAAGAAGCAGGGCGCCGCTTTCGACATCAAGGCGTTTCACGACGTGCTGACGCTGGGCGCGATGCCGCTCGACATATTGAAGAAGACGGTGCGGCAGCGGGCAGGCATTGTTTGACGCCAAGAAGCGATTGAAACGCAGCGTGTTCCCGCGCAGGCGGGAATCCAGTTCAGACGGCGGGACTGGGTTCCCGCCTGCGCGGGAATACCAACACCCACTAAAACGGAAAGAACGACCCGACGGTGCGCCGCCGGGTCGTCAAGTCCTTCCACCCAAATCGCGGAGGAGTGTCGAGTACCCCGCGAACTGGCTAGTTCAGCAGCCGTCAGGCCGCAAACTGGTTCATCGTGTTGTGGACGCCGCCCGCCTTGAGCGCGGCTTCACCGGCGAAATAATCCTTGTGATCGTCGCCAATGTCGCTGCCGCTCATATTCTGATGCTTCACGCAGGCGATGCCCTGACGGATTTCCTTGCGCTGGACGCCCTCGACATAGCCGAGCATCCCTTCTTCGCCGAAATAGGTCTTGGCCAGATTGTCGGTGCTGAGCGCCGCGGTGTGATAGGTCGGCAGGGTGATCAGGTGGTGGAAAATCCCCGCCCGCGCCGCTGCATCCTTCTGGAAGGTCCGGATCCTGTCATCCGCTTCCCGGCCCAGATCCGTGTCGTCATAATCGACACTCATCAGGCGCGCCCGGTCATAGGCGCTGACATCCTTGCCCGCTTCGACCCATGCATCATAGACCTGCTGGCGGAAGTTCAGCGTCCAGTTGAAGCTGGGCGAATTGTTATAGACCAGCTTGGCATTGGGGATGACTTCGCGGATGCGGTCGACCATCGAGGCGATCTGCTCGATATGCGGCTTTTCCGTTTCGATCCACAGCAGGTCCGCGCCATTCTGGAGCGAGGTGATGCAGTCGAGGACGCAGCGGTCTGCGCCAGTGCCTTCGCGGAACTGGAACAGGTTGCTGGGCAGGCGCTTGGGCCGCAGCAGCTTGCCATCGCGGTTCAGGATGACGTCGCCATTCTTCGCCCTCGCGGGGTCAATCTCCTCGCAATCCAGGAAGCTGTTATACTGGTCGCCAATGTCACCCGGTTCCTTGCTGACCGCGATCTGCTTGGTGAGGCCCGCGCCCAGCGAGTCGGTGCGGGTGACGATGATGCCATCGTCAACGCCCAGTTCCAGAAAGGCGTAGCGGCAGGCGCGAACCTTGGCGAGGAAGTCCTCATGCGGCACCGTGACCTTGCCGTCCTGATGACCGCACTGCTTTTCGTCGCTGACCTGATTTTCGATCTGGAGCGCGCAAGCGCCCGCCTCGATCATCTTCTTGGCGAGCAGGTAGGTCGCCTCCGCATTGCCGAAGCCTGCGTCGATATCCGCGATGATCGGAACGACATGGGTTTCATAATTGTCGATCGCGTGGGTCAGGCGCTGAGCCTCGACCGCGTTGCCGCTTTCGCGCGCCTTGTCGAGATCGCGGAACATCAGGCCCAGTTCGCGGGCGTCGGCCTGCTTGAGGAACGTGTATAGTTCCTCGATCAGCGCGGGAACGCTGGTCTTTTCATGCATCGACTGGTCAGGCAGCGGGCCGAAGTCGCTGCGCAGCGCCGCGACCATCCAGCCCGACAGGTACAGATATTTCTGCTTGGTCGTGCCGAAATGCTTCTTGATCGCGATCATCTTCTGCTGACCGATGAAGCCGTGCCAGCAGCCGAGCGACTGGGTGTAGTTGGCAGGGTCCAGATCATAGGCGGCCATATCGCGGCGCATGACGCCAGCGGTATATTTCGCAATGTCGAGGCCGGTGTTGAAACGGTTTTGCAGCTTCATGCGCGCGACGGATTCGGCATTGATGCCGTCCCAGGTGCCGGGATGGCTGCCGATGAGCTGCTGCGCCTTTGCGATATTGTCCTGATAGGTCATGAGCCGTCCTTGCGTGGGAAGTGAGCTGTTGCGGCATGCCCTAATCCCCTCTGTTGCAGTGCGGCAGTCCTGCTGAAGTTCAGTTGTCGATCTTTACAAATTTATGCTGTAAAGTTGTAAAGTCTGCACAGGAGCCGCTGCAATGCGCAAGGATAGCCCGGTTTATATGGGGCCGCGATTGCGGCGGTTGCGTCGCGACCTTGGCCTGACCCAGGCCGATATGGCTGCTGATCTGGACATTTCCGCCTCTTATGTCGCGCTGCTGGAGCGCAACCAGCGGCCGCTGACGGCCGATATGCTGCTGCGACTCGCGCGGACCTACAAGCTGGATATGGCGGAGGTGGCGGGCGATGGCGGCGCGGAGCAGACCGCGCGACTGCATGCGGTGCTGAAAGACCCGATGTTCGCCGATCTGGACCTGCCAACTCTCGCCACCGGGGATGTCGCGGTCAATTATCCCGGTATTACCGAAGCACTACTGCGGCTCTACACCAGCTACAGGGAGGAGCATCTGGCGCTCGCCGACCGCGCTGTTGGGCAGGATGCGCCGGAGGAAGTTCCCGATCCGGTGGCCGAATCGCGCCGCTTCCTGGCCGCCCGCCGCAACAGTTTTCCGCTGCTCGACGATGCGGCGGAAAAGCTGGCGGCGGAAGCGGAGGCCGAGGGCGGGCTGACGGCATGGTTGCGCGTCAAACACAATCTGCGCGTCCGCCGCCTGCCGTCAGACGTCATGGCCGGATCATTGCGCCGCTATGACCGGCATCGCGATGCGGTGCTGCTGGACGATACGCTCGACACCGCCAGTTCGCAATTCCAGCTGGCGCTTCAGATCGCCTATCTGGAGATGCGCAAAAGTTTCGACGCGATCCTGAAGGACGGCCAGTTTGCCGGGGAAAGCGGCCGCAGGCTCGCCCGGCGGGCGCTGGCCAGCTATGGGGCGGCGGCGATCCTGATCCCCTATTCCGCCTTCGCCAAGGCGGTCGAAACGCGGCGCTACGATGTCGAGGCGCTGGCGCGGCAGTTCGGCACCAGTTTCGAGCAGACCGCGCATCGGCTGACCACCTTGCAGAAACCGGGACAGGAGCGGGTGCCCTTCTTCTTCCTGCGCGTCGATCCGGCGGGCAATGCGTCCAAGCGGCTCGACGGGGCAGGATTTCCCTTTGCCCGCCATGGTGGCTCCTGCCCGCTCTGGTCGGTGCATCGGGTGTTCGAGACGCCGCGGGAAGTCGTTACCCAATGGCTCGAACTGCCGGACGGGCAGCGCTTCTTCTCGATCGCCCGGACCGTCACGGCGGGCGGCGGCGGCTGGGGCGCGCCAAGGGTGGAGCGGGCGATTGCGCTCTGCTGCGCGGCCGAGCACGCCCATCGGCTGGTCTATACGCAGGACCAGCCGACGCCGGACCCGACCCCGATCGGCGTCACCTGCCGCCTGTGCCATCGTCCCCAGTGCCTGGCCCGCTCCGCCCCGCCGATCGGGCGGGACATGCTGCCCGACGATTATCGCCGGACCCGCGCGCCCTTCGGCTTTGCCGACGGCTAGGATTCGATCAGGTCGAGATAGGCGACCACGTCATTGTCGGTCGCCAGATACAGGCCGTCCTGCGTTTCCTGCGTCTGCTGTTCGGCCACGCGCAGCGCTTCGCTCAAGGGGCCGTACATCAATGTCGTCGCGCCGCCATCGTCACCCAGATGGTAAAGCCGGACGGCGGCGCTGTCATAGGTGGTTCGCATGATCGCAGTATCCGACGACCCATTGTTCGACACAACCCCATATCCCGCCCATCCTGAGCTTGTCGAAAAGTCGTCCTCTGGCACAACAAAAGCATGGCTTCCGGCAGGCTCAGCCCGGACGAGGGCTGCGATAATCCTCTATCGCCGGTCCTTGACCTTCATGCTTGGCGCAAGGTCATTCGCGCCGATCCGCACCGCGTCGTCGGTGAAGTTGGCGACGAAGGTGGAATTGCGCTCCAGGCCAGGCACGAAACCCGCCTTGTTACCTTCGATCACCAGCCCCGCGCTTCCATGTTCGCGGCCTTCGGTGGCGACGGTGATGAAGGCGGACCAATTATCCTTGTCCTTGCCCTGCACCATCTCATTGCCGCTGATGATGCCGCTCGCGCCGTTGGACAGGTCGATCATGTAATTGGTGAGCTTGCCGCCGCTATCGTCGAAGCTGTTGCCGGTGATGGTGACGCGGGCGGTGCGGGTCTTGAGATAATGGCCGCCATCGCCAAGGTCGAACCGGCTGTTGGTGACGGTCAGTGCCGCCAGACGCCCGATATAGACGCCATGGGCGCAATCCAGATCGCGGTCGCAACGGCCCAGATGACGGAAGGTCGATTTGTCGATGCTGACCTGCCCGCCATCATAATCGCCGGTCAATATGCCTTCCTCGCTATTGCGGAACAGGCTGTTGCGGACGGTCAGGTTGCCGCTTTCCAGGCGGATGCCTGCGCCATTGCCATCGGGCACGCGGATATTCTGAAAGATGATGCCGTCGACCGTGCTCGCCCGCCCGCGCAGCACCAGGGCCGCCTTGCCCTCGCACGGGACGCCGTCGAAAATCACCGTGCCGGGCGTCGCGGCGCGAATGGTGACATCGCCGCCCTGCTGGACACCACATTGGTGATAGGTGCCCGGCGCAACGACCACCGTGCCGCGCCCATCGCCGATCGCGCCCAGCGCATCGGCCAGCGAGCCAAAGGCGCGGCCCGATTCGGCAAGCGTGAAAGGGGCGGGATTGCCCTGCGCCAGCGCGGTCGAGGCGATGGCGGCGGAGACGAGGAGGCTGGTGGACAGGATGCGCATGGCGGTAAGGATAGGCGCGCGCGACGCAGCGACCAAGACAGGAACGGGGTTAACGCCGCCCTGCCCCGCTATGGGACAGAGTAGCGGATAAAGGTTGCGGTCTGCGGTGAGGCCGTAGCGACGTCGGCGAAGGGCGTTATCCCGCCGCGCCCTCGCACAAGGCCTTGAACTGCGCCATCATCTGATCCCAGCCGGGATGGAAGCCCATTGCCTCATGGCGGGCCTTGGCTTCTGCGTCCCAATGACGAGCAATGGCGGTGAAGCGGGTGGCTTCGCCCTCGTCCGCGAAGGTCCAGATGGCGGTCATGAAGGGCGTTTGCGGAACCCAGCCTGCGGCATAGGCGTCAGTGGTGACAACCCGCTGGCCCGGCACCACCTCCAGAAAAACGCCCTCCATCGGGCCGGTTTCCTCTCCATCCGGCCCGAACATCTGGACCGCGCTGCGACCGCCGGGGCGCAAATCTTCCTCGATGACTTCGGCCCGCCAGGGTTTGGGACAGAACCATTCCGCCTTGCGGTCGGTCCACACCGCCCAGCATGTCGCGCGCGGGGCTGCGATGGTGCAACTGACCGACAGCTCATGCGCGCCCTCGCTCATGCCGCTTCCGCCCCGCGCGCGCCCACCAGCGCGAACATCGCGCCCTGCGGGTCGCGCGCCTGGATGATCCAGCTGCCGCCGGGCACTTCGGACGGGCCATTGAGAATGGTGCCGCCGCCTGCGGTGACGCGCTGCGCCGCGGCGTCAATGTCGGCCACGACATAGTAGAAGAGCCAGAGCGGCACGGGCATTTCCTTGGGGAGAGGCATGATGCCCCCGGTCATGCTCGTAAAATCGCCGCCGCCCGTTTGGGAGATGAGTTGATAGACGCCCATGTCGCCCATATCCATGGCGTCGCCTTTGGCCCAGCCGAACTGGCCGGTGTAGAAGGCCATGTCGGCGTCGAAATTGCCGCTGTAAAGTTCGTGCCAGCCGACATGGCCCAGCGCCATGGGCGACGGCGCATCCACGCCATCAGGGCTGGAGCCTTTGAGCAGCATGAATGTCGCGCCGCCCGGATCGCCCATCACCGCGAAACGGCCAACGCCCGCAATATCTTCCGCCGGGCGCTTGATCCTGCCCCCTGCCGCGACCAGCCGCGCGGCATCCGCATCGACATCGGCCGAGGCGATATAGCCACCCCACCAGGGGGTCATGCCGCAATCCCTGGCCTCATCCGGGATGGCCATCACCCCGCCCAACGGCCCGGCGCTGCCGACGACCAGCGTATAGCCGCCATCCTCGCCGAACGGCATAGTGGTCCAGCCTATGACATCGCTGTAGAAAGCGAGCGCCGCCTGCGGGTCGCTGGTCATCAGCTCGACCCAGAAAAATTGCCCGTTGCGATCAGTCATTGTCCATCTCCCGCCCAGCGGCTCAGGCCTTTTCGTCGACCAATACCGAAAAGCCGCCATAGATGAGGCGTGCGCCGCTGAACGGCATGTCCTGCCCATCCTCCGGCTTCATCCGCTCGTCGGCCATGACCTTGGCCGATCCGGCGTCGCGGGTTTCCTTGTCGGGCCATTCGATCCAGGAGAACACGACATCTTCCCCTTCCTCGGCCATTACGGCCGTGCGGAAGTCGTTGACCTTGCCCGGCTTTATATCGTCACCCCAGCATTCGACCACGCGGATCGCGCCATGTTCGATGAAGATCGGCGCGGCCATGGCGGCCAGATCGCGATAGGCTTGCCTGTTGCCCTTGGGCACCGGGATCACGAAACCGTCCATATAGGCCATCGTCTCTCTCCTCCTTGGCCCCGCGATGCGCCGGCATGCGGGCTAACTGTCAAACGACTCGCCGGTCATGATGCGCCCGCCACTGCTCATGCGCAACGGCGGGGGGCGCTCATTCGGTATTGGTCGGCAGCGGCTGAACCATCAGCTTTGGACCCGGCGTGGCGGGCTGGGTTGGCGCTGCGGCAGGCGGACGGGCCGGCTGTGCCGCAGGTGCCGCATCGGGCGGTGGCGGCAGGTTTTGCTGGATCGCGCTCGTCACGCTGGGGGCAAAGCCCTGGCGGGGCGCCTCGCCCGGCGGCACGGGCGGCGGGGGCAGCGGGCTGGGCACCGCCCATACGGTCACCGTTCCGCCAAAGCGCGATTGCCATTCGGCCAGCCGCCGCAGATAATCCGCATAGGCCGCGTAGAAATCCTGAAACGGTTTTTCGAGTTCGGCCAGCGCGGTCGGGGCATAGTCCAGCAGGGCGCTGGATGGCATCGCCAACAGCTTGGCCCCCACCGCTTCGGCCACCGGGCAAAAGCTTTTCATGACGGGCGGCAGCGAGAAGAAATTATAGACGGTGGTGTTGAGCCGTTCACGCGCGCCGAACCCGGCGGCGCCATAGGCGACCTTGTAATTGCGATCGACCGCTTCGTTGGCCTGCGTCAATATGGGGCCGTGAACATGCAGCAGGCGATTATATTGCAGACGCGCAAGATCGGCAGAGCTGCGGCAGGATAGCGCCGCGACGTTCAGCGCCATGCGGACATGCCATAGCGCCGTGTTCGACGTGACCTTGCGATTGGGGGTCAGATATTTGCCATCCTGAATTTCCGGGATGCTCATATTTTCCACCGCGCCCATGGGCGGACGAGGCCTGACCGTTTCGACCAGCGGCGGCGGCGGCGTGGGTGGCGGGGGCGGCGCGACAGGGGTCGAACAGGCCGCCAGCACGGCCAGCGACACAAGCGAAAGACGGCCATAAAAACGGCGCAGGACGATCATCAATTTCTCCGATGGGCTGCGCACCGTCATGCCGGGCATTCCGGCCGGAGGAAATATGCTGGATTAACCGTTCATCGCGCGAATTCAGGCAGCCCGTCGCTCCAGCGCCACTGCCGCCTCCGCCATCAGTTGCGCGATGATGTCGGCTACGGGTTCTTCCTTGGTCACCATCCCGACCGACTGGCCCGCCATCAGCGACCCGCCATCGACATCGCCGTCGATCACCGCGCGGCGCAGTGCGCCAGCCCAGAAATGTTCGATCTGCAACTGTGCTTCGCCCATGTCGACCGCACCGGCATCGAGCAGGTTGGCGACTTCGCGCTGCTTGGCGGTGAAATTGTCCATGCCCGCATTTTTGAGCGCGCGCACGGGGATGACCGGCAGGCGCGGGTCGATCTGGACGCTGGCGACGGCATCGCGAGCCGACGCGCGGAAGAAGGCCTTTTTGAAGGCGGGATGGGCGATGCTTTCGGTGGCGCAGGCAAAGCGGGTGCCCAATTGCACGCCCGCAGCCCCCATTTCCAGATAGGCGGCGATCGCTTCGCCCCGGCCAATGCCGCCCGCGACGAACACCGGCAACTGGCCGCTCATTTCGGGCAGGATTTCCTGCGCCAGCACGCTGGTCGCAACCGGGCCGATATGGCCGCCCGCCTCATTGCCTTCCACCACCAGCGCATCGACGCCGGAGCGGGCCAATTTCTTGGCCAGCGCCAGAGCGGGGGCGAAGCAGATCAGCTTCGCGCCCTTGGCCTTGATCGCCTCGATACTGCCCTTGGGCGGCAAGCCGCCCGCCAGCACGACATGGGTGACGTCGTGCCTGGCACAGACGTCGATCAGGTCGAACAGTTGCGGGTGCATGGTGATGAGGTTGACGCCGAAAGGCTTGGCGGTCAGCGCCTTGGTCGCGGCGATTTCCGCGTCCAGCAGGGCGGGCGTCATCGCGCCGCAGGCAATCACGCCAAACCCCCCGGCATTGGATATGGCCGCCACCAGATGCCGTTCCGACACCCAGCTCATCGCCCCGCACAAAATGGCGGTGTCGCAGCCCAGAAACTGCGTGCCGCGGGCCATGAGTGCAGTGAGTTTGGCGTTGGTCATGTGTCGAACCTAAAGAAGCGCAAAAGCCACCGCCAGTCGTGAGGCCGGGAGATGGATCCCCGCCTTTGCGGGGATGACGATGGAAGTAAAGAGCGAAGCGACTAGGCTGCCGGCGCGTCGAGACCATAAGCGGTGTGCAGCACGCGGACGGCCAGTTCGGTTTCATCCTCGTCGATCAGCACGCTGACCTTGATCTCACTGGTGGAGATGGCTTCGATATTGATGCCGCGATCGGCCAGCGTCTTGAACATGGTCGCGGCGACACCGGCATGGCTGCGCATGCCCACACCCACGACGCTGATCTTGGCGACTTCGGTGTCGGTGATGATGCGGCGGAAGCCGATCGCGTCCTTGTTGGCTTCAAGGATGTCGACGCTGCGCGCCAGGTCAGCGCGCGGGACGGTGAAGGTGACGTCCGTCTCTTCGTTATCCTTGGAGTCATTCTGGATGATCATGTCGACGTTGATCGCCGCGTCCGCCAGCGGCGTGAAGATGCTGGCGACCGCGCCCGGCTTGTCAGGCACGCGGGTCACGATGATCTTCGCCTCATTCTTGTCATGGGCGATGCCGGTGATGAGCTGACGTTCCATCTTGTTTTCCTTGCGCTTGGCTTCCAGTTCCTCGTCGCTGACGATCAGCGTGCCGGGCAGGTCGGTCTGGGTGGGATCATCGAAGGAGGACAAGACCTGCACGACCACGCCTTCCTTCATGGCGAGGCCGACCGACCGGGTTTGCAGCACCTTCGCGCCGACCGAGGCCAGTTCCAGCATCTCCTCATAGGTGACGAGGTCAAGCTTGCGTGCGCGCGACACGATGCGCGGGTCGGTGGTATAGACGCCATCGACATCGGTATAGATGTCGCAGCGATCCGCCTTGATCGCGGCGGCGACCGCGACGGCAGAAGTATCCGAGCCGCCCCGGCCCAGCGTCGAGACGCGGCCATCGGCCATCATCCCCTGAAAGCCGGGGATCACGGCCACCTGGCCCGCGCCCATCGCGGCGAGCAGCGCGTCGGTGTCGATGCTGCTGACCCGCGCCTTGGCATGGGCCTCGATCGTCTTGATCGGCAGCTGCCAGCCAAGCCAGCTGCGCGCGTCGACGTCCATGGCTTTCAAGGTCATTGCCAGCAGGCCGCTGGTGATCTGTTCACCGGCAGCGACCACGACATCATATTCGGCCGGGTCGTAAAGGGCGGACGCTTCCTTGCAGAAGCCGACGAGGCGATCCGTCTCGCCCGCCATGGCGGACACGACGACAGCGACTTCATGGCCCTGGGCCACGACATGTTTGACCCGCGCGGCCACGTTGCGAATTCGTTCCATCCCCGCCATGGAGGTGCCGCCGAATTTCATCACGATGCGCGCCATTTGCTTGTCGAACCTGCCTGTCAAAAGGAATAGGAGTGAGACAGAAAATGTCCCAGAAGGGCGAAACGGCGCTTCTTTAGCAGCGGATACGGATATGGCAAGCAACGCAACATCGACCATCGACCCCAAAGAGGCCGCCCATTTCGGCACGATGGCGGCCGAGTGGTGGGACCCGCAGGGCAGCAGCGCGATGCTGCACAAGCTGAACCCGGTGCGGCTGGCCTATATTCGCGCCGCGATCGATGCGCACTGGCCCGGCAAAACGCATGATTTCGAGCCGCTTGCGGGCAAGCGCGCGCTGGATGTGGGGTGCGGTGCGGGGCTGCTGGCCGAACCGCTGGCACGGCTGGGGGCAAGCGTGACCGGGCTGGACGCCGCGCCGGAGAATATCGCGGCGGCGCGCGCCCATGCCGCGCCGCAGGGTCTGGCGATCGATTATCGTGCGACGCCGGTGGAAGCGGTGGCGGACGGGGGATTTGATCTGGTGACGTCGATGGAGGTGATCGAGCATGTCGCCGATCCCGCGGCGTTCGTTCGCGCACTGGCGGACAAGCTGGCGCCCGATGGCCTTATGATTCTGTCCACGCCCAACCGCACCCCCCTGTCCCGCCTGGCCATGATCACGATCGGCGAGAGCATCGGCGGCATTCCCAAGGGAACGCATGACTGGGGCAAGTTCATCACGCCGGACGAACTGACCACGTTGCTGGAGCAGGCCGGGCTGGAGGTGATCGACAGTAGCGGCCTGAGCTTCGATCCGGCGCGCGGCTTCACTTTGTCAGAGAACAAGGCGATCAACTATCTGCTGACCGTGCGGCACCAAAGATAAAGCTGTTGCAGGGAGAGGCTTGATCCGCGCCACCCGATGAAAAGGGTGGTGGACAGGGTTGGGTTCGAACCAACGTAGGGCGTAGCCCGGCAGATTTACAGTCTGCTGCCTTTAACCACTCGGCCACCTGTCCATACCCGTCGCGGAGAGGAAAAAGCTTCTTTCCCGCGCTGGAGGCGGCTCAATGGCGAAAGGAGGCTTGCCTGTCAATGGTCGGATGTGAAAAGAGCGCTTCCATGAAAAGAGGTCATCGTTCCGCCAAGCCCAAGGGCGCGTTCCCGCGCTTCTATGGTCGTCACGCCGTCACCGCGGCGCTGGCCAATCCCAACCGCGTCGTGCGCAAGATATGGGGCACCCGCGAAGCGCTGAGCGCGCTGGATCTGCCCCCGGTGCTGCCGATCGTCTATGCCGATGTGGCCGATATGGGCCGCATGGTCCCGTCCGACGCGCCCCATCAGGGCATCGTCGCGGAGGTCGAGCCGCTGGACGATGTCTGGCTGGGCGACGTGCTGGACGAAGGGCGTGACGACACGCGGCCCATATTGGTGCTGGATCAGGTGACCGACCCGCATAATGTCGGCGCCATCCTGCGCTCCGCCGCTGCGTTCGATGCGCTGTGCATCGTCACGCAGGACCGGCATGCACCGCCCGAATCGGGGGTGCTGGCGCGGGCGGCGTCCGGCGCGCTGGAAATCATGCCATGGGTGCGGGTGGTCAATCTGGCGCGCGCTTTGGACGAAATTGCCGAGGCGGGCTATTGGCGGATCGGGCTGGATGGCGAGGCCGATACCAATCTGGGCGACGCGATCGGCGAATCGCGGGTGGCGCTGGTGCTGGGCGCCGAAGGCGAAGGGCTGCGCCACAACAGCATGGCGCATTGCGACATTTTGGCTAAACTGCCGATCAGTCCGCGGATGGAGAGCCTGAACGTATCCAACGCCGCGGCCATCGCCCTGTACGCCGCCGCCAGCCGGTAGGCAGCCGACCGGGCGGCCAAGTCTGGGGGGACGTCGCCATGAATCGTCTGTTGCGTTGGATGCTGGCATTGCCGGGGGTGATGGCGCTGTCGGCGTGCCTGGTGACGCCGGGCAAGTTCGATTCCTCGCTCGATATTCGGGCCGACCGCAGTTTCAGCTTTGCCTATAAGGGCGAGATCATCGCGTCTGACAGCGGCAAGGGGGCGATGGGCATCCCTGAACCGGCGAGCGAGGATGAAGAGACCGCGCCAGCGCAGCTGTTGCAAATTGCGGCGGAGAAGTTCGACAGTGAAGCCGACAATGGTAACGATGCGCAAATGCGCGCGATCGCCGAGGCGCTGACGAAAGAAAAAGGTTTTAAATCAGTACGTTATATGGGGAATCGCATATTCGACATCGATTATGCGATCAGCGGTCGGCTGACCCATGCCTTCCTGTTTCCCTTCAACATCGACGCGCAGATCGTGCTACCCTTCGTGGCGGTGGAATTGCGCGGGGATGATCGGGTGCGGGTGAAGGCGCCGGGCTTTGCCAACGGATTTGACAAGAGCCAGGGTCCATCGCTGGGCGCTGGCGGGCCGGGCGAAGCAGCGGCCAAGGCGCTGAACGGCAGCTTCACGCTGACGAGCGATGCGGAGATTATCAGCCAGAATCAGGAAGATGGCGCGCAGACGGCGGCCAATGGCAAGCGTATCGTCTGGCGGGTTACCCCGCTGACCAGCGAGGCGCCCGCCGCCACGCTGCGGCTGCAACGGTAAATTTTACTGAACGGAGCCGCACCGGCCCGCACGTCTGCCCGACCTACCGCAATATATACTGAGCGGGAGGCCGGGTGGAGGCGTGGGCCGGTGCGGTCTAAAATCAATCTTCCGGCGCGATGGTGACGCGCAGGCCATCCAGTGCGTCGGTCAGAACGACCTGGCAGGACAGACGGCTGGTGTCGTTGCGATGGTCCGAACTGTCGAGCAGGTCATTTTCATCCTCGCTCATCGCTGGAAGCGAATCGGCAAAGGCGGGGTCGACATAGACATGGCAGGTCGCGCAGGAGCAGCAGCCACCGCACAGGGCCAGCAGTTCATCAAAGCCGTTGTCGCGGATGACTTCCATCACCGACAGGCCATTGTCGCCATCGACAGCCTGTTCTTCGCCCGCACGGTTGACCACAATCAGTTTCGGCATCTATCCAGTCCCCAAGAATTTTCTTCGCCGCTCTGACGGACAGACGTCGGGAAATCAAGGGTGGAAGGAAACAACAGATGGTGACGACAGCAGAGACGTTGCGCGGCAGTCTGGACGCCATCGCCGCGATCGAGCCGGGATTTGTCGCGGCGCTGGCGCGGGTTGGCTATCCTGAGCCGCGCCTGCGGGAGCCGGGCTATGAGACGCTGCTGCGCACGATCGTCGGTCAGCAGGTCAGCGTGGCGGCCGCAGCGGCGGTGTGGCGCAAGCTGGAGGCGGACCTTGGCGCAGGCTGCGCGCCCGATGCACTTCTGGCGCGCGATCATGACGCGCTGCGTGCCTGCGGCCTGTCGCGCCAGAAGCAGGGCTATGCCCGCAGTCTGGCGGAAATGGTGCTGAGCGGGGCGCTGGATCTGAACGCCCTGCCCGCCGACGATGAGGAAGCGATTGCGCAGCTTATCCAGATCAAGGGGATTGGCCGTTGGTCGGCGGAAATCTATCTGCTCTTTGCCGAAGGACGGCCCGACATCTGGCCTGCGGGTGATCTGGCGGTGCAGATAGAGGTGGGCCGGATATTGGGCCTGCCCGAACGACCAAGCGAAAAGGCGACCCGCCAGCTTGCCGAAGCCTGGCGTCCGCATCGCGGCGCCGCCGCCATCATGGCGTGGCATCATTATAATACAGAGGTTTTGTAATCCATGTCCCCCACCCTGCCCCATGCCCGCTACATCGTCCTGACCCATGAGGGCGTGTGGAAAATCAACCTGAACAACACCTATTATGGCCCGTTCGACACGCAGGCAGCGGCGTTGGAGAGTGCGACGGATACCGCGCGCAAGGCCAGCGAGGGCGGCTATCCAGCCTCTGTCCTGTTGATGAAGGACGCCACCAACTTCGAGACCATCTGGAGCAGCGTGCAGGGGTGATGCTGCCTGTCGGCCCATCGCCAAGGGATTCTTGTCGCCTGGGGGGAACCGCGCGGGCAGCGGAGCATTTCTTGTCCTAAATCATACAGGCCCCAGGAATGAGCAAGAGAGTTTTGATAGTTGAGGACGAGATTTTCGTCGCTTTGGAGATTGAACAGATTGTCGAGGAAACGGGATTCGATGTCAGCGCGATTGCTGCCGATCGTCCGGCTGCGCTGGCCTGCGCGGAATCCTGCGACATAGCTTTGGTCGACCTCAATCTGCGCGATGGGCCGACCGGGCCGATCATCGGCATGGAACTGGCGAGCCGCTATGGCATTCGTGTTATCTATGTGACCGCCAATCCGTCGCAAATCGGCGAGGCGTCTGTCGCGGCGCTCGGCGTGATCACGAAGCCGTTTCGTTCGCAAAGCATTTCCGCCGCGCTGCAACTGGCCGCGGCGGAAGAGCCCGAATTGCACGCCGCAGAGATTGCAGGCTTTATTCCGTTCCTACAGAGCGGCTCATCGAGCGGGTTGGTATCCAGAGGCTGAGTTTCAGACCGTCAGCAGACCAGTCCCGCGCGATCCGCCCGCCCAGCTGCCGCTCCACGCTCAAGGTGATGAGGCGGCTGCCAAAACCGTCCGGCTGCATCGACTGAACCGCTGGCCCGCCCAATTCCTGCCAGTCGATACGCACATCCGCCCCTTCACGCGCGATATGCAGGGCTATCCGGCCATCCGGCACCGACAGCGCGCCATATTTGGCGGCATTGGTCGCCAGTTCATGGAATAGCAGCGCCAGAGGCGTTGCCGAGCGATCATCAATCGGCACATTGTCGCCCGACAGCGCGATGCGCGAGCGATCCCGCGCATTATAGGGCGCGAAAATCTGGTCCAATATGCCCCAGAGCAGCCCCTGCCCCTGCCCGACCTGCGGCGCGGATTCGGCGCTGTGCGGGCGGACGAAATCATGGGCGCGGCCAAGCGCAAGAATGCGATCGCGCAAATCTTCGGCAACGGCGCCGATTTCCGGGTGCTGGCGCGCCGACAGGCCAATCAGCCCGGCGATCACCGAAAAGATATTCTTGATCCGATGGGATAGCTCATGCGCGATCATCTCGCGCTCTTCCATCATCAATTTCTGTTCGTGGATGTCGGTGCAGGTGCCGATCCAGCGCAATATGGTGCCGGCCCCGTCGCGGATCGGCAGGGCGCGGCCCAGCGTCCAGCGATAGTCGCCGCTATGATGGCGCAGCCGATATTCGATTTCATAAGGCTCGCCGGTTTCCAGCGATTTGCGCCAGCGGCCCCAGGCGCGTTCCTGATCGTCAGGATGGAACATGTCATTCCACCCTTCGCCATCGGTCGATCCGGCCAAGACGCCGGTATATTCATACCAGCGGGCGTTATAATAATCGTGATAGCCGTCGGGCAGGGTCGACCAGACCATCTGCGGCATGGTGTCCGCCAAGGTACGGAACATGCGGTCGCTATCGGCAATGGCCGCTGCGTCCTGGCGTTGGCGGGCTATGACATCGCGGTCGCGACGACGCCCCTCCAGTTCGACCATCACCTGCCGCGCCAGCAGGGTCAGCCCCTGCCGCTGCATCGGGGTCAGATCAGCGCGGGGCTGCGTATCGATGACGCACAGGGCGCCCAGCGGCACGCCTGCGCTGTCGATCAGCGGCGCGCCGGCGTAAAAGCGGATATGCGGTGGGCCGGTAACCAGAGCATTGTCCGCAAAACGCGGGTCCCCGCAGGCATCGGGCACGACGAAAATATCGTCGCCGAGCATGGCCAGTGCGCAGAAGGACACGTCGCGCGGGGTTTCTTCCGCGTCGAGGCCGGTGCGCGCCAGAAAGCGCTGGCGCGCTTCCTCCACGATGCTGACAAGAGCGATGGGCGCATCGCAAAGCGTCGAGGCGAAGGCGGTAATCTCGTCCAGATGACGAAACCCGCCGGCATCCAGATCATAGAGTGCCAGAAGCGCCCCACGATCGGTGCCCAGACCGCTATGGTCAGCCATCGCTGGCGCGTTCGATATCGGCGCCGACGGCGGAGAGCTTTTCCTCCAGCCGCTCATAACCGCGATCGAGATGATAGACGCGATTGACCTGGGTTTCGCCTTCCGCCGCAAGACCCGCCAGGATGAGGCTCATCGACGCGCGCAGGTCTGTCGCCATCACCGGCGCGCCGACCAGCCTGTCGACGCCGCGCACGACCGCCGTGCGCCCGTTGACCGCGATGTCCGCACCCATGCGCGCCAGTTCAGGCACATGCATGTAGCGATTTTCAAAGATGGTTTCGGTCAGCACCGATGCGCCGTCCGCCATGGTCAGCATCGCCATGAACTGCGCCTGCATATCCGTGGGGAAGGCCGGGAACGGCGCGGTTGACAGGGTCAGCGGCTTGAGCTTGCCGTCGGACGATACGCGAATGCCATCCTTGTGAACGTCCACCTGCACGCCTGCGTCGCGCAGCGCGGCGATGATCGCGTGCATATCCTCCCCATTGGCGCCGATCAGGTCCAGCGACCCGCCGGTGATCGCTGCGGCGCAGGCATAGCTGCCCGCCTCGATCCGGTCGGGCATGACGCGGTAGGTCGCGCCATGGAGCCGCTCACGACCATGGATGACGAGCTTGTCGGTGCCGACGCCTTCTATATCCGCGCCCATGGCCAGCAACAGGCGGCACAGATCGACGATTTCAGGCTCACGCGCCGCATTTTCCAGAATGCAGGTGCCCTTGGCCAAAACAGCGGCCATCAGGGCGTTTTCGGTCGCACCGACCGAGACCACCGGGAAGGTGTAGATGCCGCCGGGCAGGCCGCCGTCGGGCAGGCTGGCGCGGACATAGCCCGCCGCAATCTCGATAATCGCGCCAAAGGCTTCCAAAGCCTTGAGATGCAGGTCGATCGGCCGATTGCCGATCGCGCAGCCGCCGGGCAGCGATACCCGCGCTTCGCCCGCGCGCGCCAGCAGGGGGCCAAGCACCAGGATCGAGGCGCGCATCTTGCGCACTATGTCATAGGGCGCTTCGGTCGATGTGACGCGCCCGGCCCGCATGGTCATGACCCGGCCGAAATCTTCCGGCCTTGCCCCTTCGATCATGGTCGAAACGCCCAACTGGTTGAGCAGATGACCAAAGCTGTCGACGTCGGCGAGGCGCGGCAGGTTGCGCAGCGTCACCGGCTCGTCAGTCAGCAAGGCGCAAGGCAGCAATGTCAACGCTGCGTTTTTCGCGCCAGAGATGGGAAGGCGGCCGTTGAGCACTTTGCCGCCGCGGATGATGATGCGGTCCATTAGGTCAGGGTTAATAGCGGCAAACGCGCGCCGTGCAAGGTAACCCGGCGCCGAATTATGGGGCCCTGCCGTAAACCGGAAACAATTAATCAGACCTTGATCGAGTTTAGTGCGGTTAACCAAAATGCAGCCAAAAGGCGCTTCGGGCGTTTTGCCATCGTAACGAGAATTTTTAAGAGGTTTATTGGTGGTAACGAGTTGTTTCGCAGAAAGGCTGGCCAAGCATGTGCCGCTGTCCGACGCGGAAAAGGCGGCCCTGGCCCGGCTGGAGGAAAATCCTCGCAAAATGAAGCGAGGCGGGATGATCCAGCGTGTCAATGATACGGTTACCGAATTGTTCGTGCTGCGCGAAGGACGGGTGATGAGTTTTGTCATCCTGCCCGACGGCAGCCGCCAGATATTGCGCGTCTATTTCCCCGGCGATTTCATCGGGTCGGCCAGCACCATTTACAGCAAGGCCCCCGAATCGCTGGTCGCGCTGACCGACGTGGTGGTGTGCCCGTTCGACAAGCATGCGCTGCGCCGGTTGCTGGAGGAATATCCGCGGGTTGCCGCGCTGTTGTTCCTGCTGTCGAATGCGGAGCGGGTGGCGATGACCGATCGGCTGGCGTCGCTGGGCCGCACATCGGCCAAGGCGCGGGTCGCTTCCTTCCTGCTCGACATGTTCGACCGGCTGCGGGTGACCGACGACAGCGTCAGCGACAGTTTCGACCTGAAGCTGACGCAGGAGGAGATTGGCGATTCGATCGGCCTGACATCGGTGCATGTGAACCGCATGATCCGCCAGATGGAACAGGAAGGGCTGATCAGCCGCTCCAACGGTCGCATCACGCTGCACCAGATGGGGCGGCTGGAGGAAATCGGCCATTATACCAACCGGCACAAGGATATGGACCTGGACTGGTTGCCGGTCGGATAAAAGCAGGCAGCGCGGCAAATGCCGTGCCGTTACGCCAGCAATTCGACATCCCAATAGAGCCAGTCGTGCCAGCTTTCGTGCAGATAGCCGGGCGGAAAGGCGCGGCCATGCTCCTGCAAATGCCAGCTGGTCGGGCGGATCGGCTGGACGTGGAGTTGCATCCCTGCCTCTTTGGGTGTGCGCCCGCCCTTTTTAAGGTTGCAGGGCGAACAGGCGGTCGCGACATTTTCCCATGTGGTGCGCCCACCGGCGCGGCGCGGCACGACATGATCGAAGGTCAGATCGCTGGTGCTGCCGCAATATTGGCAGGCGAACTTGTCGCGCAGGAAGAGGTTGAAGCGGGTGAAAGCTGGATGTTCGGACGGCTTCACATAATGTTTGAGCGCGATGACCGACGGGATTTTCATGTCCAGACTGGGGCTGTGCACCTGCCGCGCGTAGGAGGCGATGATGTCGACCCGGTCGAGAAAGACCGCCTTGATCGCGGTCTGCCACGGCCACAGGCTCAGCGGATAATAGCTGAGCGGCGTGTAATCTGCGTTCAAAACCAATGCCGGACAGTTTTCCGGATGCCGTATAAGGTCGGGATGGTACATAGAAAGCCTCTACCCCCTTGCCGACGTCGCTGATCAACCAGCAACATGACTCCCGCATGACAGCATTAACCAATATCGCCCGTCAAGAGCCTGTATGACATCATCCGTCGCACCACAGCATGTTGTTACCCGCTTCGCGCCAAGCCCCACCGGGCGGCTGCATGTCGGCCATGCCTGGTCGGCGCTGCTGGCGCATGACATGGCACGAGCGGCGGGCGGCACGTTCCGCCTGCGGATCGAGGATATTGACGGCACGCGCAGCCGGGCGGAGCATGTCGCGGGGATCATCGAGGATCTGACCTGGCTGGGAATAGGCTGGGATGGCGAGGTGGTTTTCCAGTCGCGGCGGCTGCCAAGTTATGACGCGGCGCTGGAACGGCTGCGCGACATGGGGCTGCTCTATCCCTGTTTCTGTACGCGGGCGGACATTGCCGCCAGCACGAGCGCGCCGCATGGGCCGGAAGGGCCGGTTTATCCGGGGACGTGCCGGGGATTGAGCGAGGAGGAGCGGACGCGGCGGATTGGCGCGGGGGAGGCGCATGCGTGGCGGATCGATATGCAGGAAGCCGTGGCGCGGGCAGGCACAGTGACATGGCAGGCGATGTCCTTTTCTCCGCTGTCATGCCCGCAGATGGCGGCACAGGCGTTGCACCAGGCCGAGCCCCTCACCCATGGCGACGTGGTGCTGGCGCGCAAGGACGCTCCGGCAAGCTATCATCTGTCCTGCACGCTGGACGATGCCGCGATGGGGATCAGCCATGTGCTGCGCGGCGACGACCTGCTGGGGGCGACGGACGTGCATCGCCTGTTGCAGGCGCTGCTCGACCTGCCCTCTCCAGCCTATATCCATCATCCTTTGCTCGTGGATGCCGATGGCAGGCGCCTGGCCAAGCGAAGCGGGTCGATTGCGCTGGCGGACCTGCGCGCTCAGGGCATGGGCGCGGCGGCACTGGTCGCTGACCTTAGGGGTGGACGCTTTCCGGTTGGCATCGGGCCTGCAAGCGCCTAGGTTACAGGCTATGAACACCGTCCTTGTCATCGCCCTCATCCTGGCCATGGGCGCAACGCTGTTTGCGTTGATCCGCGGCATCATCTCCTTCCTTCAGGTCACCAAGGAGGAATTGAACGCGCCCGAAGGCAGCGGGCCAAGCCCGTCGCGGCTCAAACAGAATAAGATGATGCTGAACCGCGTGCTGTTTCAGGCGGCGGCGATCATCATCGTCGCGATCCTGCTCTTGTCCAAGGGCAATTAGCCGATTCCATGGTCAAGCTGAACAAGATCTACACCCGTACCGGCGATGCGGGGACGACCGGGCTTGTCGATGGATCGCGACTGCCCAAGCATGCGCCGCGCATGCAGGCGGTGGGCGATGTCGATGAGGCCAACAGCGCGATCGGGCTGGCGATCATTGCAATGGGCGACAGGCCGGAAGCGGCCTGGCTGACGACGATCCAGAACGACCTGTTCGATCTGGGCGCGGATTTCGCGACGCCTGTCCCCGACGGTGCGGACGAACCATGGGCATTGCGGATCATTGCCAGCCAGGTCGAGCGGCTGGAAAACCATATCGACGCGATGAATGCCGATCTGGCCCCGCTCGACAGTTTCATCCTGCCCGGCGGATCGCCTGCCGCCGCCGCCATCCACCTGGCCCGTGCGATCACGCGCCGGGCCGAACGCAGCGCAACCGCAGCCGCGACGGACGTGGCCTTGAACCCGCAGGCGCTGGCCTATCTCAACCGGCTGTCGGACCTGCTGTTCGTGCTGGCGCGCCGCGTGAATGATAATGGCGCTACCGATATCAAATGGGTGCCGGGCGGATCGCGCTGACAATCGCCCCCGTCTGACTCAGCTACGGCACGGCTCGTCCCACCTGGCCAAATTAACCCTGTTTGTTGGGAAAGCATTCAGTCGCCCCCCTGACTTTGCGCACCATTCGCAATTACGGGGCCTTTCATGCATTTCTATCTCGCGACGTCATTCATTTTTCCGCGCTCGCTGCGCCTGCGCCTCTTCACCCTCTGTTTCATCGCCACCCATTTGCCGCTGCTGGGCTATTGTGGCTGGGGGCTGGCGACCGGGCGGATCGCGCTGACCGAATTTGCCGTGCTGACGCTGATGACGCTGTTGGGCACAGCGATCGCGCTGATTGGCATGGGGGCGTTGCTCAACCCCATTCATGCGCTGGCGGAGACGTTCAACGGCAAGGCGGATGCCGCGCTGCCGGAAGTCGGCGACGTGATCCAGACACTCTATGCCGGGGTCCATCGCGCCGCCAGCACGACACGGGCGCAGATCGACGACCTGCATGTCGCCGCGCATGAAGACCCGCTGACGGGGGTTGCCAACCGGCGCGGTTTTCTGGCGCAGCTCGACGCCCTGCCCCACGACCAGCGCCGCGGCTGTGTCGCGATCATCGACATCGATCATTTCAAGCAGGTCAACGACCAGTTGGGCCATGATGAGGGCGACCGGGTGCTGGCCGCCTTTGCCGACCGCCTGTCCGCGCAGTTGCGCCGCGTCGATCGGGTCGCGCGCTGGGGTGGCGAGGAGTTTGTGGTTTTCTTTCATGGCGCGGCAGAGGATGAAGCCTGCTGGTCGCTGGCGCGTATCGCCAACCAGATGCGGCTGGACCCGATCGGCCGGATTCATGGCCGCCCGATCAGCTTTTCCGCCGGTCTGTCCCGTTGGGCCGGGGATGCGGTGGACGGCGCATTGAGCGCGGCGGACACGGCGCTCTATGACGCCAAACAGTCCGGGCGCGACCGCATCTGTCGCGCGGGGCCGGTCGTGCAGATGGTGTGACGCCGCCTATTCGACGACGCGCGCGGTCCAGGTCGTGATCCAGTGCCAGGCGCCGCGACATTCGCCCATGCTGGTCGCCTCGATCAGGCGGAAGCGCTGACCGTCCCAGACATAGGCTTCGCTGCCGCCGCAATCGCCCAGGCCACGGCCCTTGGCGAAACTGTCCAGCCGGGACTTTTCCGGGCTCCAGCCGACATTGACCAGCATGGGATGGCCCGCCTCCTCGCTCCAGCCCGGCTTGAAATCGAAAGCGGCAAAGCGAAAGGATCGGCGGCCCGGAACGCCAGTGGCGATGACCGGCACGGACGAGAAATTATAGGCGCCCGATCCGCAGGGGACGAGGATGAGGGTTTCGGTTTTGGAGAGGCGTTGCAGGTCCGGCGTCTGATCGCTGCGCATGTCATCAGTGCAGCCGGTATATTTGCCGAGCGCGGTCAGTTCCTCACGCCACAGGGCGGCGGGCGCTGGACCGGCTGGGACGAGCGCGCGGCGAATGGCGGGTGCTACGGGCGCGGGCTTTACAGCCGTCGGGCCAAGCGTGCCGGTCGCCACCAACGCGGTCGTGGTCCCTGCCCGGCCCTGCCGCGCGTCCATATAGCGCAGCGCCGCGCCTGATCCGGCGAGCGAGGGACGGCCAAGCAGCCTTGCGCCAGCGCGCACCTCCATGCTCGTGCCCCGCGCCATGGCGATGGCGAGCGCAGATGCCTGCGGCCCGCGGATCGTGGCTTCGCCGTCGCGGGCAATGGCGCTGGCGATCTTGCGGCCATCGACGGACAGGGTGACGTCGGCCTGGCCCTTGCCCTCGCGGCTGATCCAGACTTCGGTCTGGGCATCGGGTCCGGCGGCGCGGACGATGCCGATCATCAACGGTATGTCGGGCAGATCGCCGCCTTCGGGCAGCAGCGAGACCGCTTCGCATCGGTTGCGATTGTCGCAGCCGATCGTCCAGTCCTTATAGGTTTCCAACCGGCCCGGCTTTGGCGCCTGCGCCACAGCCATTGGCGATCCGAGCGAAACCGCCAGCGCGGCCGCGAAAACTGTCTTTGCCCCCATGGGGTTAACCATAATGGATTTATGCGCGCAGCGATAGAGTCAAACGTTGCGGGTAGATAATGACCGATCAGCGCAGGCTGAGCATCAGTCCCGCCAGTGCTGCGCTCATCAGGTTGGCGAGGCTGCCCGCGACCAGCGCCTTGAGGCCAAGCTTGGCGATCATCGGGCGCTGGTTGGGGGCGAGGTTGCCGGTCACCGCCATCTGGATCGCGATCGAGCTGAAATTGGCAAAGCCGCACAGGGCGAAGGTGACGATGGCGATGCTGGCCGGGGACAGCGCGCCCTGCACCTGGCCCAGATTGATATAGGCGACGAATTCGTTGAGCACGACCTTCGTGCCGAACAGGCCGCCTGCGACCTGCGCTTCCTCCCAAGGGATATTGAGCAGATACATGACCGGCGAAAAGACATAGCCCAGCAGTTGCTGGAAGCTGAGCGTCGGGTAGCCGAACATGCTGCCAATGCCGCCCAATATGCCGTTGGCCAGCGCCACCAGCGCGACGAAGGCCAGCACCATCGCGCCGACCGCGACGGCGAGTTTCACGCCGGTCTGCGCCCCTTGCGCGGCGGCCATGATGATGTTTGCGGGCTTTTCCTCGTCATGGCTGGCGACCGGCATGGGTTCGCCCGGCGTCCCTTCGGGCAGCAAGGCGGCAGGCCCTGCCCCGCTGATCCGGGTTTCGGGCAGATGAATGTCGGGATCGTCACCCAGCGGCAATTCGCCCTGCACCGGAAGCCGCACGTCCGGCATCATGATCTTGGCCATCAGCAGCCCGCCGGGCGCGGCCATGAAGCTGGCGGCGAGGAGATAGTCGATCTTGATCCCCATGGATGCGTAAGCGGCGAGGATCGTGCCGGCAACGCCTGCCATGCCGCTGGTCATCACCGTGAACAATTGCGGCGGAGTGAGGCCCGCCAGATAGGGACGGATGACAAGCGGGCTTTCGCTTTGTCCCACGAAGATATTGGCGGCGGCGCACAGGCTTTCCACCTTCGACACGCCGGTCACCGCCTCGATCGCGCCGCCAACCCAGCGGACGATGAACTGCATGACCCCCAGATAATAGAGGATCGACACGAGGCTGGCGAAGAAGATGATGACGGGCAGCGCAGCAATGGCGAAACTGGCCCCGCCGATTTCGGGACTGGCAAGCGGGCCGAAGATGAAATTGGTGCCCGCCTGCGCATAGCCAAGAAGATTGGACACGCCTTTCGACATGCCCGCAATGACCGCGCGCCCGGCAGGAACATAGAGAACCATCAGGGCAATGCCCGCCTGCAACAGGAAGGCCGCGCCGACGACGCGGAGCCGGATGGCGCGACGGTCGGACGACAGGGCAATGGCGATGGCAAGGATGAGCAGGATGCCCGCAAGACCGATGAGAAGATGCATGAAAGGCTTTCGCGGGAAGGATGTTGCGCGCGACTATATGAGCGGAGCGCGGGCATGGCCAGCCTGAGTTGAGGGATAGCTGTCCTTCCCGATCGCCCGGTGGCAGCGAACACCCTCGCAATGTCGGGCGAATGGCGCCGGTGGGCGCGTCAGCCGTTTGCGTCGAACGCGAGCGACGACCAGGAGGACATGGCATCTACCGCCAGCGGCGAAAGACGCACGGCGCGGCGTCGGCGGCTGTTGGGCGAGGTTTGATGTTCGTCCAGAAGGCCGCGCCTTTCCAGAACGCCGACTTGCCCGACGATGACGCTCATCGACAGGCGCGATTGTTCGCTCAGTTGCTCCAGTGTCAGCGCTTGTCCGTTCAGCCCGGACTGATAGAGGAGGAGCAGTATGTCCCAGGCGGGATCGCTGAACAAGTTCGGACCTAGCAGCGTGGCACGCGCGCGCCGTGCTTCAATATAGCGCGAAAGCGCGGCCAAATGGCCCTCCCCAGTGCCATCCAGAACCGCCGCATCCTCCTGCCGGGCATGCACATTGGAGAGACAGCGTTGCAGCGCGACGATCAGGTCGGCCGCCTCCTGGCTGGGGACGATGCTCTCAGGCGGAATATGCGCGGTCATGGAGCGACTTTCGATCAAGTTCGATGCCGATGATGGCAAACAGCATGAGGGGGATGATCCAGACCGTACTCAGCCCTTCATAGATGCGGTCTGAAAAACTTTGCAGCAGCAGGGTCGCGACATGGGACAGCACCGTCATCAATTGACAGGCGGAGACCCATACCGGCCAGTAGCGCTGGCTTTGCAGCATCAGCCAGAGCAATGCGATAAAGGCCAAGAGGTCGACCGTCATCAGCCAATATTGCGTCGCCTGCCACGACCCGGCGAGCTGGGCGGGAATGGTGAGCAGCACCGCCGCCGCCGAAATGACAACGAAGCGCCGCCCGTCCCGCCCCCCAAAGGCCAGTGCGAAGGCGCAGGTTAAAAGCATCAATAGCCAAAAAGAAGCCGCCAGCATTTGATCACCGTTGAGAGGGGGGAGAAATCAAACGTGTATCCAATGCCGACGGCTCCACCTGGTCAAGCGACCAGGGTCAGGTGGCGCTGCACATCGTCCTGAGCGGGCGCGTCCATTCCCAACGGGCATCCGAAGGCGGTGACTGCATGCTGGCTTTGTTCGATGCAACGGGTCAGCAGGGCCGTCGCGCGGATCATGTCGCTGCGCCCTTCGATAATCTTGGTCGCGCTTTCATGGATGCGCAGGATGATGCGCTGGCTTTCGGCGGCGGTAAGGCCGGAATCCTGAGCGGCAGCGAGAAAAGCGGTCGTGAGGTGCGCGGTATCGACCAGCGCGCCGTCCAGCGAGGCAAAAGCCTGCTTGGTCTGATCGGCGACGGCCTGGGTCTTTGCGGGATCAAGATTGAGCACAAGTCATCTCCTTCGCACGGCGCCATGCGAGGCGGTGCGTTTTCAGCGTGGCGATACAGGAAGGATCAGGCCAGTGCCTTGAAGGCCCCGGCAATGAGCAGCAGCAAAGTGACGACACCAACGCCGGTCAGTACGGCGGCGCGGATCATCGCCAATATGCGGCCATCGATACTCAGTTCATTGATCGATCCCCCTAGCGGTGGGCCGAAGGCGAGGATGCGTCGCAGGAACCCTTTTCGTTCCGTCTGCTCATCCGGCCTGTCCGGCTGAGCGATGGATGACGCAGGAGATGCATCGGAAGCAAGCCGCTGCGATTGATGTATCAAAGGCTGATATGTGCCAGTTTGGGGCTGTGGTTGCTCAATCGAAACAAACAGGCGGGCTGCTTCCTTGCGCGACGGGACGCCGAACTTGCGCAAACTGGTGCGGACGCGCTGATCCACCGTATGTTCCGACACATGCAGCTGTCGCGCGATTTCCTTGGAATTGAAGCCCTGCGACACCAGCCGCAGGCACTGCTTTTCACCCTCGCTCAAGGCTGGCAGGGTTTCGGCCACTCCTTCGTTCCTCCTGCGTGGACGCTTTTGCCCGTCAACAAGCTACAGGCATCACAAGGTCCAGCCAAAGCATATCACACCCGCAAGGTTGCGATTCGGTTTGCGCTAGTGGCTAAAGTGACATGAGAGGGTAGTGATATGCAATCTAGTTACGTACGTAGGTACGTGGTCCCGACGATCAGGCGCGCGGTTTGCCGTCCTGTTTCGCCTTGTGCGCGGCGAGCAGCGCATCGATCTCGACGATTCGCTGACGTTGGGGCGTGTCCTTGGCCAATCCCTTGAGGCGGCATTCGGCCCACAGTGCGCGGCGCTCGGACGTCAGGGCTTTAAGATAGAGGTCGGCCATGTTCCGGCTCCTTCAAAAATATGGGGGCGGAGCGTTGCCGCCCGCCCCCGTGCCGGTCTGGCCGGTCGCTCCCCCGCAAAGGGGGAGGCTTGATCAGGCTGCCTTGGACCGGCTCATGCGCTTGCGCTCGTTCGGATCGAGGTAGCGCTTGCGCAGGCGAATGGTCTTGGGCGTGACTTCGACCAGTTCATCGTCGTCGATATAGGCGATGGCCTGTTCCAGCGTCATCTTCCAGGGCGGCGTCAGGCGGACCGCGTCATCCTTGCCGCTGGCGCGGAAATTGGTGAGCGCCTTCGACTTCATCGGATTGACTTCCAGATCTTCGGTCTTGGCGTTCTGGCCGATGATCATGCCTTCATACAGCGCTTCGCCAACGCCCACCATCAGGATGCCGCGTTCTTCGAGCGGGCCCAGGGCGTAGGCATTGGCCTCGCCCGATCCGTTGGAGATCAAGACGCCATTCTTGCGGCCTTCGATCGGTCCCTTGTGCGGACCATATTTTTCGAAGAGGCGGTTCATGATGCCGGTGCCGCGCGTGTCCGACAGAAATTCGCCATGATAGCCGATCAGGCCGCGCGACGGGGCGGAGAAGGTGATGCGGGTCTTGCCGCCGCCCGACGGGCGCATGTCGGTCATTTCCGCCTTGCGCAGGTTCATCTTCTCGACAACCGTGCCGGAAAATTCATCGTCCACGTCGATCATGACGGTTTCATAAGGCTCGGTCCTGTTGCCGTCCTCGTCCGTGTCGAACAGCACGCGCGGGCGGCTGATCGACAGCTCAAACCCTTCGCGGCGCATCGTTTCGATCAACACGCCAAGCTGAAGTTCGCCGCGGCCAGCCACTTCGAAACTGTCCTTGTCTTCCGATTCCGTCACCTTGATCGCGACGTTGGATTCAGCTTCGCGCTCCAGACGATCGCGGATCATGCGGCTCGTCACCTTGGAGCCTTCGCGGCCGGCCATGGGCGAATCATTGACGGCGAAGCGCATCGACAGGGTCGGCGGATCGATCGGCTGGGCCTGGATCGGTTCGGTCACGGAAACGTCGGCAATCGTGTTCGCCACGGTTGCGACCGCCAGCCCGGCAAGGCTGATAATGTCACCGGCCTGCGCTTCTTCGACAGGCACGCGGTCGAGGCCGCGAAACGCCATGATCTTGGATGCGCGACCGGTTTCGATGATCTTGCCGTCCATGTCGAGCGCGTGGATCGCCTGGTTGGCGCGCACCTTGCCGCTGGTGACGCGGCCGGTCAGCACGCGGCCAAGAAAATTGTCGCGATCGAGCAGGGTCACCAGGAAGGTGAAGGGCGCATCGACGTCGAGCGCTGGCGGCGGCACATGGTCGACGATCTTCTGGAACAGCGGGGTCAGCGTACCTGACCGCATCGACGCATCTTCGTTGGCGTAGCCGTTGCGGCCCGACGCATAGAGGACGGGGAAATCAAGCTGTTCATCGGTCGCGTCGAGCGACACGAACAGATCGAACACTTCGTCCAGCACTTCCTGAATCCGTTCGTCGGGGCGATCGACCTTGTTGACGACGACGATCGGCTTCAGGCCCAGCGCCAGCGCCTTGCCGGTGACGAACTTGGTCTGGGGCATCGCGCCTTCCGACGAATCGACCAGCAGGACGACGCCATCGACCATCGAGAGGATGCGTTCGACTTCGCCGCCAAAGTCGGCGTGGCCGGGCGTGTCGACGATGTTGATGCGGGTGCCTTCCCATTCGACCGAGGTCGGCTTGGCCAGGATGGTGATGCCGCGCTCTTTTTCGAGATCGTTGCTGTCCATCGCCCGCTCTTCAACGCGCTGATTGTCGCGGAACGTGCCGGACTGGCGGAAAAGCTGATCGACGAGGGTGGTCTTGCCGTGATCGACGTGCGCGATGATCGCGATATTACGCAGGGACATGTCTTGCCTTTGGGATATGGGCTCCCCTGGCCGACACAAGGTCACACAGAGGCTTCGGGCGCGCCCCTACAGGAAATGATGCGTTGCGGCAAGGGCGCGTGGCAGGCGCGACATATGGCGCGCTTCCCACTGGACGGCACGGCCCCTATGTTTATCCTGTCGATTGCGCCTTGAAGCGCGGGTGTTCTATATCAATATGACACCAAGGGAGATATCATGGCCACGACCGCTACTGCGACAACGACATCCTCCAGCGATCCGTTCAACCTGACGCCGCCCGATCCGGTGCCTGTCGTGAGCGCCGAGCGGGCGGCGGGGCTGGTGCCGATCGATGCGGAGAAGAAATCCAAGCTGGACGAGAAGGTTGACGCCTTCATCGACGATCTTGTGGCGCAGGATTCCAATTCGCCCGCGTTCGGCGCGCGGGTCGACCAGTTGACCAATATGGGGCGCAAGGAAATTGCCGAGGCCGCGGGGCATAGCAACCGCTTCCTCGACCGGCCGGTGCGGGCGATGGACAGCGACAGCAAGGTCGGCGCGGACCTGGCCGAGCTGCGCCGCACGGTCGAGGATCTGGACCCCGGCAAGCGCGGCAGCCTGACCAGCCGCAAAAAGCTGTTCGGCATCATCCCGTTCGGCAACAAGATGCGTGACTATTTCGACAGCTATAAAAGTGCGCAGAGCCACATCAATTCCATCCTGGGATCGCTGGCCAGCGGCAAGGACACGCTGATCAAGGACAATGCCGCGATCGATGTCGAGCGGCAGAATATGTGGGCGACGATGGGCCGTCTGGAACAGATGATCCACATCAGCAAGACGATGGACGCGCGGCTGGAAGCCAAGGCGCTGGAACTGGATTCGACCGACCCGACCAAGGCGAAGGCGATCCGCGAGAGCGCGCTGTTCTACATTCGTCAGCGCACGCAGGATCTGCTGACCCAGATGGCCGTGACGGTGCAAGGCTATCTGGCGCTCGATCTGGTGAAGAAGAATAATGTCGAACTGGTCAAGGGCGTCGACCGCGCGTCGACCACGACGGTCGCGGCGCTGCGCACCGCTGTGACGGTGGCGCAGGCGCTGGTGGGTCAGCGTCTGGTGCTGGAGCAGATCAGCGCGCTCAACACGACGACTGCGAACATGATCGATTCGACCGGCGAATTGCTCAAGAGCCAGACCGCCCAGATTCACGAGCAGGCCGCATCGAGCACGATCCCGATCGAGACGTTGCAGCGCGCGTTCCAGAATATCTACGACACGATGGACAATATCGATACGTTCAAGCTCAAGGCGCTGGAGAATATGAAAACGACGGTGACGACGCTGTCGAACGAGGTCGAGAAGTCCAAGGGCTATATCGCAAGGGCCGAGGGTCAGGCGCAGGCGTCGAAGGAAGCGCGGGCCGACAATCCCCTGCTGAGTGCGATCGAGGGATGAGGATGTTCACCAGCAACATCCGGTGGTCGTTATGAGCCGGTCCGATCGCGTGCTGGCCGATGCCGAAGCGGTGCTGCGGCGTCATAGCGAGCGCGGGCAGAGCCTGACCGCGCGGGCGCGGCAGCGGCGCAATGCGGGGCTGATCCGCAAGGTCAAATATGCCTTCTGGGCGGTGCTGGCGGTGATATTGGGCAGCGCGGTCGCGGGCTTTGTCGTGCCACTGGGGACGACCGGCGTGATGATCGCGCTGGGGGTGTTGATCGCTGCATTGCTGCTGATCGGCCTGCTGCCGACGGAAACCCGCGTGCGGACCGAGGCACTGGCGGAAACGCCGCTCACCGCCCTGCCGCTCCAGACCGAAATCTGGCTGGAAAATCAGCGCAAGGCGCTGCCGGCCCCAGCAGTGACATTGGTCGACAGTATCGGCACGAAGCTGGAGATATTGGCGCCACAACTGGAAAAGCTGGGACCGCAAGACCCCGCTGCCCTGGAAGTGCGCAGGCTGCTGGCGGATCATCTGCCCGAACTGGTGACAGGCTATCAGTCGATCCCGCAGCCGTTGCGGCGCGAGGAACGCAATGGCCGGGTGCCCGAAAAGCAGTTGGTCGAGGGGCTGGCGGTAATCGATGCGGAGATCGGGCGGATGAGCGAGAGCCTGGCCAGCGGCGATCTGGACAAGCTGGCGACGCAGAACCGCTTTCTGGAGCTGAAATATCAGGAGGCGAAGGAATTGGGGCAATAGCCCGATCCTTCCCCGGATGATCCACCTCACCCTTATCATCGTCGATTTCCTGACCGGGTTGCTGGCGGCAGGCGCATGGGCGCTGGCTTCCGCTGGCGGTGCGATCGCGGCGGTGGTGGGCAGCGGGATATTGGGGGTTTCGCTATTCCGGCGCTGGCGGCGCAGGGACTAGAGCATCGAGCCTTTAATCGGACGCATATCCAGCGGCTTTGAGGAAGTTTCGGCATTCGTCAGGGGGTAGATGTCGCAGATATTTCCGATAGCCTTCCAGAGGGCATCGATGGTTCTGGCTCCTGTTCGGCGAAGATGTGCCTTGAGTTTGGAGAAGGCCATTTCGATCGGATTGAGGTCGGGACTGTAGGGCGGTGTGAAGAGGAACCACGCGCCGCGCGCTTTCAGGATCGCCTTGGCTTTCTCGCTTTTATGGCTGGAGAGATTGTCGAGGATGACCACGTCGCCGGGTTGAAGCGTCGGGGCGAGTTGCGTTTCGACATAGGTCTCGAAAGTCGTGCGGTTCATGGGGCAGTCGATGACCCATGGCGCGGTCAGTCCATCGCAGCGCAGGGCTGCGATGAAGGTCTGGGTTTTCCAATGGCCAAAGGGCGCACGCGCTTTGAGGCGCTGGTCACGGCGCGCTCGTCCCCGTAGCCGCGTCATCTTCGTGGTGGTTGCGGTCTCGTCGATAAACACCAGCCGATGCGGCTCCTTGCGCAAGGCGGGCTGCCGATAGACGCGCCAGGCCCGGCGCGCCTGGACCACATCATCGCGTCCGCATTCCGATGCCAGCAGCGTTTTTTTTGAAGCTGTAGCCGGCCTTGAGCAAGGCGCGCGACAGCGAGGCAGGGTGCGCCCGAACACCGGTGGCCGCGGCAAGCCGGGCCGACAGTTCAGGCATGGTTATATCCGGCTCGGCATCAACCCACCTGACCAAAACCGTCATGTGGGGCGCCAGCTTGCCCTCACCGGGCGGCCGTCCTTGCCGGGCAGGCGCCGCCGATCCCGTCCTCGCCACGCGCTGCGCCAGTTTCACCGCACAACTGGGGCTTACCCCAAAATGACGGGAAGCTGAGCGGCGCGATTGCCCCGATGCAATGTGATCCGCGATCCGATCCCGAAGATCGGTTGAATAGGACTTTCCCATGATCCACCTCCAACAACGGTGAATCACATTCCAGACCTTCTGGGAATCCCTCGATTCCTATTTCAAGCGTGATGCTCTAAAGGCCGTTTACAAGGCTGGCCACCATGGCGTCGGACAAGGCGATGTCGAAATGCACGCCGAAACGCTTGGCGCGGACCCATACGACATGGGCGACGACCATGATCCCTTTCGTCTCTATCATGACGCGATCCCCCGTGGAGGGCGGACGATCGCAATGGGCAAGCGCGCCGGTTGTCGAGAGATCCAATATATGCGCGCGCAGCGGCATACCGCGCAGGTGCAGCACCACCGGCTCGAACATCTTGTGCCGCGCGGCGATGCGGGGTTTGGTCCCGGAGGGGGCGAGCGATGCATGGTCGGTCATGATTGGAATCTCCCCGACACAGTCATATTGCAGTTGCGAGCAACAGCCAATCACCAGAAAGGATCAGGGCGGCGTTAACCCTAATTTTCGCTGCGATAGGCGCATGTGACGATACTGGACGGGTCGGGCCGAGCCGCGATGCGGCGGAAACGGGCGAAATAGCCCCCTGCGCTCGGCTTGGGGATGACCTCTTCCAGCCGAAAGCCCATAGCCGACAGTTCGCAGGCAAGCAGGCGCGGCGGCGTGCCATGCTGTTCGGTCGGCCTGTTGGAATCGACGACGATCAGTTCGCCATCCTTTTTCAGCGCCGGGCTGAGGTGCCAGAGAAAGGCATAAGGTTCGGCAATCTCATGATACATATGGACCATCAAGATGCGGTCGAAGCTGTTGACCGGGAGGCGGGGATCTTCGGGCGCGCCCAGCTTCACGCTGACATTGTCCAGCTTTTCGCGCGTGATGCGGCGCGACAGCGCCTCGATCACTTCCGGCATGATATCCTCTGCCAGCACCCGCCCGTTCTTGCCGACGCGGGCGGACAGCCGCACGGTATAATAGCCCTCGCCCGCGCCAATATCCGCGACGGTCATGCCGGGACGGATCCCGGCGCGGTCCATGATGTCCTCCGCCTCATTCACCCGGTCGCGCGCCTCCTCGCTCGACCAGCGGGTCGACACGATCGGGGCCACCGGGCGGTCCGCGAGCGGGAAAGGCGCGGCAGCGGGGGAACGCTCCGTTTCGTTACCGGGCGACAGGCGGTCGCAGGCGGTGAGCAAGGCAAGCACGCCCGCCAGAACCGCCCGCATGCTCATGTCAGTCGACATCCTCGACATCGACCTTTTCGCCGGTCACCTTCTGGCTGAGCGCTGCGGCCATGAAGGGATCAAGCGCGCCGTCCAGCACGTCGTCGGGCGCGGTCGAGGTGACCCCGGTGCGCAGATCCTTCACCAGCTGATAGGGTTGCAGCACATAGGAACGGATCTGGTGGCCCCAGCCAATCTCCGTCTTGGCGGCATATTCGCCAGCCGTCACGGCTTCGCGCTTGGCCAGTTCCGCTTCATAGAGACGCGCCTTGAGCATGTTCATCGCGGTTGCGCGGTTCTTGTGCTGCGAACGGTCATTCTGCGACGCGACGATGATGCCGGACGGAATATGGGTGATGCGGACGGCCGAATCGGTCGTGTTGACATGCTGCCCGCCCGCGCCGGACGCACGATAGGTGTCGATCTTGAGGTCGGATTCCTTGACTTCAATGTCGATATCATCGTCGATCACGGGATAGACCCAGACCGACGAGAAGCTGGTATGGCGGCGCGCGGCGCTGTCATAGGGGCTGATGCGGACCAGGCGATGGACGCCGCTTTCGGTCTTGGCATAGCCATAGGCATTCTCGCCCTTGATCAGGAAGGTCGCGGACTTGATGCCCGCCTGATCGCCCGCCTGATAATCGACCAGTTCGACCTTGTAACCGCGCCGTTCGGCCCAGCGGCGATACATGCGGCTGAGGATTTCGGCCCAGTCCTGGCTTTCGGTACCGCCAGCACCGGCATGGATTTCCAGATAGGTGTCGCTGCCATCGGCCTCGCCAGACAGCAGCGCCTTGATCTTGTCCTCATCCGCGCGGTCGGCCAGCGCCTTCAGCGCCGCGATGGCTTCGGACACCATGTCCTCGTCACCTTCGGCTTCCGCCATTTCGATGAGTTCGGCAGTGTCGGACTTTTCCGATGCAATGGCACGGGTCGCCCCGATGGCGCTGTCCAGCCTGGTCCGCTCCCGCATGACCTCCTGCGCCAGCTTGGCATTGTCCCACAAGGTCGGATCCTCGACGCGCGCGTTCAGCTCGTCAAGGCGGCGAAGCGCGCGGTCCCAGTCGAGCGACTGGCGCAGCAGGGCAAGCGCGGCGTCGATGCGGTCAATATATTGCAGCGCTTCGGCGCGCATGGGTGGTCTCCAGATATGCAGATGCGTCGACTGAGGAACGCCTTAAACGCCTGCCCCTATCCGAGGCCTGCCAATTTGGGAAGATCAATCCTCCCCTGACAGGGGAGGTGGCGGACCCAAGGTCCGTCGGAGGGGTAGTTCTCCCCGCGCCTGGGCGATGATGTGAAGCACAACCGCCTCCAGATCACGCAGGACATCGGCGGCGGGGATGCGGACCACCTTGATCCCCTCGCCCACCAACCAAGCATCGCGCGCGGCGTCATGTTTGGGCTGGTCGCCGCGCCCATGAATCTCGCCATCGACCTCAATCGCAAGCCGGTGTCGTGGGCAGAAGAAGTCCAAAACGTAAATGCCTGCGGGATGCTGACGGCGGAAGCGAAGATTAGCCGGGCGCGCGCGCAGTGCCTGCCAGAGCAAGACTTCGGGCAAGGTCATGGTATGGCGAAGCGTTCGGGCGCGGCGTTGCGTGTCTTTCGGGCCGTGGAGCATGGCCGCACCCTACCCCTCCGTCTGGCCTGCGACCAGCCACCTCCCCTGCCAGGGGAGGAATTTCACAGATAGTCCCGAAGCCACATCATGCGGCCATCGCAAAAATATCCGACTTTGGTATCAGTTAGTTCAGCAGAAAGTCGGCCTGTCAAACCTCAATAAATCCCGCCCTGATCAGACAGGAATTCGCTGTCGGTGCGCGCTCTGGTGCGGCTGGCGGCGCGGGTGGCGGCGACCTTGGCTTGCTCTTCGGCCTCTTCCTTGCGGATCGTGCGGCGGGGTTCGGATTCGGGTTTGAAGGCTTCCCAGATGACCGCCGCCTTGGGTTCGCTGGTCGGCCAGGCGCCGTACACGCGCTTGCCCGACCGCCGGTCGATCGCCACCATGCGGATGCCCGCAGGGGCGATGAAGGGCGTCTTTGGCATGGTTTCCAATATGGGGGCCATCGCCGCCTTCCAGATCGGCGCGGCGATGCGGCCGCCCTGCGCCCAGCCGCCGAGGCTGCGCGGCTGATCATAGCCGATATAGACGCCAGCGACGAGGTCGGGCGATCCGCCGACGAACCAGACATTGGTCGGACCGTTGGTGGTGCCGGTTTTGCCAAAAAGCGGACGCTTAAGGTCGGCCAGTACGGTGGCGGTACCGCGCTGGACCACGCCTTCGGCGATGTGGACGACCTGATAGGCGGTCATCGGGTTCATCACCTGCTTGCCCTCAAAACCGAAGCGCGGCATCGGCTTGCCGTCCCAATTGGCCATGTTGCAGCCATCGCAGGCGCGCCAGCGTTCGGGCCAGATGACCTTGCCACGCCGGTCCTGCACATAATCCATCACGCGCGAGGGGAATTGCCGCCCCTGATTGGCGAGCGCCGCATAAGCATTGACCATGCGTTCGACCGTGGTTTCGCCAGCACCCAGCGCGAAGGACAGATAGGGCTGGTAGTCGCCAATCCCCATGCCCTTGATGGTGCGGACGACCCGCTCCATGCCCGTCTGGCTGGCGGCCCGCACGGTCATCAGGTTGCGCGACTGTTCGACGCCCCAGCGCATCGTCTGCGGCCCGGCGCTGCCGCCGGAGAAGTTGCGAAAGCATTTCTGGCCAAGGCCCGCGCCCTGATAGACGCACAGCGGCCCATCGACGATGATCGAGGCCGGGGTCATGCCGCTGTCGAGCGCGGCGGCATAGACGAAGGGCTTGATGGTCGAACCGGGCTGGCGGAGCGCCTGGGTGGCGCGGTTGTAGGAGGACAGGCGCGAATCAAAGCCGCCCTGCATCGCGCGGATGCGGCCCGAATGAACCTCCTCCACCATCATGCCGCCCGACACTTCGGGAATGGAACGCAGCGCCCAGTTCGATCCATTGCGCGCAACGACGATCAGGTCGCCGGGCTTCATTGCAGAGAAGGCCGGACCACCTGTTTTGCGATAGGGGCTCTGCGCGGCGCTGGCGGGGAGAGTGCCCGTGCTGCCGTCGGCAAAGCCAAGCTGCGCGTCGGTCGATGTGCGGCTGACGATGACGGCGACGCGCCAATCGGCATAATCGACGTCGATATAGCTGGAGGCCAGTTCCCGCTCCCAGCCATCGTCTATCTTGATATGACCAACCGGGCCGGACCAGCCGCGCCCGGCGTCGAAACGCAACAGCCCGCCGCGCAGCGCATTCTTGGTGCTTTCCTGCACCACCGGATCATAGGGGCTGCGCACCCACAGGCCACCGGCATAGACGCTGTTGGGACCATCGCTCGCCTTTTCGCCGAACAGGCTGATCAGGCGGCGGCGCACTTCTTCCATATAATAGCCGCCTGCCCGCGCGTCGAAGCCGGAGCCGTGCGCGGCAACGGTGCCGAGCGGCTGGGCCACGGCCGCGTCGCGCTGTGCAGGGGTGATCCAATTATTCTTCACCATTTCGCCCAGCGCCCAGTTGCGCCGTTCGATCGCGCGGGCATGGCCGGTCGGGCTTTCGGGGCGGTAATTGGCCGGACCCTTGGGCAGGATCGACAGATAGGCCATTTCGTGGAGCTTGAGGTCGGCGACGTCCTTGTCGAAATAGGCGCGCGCGGCAGCCTGCACGCCATAGGCGTTTCGACCCAGAAATATCTGGTTGAGATAGAGTTCGAGGATTTGCTGCTTGGTCAGCACATTTTCCATGCGCCACGCCAGGATCATCTCCTTCACCTTGCGCGTGGGCGAATATTCGTCGCCGATCAGCAGATTCTTGGCCACCTGCTGCGTAATGGTCGATCCGCCGCGGGCGCGCTGGCCAGACCCCAATTTGCTGGCATAATCAAGCACGGCCCCAGCGAAACCGGGGAAGTCGACGCCATGATGGTCAAAGAATGTCTTGTCCTCCGCCGCCAGATAGGCGTGGATCAGTTGCGGGGGATAGTCGCTGAATTGCAGCTGGACGCGCCGTTCGCGGGCATAGCTGTGAACCGGCTGGCCATTAATGTCGCGCACGATGGTAGGCAGCGGCGGCTCATATTCCAGCAGCGTCGCCGCGTCGGGCAAGCCGCGCGCGAAGATCAGCCAGAACAGCGCGCAAAAGAGCAGGAAGCCGCCCAGCAGGATCGCGCTCCAGCGAAACAGGCGGCGCTGCCAGAGCGGGCGCAGACGATCCAGCACGCCCCCCGCGTCGCGACGCAGGCGATAGGCAAAGGACGATGCGGGCGGATTGGAACGGGCCTCTTCCATGACGGATCAGGCTCTAAGGTCAAATTGCCGCCAAGGCCAGCGCAGATCGTCGAACCTGCCCCCCCTTCCCCGCCAGCGACGCGTTTCGGCGCGATCAGCCCCCGGCCGCGCCGCCGTGCATCGCAAGCTTGCGGGCGAAGTGAACCTCGATCGCGCGGGCGACGCCGCGGGCGATTTTCTGCTGCCCCTCGCGCGAGGCGAGAAAGGCCGCGTCCTCGGCATTGCTGATATAGCCGGTTTCAAACAGGACCGATGGCGTATCGGGCGCTTTTAGCACCATTAGAGAAGCAAAGCGGTGATAGGCGCTGCGGAAGGCCACATAAGGCGATGCTTCGCGCTGGAGCAGGCGCGCGAAATTGGCCGAGATGTTCATCGATTCGCGCTGGGTCAGGTCGATGAGGATCGAGGAGACGTCGCCCGACTGGCCGCCAAGATTCACGCCATTGATAATATCCGCCTTGTTCTCCCGCGCCGCCAGACGCGCCGCTTCGCGATCGGAAGCGGTTTCGGACAATGTATAGACGGTCGCCCCATGCGCTTCGGCATTTTCCGCTGCGTCGGCATGGATCGAAATGAACAGGTCTGCGCCCAGCTTGCGGGCGATGCCATAGCGTTCCTGAAGGACAAGATATTTGTCATCGTCGCGCGTCAGCGCCACGCGCACGCGGCCCGACTTGACCAACTGGTCGCGGATCGCCTGGGCGATGGCCAGCGTCACATCCTTTTCGCGCTTGCCATTGTCCTTGTTGATCGCGCCCGGATCATGGCCGCCATGGCCCGCATCGATCACGATCAGGGGACGGGTGCCGTCACGCGCGCCCTCGATCGGCGGCAGCGCGACGCCGCGCGCCATGGACGGGATCGGCACGGTGATCGAATGGAGCCGCTTTCGCGGCCGGGCGCTCATATTGGCGGGCGCGTCGAAATTGGTACGGCCCCTACCCACCGCCGTGCGAAAGACGCTGTCGGTCGCGCCCTTGAGCGAGAAGCTGAGCGATTTGCCGTCGGGCGCGATCTGCGCATCGCCCAGCGTCGCTGGACTGGCGAGATCGAGAACGACGCGGGCGGTGCTTTCGCTCAACTGGCCCTGACGCACTGCGGCGATCGTGCCATTACCAGGCGCGAACTGGCCGCGACTGATCTGCGCGCCGCTGATGTCGAGCGCGATACGGCGTGGCGTATCGAGCAGGAAGGCAGACGCGCCATCGACCCGATCGTCGAAGCGAACAATGACGCGATCGTCGCGTACATCGACGGCATAAATGCCGCCGGCGCTGCCGGGCGCCGCCATCGTCAGAGTGCTTGCAAGGGCAAGGCTTTGTAACATGCGCCGCTTGTGCATCGCATGGATGCGGGCCGTCCAGCCAAATGTCATGCGCTTATCCGTTCAGCGTCCCCACGCTAAACCCCGGATTAAGCAAAGCCTGTTGTGGCTCCGTAAAATGAGAGGGTTAACGGGATTTTCAGCACGAGCGGCGATACGGGTGCTGGTTTGGAACGGGCTTTGCTCCGCCCATTTTTGAACAGACGCGAACACGACATAATATTTCAGGCAGCCGTTGCCCCGTGGGTCTTTGACTGCTACCCATTCATATTCCCGCAAGACTAGCCTGTTTCACGGTGGCGATGCGGGGAAACAAGAGCGGCATCGGCGCGCACCCTGCGCGCCACAGGATGCCAGTAACAGGTTGACGCTGCATGAGGCATGAATTCCATTCCACGCTTGCCCCGGTAACGGGCGATGCGGCGTGGATGGTCCGGCCCGGCGAATTGTCCGGCCCTGCCGACGCAGCAGACGCGCAATATTTCCTTCAAACCTGGACGATGTCGCAACCTGCGCCCCTTTCGGCGCGCACGCGGCCGTCCCTTCACTATCGCGTGGCGGCGCGGCCAAGTGCCGCAGCCCGTCCACGCCGGAGACTATTACATGACAATGCGTATGCTGATCGATGCGCGCCACCGGGAAGAAACCCGTGTCGCGGTCGTCAAGGGTAACCGGATCGAGGAATTCGACTTCGAGTCCGCTGAGCACAAGCAGCTCAAGGGCAATATCTATCTGGCCAAGGTAACGCGGGTCGAGCCCTCGTTGCAGGCCGCCTTCGTCGATTATGGCGGCAACCGCCACGGCTTCCTCGCTTTCAGCGAAATTCATCCCGACTATTATCAGATCCCGCGTGAGGACCGCGAAGCGCTGTTGCGCGAAGAACGCGCCCATGCCGAGGAAGAGGCTGCGCTGCGCGCCGATCTGGACGATGAGGATGACGAGGACGGCGAAGGCGGCAGCGTCGAAACCGTCGAGGCGACCCATCATCATGATGATGACGATGCGCATGACGAGCAGGAGAGCGGCGAACAGGCCGAAGGCGAGGGCGGGCGCGGCAATGGTCGCGGGCGTGGCCGTAGCCGGGGTGGCGACGATGCCGCCGACGAACTGCGCCGCAAGCGGATGGCGCTGCGCCGCCGCTACAAGATTCAGGACGTCATCAAGCGCCGCCAGGTGCTGCTGGTCCAGGTCGTCAAGGAAGAGCGCGGCAACAAGGGCGCAGCGCTGACCAGCTATCTGTCGCTGGCCGGTCGTTACTGCGTGCTGATGCCCAACACGTCGCATGGCGGCGGCATTTCGCGCAAGATCAGCAATGCGGCGGACCGCAAGCGGTTGAAGTCGATCATCGCCGACATGGCGCTGCCTTCGTCGATGGGCTGCATCGTGCGGACTGCCGGCCTTCAGCGCACCAAGGTCGAGATCAAGCGCGACTTCGACTATCTCGCCCGGCTGTGGGACGAAATCCGCGAAAATACGATGAAGTCGGCCGCTCCGGCGCTGATCCACAATGACAGCGACCTGATCAAGCGGGCGATCCGCGATATCTACAACAAGGATATTGAGGAAGTCATTGTCGAGGGCGAGCATGGATATAAGGCCGCCAAGGACTTCATGCGCCTGCTGATGCCCAGCCATGCGCGCAAGGTGAAGGGCTATGCCGACCCGGTATCGCTGTTCCAGCGCGCCGGTGTCGAGGATCAGCTGGCCGCCATGTACAACCCGGTGGTGCAGCTGAAATCCGGCGGCTATCTGGTCATCAACCCGACCGAAGCTCTGGTGTCGATCGACATCAACTCCGGCCGGTCGACCCGCGAGCATGGCATCGAGCAGACCGCCGTTGCGACCAATCTGGAAGCGGCGCGCGAGATTGCGCGTCAGTTGCGCCTGCGCGACATGGCGGGCCTGGTCGTCATCGACTTCATCGACATGGAGGTGAACTCCAACATCCGCAAGGTCGAGAAGGCGATGAAGGAAGCGCTGAAGGACGATCGCGCGCGCATTCAGGTCGGCCGGATTTCGGGCTTTGGCCTGATGGAAATGAGCCGCCAGCGCCTGCGCACCGGCGTGCTGGAAGCATCGACCCGCCAGTGCCCGCATTGCGAAGGCACCGGCCTGGTCCGCACCGCATCGTCGGCAGGCCTGTCCGCGCTGCGCATGCTGGAAGAGGAAGCAGCGCGGGGTCGCGGCAGCATCATCACGCTGCGCGCCAGCCAGGAAGCCGCCTTCTACGTCCTCAACAACAAGCGTCGCGAACTGGACGAGATCGAGCAGCGCTACGGCGTCAGCATCATCGTCCTGCCCGATGGCGAGGTGGAGGGCGCACGCATGTCGGTCGAGCCGAGCGGCCCGCGCCCCGAACGCGTCGTGACCTATGCGCCGATGGATCAGGATGACGACGAACTCGACCTGATCGAGGAAGAAGAGGAAGAAGAAGAGCCGCAAGCCGAGGAAGAGGAAGAGGCCGCCGCCGAGCGCGACCGTTCCGAACGGGGCGACCGGGGCGAGGATCGCGATGGCAACCGCCGTCGCCGTCGCCGCCGTCGCCGTCGTGGCGGCCAGCGCGATGAAAATCGCGTCGAGGGCGAAGCTGCGGACGATGCCGGTGAGGCACAGGAAGCGGGCGCCGATGAAGCGGACGAGGATAGTGATGGCGAGGCGGAAGCCACCGTCACTCCCGTCGAAGCCGAGGAAGAAGGCGCTGCCCGTCGTCGTGGCCGCCGTGGTCGCCGTGGCGGTCGCCGTCGTCGTGAAGGCGGTGAAGCGGCAACCGATGCGAACGCGGAAACTACCGAGGCGGTGACCGAGGACGCATCTGTCGCCGAAGACGCTGTGGCCCAAGAGGCTGCGGTCGAGGAAGCGCCCGCCGAGGCAGCGCCCAAGACCCGTCGTCGTCCCCGCGCCCGCAAGCCCAAGGCCGACAGCGCGCCGGCGACCGAAGCCGTCGCCGAGGACGCGCCCGCCGAGGTTGCAGCCGAAGCCCCGGTAGAGGTCGTTGCCGAGAAGGCGCCAGCCAAGCCCCGCCGTGGTCGGCGCACCAAGGCGCAGATCGAGGCTGATGCCGCTGCGGCGGAAGCGGCCGCGGCCGCGGCGCCGGTTGCCGAAGAAGCCCCTGCCAAGCCCAAGCGCACCCGTCGCAAGAAGGCCGATGTCGCAGCGGAAGCCGAAGCGGCCGCGCCTGCCGTCGAGGCACCGGCTCCGGCCGAGGAAGCGCCGGCCGCCGAGCCTGTCGCGGCGGAAAGCGAATCCGAAGGCGTCAATGACGATGGCACGCCGCGTCGCGGCTGGTGGCAGCGTACGTTCGGCCAATAAAAGCCGGATCGCTCGCCCATGAACAAGCGCCGCTGCTTATCCGGTCATGCCCGGTCGGCAGCGGCGTTTTTCGTTTGGCGCGCCGCTTCACCGGCGGTTCATGGCCTGCATGGCATGGGCGGCGCGTGATGGTCCGATTGATCCGATGGCTTGCCCTTCTGCTGGGCGTGTTCATGCTGATGGCGCGCCCGGCGCTGGCGCAGAGCATCTTGCGCGATGCCGAGACAGAGGCGTTCATGGCAGACATGTCCGCGCCGCTCGTCAAGGCGGCGGGCATGGCCCCGCGCAATGTCCAGGTGCTGGTCATCAACGATCCCGAAATCAACGCCTTCGTCGCTGGCGGCCAATATGTGTGGGTGCATAGCGGGCTGATCGCGCAGGCCGACAATGTGAACCAGTTACAGGGCGTGGTGGCGCATGAACTGGGCCATATAGAAGGCGGCCATATCGTCCGCTTTGGCGAAGGGATTCGCGAAGCGACCGGCGTGACTTTGCTCAGCCTGGTGCTGGGGGCGGCCGCCATCGCAGCGGGCGGCGCGGAAGCGGGCATGGGGATTATGGGCCTCGGCCAGCAGGCGGCGATGTCCAAATTCCTGGCCTTTTCGCGCGGTCAGGAAAGCTCCGCCGATCTGGCGGGCGCGCGTTATCTGAGCACGGCGGGCATCAGTGGCCGGGGAAGCCTGGAATTTTTCAAGAAGCTGCAAAATCAGGAATATCGCCTCGCGATACCGCAGGATAACAGCTATGGCCGCACCCATCCCCTGTCAGGGGAACGCATCAATGTGCTGCGCGAGGTCTACACGGTCGATCCGGCGTGGGACAAGCCGGTCGACAAGGCGCTGGAGGCACGGTTCGAGCGGATCAGGGCCAAGCTGGTCGGCTTCGTGTCGGAACCCACCCAGACCCTGATCAAATATCCCGAAAGCGACCAGTCGATCCCGGCGCATTATGCCAGGGCCTATGCCTGGCACAAAAGCGCCTATCCGCAACGCGCGCTCCATGAAGCCGACGCATTGCTGGCGGCGATGCCGGACGATCCCTATTTTCTGGAGCTGAAAGGCCAGATATTGCTGGAAAGCGGCCGCCCCAAGGACGCGATTGCACCGCTGCGCGAAGCGGTGCGGCTGACCAACCAGCCGCTGATTTCCGTGCTGCTGGCCCATGCGCTGATCGCAACCGAGGATGAGGCGAATTTTGCCGAGGCCGAGCAGGTGTTGCGGCTGGCGGTGGCCCGCGATCGGGAAAATCCCTTTGCCTGGTATCAGTTGGGCGTCGTTTATGAACGGCGGGGCGATACGCCACGCGCGGCGCTGGCGACGGCGGAGCGATACGCGATGATGGACCAGCATCCGATGGCGCTGCGCAGTGCGGATGCGGCGATGCAGGGGTTGAAGCCGGGCACGGTTGACTATCTGCGGGCGCAGGATATCGCGATGGTATCGCGCGCCGCGATCGAGCAGCAGCGGAAGAAACGATAAAATGACGCAGCACAACCGGCCGACATTCCGCACGGCCATTTCCAACAGGATGATCCAGATGACCCTTGGCGCTTTCGCCTTTATCGCGGCAGCCGCCGGGACCGCTCTGGCCGTGCAGGCCCCCGCCGCCGTTACCGCCACGGACAAGAGCGCGATCGAAAAGATCGTTCATGACTATATATTGGAGCATCCCGAAATCATCCCGCAGGCAATCGAAAGATTGCAGGCGAAACGCATGTCCAGCACGATTGCGGATAATCGCATGGCGCTGGAAAAACCCTATGCCGGGGCGTGGGAAGGCGCGGCCAATGCCGATGTCACCGTGGTCGAATTTTTCGACTATGCCTGCGGCTATTGCCGCGCATCGCTGCCAGATCTTGCCAAGCTGGTGGGGTCGGACGCCAAGGTGAAGATCGTCTATCGCGAACTGCCCATCCTGTCAGAAGAAAGCAGCGACGCGGCCAAAGTATCGCTGCTGGCGGCCGAGCGCGGTCAATATATGGCCTATCACAAGGCGCTCTATGGCGCTGGCAAAGTGACGCGCGACACGATCGTCGCGGCAGCGGCGAAGGCCGGGATCAGCAAGGCGGACGCGGAAGCGGCGATGGCGTCGAACAAATATGACGCCGAAATCCAGTCCAACATCGCGCTCGCCCAGAAATTGCAGGCGAGTGGCACGCCAACCTTCGTCATCGGCGACCAGGTGTTGAATGGCGCGGTCGGTTTCGACGCGCTGAAGAGCGGCGTGGCGGCGGCGCGGGGGAAGTAATGGGCCATCCTCCCCTTTAAGGGGAGGTGGATGGCCGTAGGCCAGACGGAGGGGTGTCGCGCTATCGAGAGGGTGATACCCCTCCACCACTGGCTACGCCAGCGGTCCCCCTCCCCTTGCAGGGGAGGATTTCGGTTCGGCAAGATCGGGCTTCGCCCCATTGACTTCCCACCCCCATTTGCCTATCGGACGCCCCCTGACCATGCGGCCGCTGCTTTGGCGGCCCTTTTTTGTCACACCCGATTCTCTAGTTGTTTTTTGAGGAATGAACGATGAAGCGCACTTTTCAGCCGAGCAATCTGGTTCGGAAGCGCCGTCACGGTTATCGCGCCCGCATGGCGACCCCCGGCGGCCGCAACATCATCCGCGCCCGTCGTGCGCGCGGCCGCAAGAGCCTGAGCGCCTGATCGAAGGGCCGCCTTCGGCTGCGCCTGCCATCATGGGCAAGCGGGCCGATTTCCTGGCGGCCAATCGCGGCAAGCGCGCACCCATGCCGGGATTCGTCCTGCTGGTGCGCGACCGCGACGATGGCGATCCGGCGATGCGATTCGGCATCACGGTCACGAAAAAGATTGGCGGCGCCGTCATCCGTAACCGGATGAAGCGCCGCTTTCGCGTTCTCGCACGGGAATTGCTGCCGCTGCATGGCTATGCCGGTGCCGACCATGTGCTGATTGGCCGCGATGGCGGCAAGGAACGCGATTTCGCCTTGCTGCGCACCGAGCTGGAAAAGGCGCTGCGCAAGATTGCGCGCGCGCCGCAGGCCGGTGATGCGCCGCCGCGCCATGGCGCGCGGGCCGGTCATGGCCGGGGGAAAGGCAAAGTCGGCGCATGATGGCCCGCCTGCTCATCCTGATCGCGCGCTTCTGGCAGATCGGCCCTTCGCGCATCCTGCCCCCTTCCTGCCGCTATGCCCCATCCTGTTCGGAATATGCGATCCAGGCCGTGCGCAAATATGGCGCGATCAAGGGTAGCTGGCTGGCAGGGAAGCGGCTAATGCGATGCCACCCATGGGGCGGTTCGGGCTACGACCCGGTCCCCTGACACAGATATAAGACGGCGGAGCCGAACAACGTGGACGACAAGAAGAATATCATTCTGGCGGTGCTGCTGACCGCTGCGATCCTGTTCGGCTGGCCTTATGTGTCCACCTATTTCTTTCCGGCGGCCAATCCACCCGCGACGAAGATCGAAGGTGGCAAGACGACGCCTGTCGCCAACCCAGCGGCGGACCCGGCCGCAGACAGCGTGACCGCGATTCGCGATCGCGCCGTGGTGCTGAAGGAAAGCCCGCGCATTCCCATCCGCACGCCCAAGCTGGACGGGTCGATCAACCTGAAAGGTGCGCGCATCGATGACATCGTGCTGCCCACCTACAAGGAAACCATCGCCAAGGATTCGCCCGACGTCCGCCTCTATTCGCCCGCCGGTACGCAGGACGCCTATTTCGCCGGTTTCGGATGGCAGGGCGAAGGGCTTAAAACGCCGAACAAGGATACGGTCTGGACCGCGCAGGGCAGCGAACTGACCCCGACCAGCCCCGTTACCCTGACCTGGAATAATGGCGTTGGCCAGACGTTCGAGATTCGCCTGAGCGTCGATGAAAATTACATGATCACCGCCGCGCAGAAAGTGTCGAACAGCGGCGCCGGTCCGGTCGGCGTAAAGCCCTATGGCTATATCAGCCGCAGCAGCATCCCCAAGGACCCCGATACCTGGACCATCCATATCGGCCCGATGGGCGTGTTCAACGACGCGGCCAATTATGACGTGAATTACAAGGATCTCGACGAAGGTCCGTCCACCCGCGATTTCCAGTCCAAGGGCGGCTGGATCGGCTTTACCGACAAATATTGGCTGTCGGCGCTGGTGCCTGGCAAGGATGCCGATGTCGCAGCCCAGTTCCGCAAGGGTGCTGGCACCCAATATCAGGCCGACGTCGCGCTTGATTCGACCATGCTGGCGCCCGGCAAGTCGGTCACGCAGACGCTGCGCCTGTTCGTCGGGGCCAAGGAGGTCAAGACGCTCCAGGCCTATGAGCGTGGTGGCGTCAAGCTGTTCGACCGTGCGATCGACTGGGGCTGGTTCTATTGGTTCGAGCAGCCGATTTTTGCCCTGCTGCACTGGCTGTTCGAGACGCTGGGCAATTTCGGCGTGGCGATCATCTGCCTGACCTTCGTGGTGCGCGGCCTGATGTTCCCGGTCGCCCAGCGCCAGTTCGCCAGCATGGCGGCGATGCGCGCGGTGCAGCCCAAGATGAAGGCGCTGCAGGAGAAGTATAAGGACGACAAGCCGCGTCTCCAGCAGGAGATGATGGCGCTGTACAAGACGGAGAAGGTCAACCCGCTGGCCGGGTGCCTGCCCATCTTCATCCAGATTCCGATCTTCTTCGCGCTCTACAAGGTGTTGATGCTGACGATTGAAATGCGGCATCAGCCGTTCGTGCTGTGGATCAAGGATTTGTCCGCGCCCGATCCGCTGCATATCCTGAACCTGTTCGGCCTGCTGCCCTTCACCCCGCCATCCTTCCTGGGGATCGGCGTGCTGGCGCTGCTGCTGGGCATCAGCATGTATTTCCAGTTCAAGCTGAACCCCGCGCAGATGGACCCGATGCAGCAGCAGATCTTCTCGATCATGCCGTGGATGATGATGTTCATCATGGCCCCGTTCGCGGCTGGCCTGCTGGTGTACTGGATCACCAACAACTGCCTGTCGATGGCCCAGCAATGGTGGCTGTACCGCCGCCACCCCGTGCTGAGCACGGCAGTCGCGAAGTAAGTATCATCCTCCCCTGCAAGGGGAGGTGGCTGGCCGCAGGCCGGACGGAGGGGTGTCCCCCTATCGCGCGGGTGACACCCCTCCACCACGCCCTTCGGGCGCGGTCCCCCTCCCCCTGTGGGGGAGGATTTGAAAGGTGAACGACATGGAATCCCCTGACCTGATCGAAGAAGCGCGCAAGACCTTTTCCGGGCCGATCACCTTCCTGAAGTCCGCGCCGACGCTGGAATTTCTGCCCGACATGGCGGTCAATGAGGTCGCCTTTGCCGGCCGGTCCAATGTCGGCAAGTCATCGCTGCTCAACGCCCTGACCAACCGCAACAATCTGGCGCGGACATCCAATACGCCGGGGCGAACGCAGGAACTGAACTTCTTTGACGTGGGCGATCCGCTGCGCTTCCGCCTGGTCGACATGCCCGGCTATGGCTATGCGAAGGCACCCAAGGATGTGGTGCGCAAATGGAAGTTCCTGGTGAACGACTATCTGCGCGGGCGGGCCGCGCTCAAGCGCGCGCTGGTGCTGATCGACAGCCGCCATGGCATCAAGGACGTCGATACCGACATGCTGGACATGCTGGACGGCGCAGCGGTGAGCTATCGCATTATCCTGACCAAGGCGGACAAGATCAAGGCGAGCGAACTGGCCGCCGTGACCGAGCAGACCGCGCAAGCAATCCGCAAGCGTCCCGCCGCCCATCCCGACATCATCGCCACGTCCAGCGAGAAGGGCATGGGCATTCCCGAACTGCGCGCGGCGGTGCTGGAAGCCGTGACGATCGGCTGATCGCTGGCGCTTGATGGCGCGAGCGCCTATGGACGGCGCAACGAACAGGAGCGCATGACCATGGCCGACGATGAATATGTCTATGACGAAGCGACCGGCGAATGGATCAGCGCCGCCGATGTGAAGCAGGCCGACAGTGAGCCGAACAGTGTCGAAGTGCGCGATTCGGTCGGCAATCTGCTGGCCGACGGCGATCAGGTGACGTTGATCAAGGATCTGACAGTCAAGGGCGCTGGCCAGACGCTGAAGCGCGGCACGCTGATCAAGTCGATCCGGCTGACGGGCGATGCGCAGGAAATCGACTGCAAGTTTGACGGGATCAAGGGTCTGGTGCTGCGCGCCGAATTTGTCCGCAAGCGGTGAGTGAAAGCCGCCCCCGGCGGATCGCGCGATGGGTGCTGGCGCTGGCCTATATGGTCGCGGGGATCGCGCATTTGCGGTCGCCCGGCGGCTTCATCGCGATCACGCCGGGCTGGGTGCCCTTCCCCGCCACGGTGATTTTCCTGACGGGACTGGCTGAACTGGCAGGAGCCGCCGGATTGATGGTGCCGGCGTTGCGCAGGGCGGCGGGGATCGGCCTGGCGCTCTATGCGCTGTGCGTCTGGCCCGCCAATATCAACCATGCTGTCCATGATATAGCCATTGGCGGCGTGCATCTGGGCTGGGCCTATCATGCTCCGCGCCTGGCGTTGCAGCCGGTCATCATCTGGTGGGCGCTGTGGGCGGCCCATGTCATCGACTGGCCCTTTACCCGGCGGCGTTAGCGAAAGATTGTCTTTCCGGTCCAGCGCCCTACTGTCGTCTTTTCCTGCAGACGAGCGTGAGAGAGCATGATGACCCGGCATCTTCCCTGGATAGCGATGGCCGTGATCGGCGCGGTGGCGCTGAGCGTCGTCGCAGTGTCGCGGGGCGAAGCCGTCAATGCGCTGTGGATCGTCGTCGCGGCGGTCAGCTGCTTTCTGGTCGCCTATCGCTATTATGCGCTGTTCATCGCCAGCAAGGTGATGCGGCTCGATCCTTCGCGGCCTACCCCGGCGCTGCGCCGCGCCGATGGGCTGGACTATGTCGCGACCGACCGCACGGTCCTGTTCGGTCATCATTTCGCAGCGATTGCGGGCGCGGGACCGCTGGTCGGACCGGTGCTCGCGGCGCAGATGGGCTATCTGCCCGGCACATTATGGATCATCGTCGGCGTCGTGCTGGCAGGGGCTGTGCAGGATTTCATGATCCTGTTCGTGTCGATGCGCCGCGACGGCAAATCGCTGGGCGAGTTGATCCGCATGGAAATGGGCCAATGGGCCGGGACGATCGCCCTGTTCGGCGCGTTCATGATCATGGTCATCATTCTGGCGGTGCTGGCGCTGATCGTGGTCAAGGCGCTGGCGGAAAGTCCCTGGGGCATGTTCACGGTCGCGGCGACCGTGCCGCTGGCCATGATGATGGGCGCCTATACACGCTGGATCAGGCCGGGGCGGATCGGCGAAGTGTCGCTGCTGGGGCTGGTCGGGCTGCTGGCTGCGATCGTCTATGGCCAGTCGGTGGCAGCGTCGCCCTTCTGGGGGCCGATCTTCACCTTCACGCCGCTGACGCTCTGCTGGATATTGATCGGCTATGGTGCGGTCGCTTCCATATTGCCGGTGTGGCTGTTGCTGGCGCCACGCGACTATCTGTCCACCTTCCTCAAGATCGGGGCGATCGCGGCGCTGGCGGTCGGCATCGTCATCATGGCGCCGCCGCTGAAGATGCCAGCGCTGACGCAGTTTGTGGAGGGCGGCGGGCCGGTCTGGTCAGGCGGCCTTTTCCCCTTCCTGTTCATCACCATCGCCTGCGGCGCGGTATCGGGTTTCCATGCGCTGATTTCCAGTGGCACGACGCCCAAGCTGATCGCCAGCGAAGGGCATGCGCCGATGATCGGCTATGGCGCGATGCTGATGGAAGCCTTTGTGGCGATCATGGCGCTGGTGGGCGCGTCGATCCTGGACCCCGGCATCTATTTCACGATGAACAGCCCGGCAGCGCTGATCGGCACCAACGCCGCCAGCGCCTCCGCCGCCGTGACAGCGATGGGCTTTCCGATCTCGCCCGACCTGATCACCCAGACGGCAAAGGATGTCGGCGAACATAGCATCATCAGCCGCGCGGGCGGCGCGCCGACGCTGGCCGTGGCCATGGCGGAGATATTCAGCCATGTCGTCGGCGGTCCGGCGATGAAGGCCTTTTGGTATCATTTCGCGATATTGTTCGAGGCGCTGTTCATCCTGACCGCCGTGGACGCAGGCACCCGCGCCGGGCGCTTCATGTTGCAGGATCTGATCGCGCTGGCGGCGCCGAGCTTCAAGGAAAGCAAGAGCATGGTCCCCGGCATCCTCGCCACCGCGCTGACGGTCGCTGCCTGGGGCTTCTTCCTGTATCAGGGGGTCACCGATCCGCTGGGCGGGGTGAATACGCTCTGGCCGGTGTTCGGCATTTCCAATCAGATGCTGGCCGCCATCGCGCTGATGCTGGGGACGGTGGTGCTGTTCCGCATGAAGCGCGACCGGTTCGCCTGGGTCACGATGATCCCGACCGCCTGGCTGCTGGTCTGCACCCTGTCGGCGGGGTGGCTGAAGCTATTTTCCGCTGACGCCAAGGTCGGTTTCCTGGCCCATGCCGCCAAGTTCAGCGCAGCGGCGCAGGCGGGCGAAGTGCTGGCCCCGGCCAAATCGATGCCGGAAATGCAGCGAATCATCTTCAATGACCGGGTCGATGCGGCGCTGGTCGCGCTGTTCCTGGCGGTGGTGCTGGCGCTGCTGTTCTTCACCATCCGCACCTGCATCGCCGCGCGGCGAATCGCGGCGCCGACGGCGCGCGAAATTCCGGCACAACTGGTACCTGCGGAATGAGCGGATTTTTGAGCCTGTTGCGACAGACCGCGCGGCTGATGGTCGGCATGCCCGACTATGACGCCTATCTGCGCCACATGCTGACCCACCATCCCGACCAGCCGGTGATGGACCGGACGCAGTTTTTTCGCGATCGGCAGGAAGCGCGATATGGCGGCAAAAATGGCGGAAAATGCTGCTAGGGCGAGTAATAATACTATTGTAAAATTTCAATATGGGACATAAAGTTACCGATTGATTATATATTATGATTGATCTGTACGGTCAGCTTGCTAGGGCGCGACGTCCTTTGTGCCCGACAGCTTGAGGGATATGCCCCCTGCCCCATCCCTTGCGGCAGGGGGCATTCTGTTTCATCGGCGCGCGTTGAAGCCCGCGACCATGCCAGCGGTAATCGACAGCGCGATTTCCGCCGCGCCGATGGCACCGATGTCCAGCCCCGCCGGACCGTCAATGCGCGCCAGATCGCCTGCATCAAACCCCTGTGCCGCCAACCGTTCCAGCCGCGCGGCGTGGCTCTTGCGCGATCCGAGCGCCGCGACATAGCCGGTCGGTGCGCGGAGCGCCGCTTCCAGCGCCGGATCGTCAATCTTGATGTCGTGGCTGAGCGTCACAATGGCGGTCGATTCGCCGGGGAAGCGGGCGGTGATGGCTTCGTCGGGCCAGCGATCGTCCAGTTCGACGCCGGGGAAACGCTCGGCCGTCAGGAACCGCCCGCGCGGGTCGATCACCACCGGCGTCACGCCGATCGCCTGCGCCAGCGGCACCAGCGACTGCGCGATCTGGACCGCGCCGACGATCAGCAGGCGGCGCGGCGGGTCATAGCGGTTGAGGAAATCGCCCTCGCCCGCCTGTTCGCGGGTGATTCCGGTCGCAAGGTCGGTCGCCAAAGTCAGCGCCCGGCCCCGCGCGCTGGCGGCCTCGATCCGGTCGAACAGGTCGGGCGCAAAACCGTCTGCGCCCACCGGCTGGATCAGCACCGCGATTTCGCCGCCGCAGGGCAAACCGACGTCCCAGGCATCACCATCGGCCACGCCATAGGTGGCGACATGGGCGGCGCGCCCGGCGATGACCTCGGCAGCGCGGTGCAGCACATCGCTTTCGACGCAGCCGCCGGAAATGCTGCCTTCAAAGCGGCCATCCTGATGCACGATCATATGGCTGCCGCGCGGGCGCGGCGCGGACCCCCAGGTCGATACCACCGTCGCCAGCGCCAGCTTTGCACCGCGCCATTCGACGCCCTTGCGGATCACCGCGCCATTGTCGTTCAAATCAGGACTCCTTTGGCGCCAAGATAGGTAGGCTGCCCGCGCTAGACCAGACGCCTGCCAGTCCAGACGACGCGACCGACAATATCCACCAGCGCCGGATCAATGTCAGTCCAGTCGGGATAATGGAGATTGTCGCTGACGACGCTGAAGCGCCCGCGCAACGGCCCCATCGCGATCCGCTTGACCATCAGCACACCGTCGAGCCGCAAGACATAGACGCCATCGCGCAACCGGGTGGCGTCATCATCATGATCGACCATGATGTCATCGCCATCGCTGAGCGTGGGCGCCATCGATTCGCCATCGACCCGGATGATCGAAACGCGCTGCGGCCGCACCCCCAGATGACGCAGCCAATGCGCGTCGAACGCCATCACACCGGCTGTGCGCTCATCTTCGTCCAGCGTGCCGACGCCTGCCGACGCGCCCAGCGCCAGGCGCGGCACTGCCACGACGGCGGGCATGCCGCGCGTGCGGGCGGGGACCGTCACCGGCGCGGCGTTGCCACCCAACATCTGTTCAGCGACGCCGAAATAGCGGGCCAGCACATGCCGATCCGCTTCATCCAGTTTACGCGGCGTGCCACGTTTGATGAACTGCTGGATATAGGCAGGGTTGCGACCGATCAGCCGGGACAGATCGGCATAATTTTCCCCCCGTTCGGCAATTAGCCGATCCAGCGCAATCCGGGCGTTCTGCGATTCATCCATATCCAATCCATAATGATAGGAATTTTCCTAGACAAGTAGGAAAATGGCTTAGAGATAGGAATATGCCTACCGACTTGCAGCGGGTGAGTCGGACCGAAAGAGGAGAAAGAAGCCGATGCTGTTGCATGCGATCGAACGATTCCTTCGCCAACATGACATGCCGCCAACCACCTTTGGCCGCGCCAGCACGCGCGATCCACGGCTGGTTTTCGACCTGCGCCAGGGGCGCGAGCCGGGCGACCGCGTAAGGAGACGAGTAGAACATTTCATGAACACATATCGCAGGAGCATCAGCCAATGACAAGCGTGCATCATGGATTTGGCATTAAGAATCTGGTCCAAAACAAACCGATAGGAAAATCCCATCGCGATCCCCTGCCGCGGCTGCTGGAGCAGCTGCTCAAACGGGCGGGCGCGCCGACGATGATCGAGCGTGCGGTGAGTCGCCCCTGGGCGAGCGCCCTGTTCGAAGGACGCCGCCACATCGTCACTCTACGCCTGTCCGGCGCCAGAGCGGCGACGCGCTTCCGCTCCTTTGCCGAGGGCATAGAGAGCGCGGAATGGCAGGTTCCGGGCCATTTCGTCGCCGACATCACAATCGACGATTCGCAACAGGAAGCCGATGAATGGTGGGTGGAACTGTCGGCGCTGACGATCGAGGACTGGTAGGGGCTTAACGCCCCTGGCCAGCCATGCTGCGCAACGCGCCCAGGGCCGCGCGCAGGGCATCGTCGGCATCCTGCGCCACCATGTCCCGCACCGGCACGGCGGGCGCAACCGGCATATCGGCGATAACCCGCACCGTGCCGGCATCCGCCGCCGGCCCGCGGCTCCGCAGGGCAAGGCCCCGCTCCAGCCGCTGGGTCAATTCGGTGATCGACAAGCCCTGGGTCGGGATGGGATCAAGCCGCGCGGGCATGACCGGCGCGGTATCCTGCGATGCTTCCTTGGCGACATCCGGCTCGACGGCCGGGGCGGCCAGGCGTTGAAAGGTCGGCTGGGGCAGGTCTTCATCGGCCATCGGCAAGGGCGCACTGGGCATGTCCAGACCATCGGACGGGACGACAGCATCCTGTTCAGGTTCGGCGCGCGTCGCCAACGGCCTGCGCAATGCATCGGGACGGCCGAAAATGTCGAGGCCGTTGAAATCGCGACTCGCAAAAATGGGCGCGCGGGCAGGTGCATCGGGATGGGCATCGGCGCGACGCAGCGATGGCGTGGCGTCATCGACTGGGGCAATACGTCCCCGCGCCAGCGCGGTCAGTTTTGAAAAAGCGAAACCCATTTTTCTTGCTCCCTGGACGCGCACCATGCGTCCTTCCTGTTCAGCCTGCCGGTCCTGCCGACGCATCATTCCCACAAAGCCCACAGCCATCAGCGCGGTAAAACCGGCCAGCAGCAGCCGGGCTTTCAGTCCCAGCGGCGGGGCGGCAGCGGGCAAGGTTTCCGACAGGCCGCTCGACGCCACGACCATTTCGATCAGCCCGACCGGAATCCACAACACCAGCAGCGCTGCGGCCAGGCCGACCAGCGCCATGATGGCGATCCCTCTTGTCCGTGCTGCCCTGATGGCCACTTCGATTGTCCAACCTTGCCTCAGGCGGCCGCGCGCGTCCGGGCGGGACGCGCCAGCAGCCGCTGGTAAACAGGTTCGTAACGCAAAATGTTTGACGACCAGTTACGCTCACGCTCGACAAAGGCGCGGGCAACCGCGCGCCGTTCTTCCCAGATGCCGCGATCGGCAAACAGGCCCGCCAGCGCGGCGGCCATGCCTGCCGGATCGTCGGGCGGGAACAAGGTTCCGGTGACGCCATCCTCTATAAGTTCACGATGGCCGCCAACGCTGGAGGCGGCGACCAGTTGACCTTGCGCCATGGCTTCGAGCGGCTTCAATGGCGTTACGAGATCCGTCAGCCGCATCGCCTTGCGCGGATAGGCCAATATGTCGATCTGGGCGTAATAATGTTCGACCTGATCGTGCGGCACCCGGCCCACAAAGACGATATGGTCGGCAAAGGGCGAAGCGAGCGCCTGATCGCGCAGCGCCTGTTCGCGCGGGCCGCCGCCAACCAGCAGCAGCTTGGCCCTGGGCCGGGCGCGGACGAGTCGCGGCATGGCTGCGATCAGATCGTCCAGCCCTTCATAATCATAGAAGCTGCCGATGAAGCCGACGACGTCGGCCCCTTCAAGACCGAGTTGCGCGGTGAGCGCGGGGTCGCGTGGCACGGGCGTACCGAACTGGTCCATATCAACGCCATTGGGCGACACGATGATCTTGGCCGGATCAATCCCGCGCGTGGCCAGATCGGCGCGCAGACCTTCGCAGATGACCGCGACCGCATCGGCATTGCGCACCGCATGCGTTTCGAGCTGGCGGGTGAGCCAGTAACGCGGACTGCCCTCCGTCCCGGTGCCGTTGCCGACCGCTGCATCTTCCCAGAAAGCCCGGATTTCATAGACCAGGGGAATGGCGTGGCGTTTGGCCACGCGCTGCGCGGCGATGGCGTTGAGTACAGGCGAATGGGCGTGGATGATGTCCGGCCGCCACTGCTGCACCAGCGCCTCGATCGCGTCGGCATGGGCGGCGATGTCGCGCCACTCGCGCAGCACGGGATTACCCGTTGCGGGCTTGCCGGGGGTGCGGTGGAAGTGAAGGCCGTCGACCAGTTCCTCCAGTGGGCCTGATGCGCTGTGGCGATGTCCGGTTATGCCGCGCACCTCCCAACCCCTGGCCATCTGCGCGCGCAGGATGGCGCGCGTGCGGAAGGTGTAGCCACTGTGCAGCGGCAGGCTGTGATCCAGCACATGAAGAATATGGGTCATAGCCCATATACTTAGGCGCAAAAGGTTTAACGGCCCGTCAACTGTGTCGCGTTAGGGAGGAGCGGTAGCCAGTGGAACCACCAAGACGCAATGATCGACACCCTGTCCCTGCTGATCAGCCATGGCGTGATCCTGCTCGCCGCGTGGCGGCTGTTGCCGCGCGCGGATCTGGATCGCGATCCGCCAGCAGAGGAGGGCGCGCGCGATGCGTGACCTGTTCTTCGTCGCCTTTCTGGGCGTCTTTTTCCTGATGGGGCTGAAGCGCCCGTTTCTGCTGGTCGCCGTCTACGCCTATATCGACATCGTCTCGCCCCAGCGCCTGTCCTATTTCCTGCTCAATTCGATCCCGATCTCCGCCATTGCCTTCGCCGCGATGGTGGGCGCCTGGCTGGTCGTCGACGACAAGAAGGATTGCCGCTTTTCCGCGCGGCAGGCGCTGCTGCTGATCCTGCTGCTCTGGTGCGGCTATACCACCGTGACCGCCGATTTCCCGGTCGAGGCGATGACCAAATGGAACTGGGTGTGGAAGGCGATCATTGCGGGCATCTTCCTGCCGCTCACCCTGCGCACGCGCCTGCGAATCGAGGCGATGACCGTTTTCATGATCCTGTGCGCCAGCACCATCATCATCAATGGCGGCATGAAAACCGCGCTGTCGGGGGGTGGCTATGGCGTGCTGAACCTGATGGTCGAGAATAATAGCGGCCTGTATGAAGGATCGATCATCAGCTGCGTCGCCATTTCGCTGATCCCGCTGATCCTTTGGCTGTCCAGACATGGCACCATATTCGCGCCGGACGACTGGCGGGTGAAAGCCTTTTGCTACTGCCTGTGCCTGGCCTGCATGCTGATGCCGATCGGCACCGAAGCGCGTACGGGCCTGGTCTGCATCGTCATCCTGGCGGGATTGATGCTGGTGCGTTCGCCGCGCCGCTTCGTCTATGGGCCGCTGATGCTGCTGGCGGCGCTCATATCCATCCCCTTCCTGCCCGCCAGTTTCACCCAGCGGATGCAGACGATCGAGAATCATCAGGGCGACGAGAGCGCATCGACCCGCGTGGCGGTGTGGATGTGGACGCTCGATTATGTGAAAACCCATCCGGGCGGCGGCGGCTTCGACAATTACCTGCAGAACAGCTTTACCTATTTCGCCCAGAGCGAAGTGGGTGACGGCGACACGAAGCGGATCGAACGGCGGCTGGTGACCGACAAGGGCCGTGCCTATCACAGCGCCTATTTCGAGATGCTGGGCGAGCAGGGCTATTTCGGCTTCCTGCTCTGGGCGTTGATCCACGGCATCTGTTTCATCCGCACCGAAATGATCCGCCGCCTGTATCGCAAGCGGGCGGGACCGGACGAAGCCTGGATCGCGCCGTTCGCGCTGGCGCTGCAACAGGGGCATATCGTCTACATGGTCGGATCGCTGTTCGTGGGCATCGCCTATCAACCCTTCATCTTCATGATGCTGGCGCTCCAGATCGGCCTCGACACCTATCTGACCCGGAGGCGCAAGGCCGCAGCGCGAGCGGATCTGAACGCGGCGATGAACCGGCCGCGCGGGGCGCTGGCATGAGCGGCGAGCTGCGCGCATTGGGGCTGGTCCTTGGGTTGTTGCTGGGCCTGCTGCTGGCGTCGCCACTGATTGCCCCCAGCCTTATGCCATGGGGGGTGGAAGCCCTGTTCATCATCGGCGGGTTTCAGCTAAGGCTGGCAGACCGGCGATGGGCCATGCGCAACGGCTGGAGCAACTGGATAAGCCATATCCGCATGGCGCCGGCGCGGCTGATCCCATGGGCAGCGGCAGCGACGGTGGCTCTGATCGCAGGCGATGGCGCGCGGGCGCAGGCGATCCTGGTCGCCGCGTCGCTGTGCGAATTGCTGATATATCCGGTCTGCACCCACATATTGGCGGGGCTGTCGCGGCGCTCGGCTGGCGCGGTGCTTGTGCTGCTGGTGATGGTCGGCCTTGGCGCTGCGGGGGAAGCGATCCGTTACATGATCGGCTTCATGACCGGCATCAGCGCGTGTCTATTCTGGTTGCGCGGTCCCGATGGGGAGGCACATGCGTTGGGACTGGCGCTGACCGGACTGGTTGCGGCGGCAGTCACGGCTGTTCTGCTACCTGCCGCTATGCCGGTAGCCTTGCCCGCCGCCATCGTCTGCGCGACGCTGGCGCTGGCGCATGTGTCGACGCTGCGCCGCCGCCCGATCCCGTGGCGGGTGGGCGGCGGGTTGCGGGTCAGGCCGTAACGGCTTCGGTTTCCACAACGGCCTTGATCAAGGCTTCAACAAAGGCGGGAATGTCGTCGGGCTTACGGCTGGTGATGATATTGCCGTCCACCACGACCGCATGATCGACGACCTCGGCACCCGCGTTGCGCAGGTCCGTACGCACCGATGGCCAGGACGTGACCGTCCGTCCGTTGACGACGTCAGCCTCCACCAGCAGCCATGGGCCGTGACAGATGGCCGCGACCGGCTTTCCCGCGGTCACGAAGGCGCGCACCGCCGACACCGCCGTCGCATTGGTGCGCAGCGTGTCGGGATTGGCGACGCCGCCGGGCAGTAGCAGAGCGTCATATTCCTCCATCCTGACGGCATCGAGGCGGATGTCGGGGGTTATGGTGTCGCCCTTTTCATCATGCTTCATGCCCTGGATCGGATCGAGATCGGGCGAAGCGAGGGTCACGCTGGCTCCCGCCTCGATCAGGGCGTCGCGGGGGTCGAACAATTCGGACTGCTCGAACCCGTCGGTCGCGATGATGAGGATGCGGCTGTTATTAATGGCGGGCATGGGGCTTCTCCTTGCACCTGTATGGAAACAGGCAAACGGACCACGGCCCGACACGTTGCGGAACGAAGCGATGAAAGGTGGGTTTTTGGCCATGAGAAGGAAAATATGGCCAGCCAACCCCTCATCCATGTGGATGACAGCATCCCCGGCATTTCGCGACGCGCTCTCAAAAATGGCTGGGGCTATTATCAGCCCGACGGATGCCGCATTGCCGATCGCGAAGAGATTGATCGGTTGAATGCCATCGCCCTGCCCCCCGCCTATCGCGACTGCTGGTTCTGCCCGATGCCCCATGGGCATATATTGGCGACGGGGCATGACGAGCGGGGTCGTAAGCAATATCGCTATCACCCGGAATTCCGCGCCGGGCGGGACGCACAAAAATATGAAGGCTGCGCCGCGTTCGGTCGCGCTCTGCCGAAATTGCGGGCGCAAATGGAGGCGGACCTGTCGCGGCGCGGATTGCGCAAGGAGCGGACCATCGCCGCGGTCGTGCGGCTGCTGGATCTGGGCCGGTTGCGCGTGGGTAATGAATATTATGCCACTACTAACAAGAGTTTCGGCGCGACGACGCTGCGCCGCCGTCATGTCGACCTGACCGGCAAGGCGCTGACGCTGCGCTATCGCGCCAAGTCGGGCAAGCAGCATCTGGTGACGCTGACCGACAGGCGGCTGGTGCGCTTCGTGCGGAATGTGCAGGATTTGCCCGGCCAGCATCTCTTCCAATATCTGGATGAGGATGGCGATGCCCGCCCGATCACGTCGAGCGATGTGAACGCCTATATTGCGCAGGCCATGGGCGGTGCCTTCACCGCCAAGCATTTCCGCACCTGGGGCGCATCGACCATTGCCTTTGCCACTTTGGCCGCAGGGCCGGTGTCGATGAAAGCTCTGTTGGAGCCAGTGGCCGCCGCACTCGGCAATACGCCAGCGATCAGCCGCAAAAGCTATGTCCACCCTGCGCTGCTGGAATTGTGCAAGGATGGACAGGATGAATGGCGCGCCGGGCTTCGCCTGCCGCGCCGCACACGCTATTTGTCTCGCGAAGAGCGCGGACTCATCGCATTTCTCGACACGCTTGCCGGATAAACGCTAACAGGACCGACATGGCCAACACGACTGAACCCGCCGCCGTAAAAGTGCATACCCCCGATCTTGTCGAGATGTGGCGATCGACCAGCGAATGGCTGTCGGTCCATTATGTCCAGATCGCCATCGCCATTGGCGCAGGCATTCTCATCTATCTCGCGCTGACCGCCCTGCGCCAGTTCGGCAAAAGGTGGCGCGGCGACTTTGGCGACCCGCTTGGCTATACCAATGTGCTGGGCCGTGCTGTGGCGCGCACCACCCATTTCTTCATGCTGATGGTCGCGGCCAAGCTGGTCGCTGGCTATGCCGATCCGCCCGCCGCGCTGTTCAAGACCATCGCCTTCCTGTTCACCATCGCCGCCGTGTTGCAGGGCGCGATCTGGGCGCGGGAAATCATATTGGGGCTGATCGAGCGCAAGACGCTGGCAGAGGATGGTCAGGGCGAAACACTGGCCAATGCGATGGGCCTGATCCGCGTTCTGGTGACATTCGCCCTGTTCGCGATCGCCACCATCGTCGTGCTGGACAATCTGGGTGTCAATGTGACCGGCCTGGTCGCGGGTCTGGGCATTGGCGGCATCGCCATTGGTCTGGCCGCGCAGGGGATTTTTTCCGACCTGTTCGCCGCGCTGTCGATCATTTTCGACAAGCCGTTTCGTCGGGGCGAGACCATCACCTATGACACCACAACCGCGACGGTCGAAAAGATCGGCCTGAAATCCACGCGGATGCGCGCCATCACGGGCGAAAAGAAAGTGATGTCCAACGCCAATCTGTTGCAGAAGGAAATCACCAGCTATTTCACGCTGGATCACCGCCGCATCAAATTTGCCATCGGCGTCATCTACCAGACCCCGCCTCAACTCGCCGCGCAGATCCCCGACATTCTCAAGGAGATCGTCGAAGCCCATGGTGGTAATTTCGTCCGATCCGGCTTTGTCAATTTCGGCGCATCCAGCCTGGATTTCGAAGTCGAATTCGACGTGTATCTGCCGGACTGGGATTCGATCTATCAGGTGCGGCACAAGGTTGGCCTCGCCATATTGCAGCGGTTCAACGATGCCGGGCTGGAATTTGCCTATCCGACCCAGACGACCTTCACCGCCGCACCGGACGGGCAGATGATCATGCCCTATGCAGAAGTGCAGCCGGTACGTGGTGTCTGAACTGCGGCGTCAGCCCGCGCCCCACAGGCTGCCGGGCTGAAGCAGGCCATCGGCCAGCGTCAGCGCCCCGTCGCGATCCCGCGCCAGAAGCAGCGCTCCATCGAGGTCGATCCAGTCCGCCCCCTGCGCCACCAGCGCAGCGGGCGCGATGCCAAGCGAGGTGCCAAGCATACAGCCGACCATGACGCGAAACCCCCGGTCCCGCGCCGCCTGACGCAGCGCCAGCGCTTCGGTCAGGCCACCGGCCTTGTCCAGCTTGATGTTCACCGCGTCAAAGTCGCCAAGCCGGTCGAGGTCCGCGCTGGTATGGCAGCTTTCATCCGCGCACAGCGGCAAGGGCGCACGGACCCCGGCCAGCGCCGCCTCTTGACCATGGATCACGGGCTGTTCGACCATTTCGACGCCCAGGTCGGCCAGCGCCTGCGCCTCTGCCGCAATATCCAGATCATGCCAGCTTTCATTGGCGTCGACGATCAGTCGCGCGTCCGGTGCGCCCGCCCGGACGGCGGCGATGCGCGCCCGGTCGCCCTCGCCCGTCAGCTTGCATTTGAGCAGGGCAAAACCGCGCCCGGCCGCCGTCCTGGCGGCAGCCTCCATCGTTGCCGGATCGCCCAGGCTGATGGTGAAGGCGGTCGGCAGCGGCGCGGGCTGGCGAAGGCCGGCAAGTTGCCAGACCGGCGCACCCGCGCGCTTTGCCTCCAGATCCCATAGCGCGCAATCGAGCGCGTTGCGCGCCGCCCCGCGTGGCATATGCTTCAGCAACGCCTGCCGGTCGAGCGGCCCGGCATAGGCGCGGATCGCCGCCGCACACCCTTCCGCCGTTTCGCCCTCATAATAGATTGCCGTTCCTTCGCCCCGGCCGACATAGGTGCCATCGCCAACGGTGCAGACGACCACGTCCACATCGGTCTTGGCCCCACGACTGATAATGAACGCGCCTGCGACCGGCCAGCGTTCGACGGTCGCGGACAATAGGTGGATCATTGGCGGCTCCAATGCGTGAACGGATCGCCCGCCTATGCGCGAAAGTCGCGCGCGCCACCAGCCCCGCCCCATTGAGGCATTGCGGGCAGCCTGCTAAGCGCCGCGCATGGAGGACACGCCCACCCCGTCGCCGCGCGCCAGCGCCCGTCCCGCGCTCGGAAGCCTGACAATGCTGTGGGGTTTCGCGAAGCGCTATCCGGGGCGCATTGCAGGCGCGTTGATCGCGCTGATCGTGTCGTCGGCGGCGACGCTGGGCATCCCCAGCGGCTTCCGGCTGGTGATCGACCGGGGCTTCATGGGGGGCGGCGACATCAGCCGCTGGTTTGAATATCTGCTGCTGATCGTCATCATATTGGCGGTGGCGAGCGCGCTGCGCTTTTACTTCGTGTCCTGGCTGGGCGAGCGGGTGGTCGCGGATATTCGCAGCGCGACACAGGCCAATCTGCTGCGACAGGCGCCGCGCTTCTTCGAGGAAAACCGCCCCTCCGAAATCGCATCGCGCATGACCGCCGATACGGCTGTCGTCGAACAGGTGGTCGGATCGACCGTGTCGATCGCGCTGCGCAACATGGTCACCGGCGTTGGCGGCCTCATCTATCTGTTCGCGCTTGCGCCCAAGCTGGCAGCGATGCTGCTGCTGGGCATCCCCGTCATCCTGCTGGTGCTGCTGAGCCTGGGCCGCAAGGTGCGTGCCCTGTCCCGCGCCAGCCAGGACCGGCTCGCCGACGTCGGCAGCGTGACCAATGAAGTGCTGGCGGCGATGAAAATCGTTCAGGCATTCGGGCAGGAACGGCGCGAGGCCGCGCGGTTCGACGCGACGGTCGAAAGGGGGTTCGACACTGCGCGCCGGCGCATCCGGTTGCGGGCGATCATGACGGCGGTGGTGATATCGCTGGTGTTCGGATCGATCACGGCGGTCATGTGGCAGGGCGCGCTGGATGTTGCCGCGGGCAAGCTGTCGGGGGGCAGCATCGCAGCGTTCGTGCTGACTGGCGGGCTGGTGGCGGGCGCGTTCGGCTCCTTGTCTGAAAGCTGGGGCGATCTGCTGCGGGGAGCGGGCGCGGCCAGCCGCCTGCATGAGCTGATGACGGCGACGCCAGACATTTTGCCCCCCGAAAGCCCGACGATCATTCCGGCCGCCGTGTCCGGCGCGCGGCTGACATTTGATGATGTGCGTTTCCATTATCCCACCCGGCCCAACCAGGCGGCGCTCAATGGCGTGTCGATCGACGTTGCGCCCGGCGAGACGGTGGCGGTGGTCGGGCCTTCTGGCGCTGGCAAATCGACGCTGATCCAGCTGGCTTTGCGATTCTACGATCCTACGTCCGGTACTGTCCGGCTGAACGATGTCCCCTTGCCGCAGGCCGACCCGGCCGCATTGCGCGCGATGATGGCGATGGTGCCCCAAGATAGCGTGATTTTTGCGGCATCGGCCCGCGACAATCTGCGTTACGGGCGGTGGGACGCGACCGACGATCAGATCTGGGACGCGGCGCGCGCCGCCAATGCGGAGGGATTCCTGCGCGCGCTGCCACAGGGACTGGACAGTCCGATGGGGGAAGCGGGTACGCGCCTGTCGGGCGGGCAGCGGCAGCGACTGTCGATCGCGCGTGCGCTGTTGCGCGACGCGCCGATCCTGCTGCTGGACGAAGCCACGTCTGCGCTGGACGCCGAATCGGAGCGGCTGGTGCAGGATGCGCTCGGCCGGTTGATGGAGGGGCGCACGACCATCGTCATCGCCCATCGGCTGGCGACCGTGCGCGCCGCCGACCGGATCATCGTGCTGGACGAAGGGCGGATCGTGGAGCAGGGCGATCATGCCGCGCTGGTGGCGCAGGGCGGCCTATATGCGCGTCTGGCGAGCTTGCAGTTTCAGGATGCGCCCTCGGCCTGATCCGGGGCGCCCTGCTCAGGCCAGGGCGGAACCGCTGCTCAGCTTGACGATATGATCAAGGATTGCGGGATGCAGCGGGCGTTCGAAGGCGCAACCCGCTTCATGGCCGCGCGTCCACAAGACGCGGGCGCGACGCCCTTCGAAGCCCGGCAGCATGACCCATAATTCACTGCCACAGGTCAGTTTCATGAAGCTTTGAAGGCGAAAGCCAGTGACGGATACGTCGGCTATGCGGCTACTGAACCAGGTTTCGCCAGGACGACGAATACGCACACCGATCTGCACATAGCTGCGCTCTGCCAGCCGTGCCTTTCGGTCCACATCAGTCTGTCTGTCGGCGCTCATGGTTCGCTATCGCCTGCCCTTCCACCGCCATTATCGACGATCGGCGTAAGCAAAGCGTTAATAAGTCCGCCCTGAAGCGGGTGTGCTGTCCGGTCGGCCGGGCGGGGCCGAGCGCATAAAAAAGGGGCCACCCGAAGGCGACCCCTGAAACATGGGCAATATCAAAACCCGGATGCCGCCCTGCCCGCCCGGAAAAACGGGAAGTCTTAGTGCAGGCTGGCAGACGCAGGCAATCAGCGTTTAGAAGTTGCCATATTGTTCATTGCCGACAAAGCCCAGCTTCGTCACGCCCGCACGCTTGATCTCCGCCAGCACCTCATCAACGGTGACATAGCGGGTCTGCGCGTTCGGCTGGAACTGAAGTTCCGGCTCGACCGGCAGGCGCAGCGACTGCTGCAGATATTGACGCAGGGTCAGCAGATCGATCGCCGAACCGTTCCAGGTGATGACCCCGGCAGAATCGATGGCGACCTTGTTCTTCACCGGATCGACCGGGCTGTTCGTCGGCGGTGCGTTCTGCGGCAGGTCGATCTTGACCGCGTGGGTCTGGATCGGAATCGTGATGATGAACATGATGAGGAGAACGAGCATGACGTCGATCAACGGCGTCGTGTTCATTTCCATCATCGGTTCGCCTTCATCGGAACCCATGCTCATGGCCATAGCGAAATCTCCTTAATCAGCCGGTCAGAGGCGGGTCGTCGTCGTGCCGGGTTCCGGCTCGGAGATGAAGCCCACCTTGGGGAAACCGGCGCGCTGCATCGTATAGATCGTACCGCCGATGCACCGGTAGGGGGTGTTGATGTCGCCACGGATATGCACTTCGGGCATGTCTTCGGGCGTCATATTTTCGACGCCGCCTGCCTTCTTGATGTCCGCTTCGAGCTTCGCCACCGCGCGGTTGAGCAGATCGCTGGAATCAACCTTGGTCAAATTCCAATACACTGCGCAGCTGCCGTCCGAACCGGTCGTGACCGAGAGGGAGACATTTTCCGGCTTCGTCGTGGTCGGCTCGAACGCCACCTTGGGAAGTTGCAGTTCGACCGTCTGAACGACGACCGGAACCGCGATAAGAAAGATGATGAGCAACACCAGCATGACGTCGACGAGCGGCGTCGTGTTGATGTCGGACAACGGTTTGTCGTCACCGCCGCCGGGGCCAACACTCATTGCCATTGATAATATCCTAACATTGGTGTCGATGGCGCCTCACCATCGCGAGGGCCATGGTCGGCGGGGAACCGGGTAGTCGCAGCGGCCACCCGGTTCCCACGCCGGCATCTCAAGACAATCAGGCCTTGGTCGGCGCAGCAACCGGCTTGGCAGCAGGTGCGGCGGGAGCCGGAGCAACGCTGGGCTTAACCGCGCCGTTCGACACCAGATAGGCCAGCAGATCGACCGTGAAGCCGTTCAGCTGTTCGGCGATCGACTTGTTGCGGCGCTGCAGGAAGTTGTAGGCGAGCACCGCGGGAACGGCCACGGCCAGACCCAGGGCGGTCATGATGAGCGCTTCACCGACGGGGCCGGCGACCGCGTCGATCGACGCCTGACCGGCTGCACCGATCTTGATCAGCGCGCGATAGATGCCGATAACCGTACCGAACAGACCGATGAACGGCGAGGTCGAACCAACGGTTGCGAGGAAAGCGAGACCACCGCCCAGCGACGAGTTGATCGCGGCTTCCGAACGGCCGAGCGAACCGTGCAGCCAGTCATGGGCTTCGACCGGATCGGTCAGCTTGGTATGTTCTTCCTGCGCCTTGATGCCGTCATCGACGATCTGCTTGTAGGCAGAGTTCTTTTCCAGCTTGGCCGAACCTTCCTTGATGTTGGCGGCGCGCCAGAAGGTCGCGCGGACCTTCTTGCCCTGGTTGATCACCTTCTGCTGTTCGATCAGCTTGGTGAACAGAATGTAGAAAGTGCCGACCGACATGCCGCACAGAATGATGAACACGGTCCAGGCGATGGTACCGCCCTGTTCCAGAGCTTCCATCAGACCATAGGGGTTTTCCGGCTTCGGCGCCGCAGCTGCGAGATACATCAACATGTTCAAGACTTCCCTCTCAATGAGATCAAGCTAGAGCGAGGCGGCGCCGGGCGCACGCCTTGCCCGTTTGGATTATTCCGGCAGACGCCAGGTGATACGGCCATTGTACGTATCGGGCATTTCCGCACCATCAGACCCCTTGGCCGGCTTGAACCGCGCACGACGCGGCAGCAGGCGGCAGGTCGCCTCATCGAGATCCGGGTGGCCGGTCGAGGAGGTGATGGTGCAGTCGGTTACCCGACCGTCCGCACCGATTTGCAGGCGGAACCCGGCCGTACCCGAGCGTTCTTCGCGCTGGGCGCGGCTCGGATAGTCCGCATCGCTGAGCCAGCTGCCGGGCGAACTGCGCGGTGTTGCGCGGGTTGCGGCGACAGGCGGCGCCGCGGGCGGCGGCGGTGGCGGCGGGGCGGCGACCGGGACGGGGTTGAACACCGGAGGAGGCGTCCTAACTACAGTCATGGTCGGCGCAGGCGCCGGGGTCTGCACGATCGGCGGCGGGGCCACGACCGGCGGCGGCTCGACCGGCTGGTCTGGCGGCGGCGGTGGCGGCTCCTCGTCCGGTGGCGGCGGCTCTTCCTTCACGTCGATCACGTTCAGCTGTTCTGCCGCCTTTTTGACATATTTCATGCCAAGACCGGTGACGAAGGCATAGCCAAGAACAGCGTGAATCAGGGCGACGATGATGATCGAGACGGTCCGACTCGATCCTTGCGAGTGGTCAGCATAGGCCATTCGGCAACGACACTCCTTAACTCATCTTACCAGTGGTTTATACAAATCAGCCAAAAACGGC
>NZ_BARE01000030.1 GCF_000367345.1 Sphingobium xenophagum NBRC 107872
GACAAAACTGCCGATCGCCATCGCCGCTGAGAACGACCGGTAACGCTAAAACCGCCCATTCTTGGTGTAGCGAAGAGCCCGCGCGGCGGCCCGGTTCGGCCTGAACGCCGGAAGAAGCCTAGCGGCTCGGTCTCAACCCAGAGTACACTCCGAGTGGATGTCGGCCCCAACCACCGATCGCGCGATCGACGCTAGATGGGGATGGTGGGTGAAGAAGAGGACCTGCGTCGATCTAGCGAGCTCCGCCAGCACTCGAAAACCCGCTTCGGACCGGTCGTCGTCGAAGTTGACGAAGAGATCGTCGGCTAGGAACGGCAGGCGCACGCCCGCTGCGACAGACTGCTCGACGGCGGCTAGGCGCAAGGCGAGGAACAGCTGGTCGGTGGTTCCCTCGCTCATGGCGCCGACTTCGACGACGGTCCTGCCGTCGTTACGGACTCCTAGGAGTCGCGGCGAGGCGGCGTCGCTGTCGATCCGCAGCGCCGCGTAACGTCCGATCGTCAGGATCGAGAAGAGCTCCGAGGCGCGGAGCAGCATCGGATCCTGGTGTTGCTCGCGATATCGCTCGATCGCCCAACGCAGCGTCACCGCCTGGGCCCGCTTCAGGATGTATTGCTCGGAAAGGACCGCCAGCTCTGCGCGGGCCTGACCCGCGTCCGTGGCAGCGTCGATGGCGCTCTCTCCCTCCTGCTCGAGATTGGCGAACGCCCTCCGTGCATCGCCGAGCCGGCCCGCCGCGGCATCCACCTCGGCGTTTAAGTCCGCCAGTTGGGATGCGAGCGTCTGCGTCTTGGCCGCTAGGCCGTCCGGATCGACGCCGTCGAGGGATCCGAGGAGTTCCGCAAGACCCTTGCCGTCGCCTGCCGATGTGATCGCCGTCTCAGCATCCGCGACCGCCCCCCGGAGTGCTCTGACCGCGCGAGATCGCGCGATGGCGGCCGCGAGCTCGTCGACGCCTTCCGAACCCGTCTCCTCCATCAGGCTCCTGAGGGAATCCATGGCCGCCGCTAACCTCGCATCCTCGGCCGCCACCTCTTCATTGCGGGCCCCCATTGTGGCCTTCAGTGCGTCGATGACTTTGGCCGTGGCGCGCGCGGAGGTCAGGCGGCTCCGTAGCGCGGTCAGCCGCTCCTCCGGATTTTCGGACACGGCGATGCCGAGGGTGTCGGCGGCCGCGTGGACCCTGGCGCCGTGGTCGGCCGCGTCCCTTTCCATCCCGTCGAGCCGTCCCTGCAGGTCCGATAGCGCCTCGATCTCGACGCGCAACTCCTCGAGTATGTCGAGCGCGGCGGTCGCGTTCCCGAGCTCGAGGTCGAGGCCGGTCTGTTCGAGCTGCTGGCGCCACTGGGCTTCACGGTCGGCCGCCGCGTCCTCGAGTCGCTTCCTGCGTCGACCGAGTGTGTCGGCGTCCTGCTCGATACGCGCCGCGGCGGCCTCGTCGAGCCGTCTCTGCTGCTCGGCCGCCTCGAGGTCGGCCCGCAGTCGCTCGGCGATCGCCAGGATGGGCGCGATCTCGTAGGCATCTGGCGGCGTGGCGCCTTCGGGGAGACATGATGCGAGTGCCTGTCGCACCTTGGCCCGGCGGACGTCGGCCGCCCCGGCCTCCGCCATCGCCGCGACGGATGCGGCGTACGCCGCCTCGGAGACGTCCCTCGCGGCGTTCCAGGCGACAAGGCGCGTCGGCTCCATCTCGACATGGCCCGCCGCCTCCAGCCTCTCCCGCCAGGCGCTTCGTTTGGTGTCGACGCGCTCCTCTGCGCCCTTCGCGCGGAGCTCCGCCTGCTCCGCATCAAGCATGAGCTTCACGACCCGGTTCTGCATGTCGGCGAGCCGGCTCGACTCGTCGGCCGCCGCGAACCGCAGGTCACTGAGCTGGTCCGCCTCTGCCAGGGTGGCTTCGAAGACGGTGACAGCTTCGTGCGGCGCGGCGACTGGCGCCTCGGCCAGGATGTGGTCGCGGAGCGGGCGCCAGTGTTCGTTGCGGGCGGTCCGCGCGCTCTGGATCTCCTCCGCGGAGACCGCGTTCCCGGAGGCGAGCTGTTCCATTTGGAGGGATAGGGCCGCGGCTTCATCCCGGGCGCGGCCGGCCTCGGTGGTCTCCCGCTCGGCTTCGGCCGAGAGGTTCGCCATCGCCGTCCGCGCTTCATCGATCTCCGCCTGTCCGATTCGGGGGAGCTCCAGGAGCGTCGCGGCGCCGCCGCTCCACGGCGCCAGCCGCGAAAGCGACTGTGCCAAGGTCGTCGAGGCTGTGTCGGCCGCCCTCCGCAGGGACTGGCAGCGGGCGTCGATGTCGGCACCGAGCGCGCGCGCGGCGTCGACGGCGGCGATGACCGGTCCCAGGTCCCTATTCGGATCATCGTCGGCCTTGCGCGGGATACCCGAGGCCGCCCTCCGCCGCTCGTCGAGCTCCTCCTCGCTCTGCGCGATTTGAGCGAGCGCCGACCTGTCCTCGACGTGCGAGAGCGCGAGTTCGCGCAGCCTCGCGCTGGCGATCCGTGACGGTGGATCGGCGGCCAGCGCGCCAGCCTCCTCCCGTAGGCGTTCGATCCGGCCCGTCCGCGTAGCGTGCTCGGTCCTGAGCCGGACCATGTCGCTGCTCGCCTTCGCGACCGCCCCCGAGGCGCTCACGAGCGCGTCGACGAGATCCGCCTGAGCCATTATTGCCTCGTCCGCCACAAGCGCGTCCACACGCTCGGCCGCTTCCTCAGCCAGCTTCGCCGCGGCGGCCTTCGCGCGGCCCGCGGACGCGGCCTCGGCCATCGCGGCTTCCGCGGCCTCCTCGCGCTGCGCAGCCAGCTCGATGGTCGCACCGTGTGCCTCGATGGCGGCCTGGTGTTCCGCCCGCAGGCGCGCCGACGGCGCGATCCGGCGGATCCGTTCCGCGCGGCTCATCTCGGCGAGCAGCTCGTCGCGCCGACGTTGGGCCTCGTCCAACGCGGCCTGCGCGGTCGCCACCGCCGCCCTCGCGTCGGTCCAGATCCTCGGTCGGAGCGACCTGTCGCGGATGGAACGCAGGCCCGCCTCAAGTTCGCGCTGGGCGACGGTGAAGGAGCGTCTGTTGGACGCGCGTGGACCCCAGATGGCGTCCGCTTCCTCCTCCAGCCGCGCCAGCTCGTCCGAGACTCCGGTCAGGCCGGAGCCGGCCGCAAACAGCGCCCGGCCAAGGTCGTTGCGGGCCTCGACCATGGCCTTGCCGCCGGCCCTCAGGCCCTCCTGGTCGAGGCTGAACGAGAGGCCGAAGGTCTCCCTCGTCTGTCCCCTGAGCATCGCGAGGAGCGCGCCCTCGTCGATCGGCCGGTCGTCCGGACCCAGGAGCGAGGCGTTTGGGGCCTTCTTGCGGCGGCAGGCGAGCGTGGCCCCCTCGTCCTCAAGCACGGCGCCGACCCGCAGTAGCGAGTAGTCGTACATGAAGTTGTAGGGCGATCGGACTGGGAAGCCGAACAAGAGATCCGACACCGCGGCGAGCGACGTGGTCTTGCCGGCCTCGTTCGCGCCGTAGATGACGTGCAGGTCCGGTTGGCCGTTGCGGAACGAGAGCGTGCAGTCCTCAAAGTGGCCGTAGCGCTCGAGCGACAGGTTTACGAAGCGCACCTACGCGTCCCCAGTTAGGCGCGACCGCAGCGCGAGTGTCGCCGTCTGGAGCACCGCCGTCCAGTCCCCGTCGCCCGCGGATCGCCGCAGGCCCTCGTCGTCGGCGTCGTCCGGCGACTGGCCGATCGCGGTCTGCGTGGCGAGCATGAACGGGGCGAGGTCCTCGGCGAGGAGGGCGGCGAGCTCCGGGTCGGTAGCCGCTTGTCCGATGAGGGACGACAAGTCGTCCCCAATCCGGATCTGCTGCGGTTGCGCGGGCGGCCCGACCAGCACTTTCACCCTTTCGATGAACAGGTCCGGCGATATCGACGCGGCGACCGCGCGCGCGTCGTCGCGGATCGATGACACGCCGTCGTGAAATGCGCCGACGTCCGCCGTCTCGCCGGTGAGCGACACGCGTGCGACGAGAGGCAGGCCTGCCGCATCGGCCTGCCAAGTGGAGAGGAGCGATGCGCGCATGAGCGAGGCCACCGCGTCCGTAGTCGCCCCGGTGCAGTCGACCTCGACGTGCGCCCAGCGGAGTACGTCCAGTTCGACATGCTCGATGGTGACGATCTGGGCGTCCTCCACCGTCACTATCACCGCGCCCTTAGGCCCGGTCTCGCGGATCGTGCGTCCCTGAGTGTTACCCGGGAAGACGACGTATGGGTCTTCTGAGACGACCTCGTGCTCGTGGACGTGACCGAGCGCCCAGTAGTCGTAGTGCTTGGACCTGAGGTCCTCCAGGCTGCACGGGGCGTACGCGGCATGGCCCTGGCGGCCGGCTAGCGCGGTGTGGAGCACGCCAATGTTGAAGTGGTGCTCGACCACGTCGGGATAGGCGAGGACGAGGTTGTCGGTAACGGCCGGCGTTGCGAAGCTCTGGCCGTGCACCGCGACGGCGAACTCCGGCAGGACATGAGTCTCCGGGCGCCTCGTCCCGAACAGCTTGACGTTGTCGGGCCAAGGGATGCTGCGCGTTAGCACCGACTCCGCGTCGTGGTTTCCGGACAAAAGGAAGACCGGGACGTCAGCCTGGGCGAGCCGACCCATCGCCCGCGCGAAGTAGAGGCCGGTTCCCATGTCCTTCCAGTCACCGTCGAACAGGTCGCCGGCGATCACCACGAAGTCGACCTCCTCGTCGAGGGCCCGCTGGATGAGGTTGTCGAATGCCGCCCGTGTCGCACCTCGGATGTCTTCTTCCGGAAGTCCCTCGTATCTCGACAGGCCGCGCAGCGGGCTATCGAGGTGAATGTCGGCGGCATGCAGGAAACGGAAGTCTGTAATGGCTCACCCCCATGCGTCGGCCGCGCATTCTTCATCATCACATCGCGCGCGCCAACATGCAGCACAGTTTTGATGCTGACAACTCGGCGTCATTGCACGCGCTCCTATGAGCAAACGTTGTCGATAGCTCTCAGATCTTCAGTCTGTGTTGCCATCATTCCTCGGCGCCCTCCGGCGGAATGCCCCAAGCTTTCGACGGCCGGGAGGTATCAGGTGCAGAGGCCCTTCAGCCGTTTTAGGTGGTTCCCGTCGACGTGTTCCATCATGGCGAAGAGCGCAGCGGCCGCTCCCCGCGTTTCCTCAAGGGTCATCGTCGAGAAGGTTAACAGGTCGTCGAGGTTGTCGGAGTGGGATTCGACCTGGGTGAGCCGTTCAAGCGCCGCCAGCCTCTCCCTGTCGAGATCCGGATAGTCGGCGCACAGTTTGTTGAGCTGGCCGGGCAGTCCTCCGCCACCCGGACTCTTGAAGGCGAGGAACACGTCGAGCACACGGCGGATCACGTTGGGCATCATGTAGCCGTGGTCGTCGTAAGCGTCGGGCTGCTCGACGAAACGCAGCACATGGCTGAAGAGAAAGTGGTATTCCGAGTCGTACTCGCGGAGCAGCTTCGACATCTCGCCTATCTTGGATGAGCGTCGGCGCTCTCCCTCAGGAATCGCGACGTCTATATAGAGAAACGTGGCGGTCGGATCCTTGCCGGCCGGAGGCCGTGCCTTGCCCTTCCAGGCCTTTCTAAACTCGTTCATGCACTGGAGATTGTGCGTGAGGACGAAGACCTGCGCGGCCTTCTCGAGCCTCGTCCTCACGAGGGAGCAGGCAAAGTTCAGCGCCTTGGTGTCGAGGCTCGAGACCGGGTCGTCCACCACCACGATGACGTCCTTGAGTTTCCGGTTGTCCGCCTCGATGGAGGAGATGAAGTAGGAGATCGCGATGGCTGTCTTCTCGCCCTCGCTCGGCGCGCCGGTGATCGGAGTACCATGGCGGTGCAGTTCATAGCCTTCGTCGACTGGATTAATGGTCAGCTCGCCGTGGCCAAGGTAGGCTGCGATCAGCTTGTTAATGACGGCGGCCGCGGGGCCGTGCGTCCGGATGCGCTGGCGCAGCTCGCTTGCCTTGTCCCGTAGGGCCGCGAGCGCATCGGTCTCGACCTTCAGGCTGGCGGCGGCGTCGCTGACGTCCTTCGCATTCTTGGCGTATTCCTCGCGGCAGTCGATGATGAAATGGCGGCGGATGGACGTCTCCGCATCCTCCTTCCGCTTCGCGAAGTCGGCGACTCCCTGGTTGTGCGCCGCGATCGTTTCGTTGACGCTCGCGACGCTAGCCGCCAGGTTCTTGGCTGTGGCGAGCACATCCGCCTCGGCGGCGACGTCCTTCATGTCCGCGGGAGAGGCGGGCCTCTCCAGCTTTGCGGACAGCACACCTTGCAGCGTGCGCAACTGCTCCGCCACCTGGCGCGCGTTCTTTGACGCATCCAGCCTCAGGTCCCTGAAGCCGGGCCGCAGTTCGCTGGCCAGGTCGTCAACCGCTGGCAGCTGGGCGGCCAGTTGGCTGATTGACTCTAGGAGACCGTCGAGACGTTCGGCAGTTCTTTTCAGGCGGGCTACGAACTGGTCTACCCTGTCGTCGAGCGCCGCCGCCAGCAAGGCGCGGCGTTCCACCGGGATCTCGTGCCCGCACAGAAGGCAGTCGGCCAGCCCGTGGGTAGCGTGGTATTCGTGGCCGTGCTTCAGCCAGAGGAGCATGTCAGGGTGCCGCTGCACCTCCTCGAGCGCCACCGTTGCGAGCGACTGGCCGCAGACCTCGGCGATGAAGCGGTAGGCGGTATCGATCGTGGCCTTGTCGAACGAAAGCGGGTCGAGGCGGGGCATCGGCTCGTCGAGCCTGCGGGTGTCCTCCGCGGCCTTGAGCTCATCATCCGTCAGCCTCGGTCCATCATAATCCTTCCACGTGTCGAAGTCCCGGGCGAGCGCCGGCGCCTCGTACTTGCGGCTACCCAGATGGAGGCGCGATGCGACCGACTTGGCGCGTTCGCGCTTGTAGCTGGCGAAGGTCTTGTCCGCAGCCCTCTCGGTTGTGGCCGCCTCCCCGATCTTCGCTTCTGCCTTGAGGATGTCGCCTTCAATTCTCGTCAGCTCGGCTGCGGCTTCCGCCTGGTCCGCGCCGATGTAGAACACCGGCCTCGCGCGCCCGGCGGCCCATTGAAGGTTTTGCTCGATGTAGTCCGAATTGAACACGAGCATTCGTTGCTCGAGCCCTTTAAGATTGATCGGGCACCCGAAAGCCCTTCCGTCGTCCAACGTCACCTCGAACGTGCCGCCCTGTGGGAGCTTCGCGTGCGGTTCGCCCGATTCGAGGCTCGCGAACATCCGCGACAGCGTGCTCTTTCCCGAGCCGTTGAACCCGTAGATCAGGTTGTAACGCCGAAAGTTCAGAGACGGGGTACGCGCGCCGCGATCGGCGTAGATCCCCATGCCATGCAGCGACTTGATGTTCGTGAGGATCCCCATTGCGGGAGTTCATTCCCCGCCGCGATTATTGTCAATCTCGAAGCGACCGTATGACCGATTGCAGTTGAGTCCGCGTCGCCGGCCGCAAGCTTCCCGAGACGGGGTGCACTGACTGCCGCTTCGTTGGCGAACGGTCGACTTGAGGCACCCTGCTGACCATCCGCTTCGGGGGAGCCAAACGGCAGCTTCTTGTCAGGAAAAGACGTTGGCGGTGGCTAATCGGGCGACCGAGTCTGGTCGACGATCGCCATTCCGACAGCGTGGCAGGTAGCGTCAATGGACTCGCTGAGCAGCGAACACTATCCTTGGCCGCAATGCTCCACCTCCACTGCACCAAGAAACTGCTAGATCGGATCAAACCCGAGATCGCTGAGCCAGGACAAAGCGACACCGCCCTGGGCAATTGGTATGCCACGGTGATGTTCTGGAAGCCGCAAGTCGCTTTGCTGGTTTCTGAGCGCACGCTGCTTCCCGTGCTTATGCCACTGGCCCCAGCGGCCACGCTCGCTCGAAGATTCCCTGCGCAATTGGCGCTGGTTCTGAAGGCGCACGGCGTCCCTTCTGAATTCATCGCGCAAGAAGTCTGGCGGATGGACAAGGTCCAATACGCAAAAACTGCGAACCGGAGCGTCGTGGGCATCCTCAATGAGTTCGTTAAGCAGGCCGAATTCTGGCTGGCCGCCTATGCCTATGAAAAGGGCGATGATGACGATCTCCTGGCGATTTCCGCCAAGCTAGCAGAGACGCCTTGTAGCCCGCTATACAAGGGCGCGATTTCGCCGGACAGAGCCCTTCATGAACTCGTGAGAGCTGGTGCTCGGGCATAGTCCGCTGACCGTTCACTAAGTGCAGCAGTCAGGCAGCACTCGACCGTCCGCACGGGGTTTATGCGATCAGGGGGGATCGATTGGCAAATCGACGATGCGGAAAACAGCCCCAGATCCGGCATCACGGACAAGGTCAACGCGCTGGCCATCCCAGTGATAGTCGAGGTGGCGCCCCTGCAAAGGATTTGACGCGCAGTCAGGGAAGAAGAGGGCAACGCATTCGCCGCCTAGGTTCCGAATGCTCGGATATACAATGCCATCGGATCCCGCCCCCCTCAGGTCCGCAGCGAGAGCTTGAGACGCAGCGTAGCTGTCAGGATCCAGCGCTGGAGCCGTTTCCGCCGCTCGAGATCGGAGATCATGAAGGCCTGCTTCGACTGACATGACAATTTCCCGGAATTGCGAGGTCCAGCCCGGCGCCTCTCGGGTTCGCGCCATGAAGTGGGCATGGTGGTGGATCGTCTCGAACAGTGCGGTTTCGAACCGATCGCCAACGTAGAGCACGCCGTAGCTGCCATCGGTAAAGCGGCTTGGCCGGTCGGTGCTGACGTGGGTGAACGGCACCATGAGGTAGGATGCCCCGTTTCCGCCGACGCGTCGGTCGACCGGAACCAGGTCAAGATTGCCAATCGTCGCCATGATGCGGGGATTGGTCTTCTGCTCTGCCGAGATCAGCAGCGGCCAGTCGGCTGGATCAGCAATGTCTTCGAACAGATCGATTGGCGGAAAGGCGCTGCGGATGATCCTGACAGCGCCCTTCCACTCAACTCGAGAAACGGGGATATCTGCCGCTCCGCTCACCAGCCACCGCGCTCAGCGTCGAGATAGCGACGCACCCGCATAATGTCGGTGAGTTCGCCCCCGAGCATCACGTCGAGCGCACTGGCTCCACCGAACGCATTGTTGGCCAACCTGATCCAGGAATAGCCACGGGTTGCCTCCGAGAAGATGATCCGAAGCGCCTTGTGGATGCCCATGAGGTTGGAGAGACGCGCACGCCCATCACGCGAAACGCGCCCGGGGCCTTCGGCTTTCCATCGCCGATAGGAACGCACCGGCATGTCGAGCAGGGTTGCTGCCTGCTCGTCGGTCAGTTCCCATTTGCCGAACAGATTGAGGACTGCCCGGAACATGGCAGCTGCCTCGTCCTGGGTAATCGGATCGGGCCGGAAGGCGGTAACAGCAGTGTCAACGGGTTGCAGAGCCAGCATGGCATTTCTCCGTATGGCATCATATATCCTTGATAATGCCATTTGGCAATGGATTACGCAGATGATACCAATCTAGCGATCACGCCCGCTGCGCCCTCGATCGGCACGAAGAGGCGCGTCTGGTAAAGGATGACCTCCGTAAAGCAGCCTTGAGCCTTGTACCAATCGAGGCGAGCCGCACTCCATCCGGCCAGCTCAATTCGCTGTGAGCCATTGACCAGGCTGCGCTTGACCATTAGCTGCTCACGGCCGGTGAACTCCATGGCTCGGCCAGTCGCCAAGACGGTCTGGACGATGTCTTCGGCGGAGAGCGATTGCTCGCGTTCCAGACCCAGCGCCCGGCACAGTTCCGGAACACAATGGACAGGAACCTCCCGGCCGAGGAGCGAGCGGCCATCCGCCGCCGAGATACGACTGACCCTCACGAAATCCGAAGGGAGCTTGTCCCAGACCGGCAGTAGGAGGCCCGTCGCAAGATAGAGGCGCTCGCGCTTGTGGCTAGTCCGCGCTTCCTCGACCTCGGCTGCCCAGGCTTCGCGAAAAGCGTCGATGGAGATATCCTCCCAGCTGCTCTCAGTGAGCTGATCCTCGGTGATATGGCTGCGCTTCAGCGGGCGCAGTAATTCGAAGCGGGCCACGCGCGTACCGTCATCGGCAAGGATGCTTCGGGCGGGCACCAGCAAGGCGACCCGACTTGAGCGGGCGTTCCGAACCGGCCGCTGTCGCTGGCCATTAAGGCCGTGAAGCTCCTCGAGCCGCTTCAGCGTGAGCGGCTTCAGGGCTCGGGCAATTTCCAGTTCCAGCAGATGGGTGGTCGCGCCCGATGCCGGATCGGTGCGCAGCAACGTGTCCGACAGGACCGCGAAGTCCTCGACTGCGATCGTCTCGAGGCCGAGATCGATTGTGCCGGCCTGCCGGGCGGCATCGATGCGCGCTTCGACCAGACCCATGAACTCGTCGAAGATGGCGTTCTGCAGGGCGATAGGAAGTGCAAGGATGCGATTGAGCCAACGCTGGATCGACGGCAGGTCATCGACCATTGAACCGTCGGGTGCTTCGATCCGAAGGCCCGTCAGCTCCTGAAAACGTCCGAGGCTTACCGCTTCGAGCTTTCCCGTGAACAACAGGCCGAACCAGCGATGGAGCGCCTCCTTGGCATAGATGCTTTCGAGATTGTCGGCCGGATCGAACAGGTTCTGGCCGCCAGTCTGGCGCTGCCCGCGCGTCAGAGCGCCAAGACTGTCCAGACGCCGCGCGATCGTTGAGATGAACCGGCGCTCGCCACGCACATCGGTCGTCACGGGCCTGAACAGCGGGGCTGATGCCTGGTTGGTGCGATTGGTCCGGCCAAGCCCCTGGATCGCGGCGTCAGCTCGCCAGCCCGGCTCGAGCAGGAAGTGGACGCGGCGGGCCTGGTTCCTGGCGGCAAGATCAGCATGGTAGCTGCGCCCCGTTCCCCCGGCGTCGGAAAAGACCAGGATCCGCTTCTCTCCATCCATGAAGGCCTGAGTTTCCGCGACGTTGGCGCGTGGCGAGCGGGATTGGAGTTGCTGACGACCATCGCGGCCGACGATCAGCCGACGCGTCCGGCCAGTGACTTCCGCCACCTGATCAACGCCGAAGCGTTCGATGATGGCATCAAGTGCAGTGGCGATGGGCGGCAAGGCGCAGAGCTGCTCAATCATCCGGTCGCGCGCGGCAAGTGCGGAGCGGCAGAGCACCGGTGCGCCTTGCTCATCACTCATCGGCTCGGAGCGAGGATTACCGTTTTCGTCGGTGAACACTGCCATCAGGCGAACAGGAAAGCTCCTGGCGAGATAGTCGATCACATATTCTTTGCAGTCGCAGTTTATGTCGAGCGTGGCGGCGGGAGGCGCAGGTTTCCTTCGGTTTTCCATGATTTCACTCCAGATAATTGCCTGACAAGGTTGAATGCTGGGGCCGTTAGGATTGTCGGCACCGCTGGAATGGTGCAGGTTGTAGAAAATCCCCGAGGCAGTCGTTCGTCGCTTTCAATCGAGGTCCCGATGCAAGGCTGTCCGCCATGGAGATCTGCCATGCCGAACAAACTGCCCAAGCGCCCCATTATCGTTTTTCTCGCAGGGATTTTTCTGGGCTTGCCCGGCGTCGCAGGCGCAGTGACATTGACGTCATTAAAAGGCATGGATCTCGAAGGAAGCTATGGCTCGTATGCGCCGCGTGGCGATTGCTCTCGAGGGGCGAGCCTTGAGATCAACGAAACCGGCTTTACTTTCAAAGCGTCTGGTCAGACTGTAAAAAGCACCCGGTTTGAGTACGCGGCTTCGTTTCTTGGCCCGACCTATGAAGGCGTTAGCGCGGTCTTTTTTCCTTTTCCTGTCAATGCCAACGATTTCGGACGCGTGATCTTGACGGTCAATGACGACGAAAAGCGAGGCGTAGTCCGCCTTGAAGCAGACGTCGCGCCTGGACAGCGCCTGGATCCGTTCAAGTCAGCGCTCGTGTCGCAATCCCCACTGCTCTTGTGCAAGGGGTCTGGGCCGGCATCTGCTGCTTCAAAAGCACCTCTGCAAGCAAGGCCAGTCTTGGGAAAACCGACGCCGCTAGCCTGGACCAATCTTGCGAGTTCCATAGGAAAATTCCAAAGTGATTCCGATCCCAACGGAATAGATCTTTTGACAAGTGGTCCGATAGCTGACGCGATACGTTCGCGTTTGGGCCGCAAAATAGACCTGCTGGCCAGCAATCTTTCGGCGATATCCGGTCTCCAACGACAAGGATCTCTCTATTGGGTTACGGGAAATGCGCCGCATCAAGGCGGTGTAGAGCAAGCCTATGTTTTGCTTGATGCAAATCGCCGTGCTGTTCAAATTGGCCTTTGGGAAAAGGGAAAGTTGACGGTCTATGCGCCTCAAGGAGGCCGCTTGCCCGTGCCCCAGGACATTGCTCGCCTGCTTATGGACAGCCCACCTGAGGACGCAGTGCCGCTGCCTGGGACTGCTTGGGAGGTCGTGCCGGTCCAAGGTCGCGCCCCAATGGCCTATGTCGATGTAGCTGCTTCGCCAAACATCAAGTCGTTTAGCCTGTTTTGTGAAGGCAACCGCCCCATGATGGCCATGCTCCTTAACAAGCCCGCGACGGTGCCGCGCGTTACGGTTACATGGAATTTTGCTGGTCGATTAATTGACATTCCGACCGGCCGCGCGAACGCTCAGAGCACGTTTTGGCAGGCCAACCTCACTGGTTCCCAACTCATTCCGATGCTTCTCCGTCAAAACGGTTCGGTTATGCTACGCATCAACGGCCGCCTCGAAGGCGAAGCTTTGTTGGCGGGAGCGCCACTGGCGCTTCGAACTGCGATGCGGACCTGTGTCAAATTTTGACATGACCTCCTGCACGTATTTCCTGAAGCATTGATAGTAGATCGTCGCTTTGCGGCTTGAAGCGCCCGGGCCTGATGGCGGGTGCGCCGTGAGCCGCGAGGATTTGCAGCTTCTCCTCGGGATCGGCGCGCAAATAGGTCTCGGTGCTCTGGATGCTGGCGTGGCCGAGCCACAATGCAACCTTGCGAATGTCCCCGGTCGCCGCGAGCGTGTGCATCGCACAGGAATGCCGCAGCACGTGCGGCGTAACCCGCTTGCCAAGGATCGACGGCTGCTTCGTTGCCGCGGTCTTGACGTGCTCGGCCAAACGGAACGCAAATCCGTCGCGGGTCATGGGCTGCCCGTTGGCATTGAGGAATATCTCGGCAGCTTGCGCGTCGGGCCGTATCGCAAGCCACGCGCGCAATACGAACTGGGTCTCTTTCCAGAGCGGCAGGACCCGTTCACGCCGACCCTTGCCCATGATGTGCACGGTGGACAGGGAGCGGTCCGGGAAATCGCGCAGCTGCAGCGTTACGAGTTCCGACACTCTCAGCCCGCCGGCATAGGCCAGATGCAGCATCGCGCGATCGCGGGTGCCAAGGCGTGTCCGGGGATCCGGGGCATCGAGCAAAGCCTTGATCTCGGCCCGGTCGAGGTAGTCGATCAGCGCCTTGTCGGTCTTCTTGGTCGGGATCGATCTGACGCGGAGGGCCAGATCCAGGCAGGCCGGAATCCGATACTCGATGTACCGGAAGAAGGACCGGATCGCGGCGAGCCTGCCATTGCGGGTCCGCACACAGCTGCCGCGCCCGGTCTCGACATGGTCCAGGAAAGCCATGATCATGTCGGGGCCGAGATCCTCGATCTCAAGATCGGTCGGCCGACGCTTCAGCCGATCGGCAGCGAACTGAACGAGGAGGACGAAGCAGTTGGCATAAGTCTTCACTGTGTGCGGGCTGACAGCACGTTCGCGTGGCAGATGCTCACGCAGGTATGCCGAGAGATGCGGAGCGAGCGCCGTCATGCCGCCTCTCCCCGGTAAAGCTGCTCGCTCGCAGCCGCAATGTCGCGCAGCAGCACCGGAGTGGCCTCGAGATACCAGTACGTGTTGGCGACCGACGCGTGCCCCAGATAGACACTGAGACCGGCCATGTGGTGAGCGATGGCCTCCCTGTCAGGTGGGCAGGACTCAAGGGAACGGACAGCGAAGGTGTGCCGCAGATCGTGGAGTCGCATGCCCGCCGTACCGGTTGGTCCACGATATCCGAGCTGCCGGGCCAATCTGACGAACACGACGTGGGCGCGCACCTTGTGCGGTGCCCGTCCCCGGATAGTGACGAACAGGTCGTTGCCCCTGGCCGCGTGCTTCTCGCGGAGGGCGAGATAGGCTTCGAGTGCTTGGCGCGTCGATGGCTGCAAGGCAATCAGCCGCTGCTTGCCAAACTTGCCGTTGCGGACGATCAGGCCATCCTCGACCAGATCTTTGCATTGTAATGCGAGGGCCTCGGAAATCCGGAGACCTGTCGCCGCCAGCAGCCCGAACAGGTAATGGTACGTGTGTGGGCTGATCGTGCCTTGGGGTGGAACGTCCAATGCAGCAGTCATGATCGCCCGCACCTGGTCCGGCTCAATGATGGTCGGCGTCGGGCGTGGCCGCTTGCCCCGACCGAAGACGCCGGCAGGCGGAACTTCGTGGCCTGAATCTTCGGCGTGAGCGAAAAGGCTGAAGTTACGTGCGGTGTCGAACCTCCGGCGGGCCACATATTGTGAGCTCGACGTATGGCACCAGTCGTAGATGCGCTGGACCTGAGTGTGCCGATCGCCGAAACCCCCGGCGTAGGCGGCGTACAGGCGCAGCATGCGTTCCTGTTCAGAGAACTTCAGCCCGAGGCTGCGATGCAGCGCCACGTATCTGGAAATGTGGATGTTCAGCATGACTGTTCTCCCGGCCAGGGCTGCGCGATCTTCATGAGCATCGGCAGATCGACCTTGGCGTAGATGGCAGTGGTCTCGGGCGAGCTGTGACGCAGGATGGTCCCGACGGACTCCAGGCCTGCGCCCGCGCGCAGCAGGTTGGTGGCAAGCGAATGCCGGAATATGTGCGACCCGGTCGGCACTCCTTCGATCCCACCGCGGTCGCGCGTACGAGCGACGATGCCCGCTATCTCAGCGGACGAGCGGAATGGCCGAAACGGTGCTTGTGCACGCAGGAACAGATGCTCTTCGGCGGCCTTCGGGCGGGCTGCCGCAAGATATGCCAGGATCGCGTCGCCAACATCCTGCGGCAATGGCAGGCGGTCCGGTCGACGCGTCTTGCCCTTGACCGTCAGGTGGCCGGATCGCCAGTCGATGTCGTCGAGACGCATGTTCTGAATATCGGCAGCCCGCAGGCCGAGCCTGGCGAGCAGGAGAATGATGGCCTTGTCCCGGACTTCCACCGGACGATCTGTCGGACAGGCCGCAATGATCCTCTCGATCGTTGCCGGGTCGACGTGGCGCGGCAGCGTCGAAAGGCGGTAGCGCTGTACTGATGGAACTGCATGCAACAATGCCGGCCGGCACTCGCCACGCACGACCAGAAACCGGATGTAGCTCCTCATTATCGTGACGAGCAGCGATGCCGACCCCGGCGTCTCCTTGCTTCGTCGTTGGAATGCGCTCCTGAGTCCGGCGGCATCCCATTGCGAAGGCTCGCCCAGCATTGGCATGAGCCGTCTGATATCGGTCCGGTAGCGCCGAATCGTCTCGTCCGTGGCGCCGCGGTGTTGCTTGAGCCATGCCAAGTAAGCCGACATGTGCGGGTCATCGTCCGCCACCGGTTCAACCAATGGGATGGCGCCCCGGCCTCGCAGGAACTCGACGAAGTGCCGTGCGCATCGCCGCCGCCGCTTGGTGCCCGTTGCGACCAACTTGCCCCGCTTGCGCCAGACCGGGCATCGGCAATCATGCGCTGCATAGTGGTCGATGATCGTGTCATCGATATCGATCCATTGGCGCCGCGCCATGCGAAGCCAGGCCACGAAATGCTCGGCCTCGGACCGATAGGCCTGTGCCGGTCCCTCGGCAAGTTGCAGGCGATCGATCGCATCGGAATAGTCGGCGAGGTGCCGTGGCAGATCGTCGATCCCGTCGTCGACTTCGACGTAGCCTTGATCTTCCAGGAACCGGACGAAGCGCCTGACCCTTGCTGCTTGGTCAGCCTTGTAGTGCGCTTGCTGCGCCGAATACCGGTGGCACCGGCACCCATGCTTTTCGAACCGCCGGACAGCCCGATCGTCAATCGTGCGGATGGCGATCCTATGCAGGCCCAGCCAATGCAGGAAATGGCGGACCGCCGCGCCATACAGAACCGCACAGCCTGACTTCTCGTCGAGCGACTGAGAGGAGAGGAATGTGGTGAGAAGGGTGCCGTGACTGGGCGGGTCTTCGACCCGGAGCGGGGCCGCTCGAAACGGCAATGATGATCTTGATCGCATGTTGGTTCCTTCGACTTGTTGAGGTCGAGGGAACCGTAATTATCTGGAGTGAAATCATGGAAAACCGAAGGAAACCTGCGCCTCCCGCCACCACGCTCGACATAAACTGCGACTGCAAAGAATATGTGTAATGTTGAGCTCAACATTAGACATATTCCCGAGGGGACAGGTCGATCTCCAGCGCTTCGCGTTCCTCGTCCGAGAGGTCGGCAAGCCGGCGGTCGAGCATGGCTTCTGCCGTCGAGACCAGCTGGACGACAACAGCCTGCCCATCGGCAATCGCCGCATCGATCGCGGGCAATAGGCTTGGGAGCTTCATCGACAGAAGCAGCTGCGCGAAGAAGCGCTGCTTGGTTCCCTCGAAGATCGACAGCGCTGCGGACTTGGCACCGGAGTTGAGCGTCCCCCCGGTCTCGCTGTCGACGATCCGAGTGGCCTCAAGCGCTTCGCGCAGGTTGGCGTGGATGATCGCCCAAGCCTCGGCATAGGCATCGTAGACCGCGATCTGATCCTTGGTCAGGCAATGCTCGAGGATTTCATACTCGACGCCGGCGAACGAAAGGGCCCGGGCCGTGTAGATGCCGAGTGATTTGAGATCCCGCGCGACCAGTTCCATTGCTGCAATTCCGCCATCGCGAATGTCGGCAACGAAGGCCTCGCGATTGGCAAAGGCGGTCTCCGGGCCCCAGAGTCCGAGGCGCGTCGCATAGGCCAAGTTGTTGACGTCGGACGCTCCGGTTGCCGAGGCGTAGAGCACCCTTGCCCGGGGCAGGAGGTTTTGCAGGCGCACCCCGGCGATGCCTTGCTCCGATCCCTTGACCTTGCCCCGCGATCCTTCCCCGCCGGCAGCGTTGGCCATGGCGTGCGCTTCGTCGAACACGATCACTCCGTTGAAATCGTCACCGGCCCAGGCGAGGATCTGATCGAGGCGGGTCGCGTCGTTTCGACCCGAACGCAGGGTCGGATAGTCGAACTGGGTCTTCCGCGTGAACCGGCGCATGTTCATGTCTTCGATCATGCGCTGACGCAGCGAAGTGGCGGGGGCATCGGACAGAACGGTGGTCATGGTACGACTCCTTGGTTGAAAGGAGCCGCGATCGTCTGCCTACTTCGCCCAGACCTCAACTTACGCTCAGGCCGCCGATCACTGGCCAGACCTCAAAACAAGCGCCACTCCCGCGCCAGCGGGTTCGTACAAGTCCCACTGCCGGTCCGTTGCAGCAGGCATCCAAAATCCTCGTCAACCGCCTGACGAGAATGCCATATTGATGACTTTACCGCCCTCTCGGATCATATCGAGGTGGTCGCTCCACCACTGCGCCATGCGGACACGTTCCTCCCAGTGCTTGCCGCGGTGGTAAACGCCACGGACTGCATTACTATCACCGTGAGCCAATCCTCGTTCGATCGCGTCCGGGTTCCAAAGGCCGCTTTCGTTCAGCATAGTGGATGCGGTGGCCCGCAGCCCATGAGCGGTGACCTCATCCTTGGTGAAGCCCATCCGGCGAAAGGCGGCATTCAAGGTGTTTTCGCTCATCGGTCGAACAGACGCACGGGCCGAGGGGAACACATACCCTTGGGTGCCGACCATCTCGGCGAGCTCTTTCAGGTAGCCAATTACCTGCTTTGAAAGCGGCACGGCATGAGGGCGCCGGGACTTCATCTTGCCTTCAGGGATCCTCCACACACCTTCTTCCAGGTCGATCTCCTTCCACTCGGCGTGCCGTAGCTCGCCAGGCCGGACAAAGACGTGGGGAGCGATCAGAAGGGCATATCGGGTGATGAAGTTGCCAGTGTAGTCCTGGATCGCTCGTAGCAGCCCGCCAAGCTCCTTGGGTTCGAGAATCGCGGCGTAGTGCTTTGCCTTTGGCGTGATCAGTGCCCCACGAAGCATTGATGTAGGGTCGCCTTTGCAGCGCGTGGTGGCAACGCCATACCGGAATACGCGGCTCGCAAACGACCGGGTCTTCTTCGCAGTCTCGTGCTTACCCTTGGCCTCGAGCCGCTTGAGAGGAGCGAGCACTTCAAACGGCTCGATCTCGTCGATCGGTCGGCTGCCAATCGCGTCCACCAGCTGCTCGAGAAAGAAGTTGGCCTTCACGATGGTGGCATCTGCCCTGCCACTCTGCACCATCATCTGATCGATGTACTCCCGCGCCACTGCCTCGAAGGTCTGGGCGGAGAGGAATTCGGCGCGAATCTTCTGCTTACGCTTCTCCATCGCCGGGTCGCCGCCTGAAGCGATCTTGTGCCGCGCCTCATAGGCTGTCTGCCTTGCCTGCTTGAGGCTGATCTCGGGGTAGGCACCGATCGACAGCTTCTTTTCGACCGGGCCGATCCGGTAGCGGAATCGCCACAGTTTGCCGCCGGCTGGGGAGACCTCGATGTACAATCCGCGGTCGTCAGCAACCTTGTAAGGCTTGTCCTTTGGCTTGAGTGCTCGAAGCCGAGTCTCGGTCAGCGGCATGTGCGGGCCTTTTCCCGATGTGGTTTTCGCAAAGGCCCGCAAAAGGCCCGCAAAAATGTGCGGAACCCCCGAGAAAAGGCGGGACGATCCGGCACGATCCAAGGGCCAATTCCCTTGGATTTCTGCGGGTTTAATACACTTTTTGGGATGTTCCGAGAAGAACAAATGGTGCCCAGAAGAGGACTCGAACCTCCACGACCTTGCGATCGCCAGCACCTGAAGCTGGTGCGTCTACCAATTCCGCCATCTGGGCACGGGGTAGGAGCGCGCAACTAGCCGCTGGCCTTGGGGCTGTCAACGCAGGAAAGCGGATAATTTTTGTGGCTTGGGCAAAAAGCCGGGTTATGGGCGATCAAGCCCTTTGCCTGACAGGATGCCCCGCCATGACCCATGCCGATTTCGTGCCGCCCGCCCTGTTTACCCGGCCTGACGGGGTGCGCCTTGCCTATCGTCAGCGGGGTGGCGCGGGGCCGACGATCGTCTTTTTGCCGGGATATATGTCCGACATGGAAGGGGGCAAGGCGATCGCGCTCGACGCTTGGGCGGCGCGCAGCGGGCGCGCGATGTTGCGGCTGGACTATGCCGGGTGCGGGGCCAGCGACGGGCGGTTCGAGGATGGCACGCTGGCCAGTTGGCGGGACGATGTGCTGTTGCTGGTCGATGCGCTGGTCGAAGGGCCGATGGTGCTGGTGGGATCGTCCATGGGCGGCTGGCTGGCATTGCTGGTGGCGCTGACGCGGCCAGAGCGGATGGCGGGATTTGTGGGCATCGCCGCAGCGCCCGATTTTACCGACTGGGGCTTTACCGAGGCGGACAAGGCGTTGCTGATGACCGAGGGGCGGATCGAGGAGCCAACGCCCTATAGTGACCAGCCCTATGTGACGACGCGGGACTTCTGGGAATCGGGGCAGGCGTTGCGGCTGTTGGGCGGACCGATCGCCATCGGCTGCCCGGTGCGGTTGCTGCACGGGCAGTGCGACGATGATGTACCCTGGGAAACGGCCCTGCGGATTGCGGCGCAGGCGCGTTCATCCGATGTGCAGACGCTGCTGGTTAAGGACGGCGACCACCGCCTTTCCCGCGACAGCGACATCGCCCTGCTGATCCGCACCGTCGCCAGCCTGCTGGATAGTCTCTGATGCCCTTTTTCCTGCCGCTCCTGTTCCTTGCGCAAGGCTATGACCCGGAAATCGAGGCGGTGATGAACCGCAGCCGGAAGGAGAAGCAGGAAGCAGCGGCGGCTGCGACTGCTGCGGCCCCCAAGCCAGCAGCGGCGCGGGAGGATGGACGGATTCCGGTTCCGGCCAAATATGCCGCGCCTTTTCAGGCCTGCCTGGATCAGGCGATCGAAGCGCCCGATGCAGGCGTCGCCTTTGCCCAGAAGTGGCGGATCGACGGCGGCAGTTTCTATGCGCGGCATTGCATGGGCTTTGCCTATGCCCGCGCCGAGCGCTGGGGCCCTGCGATCGTCGCGTTCGAGCAGGCTGCCGAGGAGGCGGAACGTAGCGCCGAAATGGCGCAGAGCGCGCGGCTGTGGGCGCAGGCGGGCAATGCGGCGCTGGCCAGTGGCGATCCGGCCAAGGCGCGGCAGGATTTCGATGCGGCGCTGGCGCGGGGGCTGCCGGATGGACTTGAGAAAGGCGAAGTGCATCTCGATCGGGCGCGGGCGCTGGTGGCGCTGGGCGATACGGCAGCGGCACGGGAATCGCTGGATGTGGCGCTCGGCCAGGCCCCAGGAGACCCGCTCGGCTGGCTGCTGTCGGCGACACTGGCGCGGCGGTCGGGCGAGATGGCCTTGGCGCAGGCGCATATTGCCCGTGCCGTGCAACTGTCGCCTGACGATGCGTCGGTGGCGCTGGAGGAAGGCAATATCGCGGTGCTGACACAGCATGACGATGTCGCGCGCTCAGCCTGGCAGCGCGCGGTCAGGCTGGCGCCGACGACAGCGGCGGGGAAGGCAGCGGCGGACAATCTGTCGCGATTGCCCGCCGCGGGCGCGGTTAAACCGACACTGAACTAGACATATGCAATGATTTTTACCGATATATATCTAAGCTATTGTTATTTAAGGTAAAAATCAACCGTTGTGACGACACGGACCTTTTTGTAGGGCGTATCGCTCGATCCGTCGCCGCCTTCGCCGTCGCGTGCGTCGATCGAGAAATAGCCCTGGGTCGCGCTTTTGATGCCGCCGACGCTGGTGCCGCTGTCCTTTGCGAATTGTTCGGCAGCGTTGCGCGCATCCTTGGTGGCGGCGGCGACCATCGGGGGTTTGAGGTCGTTCAATTTGGTGAAGCTGTAGCGCATGCCCGACCCTTCCTGCAGCGTCACGCCGCGGCGGACCAGGTCGAACTGTTGCGCGACGGCGCGCTGTGCGCGGGCGATGTCGGTGGTGCGCAGCAGCATCCGCTGGGTAATGGTGATGTTGTTGACGCCATTGTTGAGATACTGGTTCACGCCAGCGCCGACCGGGGTGAGGGCGTCAGGCTTGAAGCCCAGACTGGCAAAATAGGCTTTGAGTTCGCGCGTGTTGTTGTCGATTTCGGCGCGCACCGTAGGCAGGTCGAAGCCGGTCGCCGAATAGCTGATCGACCAGGTGGCAAGGTCCGCCGTCACATCCTTTTCGGCAAGGCCGCGCACGGTGACAGAGCGGTCCGCTGCCTTGGCCCGTTTCAGCCCGTCGCCCAGCAGATAGCCGCCGCTCATGACGCCCAGCGCCAGCAACGCGGCACTGCCCAGCAAAACCTTGTCCCGCAATTCCAATGCCATAATGCTTTCCTCTTCCTTCGGGGGATGCGCGACCTTATCTATAGGGTTGTCGTGCCAGAACTGAGATGAAACGTTGCTTTATGGCGACGAACGGAGTGACCCTTGCCCAAATATCTGCATAGCATGATCCGCGTGACCGACATCGACAAAAGCATCGCCTTTTTCGACCTGCTGGGTCTGAAAGAGGTCAAGCGGTTCGATAGCGAACAGGGGCGCTTCACATTGGTCTTTCTCGCCGCGCCGGGCGATGAGGAGGCGCAGGTTGAATTGACCTATAACTGGCCCCCGACCGACGGTAGCCAGCCGGAAAGCTATGATGGCGGGCGCAATTTCGGCCATCTCGCCTATCGGGTCGAGAATATATACGAGACCTGCCAGCGTTTCCTGGACGCGGGCGTGACGATCAACCGGCCACCGCGCGACGGGCATATGGCTTTCGTGCGATCGCCGGACGGCATTTCGATCGAACTGTTGCAGGACGGGCGGCTGGACCCGGCCGAACCCTGGGCGTCGATGCCCAATGTCGGTACATGGTAAGCGCGATGCTGGACGTGGTCCGCATTCCGGTGCTGAGCGACAATTATGTCTGGCTGATGCATGACGCAGCAAGTGGCGAGACGGTGGTGATCGACCCTGCCGTCGCTGATCCGGTTCTGGCAGCGGCGCAGGCGCGCGGCTGGACCATCGGACAGATATGGAACACCCACTGGCATGGCGATCATGTCGGCGGCAATGCGGCGATCAAGGCGGCCACGGGTTGCACGATTACCGGCCCGGCGGCGGAGGCGGACAAGATCGGCACGCTCGACCGGATGGTGGGAGAAGGCGATGAGGTGCGGATCGGGGCCCATGTCGCGACCGTGATGGAAGTGCCAGCCCACACCGCAGGGCATATCGCCTATCATTTGGCCGACGAGCATATCGCCTTTGTCGGCGATACGCTGTTCGCGATGGGCTGCGGTCGCCTGTTCGAGGGGACAGCGGCGCAGATGTTCGCGAACATGGCGCGGCTGGCGGCCCTGCCCGACGAGACGCGCGTTTATTGCGCGCATGAATATACGCTCTCCAACGGACGTTTCGCGCTGGGCGTGGAACCGGACAATGCGGCGCTGGCTGCACGGATGGTAGAAGTGGAGGCTGCGCGGGTGCGTGGCGAGGCGACCGTGCCGACGACGATCGGACTGGAGCGGGCGACCAACATCTTCATGCGGGCACGGAACGTTGATGAGTTGGCGCAGCGGCGTGCGGCGAAGGATGCGGCCTGACGGATTCTGCGCTATGTTGCCGTCTTTGGGGGCAGAGAAAGAGGAGAGCCATGATGCGTGCATGGATATGCCTGACGCCCATGCTACTGGCCGCCTGCACCGGTAGCTACGAACCCACCCCCCTGACCCAGAAGCAGGCGACAAAGCTGGAAGAGGAGCTGGCCGGCAAGGTTGCAGGCGAAAAGGTCAGCTGCATCGACCAACAGCCGCAGACCAACCTGACGGTGATCAGCAACAATGTACTGCTCTATCGTGTGAACAAGCGGCTCATCTACAAGAATGAGCTGATGGGCAGTTGCAACGGCCTGACCTTTGGTGACACGCTGATCGTGCGCGTTTTCGGGACGCAATTGTGCCGGGGCGATCTGGCCGCCAGCGCCAATTTGATGTCGGGGATGACGACGGGCAGTTGCGCACTGGGGGATTTCATACCCTATCGCACGCCCGGCAAGTGAGCGGCTGCCCTTATCGTCGTTTGACGGCAGCCGCTTCGCGGGCGAGCCTTTTGTCCAGATTCGAACGCGCAGCAGCGGCGTAGCGGGCGCAAGCCTTGCTATCGATCAAAGGGGCAGTTCCCGCGAGGCGATCGTAAAGAGCGCTGGCGGACGGATGTGGCGTGATGAGCAGGTCGCAGGGGAGCGCCGCGACCTTGGCAATGGTCGCGCGCAGGCGCGCGACATGGGCGGGGTGATCGGCAAAGCGATACCCGTCCGCCGATACTGCGCTCAGACTGTCGGCATATACGATCCTGCGGCAATTTTTTCCGGCGCAGGCGGTCCATGACCAGCTGGTGCCGCCCGGCGAATGGCCCGGCGTCAGATGGGCGGTCAGGCGGAGCGGCCCCAGCGTGACGGCTTCCCCATCCCTGACGATGCGCCCGACGCGCGCGCCGGTAAAGGCATCGAGGCCGCCGCGTTGCGGATCGTCGCGGGCGGGGGTGCCGCTTTCCAGCATCGGCCGGGCGGCCGCCGACGCGATCAGGGAGGCGCCGGTGCGCTGCTGAAGGGCGTGCAGCCCGCCGGCATGATCGACATGCTCATGGGTGGAGAGCAGATATTTAACATCCCTGGGGCGAACGCCCAGCCGCTCGATATTGGCGATGATGGTAGGGACAGCCTGCGCAGTGGCCCCGTCGATCAATATATGGCCCTTCGCCCCGGTGATGAGCAGTACCGTGATGCCGCAACTGCCTACGTCATAGACATTGGCGAAGATGCGGACGGGCGGGGCGGGATCGCTCCAGCCATCCTTGCCCGCGCACTGGCGCTGATGCTCGGCCATGCTGGCCGGGCCGGATGGCGTTGCGGCGTGCAATGGCGCGCTGGCGACCATCGCGGCCAAGATCGGCACAGGCAGAGCTTTCAATCCTTCATGCCTTGTACAGCGCGTCCATCCGATCGGCATAGCGTTTGCGGATGACATGGCGGCGGATCTTCATCGACGGGGTCATTTCCTCATTGTCGATGGTGAAGGGTTCGTCGGCCAGGATGAAGCGGCGGACCCGTTCGATCACAGACAGGTCGGCATTGACCCGGTCCACTGCCGCGCGCAGCGCCGCCATATAGGCCGGATTGGCCTGCGCGTCGGCAGGCACGACGCCATTGGCCTGCGCCCATTCGCGGGTCCATTCGGCGTCCGGCACGATCAGGCCGACCAGATAGGGGCGACGGTCGCCATGCACCATCGCCTGACCGATTTCATTCTGGAGCGTCAGCATCCCTTCGATCTTTTGCGGAGAGACATTGTCGCCCTTGTCATTGACGATCAGGTCTTTTTTGCGGTCGGTGATGCGAATGCGCCCCTTCGCATCGAATTCGCCAATATCTCCGGTGTGAAGCCAGCCATTCTTCAGCACTTTTTCGGTTTCGGCCGGGTTGCGCCAATAGCCGTGCATGACCAGTTCGCCGCGCACGAGGATTTCGCCATCGTCCGCGATCTTGACCTCCACCCCTTTGAGTGGTGGCCCGACCGTGTCCATGGCGATGCCCGCGCTGGGCCGGTTGCAGCTGACCACGGGACCGGCTTCGGTCTGGCCATAGCCCTGGAGCAGGGTGAGGCCCATCGCATCGAAGAACAGGCCGACATCGGGGTTGAGCGGCGCGCCGCCCGACACGAGCGCCTTGAGCCTGCCGCCGAAGCGGGCGCGGATCTTGGGAAGAAGCGTGCGGGCAAGCAGGGCTTTTAGCGGCAGGTCGAGGACGGAGGCCTTGCCCTGCTGCTCCTTTGCGCCAATGCGCAGCGCCTGCGCCATCAGCCAGGTCGGGAATTTGCCCTGCTTCTCGATCGACTTGATGATGCGGGCGCGCAGCACTTCGAACAGGCGGGGGACGACGACCATGATGGTGGGCCGGGTTTCCTCGATATTGCTGGCGAGTTTTTCCAACCCTTCCGCATAGTAGATTTGCCCGCCCAGCAGCATGGGCAGGAACTGCCCGCCGCTATGTTCATAGGCATGGGAGAGGGGGAGGAAGGAGAGGAATGTCTCCTCGCCCCAGCCGAAATCCTCCGCAACGATGGTGCCAGCGCCTTCGGCATTGAGCAGGATCGCGCCATGATGCTGCATCACCCCGCGCGGCGCGCCGCCGGTGCCGCTGGTATAGATGATGCAGGCCTGATCGTGACGGGTTGCGGTCTGGGCGGCGGCGCAGGCGGCAACGTCGGTGGGGTGGGCGGCGATCAGATCGTCCCACAGATGGCAGGTCGCCTGCCCCTGTGCGCCGCGCAACGGCTCCATACCGATGACGAAGCTGGCCTGTGAGCGGACGACGGCAGGCATCAGCGCCTGAGCCAGCTTGGCGGTCGAGACGATGACGGCGCGGGCGCCGCTGTCGGTCAGGATATGCTGGTGATCGCGCGTGGTGTTGGTGGTGTAGGTCGGCACGGTGATGCAGCCCGCCGCCATGATCGCCAGGTCGGCGATGCAGAATTCGGGCCGATTCTCGCTGACCAGCATGACCGGGTCGCCGGGCTTGAGGCCCAGGGATTTGAGCGCGGTGGACAGGGCGGCGACCCGGCGGGCGACCTCATTCCAGCTGAGCGGATGCCATGTTCCGCCGCTCTTGCGCCACAGAAAGGGGGTGTCGCCGCGCTCTGCGGCGCGCGTGAAGAACATGGTGACAAGGTTGGGAAATGTCTCGATGGCCCTCAAGGCTCGACTCCTGCGGTTCCGACGCATCTGGCGCGCGCCTGATCTTGGCCATGGCTATAGCCCCGCCATGCCGTAGCGGCCATGCTTTTCTCAGTCGAACAGCCCGTTTTGGACGTCCTGCGGCGGGTTGAGGCCCAGATGCTTCCAACCCGGACCGTTGAGGCAACGGCCACGCGCGGTACGGGCGATGAGGCCAAGCTGGATGAGATAAGGCTCGATCACTTCCTCGATCGTGTCGCGCGCTTCGGACAGGCCGGCGGCAAGGGTTTCGACGCCCACCGGGCCACCCCGATAAATGTCGGCGATCATCATCAGATAGCGGCGATCCATCAGGTCAAGGCCCAGATCATCGACATCCAGCCGCCGAAGCGAGGCGTCGGCGACCTTGGCATCGACGGCGGGGACGCCAGCGACATTGGCGAAATCGCGCACCCGGCGCAGCAACCGCCCGGCGATGCGCGGGGTGCCGCGCGACCGGCGGGCAATCTCCACAGCGCCGTCGGGGGTGATGGCAAGGTCGAGCAAGCGGGCGGCGCGGCGCACCACCAGTTCCAGTTCGGGCACGGTGTAGAATTGCAGGCGCACCGGGATGCCGAAGCGATCGCGCAGGGGGGTGGTGAGCAACCCCTGCCGCGTGGTCGCGCCGACCAGGGTGAAGGGCGGCAGGTCGATGCGGACCGATCGGGCGGACGGGCCTTCGCCGATCATCAGGTCGAGCGCGCGGTCCTCCATCGCGGGGTAGAGGACTTCCTCCACCGCCGGGTTGAGGCGATGGATTTCGTCCACGAACAGGACGTCGCCTTCGTCGAGGTTGGTGAGCAGGGCAGCCAGATCGCCGGACTTGGCGATGACCGGGCCGGACGTGGCGCGAAAGCCCACGCCCATTTCCTTGGCGACGATCTGTGCCAGCGTGGTCTTGCCAAGGCCGGGCGGGCCGAAGAAGAGCACATGGTCCAGCGCCTCGCCCCGCGACTTCGCAGCCTCGATAAAGACACGCAGATTGCCGCGCGCGGCTTCCTGCCCGATAAATTCGTCGAGCGATTTCGGGCGCAGCGCGGCGTCGACATCCTCGACGCGGCGAGTGGGGGCGAGCAGGCGGTCTTCGGTCATGGGCGACCCTCACCAACTTCGTCATGCTGAACTTGTTTCAGCATCCATCGTGCGTCAATTGTGGATGGACCGGCGGCAAGCCGAGGTTGACCGCCAGATCGACCCAATCGGGATTTTCCGATTCGATGAGATTGATCTTCCATTGTCGATGCCAGCGCTTTAGCTGCTTCTCGCGCAGGATGGCCTGCTCCATCGTATCGCAAGCCTCGAAGCGAACGAGGCGATGGACGCCATATCGGCTGGTGAAGCCCGCCAGTGCATCCGTTCTGTGTTGCATCAGCCGACCGATCAGGTTGGACGTCACGCCGATGTAGAGCGTGCCGTTGGGCTGGCTGGCGAGGATATAGACGCATGGTTGCTTCATCGACACCCCCCTTCGGCTTGTGCGGCCCAATGGATGCTGAAACAAGTTCAGCATGACGGGTGTGTAACCGCATCACTTCGCGGCCTTCCGCAGCGCGAGCCGCACGAGCGCATCGAGGCTGGCGTCGTCGCCCAGTTCGGCTTCGGCAGACGCGACGGCGGTGCTGGCCTCATGGGGTTTGAAGCCGAGATTCTGGAGCGCAGAGAGCGCGTCGGCGGCGAAGCTGCCGGTCGGCAGCATGGCGACGCCGCCCGCGTCGATCGGGCCACCAGCCGGGGTTGCGCCGATCTTGTCCTTCAATTCATTGACGATGCGCTGGGCGAGTTTGGGGCCGACGCCGTTCGCGCGCGCGATCATCGCCTTGTCCCCCATGGCGACGGCGCGGTGCAGTTCGAGCGGTTCGAGCGCGGACAGGATCGCCAGAGCCACCCGCGATCCCACGCCCTGCACATGGGTGAGCAGCCGATACCAGTCGCGCTCCTCTGCGCGCGCGAAGCCGACGAGGCGGATCGAATCTGCCGCGACCAGCATTTCGGTGTGGATCGTCACCGCTTCGCCGATGCTGCCCAGCGCCGCGAGCGTGCGCGATGAGGCGCCGACCAGATAGCCCACGCCGCCCACATCGATGATGGCATGGTCCAGCCCGGTGCTGTCGAGCCGTCCTTTCAATTTCGCGATCATGTCCGCTGCCCCATGGTCATGATCTGTTCTTTACAGGCTCCCGCGCGCGGCGCCAGCGTAAAAGCGCGGCACCTTTTGCGCGCCCATGCGTAGTGCAGCGCGACACCTATCTTCCAAGGACGCGACAATGCTTATGACCGCACCAATGCTGGGCCCAAAGGATTTTGAATATCCATCGATCATGCTGTCGGGGGTGGTCGACCATGGCATGTATCTGCATTTCAAGAACTGCCTGTCGAACGCGCCGCAGCAGGGGTTAGTGGTGGTGGAAATTTCCACCCTGGGCGGCGACCCGGAAATTGCCCGGTTGATGGGCGAGGATATTCGTTTCCATTCCGACCTTTATCCTGAACGGCGGCTGGTATTTCTGGGGCGAACCGCAGTCTATTCGGCGGGGGCGACCTTCATGAGCTTTTTCGCCACCGAAAATCGCTATGTGACGCGCGGTACCCGGATCATGATCCATGAGCGGCTGATCACGAAGAATATCCAGCTGTCAGGGCCGCTTTCCACCTGCATCGCGACGTTGAAGGCGACGCTGAACGAGATTGAATCGTCGATCGCGATCCAGAATGAAGGGTTCCAGAATCTGATCCTGGGATCGGATATCAGCATGGAGGAATTGCTCCAGAAAGCGCCTGAAAACTGGTATCTCGAGGCCAATGAAGCACAGGCGCGCGGACTGATCGCCGCCGTGCTATGACGGGCGCATGAGCCGCACGATTTCCCGCCAGCCCATCTTCCCCTGGCGTTATGGCATGTTCCTGGCGCTGCTGGTGACGGCAGCGCCGCTTGGCCTCTGGCTGCGCTGGCATGAAGCGGTGATGGCGGGTTTCGACATCGCCGCGCTGGCCTTCATGGTGTCGGTCGTGCCGTTGATCCGTGCCGATCCTGCCGCCATCCGGCGCAAGGCGCAGGCGAATGACGCCAATCGCGAGTTGATGCTGTTGCTGACCGGGATCGTCAGCCTGGTCATATTGGTCGCGGTCGGCGTGGCCGTGAGCCAGCATGGCGGGCCCAAGGCCTGGGTGGTCACGTTGCTGCTGGCGACGTTGCTGGTCGCCTGGCTATTTTCCAACCTCATTTACGCGATGCATTACGCCCATATCTTCTATCGGGCGGACAAGGGCGGCGGCGACTGCGCCGGGCTGGATTTTCCGGACACGAAGGAGCCGGGCTATTGGGATTTTCTGTATTTCGCTTTCACGCTGGGCATGACGTTCCAGACGTCCGACATATCCATCACTGACAGCGGCGTGCGGCGCACCGTATTGTTTCAGTGCCTTGCCGCCTTCCTGTTCAACCTTGGCATATTGGCCTTTACCATCAACGTGCTGGGCGGCTGAGCCAAATTCAAATCCGGCCCATCAGGCGGCCGTGTCGATCGGGCCGCGTCGCCCCTGCGACTGGCTTTGCTTGGCGGAGCGGGGCGCCGAATCGTCCAGTCCCATATGCCGTACCGTCCTCCACCATTCGGGCAATATCGGCTTGAGCACCGAAAGGCTGCCGCTGCGGGGCGCGGCGTACCAGTCGTCACCGACACGCTGGAAACGCCAGACCGGATCGCAGTTGAGCGGCACACGCTCAAACACGGGTTGACCATTGGCGCTGCCAAGGGCCGGGACTTCCTTCAACTGGGCAGGGACGTTGCGCACGCTGCCATCGGGAAATCGCACCGCAATCGTCATCTCCTGTCTCCATTGCCGAAGCTTAGGTTGAGATAACGCACTGAGATAAAAAGGGTTCATGACCTTGCTGCAGGTTAAGATGATTCCTGTCGGCCGACGCGCGCCATGCCTTTCACCGCTTGCTTACCCTTTTGCGCTAGAGCAGCGACCATGCGCGATTCCGTCGATCCCTGCCCCAAATCCGCCGTCAGCCACGGCGTGGGCATCGCTGGCCTTGTCGGCCTTGGCCTCTGGACGCTGGTGGCGCGCCATTATGGCATGGACGGCCCCAATGCCGGGCTGGCCGCGGTCGTCGCCTGCGGCCTGCCAATGGTGCTGTGGTCGCTGATGGTGGACAAGGTGCATCGCAACGCATCGACCGGCATCGACTGGCGTGGCCCGGCGCGTCCCGTGCGCGAGGTGCTGGACATCAGCATCGTCAAGATTGCGGGATTGTGGGCGACCTGGCTTGCCATCGCGATCTGCTATTGCATCGCGCGCTGGTACTGGAACGGCAACTACCGATTTTCGATGGATCTGTTCACCGCTGCTGCGCCCTGGCTGCTCGCTTTGTCCATCCCCTACATCATCTGGATCGACCGGCGGCTGGTGCACCCCAAGGACGCTAGTTACAGTTTTGGCCAATGGGTGATCGGCGGCGCGGCGGGCGCGCCCGACATGCGCCAGGTCGCCCACCATGCCCGCGCCTGGACGGTGAAGGGCTTTTTCCTGGCTTTCATGGTCTCCATCGTGCCCGGCAATTTCGCCAATGTCGTCGACTGGCGGATCGAGGAGGCCTTCGCCAATCCCGTGGCGATGGCCGGTTTCCTGATTGCGTTCATGTTCATGATCGACGTGTGCCTTGCCACGGTCGGCTATATTCTGACCTTCAAGCCGCTGGATTCGCATATCCGCACCGCCAACCCCTATCTGGCGGGCTGGGTCGCGGCGTTGATCTGCTATCCGCCGTTCGTGCTGATGGGGGGCGGGGGACCGCTTGATTATCATGCGGGCGGGGCGGAATGGGACTATTGGACGCAAGGGTCGGGCGTGCTGCAATGGGCGCTGGGTGGATGGCTGGTGCTGCTGACCGGCATCTATGCCTGGGCGACGGTGGCGTTCGGCCTGCGCTTTTCCAACCTGACCCATCGCGGCATCCTGACGCACGGTCCCTATCGCTGGACCCGGCACCCGGCCTATCTGGCGAAAAATCTGTTCTGGTGGTTTTCGGCGCTGCCTTTTCTGAGCGTGTCCGGGTCCATGACCGACATAGTGCGCAATTGCGCGATGCTGGCGCTCACCAACGCGGTCTATTACTGGCGCGCCCGGACGGAAGAACAGCATCTGTCCGCCGACCCCGACTATCGCGCCTATAGCGACTGGATGGAACGCAACGCGCCGGTGCCGCGCATCTTTGCGTGGGTGACGGGACGCAAGCGCCCCGCCGCCACAGTGATTCAGGCAGCCGAATAAGCAGCCCTTATCGAGCGATCAGAAGCTTTCTTCCGCATAGACTTTGCTGACGTCGCCGCCCCATTCGCCATGATAGCGGTCCAGCAGCCGTTCGGCGTGGGTCTTGCCGGACGACACGACCTCTTCCAGATCGGACAGATAGCCGGTTTCATTGTCGCCTGCCGTATTGAGACGGGCGCGGGCGGCGAGGCCTGAACGCGCAATGTCGAGCGCGGGACGGGCGATGTCGCGCAGCGTGCGGCCCTTGCCGACCGGCGCATCGAGGCCGAGGCGCGGCACGGAATCGCGCAATATCTGGCGATCTTCCATGCTCCAGTCCTTGACCAGATCCCAGGCGGCGTCGAGCGCGCCCTGATCATAGAGCAGGCCGACCCACAGCGCGGGCAGGGCGCAGATACGGCCCCAGGGTCCGCCATCGGCGCCGCGCATTTCAAGGAAGCTTTTGAGCCGCACTTCGGGAAAGGCGGTGGAAAGATGATCCTCCCAATCCTTCTCCGTGGGCTTTTCGCCCGGCAGGACCGACAGTTCGCCGTTCAGGAAATCGCGGAACGACAGGCCCGAAGCGTCGATATATTTGCCGTCGCGATAGACGAAATACATCGGCACATCGAGCGCATAGTCGGCATAGCGTTCATAGCCAAAGCCGTCTTCGAACACGAAGGGCAACATGCCGGTGCGCTTGGGGTCGGTGTCCGACCAGATATGGCTGCGGTAGGAGAGGAAGCCGTTGGGCTTGCCTTCGGTAAAGGGCGAATTGGCGAACAGCGCGGTGCCGAGCGGTTGCAGGGCGAGGGAGACGCGGAACTTCTTGGCCATGTCCGCTTCGCTGCCATAGTCCAGATTGGTCTGGATGGTGCAGGTGCGCAGCATCATGTCCAGCCCCATGGAGCCGACGCGCGGCATGTGCCGCAGCATGATTTCATACCGGCCCTTGGGCATGATCGGCAGGTCTGCGCGCGTCTTGTCGGGCCACATGCCCAGGCCCAGAAAGCCCAGGCCCAGCATGTCGCCGACATATTTCACCTGTTCCAGATGGCGGCCGGTTTCGGCGCAGGTCTGGTGAATATTGTCGAGCGGCGCGCCGGACAGTTCGAGCTGCCCGGCCGGTTCCAGGCTGATCGTGCCGTCGGCGCCGGACAGGGCGATGATATTCTCACCCTCGAACACCGGGTTCCAGCCATAACGGGTCAGGCCGATCAGCAGCGTGTGGATGCCGCCCTTTTCCTCATAGGAAGGGGCGTGATGATCCCTGCGGTTATAGACGAATTTCTCGTGCTCCGTGCCGATGCGCCAGCGATCCTTGGGCTTTTCGCCCTTGGCAAAGGCCGCGATCAACTGGTCGCGGCTTTCGATGACGGGATCTTCACCCGCTGAGTCGGTTCTGGTGCTCATGCCCCGCCCTTAATGCTTCCCCTCGGCCGGTCAAACAGCGACTGGCGTTGATCAGATAGGGCCTGTCTATAAACGGTTCAATCCAATAGCGAAATGAAACTTAGTGCCAGTCCCCGTTCAGCGTCATCCACGCGGCCGTTGCGGCGATGGCAGCGGTTTCGGCGCGCAGGATGCGGGGACCGAGCGAAACCGCCACGGCGCGCGGGTGGGCGCGGATCGCTTCGCGTTCGGCAGGATCGAATCCGCCCTCCGGCCCGATCAGGAAAGCGGCGGGACCGGGGTGGGCGGCAAAGGCCGCGGCCAGCGGTGCGCCGCCGGTTTCATCGGCAAAGAATAGGTGACGGTCCTGCGGCCAGTCGCGCAGCAACGCATCGAGCTTCACCATCGCGGCAAGATACGGCAGGCTGGTGCGGCCGCATTGTTCGGCGGCCTCGACCAGATGGGCGTGCAAACGATCCAGATTGAGCTTGTCCACCACGGCGCGGCGAGTGAGGACCGGCTGGAGCTTGGCCACGCCCAGTTCGCACGCCTTTTCCGCGATCAAATCTATCCGGCCCTTCTTGATCGGGGCGCAGCAGAGCCAGAAATCCGGGACGGATTCGGGCGGTCGCGTCTGGCGGATGCATTCCAATATCAGGTCGCGCTTGCGGATGTCGCGGGCGCGGGCGGCCCATTCGCCCGACCGGCCGTCGAACAGCAGGACGATATCGTCGGGCTTCACCCGCATGACGCTGATCAGATAATGGGCCGGATTGCCATCGACAGGCACCGACACGCCATCCCCCAACTGGGTTTCGACATGCAGACGCGGCGCGCTTTGCGGCGGCCAGGCGGGAGTTGCGGTCATGATGCGCTTTCCGTTCGACGAAACTTGCCCGGAGGCTATGGGAGTCTTTAGAGAAGAACGGGGCTTCGACAAGTCGGCCCGAATGGAGTGCGTCAGTTGAGCCAGACCATCGTTCCCGACAGCCAGGCGCGTGGGCTGCTGGCGCGGCTACCGGACACCCCGCGCGCGCTGGTGCAGATGGCGCGGTTCGACCGGCCCATCGGCTGGTGGCTGCTCTTCTGGCCGGGGGCCTGGGCGGTGGCGCTGGCGGGGGGCGGCTTTGCGCGCTGGCCGCTGATACTCTGGCTGTTGGCGGGGAGCATCGCGATGCGCGGCGCTGGCTGCGTATTCAACGATATCGTCGATCGCGATCTCGACCGCAAAGTGGCGCGCACGGCGGCGCGCCCGCTGGCGAGCGGCACGATGACGCTGCGCACGGCCTGGCTGTGGCTGGTCGCGCTATGTCTGGTCGGGCTGATCGTGCTGCTGCAATTGCGCCTCTATGCGCAGGTCGTCGCGCTGGCGTCGCTGGCGCTGGTCGCGGCCTATCCCTTCATGAAACGGATCACCGGCTGGCCGCAAGTCTGGCTTGGCCTCGTCTTTTCATGGGCGGCGCTGGTCGGGTGGAGCGAAGTGATGGGCGCGCTGACGCTGCCGGGAATTTCACTCTATGCCGGAACCATTTTCTGGGTTGTGGGCTATGACACGATCTACGCGCTGCAGGACCGGGAGGACGACGCGCTGATCGGCATTGGTTCCAGCGCCCTATCCATGGGGCGGCACGTCCGGCTGGGCGTGGCGCTCTGCTATCTGTGCGCGCTCGGCCTGTGGAGCGGGGCGATCTGGCAGGTGCGGCCCCAGATGCTGGCGCTGGCCGCATTGCTGCCGGTGGCGGTGCATCTGCTGTGGCAGGTCGCCACCCTGCGCGAGGATGGTCTCGATCCACTCGTCAAATTCCGATCCAACCGCTTTGCCGGACTGCTGATGTTTCTGGGATGCCTAGTGGTCGGCAGCGCATGAGCGCGCCAATTGCCGGCCCCGTCGCCGGAGAGGATTGCTGGCAGATCGCACGGGCAACGCGCGCCAGCACGATCATCGACGCCGATGCCTATTTCCGCCATGCCCGTGCGGCGATGCTCAAGGCGAAACGGCGGATCATGCTGATCGGCTGGGATTTCGATGCCGCGATCAGCCTGGTGCGCGAGGATGAGGTCCATGATGGCGCGCCGGTGGTGATCGGCGATTTCATCAGCTGGCTGGTGGACCGTACGCCGGATCTGGAAATCTTTCTGCTGCGCTGGGATGTCGGCGCGATGAAGTCGATGGTGCGGCCGACCAACCTGTTCACGACGCTCAAATGGATGGCCCATCCGCGCGTGACGGTGAAGCTGGACAGTCATCATCCGCCCGCTGCCTCCCACCATCAGAAGATCGTGGTGATTGACGATTGCTTCGCCTTTTGCGGCGGCATCGACATGACCGGCGACCGATGGGACACGCGCCATCATCGCGATGAAGAACCGGGTCGGCTGCATCCGGACGGGTCGCCCTATGGCCCCTGGCACGATGCGACCACGGCGCTGACCGGACCTGTCGCCGCGGCGCTGGGGGAACATGCCCGCAATCGCTGGGTCGGGGCGGGCGGCGATGCGCTGGCACCGGTCGAGGGGGTGGAAGATTGCTGGCCCGACCATCTGCCGGTGCAATTCACCGATGTCGATGTCGCCATTTCCCGCTCTGCGCCCAAAATGGACGATCAGGAGGAACTGATCGAGATCGAGCGGCTCTATTGCCACCAGATCGCAGCGGCGCAGCGTTGCATCTACGCCGAAAGCCAATATTTCGCGTCGCGCCGCATTGCCGAAGCGATCGCCAATCGGCTGGACGAAGCGGACGGGCCGGACATCGTCATCATCAATCCGACCCAGGCGGACGGCTGGCTGGAGCAGCAGGCGATGGATTCGGCGCGGGCGCGTCTGTTCGAGGCTTTGAAGGCGCGCGACGTCCACGGGCGGCTGCGCATCTATCATCCCTTCACGACGCGTGGCGTTCCCATCTATGTCCACGCCAAGATCCTGATCGTCGATGATCGACTGATCCGGGTCGGTTCATCCAACATGAACAACCGCTCGATGCGGCTGGACACCGAATGCGACGTGACGATCGATACCGCGCTGCCCGCCAATGCCGGCTGGCAGGACAGGATCAGGGCGATCCGCGACGATCTGATCGCCGAGCATCTCGACCTGCCGGTGGAGCGGGTGGCGCGCGTCGTCGCGCAGCGCGGGCTGGTCGCGGGGATAGAGGAAATGCGCCAGAAGCCCGGCCGGACGCTGCGCCCCTATGAGACGCCGGATCTGAATGACGTACAGGCGTGGCTGGCCGACCATGAGGTGCTGGACCCCGAAGGACCGGACGAAATGTTCGAGCCGATCAGCGAACGCGGCCTGTTCCGGCGGATGAAGGGCTGGTTAGGGCGGGTTAAGGATTAAAGGCCGAGCGCCTTGCGCAGTTCGGCGTTGATCCGGCTTTGCCAGCCCGGCCCAGTGGCGCGGAAACCGTCCAGTACGGCAGCGTCGAGGCGAAGGGTTACCTGTTGTTTGGGGGCGTCCGATTTGGGGCGGCCGGGACGGGTCAGCGTGCCAGTGGCGGGGCGGATAACCCTATCGCCGATGCGAAATTCCGCTCGGTCAAATATCTCCTCCGTCCATTCGGGAATGTCATCATCATCCCAATCTGCGGGCAAAGGCTTTCTGCTCTCGGTCATTGCATTTCCTCATGGAGATGACCCGGATTCCACCATCAACCGGCGTCCAGACCACCGTAATTAGCCTGTCGTTCATCAGGCCATAAGTCTGAAAACGCGGCTCAACATAGTCATATCTATCGTCCTCCACCGTGTAGGACGGACCGTCAAAAACCTGCGCGGCATCAGCGAAATCCAATCCCCGTTCCTGTAGGGTTTTCAATCGCTTTGCCGGATCGAAGCTCAATTCCATTTTCATGCCCCTAGAACGTAGTTACGCGACGCGCTCCAGGGTGGACAAAAACGCTTTGCCATTTTGCATAACTACAGAAATTCGTCAAGAATTTTTGTAACTACAAAAATCACTCGGCCGCCAGCAAGGCTTCGGCGCTCTGAAGGTTGACCGAAACGAGGCGGCTGACGCCGCGTTCGACCATGGTGACGCCGAAGAGGCGGTGCATCCGCGCCATGCTGACGGCATTATGGGTGACGATGAGGTAGCGGGTCTGGGTCTGGGCGACCATGGCGTCGAGCAGGTCGCAGAAACGTTCGACATTGGCGTCGTCCAGCGGTGCGTCGACTTCGTCGAGCACGCAGATCGGCGCGGGATTGGTCAGGAACAGGCCGAAGATCAGCGCCACGGCGGTCAAAGCCTGTTCCCCGCCCGACAGCAGGGTAAGCGCAGCCAGCTTCTTGCCCGGCGGCTGGGCCATGATCTCAAGCCCCGATTCCAGCGGATCGTCACTGTCGATCAACTCCAGATGCGCCTGACCGCCATTGAACAGGGTGGTGAAGAGGCGGCGGAAATGGGCGTCGACCGCCTCGAACGCGGCGAGCAGGCGCTGGCGGCCTTCGCGGTTGAGGCTACCGATCGAGCCGCGCAGGCGATGGATCGCCTGGGTCAGTTCCTCGCTTTCGGCGCGGCTGCTGGCCTGCACCTGCTCCAGTTCCTCCAGTTCCTGCGCCGCGACGAGATTGACCGGGCCAATCCGCTCGCGATCGGCCGTGAAGCGGTCATGGTCGGCCTGTTCGGTCTGGGCGAGGCGGATGTCGGCGCTGGCAAAGCCCAGCTTTTCGGGCAGGAGGGGGGGTGGGCATTCGAAACGTTCGCCCGACAGCCGATTGGTTTCGATCCGCCGATCATCCGCGGATTCGGCGCGGGCCGTGGCGGTGGCGCGCGCTTCGCGGGCAGCGGCGAACAATTCGCCAGCCTGTGCGGATCGCTGCTCGGCCTGGCGCAAGGCGGCTTCGGCGTCCTGCTCGGCATGGCGGGCAGCATCGGCGGCGGCGGTCAACGTCGTGCCCTGATCGTCCAGCGCGGCGATGGCCTGCGCCAGCGCGTCGGGCTGGCCCGCGATGGCGGCGCGTTCGGTGGCTATCTCGTCGCCGCGTGCGACCATCGAGGCGATGCGTTTGGCCGCTTCGCCCGCGCGGGCGCGCCAGCCCTTGATCTCCGCATCGGCAGCGGCTTGCCGTTCGCGGTCGCTCGACAGGGCACGGTCGGCCAGGGCCTGATCGGCCTGTAGCTGGCTGACGATGGCGCGCGCCTTTTCGCTCGCCTGCGCCAGCGTGGCGACCAGAGTGCGCGTGTGCGCGCCGTCGGGCATGGCGGCGCGGGCTGATTGCGCGCTGTCATGATCGGCGCGGGCGGCATCGGCATCGCGCCGCGCCTCGGCCAGTCGCTCCTCAATCCCTTCGCGCCGCCCGGCCAGCCGTTCGAGCGCAGTGGTCGCCTCGTCTGCGCTGCGCAGCGCGATCCGCAAGTTCTGATCGGCCTGGGCAAGCTGGGTGCGGCCGCTGGCGAGGGCTTCGCTGGCAGCCTGTTCGCGCGCCTTGGCCTGCTGCTGGTCGGTGCTGGCGGCATCGACCTGCGCCTGGACGGCGGGGCGGTTCGCGGCGATCGCCTCCAGCCGGTTGAGCCGGATCAATCGTTCCGCCGCCGCAGCCCCGCCTTCCATCGCCACATAGCCGTCCCAGCGGCGCAACTGGCCATCGCGCGTGACGAGGCGCTGGCCCACGGCAAGGGGCTGGCCCTCATCCCTGTCGGAGACCGCAATCTGGGCCAGACGGCGGGCGAGTTCGGGCGGGGCGGTGACATGGGCGGCGAGTGGCGCGCAGCCGTCGGGCAGTATGGGGTCGTTCGTCAGCGATGGCGCGCCGGCCCAGCGGCGCTTGCCGTCGGGGGCGATCGGCGCTTCCAGATCGTCGCCCAGCGCGGCGGCCAAAGCGCGTTCATAGCCCGGCGCAGCCTTGAGCTGATCGAGCGCACGGGTACGACCGCCGGGACCGCTGTCTACCGCGCGTTTGAGCGCAGCCGCTTCGCTGTCGAGCGCGGCGAGTGCGGCGCGCGCGGCGGAAAGTGCGCCTTCGGCAGAGGCACGTTGCTCACTTGCCGACTGACGCGCGGCTTCGGCGGCATGGATCGCGGCTTCGGCGGCATCGCGGGCGGCGCTGGCCTCTTCCTGCGCAGCGATGGCGGCGGCGCGCTGTGCTTCCAGCGGTGCGGGGTCGGGCAGGGCGGCGGCTTCGCCGCTCAAGCGCTGAACGTCGCGTTCCGCGCGCTCCAGCCGGTTGCGCGCGGCCACCAGCGCCGCTTCGGCGACGCGCAGTTCGGCCTGTTCGCCTGCCTGCTTCGCCATCGCCTTGGCCAGATCCAGTTCGGCGTCGCGGGCGCTGTCCTCGGCGCTGGCGATGCGGCTGGCGAAATCGGGGCGCAGCTTTTCGGTTTCGGCGATGCGCGCCTTCAACGTTGCGATTTCGGCGGTGAGGCGCGCGATCGCGTCGGCGGCGTCATTGGCGAGCGTGCCTTCGCGTGCGCGATCCTCGTCCAGCCGGGCGGCCTGCTGGGCCAGATCATGCAGCCGCCGCACCACGCCGTCGCGCTCGGTGCGCAGCGTGGCGAGGCGATGGCCAGCCTCACTGGCGTCATCGCGCGCGCGTTGGGCGGCGGCGCGACGCTCGGCCAGCGCGGCCAGCGCGGCTTGGGCATGCGCGGCGGCAGCGAGTTGCGCGTCCTGCGCGGCGGCGACGGCGGCCTCCGCCTCTTTCGCCTGCGCGCGGGCGGCTTCGGCGCTGGCATGGGCCTCACGCCAGCGGGCGAAAAGGGCGCGCGCTTCGGCGACCCTGATCTGATCGGACAGGCGGATATAGCGTTCGGCGGCGCGGGCCTGACGACGCAGGGCATTGGTGCGCGCGTCCATGTCGAGCAATATTTCGGCGAGCCGGGCAAGATTGGTTTCGGCCGCGCGCAGTTTCTGCTCGGCATCCTTGCGCCGGACATGCAGGCCCGCAATCCCGGCCGCTTCCTCCAGCATGGCGCGCCGTTCCTGGGGCCGGGCGGCGATGACGGCGGCGATTCGGCCCTGGCTGACCAGCGCCGGGCTATGCGGGCCGGTGGCGGCGTCGGCAAAGATCAGCGACACATCCTTTGCGCGCACGTCGCGGCCATTGGCGCGATAGGCGCTGCCTGCGCCGCGCTCGATCCGGCGGGTGACCTCCAGTTCGCCGTCCGGGCCTATATCCACGGCGGAAAAAAGCTCACCCTGTTCCTGCACCGTCAGCAGCGAGACTTCGGCAAAATCGCGTTGGGGCCGGGTCGCGGTGCCTGCGAAGATCACATCCTCCATGCCGCCGCCGCGCATGGATTTGGCGCTGGATTCGCCCATGACCCAGCGTATGGCTTCCAGCAGGTTGGACTTGCCGCAGCCATTGGGGCCGACAATGCCGGTCAGGCCGGGTTCAATGCGCAATTCGGTCGCATCGACGAAGCTTTTGAAGCCGGAAAGCTTGAGCCGCTTTATCTGCATTTCTGTTGTCTGCGCCAAGGCCGCAATGCGGCGCAGAACAAGGCCGCGCAGGGGAGGCGTGCGGCCACCCCTGCCTTCAAGCGCTCAGGCGCTGATGTCCGCCCCCCGACGCGCAATCAGATGCCTGCTTCCTTGAGCTTGGGCTGAAGCGTCGCCCAGTTGGCGACATTGTCGACCAGCACGCCGTTGATCAGGAAGCTGGGCGTGCCCGTGATCTGATACTGGCTGTTGGCTGTTTCGACGCCCTTGGCCAGCTTTTCGGCTGCCCCGGTATCGGCCAGACATTGTTTCGCCTGATCTTCGGCAATGCCGCGCTGCTTGGCGAAATCGATCAGGCCCAGCGCACCGGCCAGCCGGCCGAAACGCTGTGCCGGCGGGGCGCTCATCAATGCCTGATAGGGCTGGTCGCCCAGAGCCTGCGCCTTTTCGAACATCGCGTTCTGGTTCGCGAAAAACTGTTCGGACAGGGGATAGAAGATGTCCTTGCCGCCGCAACGGGCGAGCAGCGCGGTCGAAATGTCGATCGGGTCGCGGACATAGGTGCGGAATTCAAAGCTCATCTTGCCGGTATCGACCAGCTTCTTGATCTCCTCCGACGCTTCGACGGAAAAGTCGCGGCAATGGCTGCAGGTGTAGGAGCCATATTCCACCAGCTTCAGCTTGGCCGCCGGATTGCCCATGACGAAATAGCCCTCTGGCGTCGCCGCGATGGTTTCCGACCAGCTGGTGCCCGCTGGCGGCGCGACGGCGGCAATGGCTTCGCCCTTGGGCGCGGTCCCCTCTTCGCTCTTGCCGCAGGCGGCAAGGGTGAGGGACAGGGCGATAAGGACGACACCGGACAAGGCTTTCACGACGGGCAAGGCTCCGATTATGGGCGGGTTGACGGCTTTATTAGATCAGCGGGCGACAGGGGGCAATGCAGCCTGGAGCTTGCCCCAGTCCGATCCGGCGACCAGCGCGCCGTTGATGGTGAAGCCGGGCGTGCCGTTGATCTTCACCTTGTTCCATGCCTCGTCGGTCATCGCCATGACCTGCTTCATCGCCATGGGGCTGGCGATGCAGGCATTCAACTGGGCGGGCGTGTAGCCGCGCTTGGCCATCAGCGTGTAGAGGCCGGTTTTCTGGCCGATGTCGCGCAGCGCCGCAATCTGTTCGGTCGGCTTCACCGCGTCCCGATCATAGGCAAGCAGCTGTTCCATCCACGCATCCTGATTGGCGAACAGCGCTTCATGATTGCCCATGAAGCGCGCCGGGCCGCCGCAGCGGGCAAGCAGCGCGGCGGTCAGGTCATATTTGTCGCGCACCGCGTTGCGCACTTCGACGCTGACCTTGCCGCTTTTGACATAATCGGCCTTGAGCGGGGCGCTCGCTTCGCCGACGAAATGGGCGCAATGGCTACAGGTGTAGCTGACATATTCTACCAGCTTGGTAGGCGCGGCGGGATTGCCCATGGCATGGCCGCCGATCGCCGAGACGGTGACGCGGTCAACCCAATTGGCGGCGGGTGCGGCCAGGACGGCGACGGGGAGGGCGAGAAGGGCGAGGGAAAGCAGCTTTTTCATGAGCCAAGTCCAGTTAATGACTGGTGCTGAACGCCAGCCGAACGATTATCCGATTTTGGGCAGGCCGCTGCTGTTGGCAAGTCCCTGCGCCAGCGATTCCAGCACCGTGCGCAATTCCGGGTCGCCAATGTCGCGCAGCGAATCGCCCAGTTCGACCGGAATGGGCTTGAGATTGCGGGGCGGCGGGCGGCGCTCGGCGGGGCTGGGCATGATTTCGCCCTGTCGCATCGCCACTTTCGCCACGGCGGCATAGCCGAAAAAGCGGTTCACCCGTTCGATGATGTCCGGCACCATGTGCTGGACCATCGGCGCATGGCCGCTCATGACAGTGAGTTGCAGCGTGCCGCCAGCCTTTTGCCCGACCGGGAAGCGGATCGATTCGGGTGCGGAAATGCTGGCATAATGGCTGCCGACGATTTCCGACCAGCGGGTGACGATGCTCGACTGGACGAAGCCGAACTTGCGGAAGGCGGCGCGGCCAATGTCGGGCATCAGATCGGCGATTCGCCGCGATCCGCCGACGCGCGGCCGCTCCGCCGCAGGAATAGCGCGACTTTTCACTTTGGGTGTCGGGGGGCGTTCCGTCATGGGCCGCACCATGGCATAGCGCCGCCATGCGCGTCGAGGGTGACATGGTAAAAGACGGGGTAAAAATAGCAGCCGACCTGCTGGCCCATTATGATGTCCATGCCCGGCGCCTGCCCTGGCGCGCGCTGCCCGGCGCCAATGCGGCCGACGCCTATCGGGTCTGGCTGTCCGAAGTCATGCTGCAACAGACGACGGTGGCGGCGGTCGGCCCCTATTTCGCGAAATTCACGGCGCGCTGGCCCAGCGTAGAGGCGCTGGCGGCGGCGGACGATGCCGATCTGATGGCGGCCTGGGCGGGGCTTGGCTATTATGCCCGCGCCCGCAATCTGCTGGCCTGCGCGCGTGCGGTGGTGCGCGATCATGGCGGGCATTTCCCCGATACGGAGGAGGGACTGCGCGCCCTGCCGGGGGTGGGTGCCTATACCGCCGCTGCGGTCGCGGCGATCGCCTTTGGGCGGCGCGCGGTAGTGGTGGACGCCAATGTCGAGCGGGTGGTGGCGCGGCTGTTTGCCATCGATACGCCTTTGCCAGCGGCCCGCCCGGCGATCCGCGCGGCAGCGGATGCGATCACGCCCGATGCGCGGGCGGGGGATTTTGCGCAGGCGATGATGGACCTGGGCGCGACCATCTGCACGTCGCGCAATCCGGCGTGCGGCATCTGCCCCTTGCGGGACGATTGTGCGGCAGTGCGCACGGCTGACCCCGCCGCCTATCCGGTCAAGGCGGACAAGAAGACGCGACCCCATCGTAACGGTCATGGCTGGTGGATCGAGCGGGCGGACGGTCATGTCTGGCTGGTGCGCCGTCCGGACAAGGGGCTGCTGGGCGGAATGCGGGCGCTGCCTAGTTCCGACTGGAGCGCCGATCCCGACGCCGCGCCACCCTTTGCCGGGGACTGGCGGACGCTTGCCGAGCCGGTTGCCCATGTCTTTACCCATTTCTCACTGGCGCTGACCGTCCATACCACCCATGTGGAGCAGGATCATGTCCCGTCTGACGAGGGCGAATGGTGGCCGGTCGAACGCATTGCCGATGCGGGCCTGCCCACTTTATTCGCCCGCGCGGCGCAGGCGGTGTTGAAGGAGAAGGATGCGGATGCACGGCACTGACCCCCGGCTCGATGACCCGCCCGGCTTTGTCGGCGGCACGCTCGATCGTGTCGACCATATCCGCTCGAACCCTGCATTGCTGGCGGAGACATTTGCCGATCCGGCAGCGCGCGTGCTGGTGCTGGATGGTCTGGAGCCGGTCGAGGTCGATGGCGCGCTGGTGCTGGAGCCGATCGATGGCGGCGCGCTGGTCGAGGATCATGTGCTGCTGGGCGTCGATCCGGCGGGACGGCCGATCTTTGCTGAATTGCTGGTCGAATTGACGAGCGGTTCGGGGGCGACGCCCCGTAGCCGGGCATTGGCGGGGCAAGTGTCAGCGCAGGAACTGGCGCTTTACGGGACAGCGCGCAGTTTGCTGCATTGGCACGTGCGCCACCGCTTCTGCGCGGTGTGCGGCGGGCGGACTGCGCCGGTCAAGGCAGGCTGGGCGCGCCAGTGCGGGGCGTGTCAGGCGGAGCATTTTCCACGCGTGGACCCGGTGTCGATCATGCTGGCGGAATATGAGGGCAAGGTGCTGCTGGGCCGCCAGCATGCCTGGCCACCGGGACGCTATTCGGCGCTCGCGGGCTTTATCGAGCCGGGCGAGACGATCGAGGAAGCGGTAGCGCGCGAATTGTTCGAGGAAGCGGGCATTCGCGTCCATGACGTGCGCTATGTGATGAGCCAGCCCTGGCCCTTCCCATCGTCGTTGATGATCGCCTGCGTCGCGCAGGCAGCGGGCGACGCGCTGACGCTGGACCCGACCGAGATTGAGGACGCTTTCTGGTGCGATGCCGATGGCGTGCGCGCAGCGATGGCCGGGGAGCCGGAAGCGCCCTTCATCGCGCCGCCACGCATGGCGGTGGCATGGCACTTGCTCGACCATTGGCTGGCGGGCGTTGCCCCGCGCGAGCCAAGCGCGTAAGGCCGACCCATTGTTTTTTCGTTTCGGGAATAGCTTGCCTCCATGCTCAGCCTAGAAGAAGCCCAGTCGCGCGCGCAGGATCTGGTGAGCGCCGCGCGCAAGGCGGGGGCGGACGCAGCCGACGCCATCTATGCCTGCAATGCCTCCACCAACATATCGGTGCGGCTTGGCGCGCTGGAGGATATCGAGCGGTCGGAGGGCGAGGAGATCGGCCTGCGCGTGTTCATCGGCAACCGGTCGGCCAGCATTTCCGCGTCTGACATGAACCCCGCAACGCTCGGCACGCTGGTCGACCGGGCGGTGGCGATGGCGCGCGAAGCGCCCGAAGATCCTTATGCAGGCCTTGCCTCGCAAGACCGGCTGATGAAGAAGCGCCTGCCCGCGCTGGACCTGACCGACAGCGAGGAGCCGGAACCCGCTGCGCTGCGCGAACGCGCGATGATGGCGGAGGACGCGGCGCGCGCCGTGCCGGGCATCACCAACAGCGAGGGCGGCGGCGCGTCGAGCGGGCGTAGCCAGATTGCGCTGGCGACCAGCCATGGTTTTGCGGGCGCCTATGGCGCAACCAGCCATTCGACCTGGGCCAGCGTCCTGGCGGGCAGCGGATCGGACATGCAGCGCGACTATGCCAGTCACAGCGCGCGTCATCTGGAAGATCTAGACCAGGCCGAGGCGGTCGGCGTGCGGGCGGGCCAGCGGGCGGTGGCGCGGCTGAATCCGGTCAAGGTCGATAGCGGCGTCATGCCGGTGATTTTCGATCCGCGCATTGGTTCCAGCCTGGTGGGGCATCTGATTGGCGGCATGGTCGGCCCGGCGATTGCGCGGCGATCGAGTTTCCTGCTCGAATCGCTGGGCGAGGCGCTGTTTGACGCGAACGTCACCATCATCGACGATCCTTTGCTGGTGCGCGGGCTGCGATCGCGCCCGTTCGATGGCGAAGGGCTGCCGGTCGAACGGCGCGCGCTGATCGACAAGGGGGTACTGACCGGCTGGCTGATGGACAGTGCGTCGGCACGCCAGTTGGGACAGGAACCGACCGGCCATGCCAGCCGTGGCGGCAGCGGCGCGCCGGGGGTCAGCATCACCAACGTCCATATGGAGCCGGGCAGCATATCCCCCGGCGACCTGATGGCGGACGTGAAGCGCGGCATCTATGTCACCGAACTGATCGGCATGGGCGTCAACGGTGTCACGGGCGATTATAGCCGGGGGGCAGCTGGCTTCCTGATCGAAAATGGCGCGGTGACCAACGCGGTGTCCGAAATCACCATCGCCAGCAATTTGAAGGCGATGTTCCGTTCCCTGATACCCGCCAATGACCTGCATTTCCGCTATGCCATGAATGTGCCGACGCTACGCGTCGACGGGATGACCGTTGCCGGGGGCTGATATCGACCTGCGCGCGATCGTGGGGGCCGTGTCGGATGCGGCCGATCATGCGCTGGCGCTATGGGCGGGTGGCGAAACGCGCGTGCGCCAGTGGGAAAAAGTGCCGGGCCATCCGGTATGCGATGCCGATCTGGAAGTCGACGGCCTGCTGCGCGCCTCGCTCGGCGCGATCGATCCGGGGGCGGGATGGCTGTCGGAAGAGACGGCCGATACCGTGCATCGACTGGGCGTGTCCCGCGTGTGGGTGGTCGATCCGATCGACGGCACGCGCGACTATCTGCGCGGACGACGCGGCTGGGCGGTGTCGGTCGCGCTGGTCGAGGATGGCGCGGTGCGGCTGGGGATATTGGCCGCGCCTGCCCGCAACGAATATTGGATCGCGCAGGCCGGGCATGGGGCGACCCGCAATGGGAGGACGCTGCGCGCGGGATCCCGCACGCTTCTCACCGGCGCGCGGGTGCCAGCCGAACAATTGCCGCGTAACGACAATGATCTGGTGATGGTCGAAAAGCCCAACAGCATCGCGCTGCGCATGGCGATGGTTGCCGCCGATGAGGCTGATCTGGTCGCCACGGTGCGCTGGGGCAACGAATGGGACATAGCGGCCGCCGCGATCATCTGTCAGGAGGCCGGCGCGATGGTGACCGATGCGCTCGGCGATCCATTGCTGTTCAACCGGCCCCGGCCAACCGCCTTTGGCCTGCTATGCGCCGCGCCCGGCATCCACGCCGCCGCAACAGAAAGGCTTGCGCCGCGCGCGCGGGAGATATTGGGCGGTTAATTGCAGGCGCTGACCGTTGGCGATGTCATTTTGCCCCGCATAGAGGATGATCGCGCGGTGGACGGAACTGCTCCCCACGAACCAGAGGGCGTGTGACGCGGATCCAACGTCCAATTCAGGGGACGCTTCAGGGCCATCCTGGCGGTCTTGAACGCATTTGCAGGTGGGCAAAAGCCATCGGAAGAATTGGTCTGTGCGAGTCGTTTAACGGGATGTTTAAGACATGGGCGGTAGCCAGTTTCTATCCAGATTATCGGGGACATAGGGCTATCATGTGACGAAAAATCCGTCTGTGGACCTTATTAAAGGGGTGCTGATTCTATTCGTCATGGCAGGGCATGCCATGGAACTGACCCATCAGGCGCATCTGGCGATGTGGGTCGGGGCGGGTTTTCGCATGCCGTTGATGATCGGCATTTCGGGCTATCTGCTCAATCTCGTCCGCACGCGACATGATCCGCCAGAGCGAATTTTTGGTCGCTATGCCAATCGCATTCTGCTGCCATGGATGGTCGCGCTACTCATATATATACTGGTTAGCGGCTGGACAGTGAGTTGGACCCTGCCGATCGAGTTACTGCTGCGTCCGCCGTTTCACCTTTGGTACATACCGGTCCTGTTCTTCCTGATCCTGGTGACGCGACTGGTGCCTTTCTCGCCGCTCCAGTTGCTTGCCGTCGGGACGCCGATCAGCCTGGCGATCATGTATTGTTTTGGACTGGGGCATGGCGCGATCGGCGACAGTCTGTTGTCGCCCGACAATCGTTTCCTGCGCTTTCCTGTCTATTTCTTCTTCGGAATGCTGGTGGCGGAGCGAGGGTTGCCGAGCCGTTATCTGGGGGTGGTATTGCTGACCGGCGCGTTGGGCATGATATGGTGGAGCGCCCTCCAGGGTAGCGACAACGACTTGGCCTTCGTGCCTGCGCGGTTGCTGATGTGCCTGGGGTTGATCGCACTGTTGCCGCGCTTGTCAGCCTTACGCCTGTCGTTTGCGCCCCTCAATGCGCTGGGGCAGGACAGTTTGTTCTTCTATCTGTGGCATCCCCTTGTGATGGCGGTGTTGATGATGGCGGGAGCAGATACTCTCCCCATGTTTGTCCTGTCGCTTCTGCTGCTGGCGGTTGCCAGCAAGTTGACGGCACGCCATGCGCTGGTCCAGCGGTTCGTCGGCAGTAGAGCGGCGATGCGTTCTGCGTCAGCGCCAATCGGGCCGGACACTGTTCCGGCCCGCGCCGCTTAGACTGAGATCAGGCGCGCGTTACTAGAAAGATTCTTACAGCTTGCCATATTTGGCTTCGAAGCCGGCGATGTCGCCTGCGGCGAGATATTTGGCCTGGTCGATCCACTGGTCGCGGACCGGGCGGCCCTTGAAATTGCCGAGTTTGGCGTCGATCGCGGCGAGGTCCGTGTCGGTCCAGGCGGCGATCTGGGCGAAGCGGGTGACGCCGAGTTCGATCAGCAATGTCTTGAGCTTTGGTCCCACGCCCTTGAGGCGGAGCAGATCGTCGTCGGCTTCCGGTGCGGCCGTGGCGGCGGGTGAGACCGGCATGGGTTCCGGCGCTGGTTCGGGGGCAGTCGCGATCGGGGCTATAGGTGCTGTCGGCGCGGCCACGGGTTCGACCGGCGCGGCGATGGGGGGCGCGGGTGTCGGCTCTACCAGAGCGGCAGGCGGGGTCTGGGCGGGCGGCGTGGGTGCGATGTCTTGCGGGGCGTCCTGCGCCTTATCCTTGCCGGACAGCAGAAAGACGAGGCCGATGATCACCAGCAGCCCGATCAACAGCCACAGGCCATAGTCCATGAAAAATTCCTGCATCGCGCGCTGCCTTTCGTGATTATGCCGTGCCTATGTAAATAGGTGTCGCCCCGTACGGCAAGGCTTCATGCCTGTTCGCGGGCGACTTCGCGCCAGCCGATGTCGCGGCGGCAAAAGCCGGTGGGGAAGTCGATGGCGTCGACTGCGGCGTAAGCTGCCGCCTGCGCCGCGCCGACCGTATCGCCGGTGGCGGTCACATTGAGGACGCGGCCGCCATTGGCGACCAGCGTGCCGTTCTGATCGGCGGTTCCAGCGTGGAACACCAGTGCGCCGCCAGCCTGCGCCGCGTCGATGCCGCTGATCGCGCCGCCCTTTTCCGGGGTGCCCGGATAGCCCTTGGCAGCCATGACGATGGTGAGAGCGGTGCGATCGGCCAGCGCGACTGGTCCCTGGCTGGCCAGCGTACCCTGGGCGACGCTGAGCAGCAGGTCGACCAGATCGCCGTCGAAGCGCATCATCAGCACCTGACATTCGGGATCGCCGAAGCGGGCATTATATTCGATCAGTTTCGGCCCCTGATCGGTCAGCATCAGCCCGGCATAGAGCACGCCTGAGTAGGGCATGCCCTCGGCGGCCAAGGTGGCGACGGTCGGCCTGATGATCGTTTCGATCACCTGGGCTTCGAGTTCCGGGGTCAGGACGCGCGCCGGGCTGTAGGCGCCCATGCCCCCGGTATTCGGGCCGGTGTCGCCATCGCCCACCCGCTTGTGATCCTGCGCAGAGCCGAAGGGCAGGATGGCGGTGCCGTCGGTCAGCGCGAAGAAGCTGGCTTCCTCGCCGGTCATGAACTCTTCCAGCACCACTTCCTCGCCCGCCGCGCCGAACGCGCCGGAGAACATGGTGTCGAGCGCGTCCAGCGCTTCATCGCGCGTTTCGGCGATGATCACGCCCTTGCCCGCGGCGAGGCCATCGGCCTTTATCACCACCGGCAGCGCGAAATCGTCCAGCGCGGCAATCGCGCCATCCTTGGACGTGACGCGGACATAGGCGGCAGTCGGAATGTTCGCGCGTTTGCACAGATCCTTGGTAAAGCCCTTTGACCCTTCGAGTTGCGCAGCCTTCTTGCCGGGGCCGAATACCGGCACGCCCATGGTGCGCAGATTATCGGCGAGGCCATCGACCAGCGGCGCTTCCGGGCCGATCACGACCAGCCCGATCGAATGGCGAGTGCAGAAATCCAGCACGGCGCGGTGATCGGTCGCGGCAAGGTCGACCAATGTCGCGTGCTGGGCTATGCCGGGGTTGCCCGGCGCGGCATAGAGCGTATCGAGCCGGGGCGATTGCGCCAGCTTCCACGCCAGCGCATGTTCGCGGCCGCCGCCGCCAAGCAAAAGGATGTTCATGTCGCCCATGTCCCCGGAATATGATGCCTATGACAGTTCGGGCCGCCTGTTAGCGGAGGAACGGGCGGGCGACAACGCGCCGCCGCTGTCCGTCAGCGAATTGTCGGGGATGCTCAAGCGCACGGTGGAGGATCGTTTCGGCCATGTGCGGCTGCGCGGCGAGATTTCCGGGTTCAAGCGGGCGGCGTCCGGGCATCTCTATCTGGCGTTGAAAGACGATAATGCGGTGCTGGACGGGGTGATGTGGAAGGGCGGGGCGCAACGGCTGGCCTTTGCGCCACAGGATGGGGTGGAGGTGATCGCCACCGGCAAGCTGACCACCTATCCCGGCCGGTCGAAATATCAGATCGTGATCGATCGGATGGAGTTGGCGGGCGAAGGCGCGCTGATGGCGCTGCTGGAGAAGCTGAAAGCGAAACTCGCGGGCGAAGGGCTGTTTGCGGCGGAGCGCAAGCGGCGGCTGCCCTTCCTGCCGCGCACGATTGGCGTTGTGACATCGCCCACGGGCGCCGTCATTCGCGATATTTTGCACCGGCTGGCGGATCGCTGCCCGACCGATGTGCTGGTCTGGCCGGTGCTGGTGCAAGGGCAGGGGGCTGCCGAACAGATTGCGCGTGCGGTGCGCGGATTCAGCGCGATGGAAGCGGGCGGGCGGCTGCCGCGGCCCGATCTGGTGATCGTGGCGCGCGGCGGCGGATCGATCGAGGATCTGTGGAGCTTCAACGAGGAAATCGTCGTGCGCGCGGTCGCCGACTGTTCTATTCCGATCATTTCCGCGGTCGGGCATGAAACCGACACCACGCTGTGTGACTATGCCGCCGACATGCGCGCGCCCACGCCGACGGCGGCGGCGGAACTGGCGGTGCCGGTACGGGCGGACCTGCTGGCGATGCTGGGCGAGATGGGCTTGCGTGCCGGGCGCGCGGTACGGCGCGGGGCGGGGCAGGCCAGGGAAAGGCTGGAAATGCAGGCGCGGCTGATGCCGACGCCCGATATGCTGCTCGCCCCGCAGCGGCAACGGCTGGACCAGCTGTCCGACGCGCTGGGCAGCGGCTTGCGCCACCGGATTGCGGATGCGCGCGCGCAACTGGGGCAAGCAGGCGGGGCGCTGCGACCGGCGCTGCTTCAGCAATATCTCCAGCGGGCGAGCGAGCGGCTGGACCGTTTGCGGCCACGCCCTGACTATCTGGCGCGCGTCTATCGCGACCGGGCGACGGCGCTTGACCGGGTGTCGCGCCATTTCGCCTCGCTTGATCCCGACCTGCCGCTGGCGCGGGGCTATGCGCGGGTGATGGCCGACGGGCGGCTGGTTCAGTCGGTCGCAGCGGCGCAGGCCGCAGGCGCGGTGACGCTGCATTTCCGGGACGGGACGGTCGATGCGACGGTCGGGGATAGCGGGGCATCGCTTGAGAAGCCCGCCCCAGCCGCTATATCTGCTCCACCACGCCCGACGCGCAAACCGCGCGGGGTGGAAGAGCCGCAGAAGGATCTGTTTTCGTGAAGCGCCAGAAGGTCTGACCCATGTTGATGTCCAACAGCGATCGTGTCGCCCGGCTCCATTATATGGCCTATAGTTTCCGCGTGCTGCAGGCGGGCGATCATGTGCTGTGCGCAGTGACCGGCCAGAAGATTGCGCTTGAGGATCTGCGCTATTGGAGCATCGCGCGGCAGGAACCCTATGCCGATGCGGAAGCCTCTGCGCGGGCCGAAATCAAGGCGAATAGCGGCCGATGAGGCACTGGGCGGCGGTACTGCTGATTGCGCTGGCGGGCGTTTCCGCACCTGCCGCACCCTTGCCCGACCGCGCCGACTTCACGATCAAGGGGGCGGCGACGCAGGGTGGCGTGCTGCTGGGCACTGCCCCTGCGGGCACGGTGGCGTTGACGTTGGATGGCAAGCTGGTCCCGGTCGATGGCGATGGCCGTTTTCTGATCGCGTTCGATCGCGACGCCGGGCCGACCGGGCAACTGACCGCCCGCTTGGCCGATGGCCGCACGCTTGACCACCCGATTGCCATCGCTCCGCGTGCATGGCGGATCGAGCGGATCAATGCGCCGATGCGGCCCACCAAAAGCAGCGAGGCGTTTCTGGCGCTGCGCAAGCCGGAACTGGAACAGATCGCCGCTGCGCGGGCAGTGGTGACTGACGCCACGGGTTGGCGGCAGCGGTTCGTCTGGCCGCGAGTGGGGCGTATATCGGGCCTGTTCGGGTCGCAGCGCATCTATCAGGGGACGGCTGGCGCCTATCATGGCGGGGTCGACGTGGCCGGGGCGACCGGTGCGCCGGTCGTGGCCCCGGCCGACGGCGTGGTGATACTGGCCGCCGACAAGCCTTTCACGCTGGAAGGCAATTTGCTGATGATCGACCACGGCCATGGCCTGAACAGCGCGTTCCTGCATCTGTCGCGCGTTGATGTGAAGCTTGGCGATCATGTATCGCAGGGACAGCGTATCGGTGCGATCGGCGCGACGGGGCGGGCTACCGGCCCGCACCTTCATTGGGGAATGAAGTGGAATGACGCGCGGATCGATCCGCTCTTGCTCGCCGGGCCGATGCCCAGCGGGCAATAGCCTCGTCAGCTTATCCGCTTCATCCTTACGGCGCGACCGCCATCGACCTTGCCCATGAAACTGCCCATGGCGGCGCGTTTCAGTTCGATCGACTGGCCGACCTTGGGATCACGCGCGGTCATCGCTTCGGTCGTGATCCATTGCGCGCCGTCGTCCAGCCCGATCTGCCATTTGCCATAGCCCAGGCTGCGGACCGATGCGATCACCGCCTGGATATGGGTGACGCCTTCCTCGGCTGGCGCATCTTCCTTGTCGTCGCCACCGCCAAGGAAGGGCAATTTGGGGAAGGAGAAGCCGAACAGGGTCTTGCGCGTCTTGTTCAGTTCGCCCTTGTCCAGCACCACCACTTCATCGCGCTGCGCCGCAGCATCCATTGCGCCGACCTGCCGGTCGAAACAGGCAAGCCGTTCCGAATCAATTGTGATCGTCCGGCATTTCAAAAGGTCATTGAAAATTTCGGGTCGGGGCTGTTGCCGTTGCGGCGCAGCGGAAGATTGGGCCGCGATACAGAGCGGGACCAGCAAAAACAGTGCGCGCAAGCCCGCCATAATCGTCTCTCCATCGCGTCGGACACTTTGTTCCTCTACAATGCACCCGCCAGAGGCAAGGTCAATATGCGCCTGCGAACGCCATCCAAGCAGGAGCAACGCCACAATAGGGCTGCCTTGTTTGGTCGCGCGGCATGATTGCTGCATGGCGTAGGACCGTCGTGCAACTATATTGCTAACCACCTGTAAAACAGTCATGCCACGTTCATGTTGCATTTATGATACAGGGGCGTTCAAAAGCGGTGAATGCCCTTTTCCCCGGCTTTACAGCGCCGTTCGCCCCGCGCAGTTTCCCCCTATCCATATGGGGGGATCGCTGTCGGGCACCATGTCCCCCTGTAGGTGCATTAGAGTGGCAGGCCATCTGCCAACCTCCAGAGCAAGGGACTGGACCGTGAAGACATTTTCCAAAAGGGCACTTTTGCGTGCCAGCGTCGCACCCGCGATTCTGGGCGCGTCGCTGATCGCGACCGCCGCCATCGCGCAGGACGCGCCGCAGGCTGCCGATGCCGAAATGGGCGACACCATCATCGTTACCGGGTCGCTGATCAAGAACCCCAATCTGGCGCGTTCGACCCCGGTTACGGCGACCACCGCCGACCAGATCGAACTGAAGCAGAACAACACCGCTGAAGAAATTCTGCGTGAAATTCCGGGTATCGTTCCCAGCATCGGTTCGGCCGTCAACAACGGCAATGGCGGCGCTTCGTTCGTCAACCTGCGCGGCCTGGGTTCCAACCGCAATATCGTCCTGATCGACGGCAACCGTCTGGTGCCTGCCGAACTGAACGGCCGTTTCGACCTTAACAACATCCCGCTGGCACTGATCGACCGCGTCGATGTGCTGACCGGCGGCGCTTCCACCACTTATGGTGCGGACGCCATTTCGGGTGTCGTCAACTTCGTGACCAAGTCCGACTTTGCCGGTCTGGAAGCGAATATCGCCAACCAGCTGACCGAAGAAGCCGATGGTCATTATGTCCGCGCCGACGTGACGCTGGGCGCCAATTTCGATGATGGCCGCGGTAACGTGGTTTTCTCGGTTGGCTATCAGCAGTCCGACCCGGTCTATCAGGGCGATCGTCCGTTCTCGAATGTCTCGATCGATTCCTTCACCGGCCTTGGCGGCGGTTCGGGCACGTCGACCCCGTCGCGTTTCACCAACGTCAACACGACCGGCGCCGATTCGATCACGACCGGTTGCGGCCTCGATGGACAGCCAGCCTGTAACGCCGTGCAGGGCAACCGTCAGGTGACGGCCGCTGGTGGCGCTTTCCGCGGCACCTCTGCGTTCGATGCTTATAACTTCAACCCGTTCAACATCTTCCAGACGCCGTTTGAACGCTTCAACATGTACGGCGCGGGCCGCTACGAAGTCAGCGACGCGGTAGAAGTCTATTCGCGGGGCATCTTTTCGAAGAACACCGTCAGCACGATCATCGCGCCGTCGGGTGCCTTCGGCATTTCGGTTGTGGTTCCGCTCAGCAACCCCTATCTGTCGGCTGCCCAGCGTAATGCCTTCTGCGCCTTCGACACCACGCCTGGCGTTGGCTACACCGCCCGCTTCTCGGCGGCTGAATGCGCCGCCGCGGCGACCGCGACCAGCCCGACCGACCCGAACTATCGCACCGTCACGACGACCTTGTCGCGTCGTGCGACCGAACTGGGTCCGCGTATTTCCGACTTCACCACCACCTTCTTCGATTATCGCATCGGCGCGCGCGGTGGCATCACCGACTCGATCGACTGGGATCTGTCGGGTGGCTACGGTGAATCGGAGAACGTCCAGACCCAGCAGGGCTACTGGCTGAACTCGCGCGTCCGTCAGGCGCTTCTCGCGACCAACACCGCGACCTGCCTGACCGACACCAATGGCTGCGTCCCGCTCAACGTGTTCGGTCCCGATGGTTCGATCACGGCTGCGCAGAATGCCTATCTGACGGCCAACAGCCAGGTCACCACCAAGACCTCGCTGGCGCAGGTCAAGGGCACGGTCAGCGGTGACTTTGGCGTCGCTTCGCCCTTCGGCACCGACAGCCTGGCGTTCGCTCTGGGTGGCGAATATCGCAAATATGGCGCCAGTCAGGAATCCGATCTGCTGTCGCAGTCGGGCGATCTGGGCGGCGCCGGTGGTGCGGCACCGAACATCGACGGCGGCTATGACGTCTATGAAGCCTATGGCGAAGTCATTCTGCCGCTGGTGCAGGACAAGCCCTTCTTCCAGGATCTGACTGTGGAAGCGGGCATCCGCTAATCCGACTATTCGGTCGATGGCGGTTCGGGTTACAACACGACCACATGGAAGGTGGCCGGCAACTGGACGCCGGTTGACGGCATCAAGTTCCGCGGCAACTATTCGCGTGCCGTTCGTGCGCCGAACATCGCCGAACTGTTTGCTCCGGTGAACACCACGCTGACCAACCTGGACAGCGATCCCTGCGCCGGCGCCGCGCCGACCCAGAATGCCAACCTGGCGGCTGTCTGTATCGCCCAGGGCGCAACGGCAGCCCAGCTCGGCTCGATCATCAATGATCCGGCTGGCCAGGTGAACTCCACCGGTGGCGGTAACCTCGCCCTCGGCCCGGAAAAGTCGAACAGCTGGGGTCTGGGCGTGTCGCTCCAGCCAGCAGCCCTGCCGGGCTTCAGCCTGACGGTCGATTATTACAACATCAAGATCACGGGTGCGATCACCAACCCGACACCTGATGACGTGATTTCGGCTTGCTTCGACAACATCACCGCCGCCAGCGCTTCGGACCCGGCCTGCACCGGCATCCGCCGCGATCCGGGCACAGGCGCTCTGTTTGGTGAAGCAGCTGTCGTCGGCGGTCTGCCGCAGACGCTGTCGAACCTGGGCAAGCTGGCCACGGACGGCATCGACGTTCAGCTGAACTATCAGAAGGATGTCGGTTTCGCGAAGTGGGCGCTGAGCGCCAACGGCAACTGGACCAACAGCTCGACGTTCCAGGCGACCCCGACGTCGCTCAACCGCGAATGCGTTGGTCTCTACAGCGTCAACTGCGCCTCGATCCAGCCGGAATTCTCTTGGTCGGTGCGCAACACCCTCTCGTTTGACTCGGTCGATCTGTCGCTGCTGTGGCGCTATATCGACGGCGTGAAATATGAGGATGGCGATGCCTTCGTCGGCACGCTGAACGGCAAGGAAGTCGATTTCAACCGTATCCCGGCTGAACATTATTTCGACCTGACCAGCCGCTTCCACGTCTCTGACGAAGTCACGCTGACCATGACCGTGCAGAACCTGCTGGACAACCAGCCCAAGGTGGTTGGCAACTCGATCGGTTCGACCAGCTACAACAGCGGTAACGTCTATCCGTCGACCTACGACGCGCTGGGCCGCCGCTACACGGTCGCTGCCAAGCTGCGCTTCTGATCTTTCGATCAGTCAAGATAAGGAAAGGGGGCCGGTGGCGACACCGGCCCCCTTTTTCATGGGCGAAAGTCAGGCGGGCGAGTTAGGCGATCAATGATCGGGGCAGGTGCAGCGCAATGCCCGCATTGTCGGCCATCACCGTCGCCCAATGGACCACCTTGGCAATCTCGTCGGCATGCGCCTCCAGACCGCGCTGGGCAGCCTCGGCGCGCTGGCCGGGCGTGAAGGCCGCGCCATTTTTGGCGTCGCGGGCAAAGACCGGACCGCTTGCGATTGCGCGAACCCTCGCATCGTCCAGTTGCAGCCCGAACAGCCGCGCCAACGCAGCGAGGCTCTCGGTCGGCCTTGCGACCAGCGTTTCGCTGTCCAGCGTGGCGACCCGCGCTCCCAGTTGATCGCACAGAGTGTGGAACTGATGCTGCTGCGCCAGCCAGCCGACGGCGGCGACCTGAATATCGGTCAGTCCCAGATAGTCTGACGGGGCGATGCCCAGAGGGGCGATCATCCCTTCGCGCGCCAGCTTCTGGAACAGATCGCGCACCCACAGCCGCCCCCACATCCCTTTGCGCGCGATCGAGGCGAGATAGGGTTCGAGCGGGGCATGGAGCAGGAGGGCGCGCGCATCGGGGCGCAAGCTCATGATCGCGGGGATCAGCGGATTGATGACGTTGGAGGGCTTGACGACCACGGCCTCGCCCGGCGCAAAGGGGCGGGCCAGCAGGTGCAGGCTTGCGTCCAGCACGCGGGCAACCTCCGGCCCCTTTGCGCCGCGATGTCGCCAGCCGATCAGGTCATTGAGCAGCACCGGTTCCTTCAGACCCATCGCGACGCCCGGAATATCCATCGCGCCGGCCAGCAAGGTCGAACAGCAATAGGCCGAATGAAACAGGAAATGGATCGGCGCACGAGGCGGTACCTGCTCCATGGCGTCGCTCAGCCGCAGCACGAGCGGTGCGTCGGTCGCGCCCAGATACTCGTCGGTCAGGAAGGGGATATCGCCATGCCGCGCGCGTGGCACAAAGCGCATATGGACTGCGCCATGCCCCGGATCGTAGCGATGGGCCAGCCATTGGGCGTCGCGCACGATGTCGCGGATCGCAGGATCGGGGGAGCTCATGACGACCAGCCTTCGCATGGCTTTTCGGGTCATTCAAGCCGCAGGAGTTTCCCTTAGTTGCCCCTGCGAGCGCTTATGGTAGCGATGATGGACAGGAAGCTGGGGGGCTTTATGGACGGGGCTGTTGGTGGGTTAGTGCAGCAAGCGGCGGAGGCGCGGCGACAGGGGCGCATCACGGCGGCCGAGCAATTGCTGGGCGACGCATTGAAGCGACAGGCAGGGGAGCCGCAGGCGCTCAACCTGCTGGGGATGATCGCCCTCGACCGGCGCGATTTTGCAGCGGCCAGCGTGCATTTTCGTGGCGCGGCCGCGGCTGATCCCAAGGAGGCGGCGCTGTGGATGAACGTGGCGTCGGCAGAGCGCGGCCTTGGCGCGGCGGAGGCGGAGCGGGCGGCGCTGCAGGCGGCGATCGACATCGACCAGCGCAATTTGATGGCGCAAATCCGCATGGCGCAACTCCAGCAACGGCTGGAAGAAAGGCAAGCGGCAGCAGACAGCTGGGGCAAGGCGCTGGCGCTGTCAGCGGGACTGACCGACCTGCCGCCTGCATTGGCAGACATATTGGCGCAGGCACGGGACTTCGTTACAGCCCATCAGGCGCAATTCGCCGCTTTTGTCGAGGCGGGGGTCGCGGCCCAGTTGAAGGCATCGGACGGGGTGACGCAGCGGCGCTTTCAGGCTTGCCTGGACCGGGAGTTTGGCCGCCGGACCATCTACCAGAATCACTGTTCGGGTTTGCATTACCCCTTCCTGCCCGCCGACGAATATTTCGACCGGCAGCATTTCCCCTGGATGGACGCGCTGGAGGCAAAGACCGACGTGATCCGCGCCGAATTTCTCGCCATGGTGGACAAGCGTGGCGACGCCATCCGTCCCTATGTGCGGCAGGATGCAGGGACGCCGCAGAATAAATGGACCGCGCTTGACGGGTCGCTGGACTGGGGGGCGGCGTTCCTGTGGGAATATGGCGTACGAAACGAAGCGGTGTGCGCCGCCTGCCCGCAGACCGTCGCGGCGCTGGAGGCTTTGCCGCGCGCCGACATTCCGGGGCGGGCGCCGTCGGCCTTCTTTTCCCTGCTCAAGCCGCGCAGCCGGATTCCGGCGCATACCGGCGTCACCAATACGCGCGCGATCATTCATCTTCCACTGATCGTGCCGCAGGGCTGCTTCTTTCGCGTTGGGGGTGAAACGCGGGCATGGCAAGAAGGGGTCGCCTTCGGCTTTGACGATACGATCGATCATGAAGCCTGGAATGACAGCGATCATTTGCGGGTCGTGCTGATTTTCGACGTATGGAACCCGCATTTGTCGCTTGCGGAGCAGCAACTATTGAAGCAATTCTATGCCACGGCTGATGCGAGCAAGACGAATAACGTCCCGTCGCGCATCTGATCGACGACATGGAGGCTGGCCCATTCGGAGAGAGGGGATTCGCACTGTCGTCATTCTGGGAGAATTAGAGTGCATATGTTGAAGGCAGTGATTGCGTCCAGCCTGATCGTTCTGGCGATGCCCGCAGTGGCGCAGGACAAGGCTCCGCTGGACAAGAATGATCCCAATGCAGTGCGGTGCAAGCGGTTTCAGGTCACTGGTTCGCTGGTGAAGAAGGAACGCATCTGCAAGACCAACGCCGAATGGCGGGCGATTTCCGAGCAGCAGAACCGGGATGCCGATGACATCATCACCCGCAGCCGCGCCGGGATGAACCCCAACGGTTGAAGCACGGGAGGGGGATTGCCCCTCCCGTGCTATCGCCTCAAGCGACGCTCAAAACCAGCGCGCCGTCGCCATCTTCCACTCGGACGGTGGAGCCATCCGGCACCTCGCCGCGCAGGATCAGGTCGGCCAGCGGGTCTTGCAGGTAACGCTGGACTGCGCGCTTCAATGGCCGCGCGCCATAGACAGGGTCATAGCCGACCCGTCCCAGCCATGCCCGCGCACCGTCGGTCAGGTCGAGCATGATCTTGCGATCCTTGAGCAGCTTCTGCACGCGGGCGACCTGAATATCGACGATCGGGGCCATATGGGCGACGCCGAGGCGATGGAACAGGATGATCTCGTCCAGACGATTGAGGAATTCGGGGCGGAAATGGCCGCGAACGACCTCCATCACCTGTTCCTCGACCTTTTCGACCGGATCATCATCGCCCAGCGCCGCGATATACTGGCTGCCCAGGTTCGATGTCAGGACGATGATCGTGTTGGTGAAATCGACCGTGCGACCCTGCCCGTCGGTCAGCCGGCCATCGTCCAGCACCTGGAGCAGGATGTTGAACACGTCGCCATGGGCCTTTTCCACCTCGTCGAACAGCACGACCTGATAGGGGCGACGGCGGACGGCTTCGGTCAGCACGCCGCCTTCCTCATAGCCGACATAGCCCGGAGGCGCGCCGATCAGGCGGGCGACCGAATGTTTCTCCATGAATTCGCTCATGTCGATGCGAACCATCGCGTTTTCATCGTCGAACAGGAAACCGGCCAGCGCCTTGGTCAGCTCCGTCTTGCCGACGCCCGTGGGGCCAAGGAAGAGGAAGGAGCCAAGCGGGCGATTGGGGTCCTGCAGCCCTGCGCGGGCGCGGCGCACGGCGGTGGATACGGCCCTGACCGCGTGGGCCTGGCCAATGACGCGCTTGCCCAGCGTTTCTTCCATCGCCAGCAGCTTCTCGCGCTCGCCGGTCATCATCCGCTCGACCGGAATCCCGGTCCAGCGGGCGACGACCCCGGCAATATCCTCTGCGGTCACTTCCTCGCGCAGCATCGCGCCTTCGGACGCGGTCGCCGCTTCCGCCAGGCGCTTTTCGAGGCTGGGGATCGTGCCGTAGGACAGTTCGCTCATCTTCGCGAGGTCGCCGGCGCGCTGTGCCTGTTCCAGTTCGAGCCGGGCGGCGTCGAGCTGTTCCTTGATCTTCGCTTCGCCGGCGATCTTGTCCTTTTCCGCCTGCCAACGGGTGGTGAGCGCAGCGGATTGCTCCTCCAGATTGGCAAGATCGGTTTCCAGCGTCGCCAGCCGGTCGGCCGAGGCCTTGTCGGTTTCCTTCTTGAGCGCCTCGCGCTCGATCTTGAGCTGGATGATGCGGCGGTCGAGATTTTCAATCTCTTCGGGCTTGGATTCCACTTCCATCCGCAGGCGCGACGCGGCCTCGTCCATCAGGTCGATCGCCTTGTCGGGCAGGAAGCGGTCGGTGATGTAACGGTTGGAAAGCGTCGCGGCAGACACCAGCGCGCTGTCGGTGATCCGCACGCCATGGTGCAGTTCATATTTTTCCTTCAGGCCGCGCAGGATCGAGATGGTATCCTCGACCGTGGGTTCCCCGACGAACACGGGCTGGAAACGACGCTGGAGCGCAGGGTCTTTTTCGACATGCTTGCGATATTCGTCGAGCGTCGTCGCGCCGATGCAATGGAGTTCGCCGCGCGCCAAGGCGGGCTTGAGCAGATTGCCCGCATCCATCGCGCCTTCGGATTTGCCCGCGCCGATCAGCGTATGCATTTCATCGATGAAGAGGACGATCTGTCCTTCGGCGGCTTTGACTTCGTCCAGCACGCCCTTCAACCGTTCCTCAAATTCTCCGCGATATTTGGCGCCCGCGATCAGGCTGCCCATGTCGAGCGCCATCAGCGTGCGATCTTTCAGCGTATCGGGCACGTCGCCATTGGCGATGCGCAGCGCAAGGCCTTCGGCGATCGCGGTCTTGCCGACGCCGGGGTCGCCGATCAGCACCGGGTTGTTCTTGGTGCGGCGGGCAAGGATCTGGATGGTGCGGCGAATTTCCTCGTCCCGGCCGATGACCGGATCAAGCTTGCCGCTGCGCGCCGCTTCGGTGAGGTCGCGGGCGAATTTCTTGAGCGCATCATAGCGATCCTCAGCGCCAGCCGTGTCGGCGCTGCGGCCCTGACGCAACTGGTTGATCGCGGCGTTGAGCGCTTCGGGCTTGACCCCGGCGGCGGCGAGCGCCTTGCCCGCAGCCGTCGTGCTGGCCAGCGTCAGCGCCAGCAGCAGCCGCTCGACAGTGACGAAGCTGTCCCCGGCCTTGGTCGCGACCTGTTCGGCCGAATCCAGCACGCGCACGGCATCATTGTCGAGGCCCGGCGTCTGCTGCGCGCCGCTGCCGGAGACCGACGGCACCTTGGCCAATGCGGCATCGGTATCACGCAGCGCGATGTCGGGCGCGCCGCCTGCGGCCTTGATGAGGCCCGACGCCATGCCCTGCTCATCTTCCAGCAATGCCTTGAGCAGATGTTCCGGACTGATCCGCTGATGGCTCATGCGGATCGCGACGGTTTGCGCCGACTGGAGGAAGCCTTTGGCGCGGTCGGTGAATTTTTCGAGGTTCATGACTTACCTTCTTGAAGCCCTGGGCTCTTTATCAAACTGCGGCTCATGTGGTGTTGCCAAAAGGCCACACAAGAGGCACTACGCAATTTCCACCCAAATCCTTATCAGTCTGGCGCGCGGGCGAGGGCGTAATGGATGCGCGCGGGCCAGGCACCGAAGCGAGCAGGGGCGGGCGGCGGAGTCGGTACAGCCCTTATAGTCGATTGATCGTCGGGAACCTATCGCGACCAACCGCGCTGTCCAGCGTCATGCGTATTGCGCTGCTAAAACGCCCCGCTATTCTAGCGCCCTTCGCGGGCGCTTCGTCCTGCTGCATTTTCTCTGAGGTTGTCCATGACCCTTTCCCCCCTGTCGCGTCGCCTGTCCCTGCTGATCGGCCTGTCGGCCATGGCGCTGACCCCGATGACGCAGGCGGTGGCGCAGACCAGTGCGACCAGCGCCGCGCCAGCGCCGCTGTCCAGCCTGGTGGCTGCGGTCGATATTCCCTATGAACAGTTCACGCTGAAAAACGGCCTGCGGGTCATCGTCCATACCGACCGCAAGGCGCCGGTCGTGGCGGTTTCCGTCTGGTATCATGTCGGGTCGCGGTTCGAACCGGCGGGCAAGACCGGCTTTGCCCATTTGTTCGAACATCTGATGTTCTATGGCTCCGAAAATGCCGATGGGCCGTTTTTCGGGCGGCTGGAAGATATTGGCGCGACCGACTGGAACGGGACGACCTGGTTCGATCGCACCAATTATTTCGAGACGGTGCCCACCGGGGCGCTCGACCGGGCGCTGTTCCTGGAGTCCGACCGGATGGGGCATCTGCTGGGCGCGGTGACGCAGCTGAAGCTGGATACCCAGCGCGGGGTCGTTCAGAATGAAAAGCGCATGGGGGAAAATGAGCCCTATGGGCTGGTCGAATATGCGCAACTGGCCGCGCTGCTGCCTGAAGGGCATCCCTATCGCCATTCGACCATCGGGTCCATGGCGGACCTGAACAACGCCAGCCTGGGCGATGTGCAGGACTGGTTCAAGACGCATTATGGCCCGAACAATGCCGTGCTGGTGCTGGCGGGGGATATTGACGTGGCGACCGCGAAGAAGAAGGTCGAACGCTGGTTCGGCAATATCGTCGCCGGTCCGCCGCCGCAGGATGTGGAAGCGACCGTCCCGACGCTCGACAAGGATGTCGAGAAGGTGATGCATGACAATGTCGCGGCGACCCGTCTCTATCGCAACTGGGTGGTGCCGGGCGTCAATGGCGCGGACCTGCCCGCGATCGATCTGGCGCTGTCGGTCTTTGGCGGGCTGGCATCCTCTCGCCTCTACAACACGCTGGTCCGTGACGAGAAGGTGGCGGTAGGCGTCAAGGCCAATGTCCAGCCGTTCGAGAAGCTGAGCATTGCCGAGATCACGGTGGATGTGAAGCCGGGGACGGATGCGGTTGCGGTGGGCAAGCGGCTCGATGCGCTGCTGGCGGACTATCTGGCCAAGGGACCGACCGCCGACGAGGTACAGCGGGCCGCGACCCGGCAACTGGCGGGGACAATATCGGGGCTGGAACAGGTGGGCGGCTTTTCGGGCAAGGCGGTGACGCTGGCCGAAGGGGCGGTCTATTCCAACGACCCGGACAAATATCGCAAGGATCTGGCCGCTTATGCCGCCGCGACGCCAGCGCAGGTGGCCGAGGCCGCGCGCAAATGGCTGGGGCGACCAGTGTTCCGCCTGACGGTGGCGCCGGGCGAGCGATCGGCCGCCGACAATGCGCTGGCGGGGAATGTTCATGGGGAAGGGGCGACCCACAAGCCAGCCCATTTCCGTGATCCCGCCGCGCCCGCGCCGGCCGCGGCGACGCCGCCTGCGCCCACGAAGATTGCCGAACCGCCGATCGAGCCGGTCGCTGATCTGGATTTCCCCGCGGTCGAACATGCCAAGTTGAAGAACGGGATTGCGGTGCAGTTTGCGCGCCGGGCGACGGTGCCGGTCGTGCGTGTGTCCGTGGCGTTCGACGCGGGCAATGCGGCGGATGACCGGGCCAAGCTGGGAACCGCGGCGCTGACGACGGCGCTGCTGGACGAAGGCACGACAACGCGCAGCGCGCTGGAGATCGCGGAAGAGCAGGAGCGGCTGGGCGCGTCGGTGAGTGCGGGCAACAGCATGGACCGGACGACGGTGGGCCTGTTTGCGCTCAAGCCCAATCTGGACGCATCGCTGGGGCTGCTGGCCGATGTCGTGCGCAATCCGGCGTTTGCGCCCGGCGAGGTGGAGCGGCTGCGCGGGCAGATGCTGACCCGGATCGCGGCGGAAAAGACCGAGCCGACGGCGATCGCCCAGCGCATGTTGCCGCCGCTGCTCTATGGCAAGCTGCATCCCTATGGCATCCCCTTCACCGGGTCGGGCACCGAAAGCGGGGTCAAGGCGGTGACGCGGGCGGACCTGACCGCCTTCCACGATCGCTGGCTGCGGCCGGACAATGCGACGATCTTCGTCACGGGCGACACGAGCCTTGCTGAATTGCTGCCGCTGCTGGAAAAGCGCTTTGGCGACTGGAAGGCGCCCGCGACGTCCAAGGGCAGCAAGCTGTTCCGCATGGACCGGATGGCGCGTCCGCCGCGGATCATCCTGATCGACAAGCCGCAAAGCCCGCAGTCGATGATCCTGGCGGGCGTGCTGACAGCCAAGAAGGGGACCGACAATCCGGTCACGCTCCAGTCGGCCAATGAAGTGCTGGGCGGCAGCACGACGTCGCGCCTGACGATGGATCTGCGCGAGACGAAGGGTTGGGCCTATGGCGCGGGCACGTCGCTGCCCGGCGTCAAGGACACGATCCCGCTGCTGGTCTATGCCCCGGTCCAGACCGACAAGACGGGCGAATCGATCATTGCCGCGCGGCAGGACATCAAGGATTTCCTGACGACCAAGGGCACGACCGAGGCGGAGCGCAACCAGACGATCAACGGGCAGATATTGTCGCTGCCCGGCAGCTTCGAAACATCGTCCGACCTGCTGGGCGCGATGATGCGCAACAGCCTGATCGGGCGGGCGGACGATTTCTACGAGACGCTGCCCAATATCTATCGCGCGATGACCGCCGCCGATTTCGACAAGGCGGCGCGGGAGGCGATCAATGCCGACGGGCTGATCTGGGTCGTGGTCGGCGACGCGAAACTGGTTCGGCCGCAGCTTGACGCGGTCGGCCTGCCGGTCGAGGTGGGAACATTGGCTGATTGACCGGCATTCAGTGCGGACGGGCCTGCAAAAGCGTTCCGTCTGGACTGATTGGCGATCAATCGGGATTTGAGGGTATGCATCGTTGAATGATGCTTTGATGGAGTGATGATGATGGCAAGTGTCGATGGCGCCTATGACTGCGTGGCCAAGACGCCGATGGGCGACCAGAAGGGTGTGTTCACCGTGGTCAGCAGCGGTGACCGGTTTAACGGCACCTTTGCGGGCATGATGGGATCGCTCGACGTGGTCGATGGCAAGGTCGCGGGCAACAGCCTGACCTGGAAGATGGAAATGACGATGCCGATGCCGATGACGCTGGAGTGCGAGGCGGAAGTCAGCGGCGACGCCATCACCGGGACGATGCAGTTGGGCGCGTTCGGGGCGTCGGCCTTTACCGGCACGCGGCGGGCCTGACCCTGTGGGGTCCGGCCTGGCCGGACCCCATGAAGCCGACACTAAGCTGAACACCCATAACGACCTTGCCGGATTGTGTTTAGTTAGCTAACTAATGGACATGAAGAAGCGGGATGCCGGACGGGCTTTGTTGCATTTGCTGGGGCCAGTGGCGCGGGGGTGGCGGCAGGCTGCCGACGGGGCGCTGGCGGGGCTGGGCGTGTCCGGCAGCGCAGGCTGGTGCCTGGTGCATCTGGCCATGGAGGGCACACCGCCGCGACAGGCGGAACTGGCGCAATGGCTGGACGTCAGCGCGCCGTCGCTGGTGCGGACGCTGGATCAATTGCAGAAAGCAGGCTGGATCGAGCGCGTCGCCGATGCCGATGACGGACGGTCCAACCGGGTGGCGATGACCCCGGCGGGCAAGGCGCTGGCAAGTGAGATACAGGCGCGGCTGGACAGGCTGGGCGGCGAATTGCTGAGCGGCCTGCCGGACGGGGCGATCGAGATCGGGGCCGAACTGCTGGGGTTGATGCGGTTGCGCATCGCCGAAGACAAGCTGGCGCAGCTATTGGCCGATAGCGGCAATGATCCCGGCGTCGACGCCCGACAGTGACGCCGGACGGGCGCGCTTATCCTGCCATGCCCTGATGGCGCGGGCCCAATAAAAAAGGCCCGCCGGTCGGGGACTGGCGGGCCTTTCGATCATATTGGGCGACGGGCGATCAATATTGGATCGTCACCGTCACGGCGCGGCGGTTCTGCGCCCAGGAGGCTTCGTCCGAGCCAAGCGCGGCGGGGCGTTCCTTGCCATAGCTGACCGTGGTGATGCGGCTGGGGTCGATGCCGAGCGAGGCGAGATAGTTTTTCGCCGCATTGGCGCGGCGTTCGCCCAGCGCGATATTATAATCGCGGGTGCCGCGTTCGTCGGCATGTCCTTCGACCGTGACGCGCACGGCAGGGTTTTGTTGCAGCCAGGCGGCCTGGCTTTGCAGCGTCACCTGATCTTCCGCATCGATATCATATTGATCGAGGCCGAAGAAAATCCGGTCGGACGAGACCGACGCGACGAAATCTTCCTGGCTGCCCTTCACCGGGCCGGTGGGTCCGGTCGATCCGACCGGTTCGGTCGTGGCCGGGCCGGGCGCGGGCGGCAATTCGGCAGGCGGCTTTTTCGAGCAGGCGGCCAGCGCGATGATGGCGGTAGCCATGACCAGCGTTCTAGACAATTTCATCGGGGGTCTCCTTTGGTTGATCCGGGCACCGCCCGCCGGGACGGTGTCAGGGTCCGTGATGTTCGTTACGCTGTCAAGACGATTGGGTTCCATCCCGACCGCCAGGACCGCGCTATTTTCAGGGCAGCAGCGGTCCCCAGGCAGGGTCGGAACCACTGAGAGGCGTGGGGATGCGACGCTCGTTCACGCCGGTCAGGTCGACCTGCCACACCTGGCTCGTCCCCTGCTTGCCGGGCGACGTGCGGAAGAATTGCAGCACCCGGCCATTGGGCGACCAGGTCGGCTGTTCGTCCTGCCAGCCATTGGTCAAGATCCGCTCATTGTCGCCATTGGGCGTCATCACCGCGATCTTGAAATCGCCCGCCATCTTGGTGAAGGCGATAAGGTCGCCGCGCGGCGACCATTCGGGCGTCGCATAACGGCCGCCGCCATGGCTGATCCGGCGCTGGTTGGAGCCATCGGCGTTCATGACATAGATTTGCTGGCCGCCCGACCGGTCGCTTTCGAACACGATCTGGCTGCCGTCTGGCGAATAGCTGCCGCCCACGTCGATGCCCGGCGACGTGGTCAGGCGGATGGGGGTACCGCCGCTGGCGGGTACGCGATAAATGTCGGTATTGCCGGCAATCGCCATCGAAAAGAGGATGTTGCGCCCGTCCGGCGACCAGCGCGGGGCGAAGGTCGGGTTGTTGCTTTCGGTCACCAGCCGCTGCTGGCCCGCGCCAATGTCGTAGATATAGAGGCGCACCCGGCTGCCCAGATAGCTGACATAGAGGATGGATTTATAGTCGGGCGAGAAGCGCGGGGTGAGCGCCATCGACTGGCCATTGGTGATGAAGCGATGGTTCGCGCCGTCGCTGTCCATGATGGCGAGCCGCTTGACCCGCGCGCCCTTCGGCCCGCTTTCGGCGATATAGGCGATGCGGCTGTCGAAGAAGGGGCTTTCGCCCGAAAGGCGCGCATAGATGGCGTCGGCGCATTTATGCGCGGCGCGGCGCCAGTCGCGCGGGGCGACGACATAGCCCTGACGGGTCAGTTCCTGCTTCAGCGCCACGTCGTAGAGGTAGCAACCGACGGTGATGTCGGCTTCCCCGCCGCTGGTGCGGACGAATCCCTGCACCAGCGCCTGATAGGCGCCCCATTTGTCGAATTGCGGAAAAGTGACTTCGGCAAAGGGAATTTGCGGCAGGCCGGCGGGGCCGGACGGATCGAACAGGCCGGAGCCTTTCAGGTCCGAGGCGATGACTTCGGCGATCTTGCGGCCAAGTTCCGTGGCCGACCCGGCTGGGGTTGCGACCTCCTGCTGGGCGGGCATGGGGGGGACGGCAACCTTCACATTGCTGTCAATCTCGCCGGTCACGTCGACCGAGAGCTGGGCCATGGCAGGCAGGGCAGTAAGGGCGAGCAACGCGGCAGTCGCCACGCTCAGGCGGCGCAACAGGGAGGGTTTCATCGGTTCAGCCTCGCGTCAAAGCGGAGTGGCCGGAGCCATTTCCATTGGTCGTAAAATTCGGGCGGCATGTTGCGGAAGGGGGAGGCAAGCTTGACCGCCTGAATCGCCCGTTCGGCATGGAGTTTGGCTTGGGGCCGGTTGCTGGCGGTGACGCCGAGCTGGTCGATCACCTCCGGCGTGCCGATCACCGCGCCGCTCTTGTCGAGCCGCACCTCAAGCAGGGTGACGAGCCGGTCCGCATCCGCACCCGACGGCGGGCGCCAGTGCGGTTTCAGCTGACGGCGCAGTTCTGCGTCGAGCGCGGATTTCTGCGCCGGGCCCATGGCAGCGGCGGGTGCCGGGGCGGGCGGTTTGCGCGGCGCGTCGGCGCTGGTGTCTATACCCTTGAGGAAATCATCGCCCAGCAGCGACCCCTTGGGCTTGTCCGCCTTGCCCTGGCCCGATGCGCGTGCGGGCGTCTTTGCCGCAGGCTTGGTCGATGCCTTGGCGGCGGGCTTGGATGGCGCTGCGGCCTTGGGCTTTTCGGGCGCTGGCTTCGGCGCTGGTTTTTTTGGGGTCGCGGGCTTTTCCGGCGCGGGCTTGGGTTTGGGCGCGGCCTTGGCCACTTCCTTCTTGGGCGGGGCAGGCTTGGGCTTTGCCGGCGCGGCTTTGGGCTGCGGCTTGGGGGGCGCAGGCGTAGGTTTTGGCTGGGGCTTTGGCTGGGGTTTCGGCGGGACAGGCACTGGTTCGGGCGCGGGTTCCGGTTCCGGCGCGGGGGCGGCGTCCTGCGTCGGTCCCTGGTCTGGCGCGACGCTGGGCGGGGGCGGTTCGGCCGACAATTTGGGTGCGGTCGATTGCAGCGCGACCTCATCCACCATGGAGACTTCCATCGGCGGGGTCTTGAGCTTCAACGGGTTGGGGGTGGCCAGGAAGCCGGCCGACAGCAGCCCGAACAGCAGGACATGCCCCGCTGTCGCGACGCCAAGGCCGATTTTCTCCGTGCGCTCCATCGCTGTCTATTCCGTCCCGTCGCTGGCCGTGTCATCGGGCGAGGAAACCAGCGACACCTTGTTCAGGCCAGCCCGGTTGAGTTCGGCCATCACCCGCATGACCCGGCCATAGTCCAGCCCCTTGTCGGCGCGCAGGAAGATTTGCGGCGCGTCCGCCTTGCCCGCATTGGCCGCCACGATCTCCGCCAGGCGATCGGGCAGGTCGGCGTCGCTTACCGCATCTTCATCGACATAGGTCGCGCCGTCGCGATCGATCGACACGACGGTGGGCTTGGCGTCCTGATCCAGCCCCTTGGCACGGGTTTCGGGCAGGTTGACCGGCACGCCGGTCACGAGCAGCGGCGCTGTGACCATGAAGATGATCAGCAGCACCAGCATGACGTCGACCAGCGGCGTGACGTTGATGTCCGCCATCGGCGCGCGGCCACGGCCACGGCGGCTGGAGGGAGGGCCGGACATGGCCATTAGCGGGCGCTCCCCTTCACCGTCATGCCAGCCATCTCAGGCGTTGGCGCGCAAACGCACGAGACCCCAGCCTTCGCTGGGGTGACGGGGTGTGTGGGGTGCATCACCGCTGCGCCTCCAGTTCTCGGCTGAGGGTGGCGTAGAAGCCGTCGGCAAAGCGGGTCAGGCGCGATTCCATGCGGTTGATGCCATGGCTGAAGCGGTTATAGGCGATGACCGCCGGGATCGCCGCGAACAGACCGATCGCGGTGGCGAACAGCGCTTCGGCAATGCCCGGCGCGACCACCGCGAGCGAGCTATTCTGTTCCGCCGCGATCGCGGTGAAGGCGCGCATGATGCCCCACACAGTGCCGAACAGGCCGACGAAGGGCGCGACCGATCCGACCGTTGCCAAAATGTTGAGCCGGTCGGACAGCCGGTCAACCTCCGCCGCGATCGTGCTGGACATGGTCGTCGCCAGCCGGTCGCGCGTGCCGTCGCGGTCGATCACCTTCTGCGCGGTCGATCGACGCCATTCGGTGACGCCGGCGGCCATCACCTTGGCCGCGGGATAATCCGCCTTGCCGCGCGCTTCGTAGAAGCGGTCAATATCCTCCGCCTTCCAGAAATCCTGCTCGAAACTCTTGCTATGCTTGCTGGCGCGGCGGAGCGTCACGGAAAAGCCGATGATGATCGCCCAGGTCCAGATGCTGGCCAGCAACAGGCCCAGCATCACGCCCTTCACGACGATGTCGGCCTGAAGAAACAGGGCTAGCGGGGAAATGGTCGCGGCGTCGGCCACCGCGGCGACGTCTGGCAGGTTGAGGGTCATGGGTGGAAATCTTCCCCTTGGCAAAGGCGGCTGAAAATATCGGTCCAGGCTTTGGGTTGCCGTTGCGGGCGACCCTGCGGCGTCAACCAGGCGACCGATATGGTAGCGTCGGTCAACTGTTCTTCGGCGCGCATGACTGATTGATGAATGGCGCAGGTCGCCGCGCCCACCTGCACCACCCGGCTGACGACCATCAGGTCATCGTCCAGGCGCGCGGGGCGGCGGTAGCGGATCGTGAGGTCGGTGACGGCATAGACGCCCGTGCCACTGTCATGCGCGGCGCGCTGGTCGATGCCGGCAGCGCGCAGCATGTCGGACCGGGCGCGCTCCATATAGCGCAGATAATTGGCGTGATAGACCAGGCCCGACAGGTCGGTATCCTCAAAATAGATGCGCAGCGGGAAGTGATGCACGGCAGCGACAAAGCGTCCGGTCGCCGGCATGGGCATCTGGTCTGAAACGGGCATGAGCGGCTTTTAACCATGGCGCACCGTTCAGGCAAAGGCGGAAACGTCTGTTTCTCGCGCTGGTAGCGCATTTTGTCGCCTGTGCTTTTTGGCGCGCGCACGCCTCTGGTCCCCGGACGGCACGAAGGCTAGGGAGTGGGCGCGAGTCAGAATGTGGGAGAAGGCCAGGATGACGGATATTCAAACGGTAGGTGTGATCGGCGCAGGGCAGATGGGCGCGGGGATCGCGCAGGTTGCGGCGCAGGCGGGGTATGAGGTGATCCTGTCGGACGTCGACCTGCCGCGCGCGCAGAAGGGCCGCGACGGCATCATTCGCCTGCTCGCCAAGGGCGTGGAGAAGGGCAAGATAGCTGAGAGCGATGCGGATGAGGCGATCGCGCGGATTACCGCTGTGGGCGAGATCGCGCCGCTGGCGGGCGCGCAGCTGGTGATCGAGGCGGCGACCGAGCGTGAGGAGGTCAAGCGCGCGATCTTCACCAATGTCGGGCCGCTGCTGGCCGCTGACGCGATCCTGGCGACCAACACATCGTCCATTCCCATCACCCGCCTGGCGCAGGCCGCGCCGGATGCGGGGCGCTTTGTCGGCGTGCATTTCTTCAACCCGGTGCCGGTGATGGTGCTGGTAGAGGTCATTCGCGGCCTGGCCACGACGCCCGAAACGGTCGCGGCGGTCGAGGGCTTTGCGGGCCGGATCGGCAAGACGGTGGTGCAGGCGTTCGATGCGCCGGGCTTCGTCGTCAACCGCATATTGCTGCCGATGCTGAACGAGGCGGTGTTCGTGTTGGGCGAGGGCGTGGGCAGCGTGGTCGACATCGACATGGGGTGCAAGCTGGGCCTCAATCATCCCATGGGTCCGCTGACGCTACTGGATTTCGTCGGGCTGGATACGGCGCTGGAAATCCTCAACGTGTTCCTGAGCACGACGGGCGATCCCAAATATCGCCCGGCGCCGCTGCTGGTCAAATATGTCGAAGCGGGCTGGTATGGCCGCAAGACCGGGCGGGGATTTTACGACTATTCGGGCGCGGAGCCTGTGCCGACGCGGTGAGGGGCGTGAGGAAGGCACTGCTATAGTCGGGCTGCCTTCCTCAGGGCATCGTCTTTCATTTCTCCGTCATCCTGACGAAAGTCAGGATCCATTTGGCGCTCCGTCTGCGTGACGATCCGGCCTAGCGTCGAATGGATCCCAGCTTTCGCTGGGATGACGATGGTGGAGGGTCGGGGAGGTTATCCCGCGCCCAGTCCATGTTTCTTCATGCAATGGCGTAGCTGGTCGTAGGTCAGGCCCAGCCCCTTGGCGGTGGCGCGCTGGTTGTAGCGGTGGCGGTCGAGCGCGGCGCGGATGATGGCGGCTTCGTGCGCGTCGACGGCGGCTTTCAGGTCGCTGACGGTTTCAGTGGCGGGAGAGGGCGCTGGCGCGGGGGTGCTGTCGCCCGACGGCGCGGGCGCGCCGGGCATCAGTGGTTTGGGCTTCCAGGGGGAGGCGAAGGGATCGAAGGTCAGGCGGTCGATCGGCTTGCCCGGTTCGTCCCAGCGATAGACGGCGCGTTCCACCACATTGCGCAGTTCGCGGACATTGCCGGGCCAGCCATAGGCTTCGAGTTGCGCGGCGCAGACGGGGGAGAAGCCGGGCCATTGCGGCCAGTTGAGTTCGGCGGCCATGCGCCGCCCGAAATGGTCGGCCAGTACTGGAATATCGCCTTCCCGCGCGCGCAGGGGGGGCAGGGTGATGACTTCGAAACTCAGTCGATCGAGCAGGTCGGGGCGGAAGCGCCCGGCATCGGCGGCGGCGGGCAGATCATCATTGGTCGCCGCCACGATCCGCACGTCCACCCGCAGCGGTTTCGACGCGCCGATCCGGGTCACTTCGCCATATTCGATCACGCGCAGCAGTCTTTCCTGCGCCGCCATCGAAAGCGTACCTAATTCGTCCAGAAACAGCGTGCCGCCATCGGCTTCCTCGAACCGGCCGGGCCGGGCGCGGTTCGCGCCGGTGAACGCGCCCTGTTCATGGCCGAACAGTTCGGCTTCTATGAGGGTTTCGGGCAGGGCGGCGCAGTTCATGACGATCAGCGGTTCGCCCCAGCGCGGGGAGAGGTGATGGAGCCGCTCGGCAATCAGTTCCTTGCCGGTCCCGCGCTCGCCGATCACCAGCACCGGGCGGTTGAGTTCGGCCGCGCGGCCCGCCAGTTCGACCGCGTCGAGAAAGGCGAAGGACTGGCCGACAAATTGGGTATTTTTCTCCATGTCCCAACTTATGGTGAAATTTCCCACCTTTTGGCAAGGAATATTCTGGCACGGGCCGGGAAAAGGGCGGAAAAATGGCGAAAATCCGCGCTTTTCCGAAATTGGCACGGCCCCTGCAAAGCTACAGGCAATCCGCACAGACACAAGCGGAACGTCACGAAGGCCAAGGTTCAGGGAGTTATATCATGGAAAAGAACAACAACAGCATTCGCGAAATCGGCCAGCTGATGTCGGTCGCCGTCGCTGCGCTGCTGTTCGGATCGACCCTGATCCTGTCAGCGGTCGGCCCGGCCCGCGCCAGCGAAGCGCCCACGTCCGCCAGTCAGGCGGCCCCCATGGCCCTGTGCTATCTGGCCTGAGGTCGCCGCCCCCAAAGCATAAGATAAGGAGTGAAGTTCAGATGGGTATTTTTTCCCGCACCCGCGACATCATCGCCGCCAACGTCACCGACCTGCTCGACAAGGCCGAAGACCCGGCAAAGATGATCCGCATGATCATCCTCGAAATGGAGGAAACCCTGGTCGAGGTGCGCGCGTCCGCCGCCCGCACGATCGCCGACCAGAAGGAAATGCGCCGCCACATCGCCAAGCTGACGGCCCTGCAGGACAGCTGGACCGAGAAGGCGCAGCTGGCCTTGTCCAAGGATCGCGAGGATCTGGCCAAGGCGGCCCTGGTCGAACGCCAGAAGGCGACCGACATGGCCGAGCATCTGGCCCATGAGATCGAAACCCTGGATGAGGCGCTGAAAGCGGCCGAAGAGGATATTTCCAAGCTGCAGGGCAAGCTGCGCGAAGCCCGCGCCCGCCAGAACAGCCTAGTCACCCGGATGCAGAGCGCGGAAAACCGCCTGCGGGTGCGCGAAGCCTATGCCGGCGAGAAGGTGAACGAGGCGTTTGCACGCTTCGACATGCTCGAAAGCCGGGTCGATCTGGCCGAAGGCCGCGCCGATGCGATGGCGCTGGGCGGCACGCCCAAGACGCTGGAGGAAGAGATTGCCGAGCTGAAGTCCGCCGACAAGGTGGATGCCGATCTGGCTGCGCTCAAGGCGTCCATGAACAAGGGAGCCTGATATCATGGAGGACATATTCCTGCCCATCATGATCTGCGGCATGTTGTTCATCGGCATGCCGTGGCTGATCTTCCACTATGTCACCAAATGGAAGCAGGCGCCCAAGATCACCGACGAGGATGAGAAGCTGCTGGATGAACTCCACCTTCTCGCCCGCCGCCTGGAAGAAAGGCTGATGACGGTCGAACGGATCGTCGCCGCCGACAACCCCGATTTCCGTCCGCGCCGCCCGGCACCCGATGCCGACCTGGGCGAGGACGATTACAGCTTCGACCGGAGGAACTGAGATGACCGCCCGCCGCACCAAATTCTACCTCAACAAGGCCAATGGCAAATGGTCGGGCGTGTGCGCTGGCATCGCCGACTATAGCGGGATCGACGTCGTCTGGGTTCGTGTCGGCGCGGTGCTGATCACCCTGATGGGGGCCTTTCCCTGGACGCTGATCGCCTATTTCGCCGCCGTCTATTTCGCCGATGACAAGCCCAAGGGCCTCTATTCGGACCGGGATGACGAGAAATTCTGGCAGGGCGTGCGGACCAATCCGACCCGCTCCACCCGCGACGTCCGGTCCAAGTTCCGCGACATCGACCGCCGCCTGGCTGACATCGAAATCTACTATACCAGCCGCAACACGCGCCTGGCTGACGAGATCGACAGCCTGCGCTGAGCAGATCCGGGGCAGAATAACAGGGAGTTAAACCCATGAATTTCGGTGGACCTTTCTTTGTCCTGGCGATCATCGCCATGTCGACCCTGGGCTGGATGTTCACTACCTGGGTCCGTGCCCGCCACGGTTATCCGGTGGAAAATGAATGGACCGGCACCGTTGATCGAACGGACGGCGACGCTGGTCGAAAAATCGCCCTGTTGTCGGGTGAAAACGAAAAGCTGATGGGCCGCATCAGCCGCCTGGAGGAACGCATCGCCGTGCTGGAACGGATCGCCACCGATCCGGCCATCCGCACCGCGCGCGAAATCGAGGGGCTGCGCTGAGCGCGGTGCAAGGGAGTAGAGATCATGTTTCCATTTGCAGATTTCGCGCCGGTCGTCTTTGCCGTCGGATCGCTGGCGATCGTCGGCTGGGTGTTTACGACCTGGCTGCGCGTCAAGAACGGCTATCCGCTGGACGGCGCATGGGGGCAGGCGGTCTATCCGCAGAAGAATGAGGAAATGGTCGAGCGGGTGAAGCTGCTCAGCCAGGAAAATGCCCAGCTGCGCGCCGAAATCGGATCGATGAAGGATCGGCTGGCCGTGGTCGAGCGGATCGTCACCGACGAAAGCCACCAGCTCAATCGCGAAATCGAACGGCTGCGCAGTCCGGCCAACTGAGCGCGCGGTCAAAGGGAGAAATCATCATGAACCCGTTTGAAATGGTCGTCGCCATCATTGCGATCACCGCCATCGCCAGCGTCCTGCGCGCCAAATATGGCGTCGTGCGCCGGCACAAGGGCGAAGAATTCATCGCCCGCGGGCCGGACCCGGAAGCCGAACGGCTGCGTGCCGAGGTGAAGGCGCTGAAAGACCGCGTCGCGGTGCTGGAGCGTCTGGCGACCGATGGCACCAGCGCACTGGAACGCGAATTCGAGAAATTGCGGGACCGCGATTGAACGCGGCCCACAGCCCAGGGAGGCTATCATGCAGGACCCCGCTCTCTATCTGACGATTGCATTGGCCGGACTGGCCGGCCTTTCCATCGTGACCATGGCCACTTTGCGCGGCTGGAACGGCTGGCTGGAATTGAAGCGCGCGGAACTGGGGCATCGCGGCGAAGCGAGCGCGCCCCCGTCGGCCGCCGCGCGGATCGAGGTCGCCGACCTTAAGGAACGCATCCGCAAGCTGGAAGCGATCGCGGCGGGCGTGGATTTGTAAAAGTCCAAAAGGCAGGTTCCCCGCCGGGCAAATCCCCCTATATGGGCGGCCATGACCGATCCAAGCGCCCTGGCCGATATTTACGAAGAATATGAATTTCTGGACGCGGACGACCGTTATCGTCTGCTGATCGATCTGGGCCGGGCGCTCGAACCCATGCCCGACGCGCTCAAGACCGATGCGACGCTGGTGCGTGGCTGTTCGGCGGCTGTGTGGGTCTATCCCACTGTGCTGGACGATGGGAGGCTGCATTTCCTGGCCGACAGCAACGCCGCGATCACCAAGGGGATCATCGCGCTGGTGCTGCTGACCGTGCAGGACAAAAGTCCCGCCACTATCGGCGCTGCGGACATAGAGGGGGCGCTGGCCCCGTTCGACCTCAAGAATCAGCTGAGTTCCAACCGGACCCAGGGCATCCCCAACATGATCGCCCTGATCCGCGACACAGCGGCGCGGTACAGCGCTTAAAGGGAAACCTGCATCAAGTTGCGGCGTTGAATGTCCCGACAAGGAGATTCAGTCATGCGCCATTTCATTGCCATCGCAGCCATTGGGCTGCTCGCGGCCTGTTCGTCGGGCGACAAGGGGCCGACCCAGCGCGACACGATCGGCCAGACGTGGAAATATGAGGCCGGGTCGGGCGGCAAGCCCAAGCTGGCCTATATCGGCAGCGCCAATGCGGTGCCGACGATGACGGCGGCGGACACGTTCGCGGTCATGCTGGTCCAGCCGATGGACAATGGCGAAAAGTCGGTGACGGTGAAGCTGGTCGGCGCGCCGTTCCAGTGCGACCTGTCCGATTGCGCCGTGACCGCGACGGCCGATGGCGGTCGGCCGCTGCGCTGGAAGGGGCGGATGACCGACGCCAAGGACGGGATCGAGATATTGCCGTCGCAAAACGCCTATGAGGCGATCGCCAAGGCGCAGACGGTATCGGTCAATCTGGTGACCGGGCCGAAGGATCAGAGCGCGCCTTTTGCCTTCAACGTCGCCGGGCTGGATTTGAAGGGGTGATGCAACGACGGTTGCCTATTCACTCCTGCAACGACACGCCGGGGCTGCGCGGGTCGGCGGCGCCGATCCAGTGGCCATCGGGCGCGCGTTCGGCGGCGTTGGCTTTCAGGCCAAGGCGCGAGACGGTGACGCGGTGGCCCAGCTTCTCCAGCGGCGCCTGCATCGCTTCCAGCCCGGTGCCCTGTTCGAGCACCAGCCCGTCGCCGTTGAAGAAGACGAGGCCCATCGCGATCGAATCCTGCGCCGACATGCCCCAGTCGAAATGGGCGATCAGCGCCTTGGCCACCTGCATGATGATGGTCTTGCCGCCCGCCGCGCCGACGGTGAAGATGGGCGTCCCCTTGGCATCATAGACGATGGTGGGCGACATGGAGGAAAGGGGCCGCTTGCCCGGCCCCACGGCGTTGGCGACCGGCGCGCCGTCTTTTTCCGGCGTGAAGCTGAAATCGGTCAGTTCATTGTTGAGGATGACGCCATTGGCGACCAGCTGGCTGCCGAAAAAGCTTTCGATGGTGGATGTCCAGGCGGCGATGTCGCCATTGCGGTCGACCGCGACGAAATGGCTGGTGCCGCTTTCGGGCTGGGGCAGCGACGCGGTGCGCGGCTGCGCGCCGGGCGGGGTGCCGGGCTGATAGTCATTGAGCGCCTTGTTGAGGCGGATGCGGGCGGAGCGTTGCTTGAGATAGGTCGGGTCGATCAGGCCGCTGATCGGCACGGCGACGAAATCGGGATCGCCAAGCCATGTGCCGCGATCGGCATAGGCCAGTTGCATCGCTTCGCCGATGACGTGCCAGGAGCGCGGATCATCCTTGCCCCAAGCGCTAAGCGGAAAGCGCTCCACCATGCCCAATATCTGGAGCACGGTTATGCCGCCGCCCGATGCCGGGCCCATGCCGCACACGGTATAGACGCGATATGTCCCGCAGACCGGCTTTCGCGGCTTGGCCTGATAGGCGGCGATGTCCGCTTCGGTCATCGGCACCGGGTTTTTCGGCGCGTTGGTGACCGCCTGCGCCATCAGCCGGGCATTTTCGCCGGTGTAGAAGGCGTCCGGCCCCTCCGCCGCGATCCGTTTGAACAGTGCGGCGAGCGGCGGATTTTTGAGGATCGTGCCCATCGGCGCGGGCTTGCCGTCGATCCAGAAATATTTCTGGATTTCGGGGAAGTCGGCCCAGACCCCCGCCACCGCCTTCATCGCCGTGTCGAGCCGCTGGCGTACCTCAAATCCGTCCTCCGCCGCGCGGATCGCGGGCTGGAACAGGTCGGCCCAGGGCAGCTTGCCCCATTTCCTGTGGGCGTCCCACGCCAGGCGCAGATTGCCCGGCACGCCGACCGAATAGCCACCGGGCCAGGCGTTGCGGAAGGACAGCGGCTTGCCATCGGCGCCCATGAAGCGATCGGGCCGGGCGGCGGCGGGCGCGGTTTCGCGACCGTCGATCGATTCCAGCACACCGCTCTGCCCGTCATGATGCATCAGGAAACCGCCGCCGCCGATGCCGCTATTATGCGGTTCGACGACATTGAGCGTCAGCATCATCGCGATGGCCGCGTCCGTCGCGCTGCCGCCCTTGCGCAATATCTCCTGCCCGGCGGCAGCGGCGCGCGGATCGGCGGCGGAGACGGTGGCGTTGGTCGATACCGGCTCGCGCGCCATGGCGGGCAACGGCAGGGTGGCGATAAGGGCGATAGGGGCCAGCAGGCCGAGCGGGCGGAATCTCATGCCCGCTACCCTACGCATTGCGTTGCCTGCCGCAACCCTTTGACGATGCCAATAGCGGGCAGGCGGACTGCGCTTCATGACAATCCTGCCCTTGCAGGGGAGGTGATGGCCCTCCATCATTCGCTTCGCGAACGGTCCCCACCCCCTTGCGGGGGAGGATTTTACGGGACTGCATTGCCACAAAAAAGGCCGCGCAGTTTGCACCGCGCGGCCTTTTCGATTCGATCGGACAAGCGGACGTTTCAGTCCTTCTTGGTCGCCTGATAGCGGGCAATGGCTTCCAGCGTGATCTGCCGGGCATCCTCAGCGCCGCCCCAGGTGCCGATCCGCACCCATTTGGTCTTTTCCAAGTCCTTGTAATGGGTGAAGAAATGTTCGATCTGTTCCATCACGATGCCGGGCAGGTCATCCTTTTCGCCCACGTCGGCATAATAAGGGAAGGTCTTGTTGTCCGGCACGCAGACCAGCTTTTCGTCGCCGCCCGCTTCATCTTCCAGGTTCAGCACCGCGATCGGGCGTGCGCGGACGACCGAACCGGGGACGAAGGGCGAACGCGCGATGACGAGTGCGTCCAGCGGATCGCCATCGGGCGACAGCGTGTGCGGCACGAAGCCGTAATTGGCCGGATAGCGCATCGGCGTGTGCAGGATGCGATCCACGAACAGCGCGCCCGACGCCTTGTCGAACTCATATTTCACCGGTTCGCCGCCGACCGGAACTTCGATGATGACATTCAGGCTGTTGGGCGGATCATCGCCAACCGGAATCAGTTCGATATTCATGGATACGCCTTTTGTTACACTTGGCTTCGGGGTGTTTATGTTTTCGGTTTGAGCAGCTTGTCGAGGCTGCCCTCACCCTCTCCTGTCTTTTCGAGGCGCGGATAGCGCAGCCCGCCCGAATAATCGAGTGACAAAGTGCGGTAATATTTGTCCTTCTTTAGGATGATCTGGAACGGCGCCTTGGCCTTGATCGCCGCCTTGAACACATCGCCCGAATATTCATCGCCATTGACTGCCACGATCTTGGCACCGACCAGCAGGCCCGCCTTGAATGCCGGGCTGTCCCAGATGACGCTGCTGATTTCGCCGTCATTCTTGACGATCAGGCCGATGCCATAGCTTTGGTCGACAATCTTGTTCGCGCCTTCGGCCGCTTTGGTAATGGCATTGGGGGTGTCGCCATAGACCAGCTTATATCCGCCCATGGTAAAGCCGCCCTTGGGCGTTTCGCGCGTCGGACTGTCGACATAGGTCTGGAAGAAACCGGCCCAGTCATAGGGCGCGATGCCGTTCAGCGTGTTGATGACATCCTGCCGGTTATAGACAAGTTCGCCCCAGTCGCCCGGCTTCACGCCGAAAAAGGCCTTGGCGAATTCGTCCAGCCCCTTGGCGCCCCTGGTCTGCTTGCGGATGATCGCGTCGGCCTCCAACCAGATCATCAGCCCTTCATTATAATAGTCCTCCGACCGCTGCCAGCTGACCCAGCCCTTGGGCCGGCGGGCGGAAATGATGGGATCATGCGTCGTATCCTCCATCGGCCGCCATTGCCGACCGACCGTGGTGTCCAGCTTGGCCGCGATCTGGGCATAGGCGTCGAGCGTTTCCTGCTTGGTGAACAGGCCCGACCGCGCGCCCAGCACATAGCCCCAGAATTGCGTCTGCCCTTCATAGACCCACAGCAGATTGTCCTGCATCGGCGTGCGGAAATCGGGGGTCCATAGCAGGTCGGGGCGGCGGAACTTGCCGTCCCAGCTATGGGTGAATTCATGGGGCAGCAGGTTGCGGTCCAGCAACGCCTCGCCATCGCTCCATTTCTTGAAATAGCCCGGCTCGACCTGGTTTTCCGAGCTGCGATGATGCTCCAGGCCAATGCCGCCCATTTCGTCGGTGATGGCCAGCAGGAAATCATAATGGTCGAAATGATAGCTGCCAAACAGCGCGCCCGCTTCGTCCACCAGGCGTTTGTGCTTGGCGATCTGCTCCGGGGTGTAGACCAGTTCATCGGCATCATCGGCCACGATGTTGAGCGTGACATTGTTGCCCAGATCCACCGCCTTGAAATGCTCGCCGGCAAAGACGGGCGAATCCTGCAACGCTTCATAGTCGATCACGTCATAGGCGACGGTATCGCCGGTCCGCTTGCCCCGCAGCGCGGTCGCGGCCTGCCAGCCGGCGGGATAGGTGACGGTCGCCTGCACCGGAATCTGGCGGGTATAATAGCCCGCCGGGTAGAGCGAGACCGCTTCCCACTGGATGTTCTGCATCTTGGGCGTCACGACGACGCGGCCCTGATTGCCCGCGGTCGCGGACAGGAACTGGAACTGGGCGACGACCTGTTTCGTCCCCTGCGGCACGTCGATGACGAAGCCGTAGACGTTCAGCGGATCGCGCTTCCAGCTCAGCGGCTTGCCATCGGCGGTGAAGGTCAGGCCGTTCAGCTTTTCCAGCTGGCCGCGCGGGGCATGATTGCCCGGCAACCATTCGGGCATCAGCAGCGTCATCGGCCCACTGGTCGCGACCGGGATCGTTTCCTTCACGCGGAAGATGCGCTGGGTCGTGTCGCTGGCGTCGACCTCCAGCCTGATGGTGCCACCGGGATAGGGAATGTCCTTTGGCGCGGGGGTTGCGTCGTCGACCGGCAGGGCGGTGGGTTTGGACCGGATCGCTTCCTGGGCGGCTAGCGGGCTGGCGATGGCCAGGGAAATGCCCGTTGTCAGGCAAAGGGCGGCAGCAAGGCTGCGGATCATGAACGTCTCCGAAAATACAGGCTGGGCCGGACGGCCCTCATGCCGTCACAATGGCCTTGTCTCTTGGCCTCGTCCACCCCTTGCGCTGACCCAAATATTCATTTCACCCGGCCTGAAATGAAGCTAAAGGCCCGGCATATGGCGAAAATCGAAACCCCGCGCCCGGTTCGCGGCACGCAAGACATGTTGGGCGGCACAGCAGAAGCGTTTGCGGAACGCTTTGCGCATGTGGTCGCGACCTTTGACCGGGTGCGCAAACTTTACGGCTTTCAGCGGGTAGAGGTGCCGGTATTCGAATCCACCGCCGTTTTCGCCCGGTCGCTGGGCGAATCCACCGACGTCGTGTCGAAGGAAATGTACACGTTCGAGGATCGCGGCGGCGATTCCATCACGCTGCGCCCGGAATTTACCGCCGGGATCAGCCGCGCCTATATTACCGAGGGCTGGCAGCAATATGCGCCGCTCAAGGTGGCGACGCATGGCCCGCTGTTCCGCTACGAACGGCCGCAAAAGGGCCGCTTCCGCCAGTTTCACCAGCTCGACGCCGAAATCATCGGCGCGGCCGAGCCGGGCGCGGACGTCGAATTGCTGGTGTTCGCGGACCAGTTGCTCAAGGAACTGGGCATTGACGACGGCGTGACGCTGACGCTCAACACGCTGGGCGACGCGGCCAGCCGGGAAGCCTGGCGCGCCGCGCTGATCGCGCATTTCGAGGCGCATCGCGGGGACTTGTCGGAGGATAGCGTCGATCGGCTGGCGAAGAACCCCTTGCGCATCCTCGACAGCAAAGACCCGCGCGACCGCCCCGTCGCCGACAGCGCGCCCGACATCGACGCCTATCTGACCGACGAGGCGCGCAGCTTTTTCGAGAAGGTGACGAGCGGCCTGGATGCGGCGGGCGTCGCATGGGAACGCAATGCCCGGCTGGTCCGCGGCCTCGACTATTATCGCCATACCGCGTTCGAGTTTGTCACCGACCGGCTGGGCGCGCAAGGCACGGTGCTGGGCGGCGGACGCTATGACGGGCTGATCGAGAATCTGGGTGGCCCCGCGACGCCTGCGGTCGGCTGGGCCGCGGGGATCGAGCGGCTGGCGATGCTGGTGGATGCGCCGGAGGTGGAGCCTGCGGAGATCGCAATTGTACCGAGAGGCGACAATGCCCTTAATCTCTCTATCGAGATTTTGGCGTTGTTGCGGCAAGAAGAAATCAGAGCTGAAATGGCCTATAGTGGATCGGCTAAAAAGCGGTTTGAAAAGGCGAAAAAGGCTGGAACTTACCGGTTGCTTGATATTGAAGTTGGACCAGAGGGTATCGGCTCCCTTCTTATTCGTGACATAAACGCTAGGTCGCCGGAAAATCCCGTCTCAGCTGTTAGAAAGCGTATCAAAGCAGCGCTTGGTCGGCGCTTTGAATTTGTTGATGCTGAAGAAGAGTTCCCCCGTCCGATTGTGTTGACCGGTCGTATCTAATGCACATTTCCGCCGAACGCATTGCGCAGATCGAGGCGCGCCGGGATGAGGTGCAGGCGTCGATGACGCGGGCCGATCTGCCCGCCGATGCGTTTGTGCGCCTGTCCAAGGAATATGCCGAGATCGAGCCGGTGGCCCGCGCCGCGCATGAAGTGCGGCGTTTGCGGCAGGAACTGGCCGCGCTCGATTATATGACGGGGGGCGCGGATGCGGACGCGGACCCGCTGATGCGCGAAATGGCGCAGGAGGAGATGCAGATCCTCAAAAGCCAGTTGCCCGCCGCCGAACGGGCGCTGGCGCTGCAATTGCTGCCCCGCGATTCGGCCGATGCGCGCCCGGCCATGCTGGAAATCCGCGCCGGGACTGGTGGGGACGAGGCGGCCCTGTTCGCAGGCGACCTGTTCCGCATGTATCAGCGCTATGCCGATTCGGTCGGCTGGAAGATGGAGCTGATGTCCGCCAACCCCTCCGAAGCGGGCGGGTATAAGGAAGTCGTCGCGTCCGTCACCGGCACCGGCGTGTTTGCGAAACTGAAGTTTGAAAGCGGCGTCCACCGCGTCCAGCGCGTGCCCGTCACCGAAAGCGGCGGGCGCATCCACACATCGGCGGCGACCGTCGCGGTGCTGCCGGAGCCGGAGGAGGTCGACGTCCAGATCGCCGACAGCGACCTGAAGATCGACATATATCGGGCGTCGGGCGCTGGCGGGCAGCATGTCAACACCACCGATTCGGCGGTCCGCATCACCCATTTGCCCAGCGGTCTGGTCGTGATCCAGCAGGACGAACGGTCCCAGCACAAGAACAAGGCCAAGGCGATGCAGGTGCTGCGCGCGCGCCTCTATGAAGCCGAACGCGAACGCACCCAGAGCGAGCAGGCCGGGGCGCGCAAGGCGATGGTGGGATCGGGCGACCGTTCTGAACGCATCCGCACCTATAATTTCCCGCAAGGGCGCGTCACCGACCATCGCATCAACCTGACGCTGCATCGCCTGCCGGAAATATTGGAAGGGCCGGGGCTGGCCGAAGTGATCGACGCGCTGATTGCGGAGGATGAAGCCGCCCGGCTGGCGCAACTGGACGGGATCGGTTGAGCGGCATCGCAGGGGACGGGGGCATGGCCGACGCCCTGCGCGCCGCCACTGCCCGGATCAGCGCCGCCAGCGACACGCCGCGCCTGGACGCGGAACTGTTGATGGCCCATGCGCTGGGGCTTTCCCGCAACGCGTTGCTGCTGCGTCAGCGCGACCTGCGCGTCCCGCCCGGCTTTGCGGCGCTGACGGATCGCCGCGTCGCGGGGGAGCCGGTCGCCTATATTACGGGCTTTCGCGATTTCTGGACGATCAGCCTGGCCGTCACCCCCGACGTCCTTATCCCGCGCCCGGACAGTGAAACGCTGATCGAGGCGGCGGTCGCCCATTTCACGGCGCGCGGGCCGCGATCCATCCTCGACCTTGGCACAGGCTCCGGCGCGTTGCTGCTGGCGGCGCTGAGCGAATGGCCCGATGCTCACGGGCTGGGCGTCGACGCTTCGCCCGGCGCGTTGGCGGTCGCGCAAGGCAATGCGGAACGGCTGGGGCTGGCGGGCCGCGCGACCTTCCGCCCCGGCGACTGGGCGCAGGGCATTGACGGGCGGTTCGACCTGATCCTGATCAACCCGCCCTATATCGCGCGCAGCGTCGCGCTGGCAGGCGATGTGCTGCATGAGCCGGACAGCGCGCTGTTCGCGGGGGTTGAGGGGCTGGACGATTATCGCCGGATCGTGCCCGACCTGCCCCGCCTGATCGCGCCGGATGGCATGGCCGCGATCGAGATCGGCTATGATCAGAAGGATGCGGTTTCCGCGCTGCTGGGCGATGCGGGGCTGGCCGTCCGGGCGCTGCAAGACCTTGCCGGGCATGATCGTTGTCTGGTCGCAACCATGTCCAAAGGGACAGGCGCAATGCAATTAACGCCGTGACAAGCGGAAATTGCTTGGTTTCTTCAGCGAAAGTCTCTACATCGACAGCAGGGATGGCACTATATCGTGATATGGTTAGTTTAGGCCATTGATAGAAAAAGCCATTTTCTACGCTCCTGACAGTCATGACGGCGCTGCTGCCCGGCGCCGCTGGCATCTTGAGGCACTGGCCCTTTGAACCGGCCATGCCCTGCGGAGCCGTATCCGGCCTGATGTGCGGGCCGTGCTTGGGGATGGCGACGGAACAGAGTTTTCAGCCAATATGATGACAGCGAACGCAAGGATCATGTCTTGATCAACAACCGGCAGGCCGGTCGCCGCAATCGCGGCCGGAACAATAATAACAATGGACGTCCCAATAATGGTGGCAATCGCGGCGGGGGCGATAGCGGTAACCGCATCGACAACCGCGCGCGGGGCAATGCGGCCCAGCTTCTTGAGAAATACAAGAATATGGCGCGCGATGCCCAGATGGCGGGCGACCGGGTGAATGCGGAATATTATCTGCAATTTGCCGACCATTATTTCCGCGTCCTGGCCGACAATCGCGCCCGGCAGGAAGAGCAGCAGGCCAATCAGCCGCAGCGTCACCGCCGCCCGGACGAGAATTTCGACGAGGATGGCGACGATTTCGACGGCGTCGCCGACGGTGTCGACGAATTCCGCACCGATTCTGCCTCCTATGATCGCACCCCGCGCGAACAGCCCGACCGGGGCCAGCGGGAGTATAATGACCGCGCGCCGCGCGATCAGGATCGTGCCCCGCGCGACAATGACCGCGCCGCGCGCGATCAGGGTGATCGTCCGCAGCGCGACCAGAATCGCCGTCAGGACGAATCACGCGATAATCGCGAGGATCGCGGGCGTGACGATCGTGGGCGTGAAGATCGCGGCCCGCGCCGTGACCGTCCGCGTCGCGACCGTCCCGTCTTTGCCGAAGCGCAGCCGCAGGTCGAACAGCCCGCGCCTGCTCCTGTCGCAGCGCCGGTCGTAGAGGCTGCACCCGTCCAGCAGGCACCCGCGCCGCAGAGCGAAGAAGCGCCCCGTCCGCGCCGTGGCCGTCCGCGCAAGATCGTCGAACCGGCAGCCGCCGAAGCGACCGAGGGTCTGGACATGGCGATCCTGCCGCCCTCGATCGCGCGGGCCGACAATGACAGCGAAGCCAGCGAGGAGGCGCCCAAGAAGCGCACCCGCCGCCCCCGCGCCACGACGACGCAGGCGGCCGAATAAGCCGCTTCGCCGCATCCGGCATGAAAAAGGGGACGACGCCAGGCGCGCCGTCCCCTTTTTCATGCCCGCTTCCCAAGTCGGGCGGCTTGCGGCACAAGGCGACGACATTGTTGGGAGAGACTTGGCCCCATGACTGCCCTTCGCCTGTTCGTGCCGCTTCTATGTGCCCTCCCCATTGCCGCGCTGGCGCAGGACGCCGCCGATCCGACCGGGGCTTCGGCCCAGGGCGATGTTGCGGTCACCATCTATAATGGCGGCCAGTCGCTGGTGCAGGATGACCGGCAACTGGCGATGACGCAGGGGCGCAACCGCATCGAATTTCCCGATGTGTCGGCGCGCATCCGGCCTGAAACCGTCACCCTGTCGGGGCCGGGCATCGCGATCGTCGAACAGAATTTCGACTATGATCTGCTGTCGCCCGACAAGCTGATGGACAAGGCTGTCGGGCAGGAGGTGACGCTGGTGCGCACCAATCCGGCGACCGGCGCGGAAACGCGCGAGCGGGCCAAGATACTCGCGGCCAATGGCGGCATCGTGCTCCAGATCGGCGCGCGGATCGAGGTTCTGCGCGACGATGGCCTGCCGGTGCGGGTGATATTCGATCGGGTGCCGCCCAATTTGCGCGCCAAGCCGACCCTGTCGGTCACGGTCGATGCGGAGCGCGGTGGCACGGTGCCGACCCGCCTGTCCTACCTGACCCCCAATATGGGCTGGACCGCCGACTATGTCGCGCTGTTCGACGCCGCCAAGGGCGCGATGGACATGCAGGGCTGGGTCACGCTGACCAACAATACAGGCACGACCTTCAACAATGCGCGGACCATCCTGGTCGCGGGCAATCCCGCCAATGGGGGCGGTCGCCGCAACTGGTGGCAATCGGGCAGCGGCGCGATCGACCAGGCGGGAACGGAAAGCGGCCCGCGCGAGCGGCTGGGCGACTATTATCTCTATCCGCTGGAGCGCCGCACGACGATCGCCAACGCACAGCAGAAACAGGTGAGTTTTCTGGACGTGAAGGGCGCGCCGGCGCGGGCGACCTATGAATATCTCAACCCCTGGCTCGGCAGTTCAGCCGAACCGCTGAGTGCGTCGAGCGTGCTGAAATTCTCGACATCCAAACAGGGCGGGCTTGGCGATCAACTGCCCGCGGGCACGATCCGCGTCTATATGCGCGACGCGCGCGGCGATCCGCAATTCATCGGCGAAAACAGCATCGACCATACGCCGATGGGATCGTCGATGGCGCTGCGCACGGGCGAGGCGTTCGACGTCAAGGTCCGGCCAACGGTCGAACAGCGCATGAAAAAGGGCGGATCGCGCTGGGAAACACGGATGCGCTATACGCTGACCAACGCCCGGCCCGAAGCCATCACGATCGATCTGGCGCAGGACGGGCTGTGGGGCGACACCCGCGTCACCGCGCAGAGCGTGGAAGGGCGGCGCGTGTCGGCCGACCGGATGGAATGGAGCGTGCCGGTCCGGGCCAACGGGTCGGTCGACCTGACCGTCACTTTCGAATCGCGCTACTGAAGCGGGTCGTAGTGCGGCTTTTGCGATATTGGGCGCCTGTTCCCGCCTTCGCGGGTTGGCTTTTGGCGCTGTCTCTTTGTGCCATTGCTCCATCGGTGCAGGCCGATACCGTCATTTCCACCCGGATCGATGCCGTATCGGTCACCGTCTATCGCGCGCCGGACCGCGCGGCTGGCGCGATCGATCGTAACTGGCCGGGCGGCTATGCGCTGGTCACCGAAACCCGCACGGTCGATCTGCCGCAGGGCGAATCGGTGGTCCGGTTCGAAGGGGTGGCCGAAGGGCTGATGCCCGAAACCGCCATCCTGACCGGCATGCCGCGCGGCGTGCGGGAGAAGAATCGCGATGCGCGGCTGCTGTCGCCCGCAGGGTTGGTCGACGCCTATCTCAAGCGCCGCGTCACGCTGCGCCGCACCGACCGCGCAACCGGCAAGGTGACCGAGCAGGACGCGATACTGAGCGCCGGGCCGACCGGCGGCGTGATTGTCCGGACAGAGCAGGGCTATGAAGCGCTGGGGTGCAGCGGCCTGCCCGAAAGGATGCTCTACCCACAGGCACCCAAGGATCTGTCGCCGCGTCCGACGCTGTCGGTGATTGCGACCAGCGACCGGGCGACCCGCGCGACGTTGCAACTCACCTATCTGGCCGAAGGGTTCGACTGGTCCGCTTCCTATGTCGCCGACATGCAGGGGGATGGCAGCAGGCTGGACCTGATGGCGTGGCTGACGGTCGCCAATGGCGGCGTCACCGGCTTTGCCGACGCCCAGCTCAACGTCATTGCCGGACAGCCCCATCGCCAGCCACGCGGGGATCAGCCACGGCCCACCGGCGGCCCGCTGCGCCTGACCTGCTGGCCGATGGACATTACCAGCACCCATCCGCGCTGGAACCTGTTTCCGGTCGAGATGCCCCCGGCCATGATGGCGGACGGCGCGCAGGAGATCATGGTGACGGCGCAGCGCGCGACCGGAGCGGTCCTTTCGCCGATGGCTGTTGCCGCTCCGCCGCCGCCCGCGCCGGTCGTGGCGGAACAGGAGGATCTGGGCGATCTGAAATTCTACCGCGTGCCCGTGTCCGTGACGGTCGCCGCCAGCAGCCAGAAGCAGGTCGCGCTGCTGCGCCAGCCCGGGGTCAAGGTCGAGCGCCTTTACGCCGCGACGGTCAGCGGAGCATTGGACGCGGCCGAATCCCGGCCGATGACGCTGCGGTTGCGGCTACAGAATCGCAAGGATGATGGCCTTGGCCTGCCCATGCCGTCAGGGCGCGTCGCGGTTTTCGAGCAGGTGGACGATATGCGCCTGCTGGCTGGGGAGGCGGACATTGGCGACAAGGCGGAAGGTGAACGGATCGACTATGACCTCGCTGAAAGCGCGGACGTCCGCATCGCGGTGCGGCCGACGGGGTCGACGCGCGAGCGCCAGGACTGGACGATCGCGCTCAGCAACGCCCGGCCGTTCGATGTGACCGCCGAAGTCACCATCCCGCACGACATAGAGCCCCGCCCGAAGGACATGGAGCGGCGCGGCAATGCATGGATCTGGCGAGTCACAGTCCCCGCCAATGGCAAGGCCGACCTGACCTATACGCGGCGTTTGCCGCGCTGAGCTTTCAGGCGTCGGGCAGGGGCCGGGGCCGGTGATTTTCGTCCAGCGCGACGAAGGTGAACAGCCCGCTGGTCAGGTCCACCTGCTCCTCCTGCGGTCCGCGAACCGCCACCACGTCGATGCGGATGGCGACCGACGTGCGGCCTCGCCGCTCCTCATGGGCGTAGACCGACACGACATCCCCCAGCAATATGGGGGTGATGAACTTCATGCTTTCGATCGCCACGGTCGCAACCGCGCCCTGCGCGATCCGATGGGCGATGATGCCGCCCGCAATGTCCATCTGGCTGAGTACCCAGCCGCCGAAAATATGGCCATTGGCGTTGATGTCCGCCAACTGCGGCATCACGCGCAACACGACATCACCGCGCGTCTTGGTCATGCTCTGGCACCTCATCCTTGATCCGGTCGATTACCTGTTCATCATGCCCGGTGCCGCTGGACAGGAAAACCAGCGCCATCAGGCCGGTTCCCAGCATGAAGGTCAACCATACGCCCAAAATCGTGGCGATGATCATGTGGATCGGCATCGGCCCGGCCCATAGCCGCAGGAAGATGAGCGAAGCCGCCACGCAGGCCGCGCCCCCCGCAGCCATCCACAGCATGATGCGGCGAAACCGCGTCCATGCGGCTGCGGCAATTTGTGGATCGTCGAGGGCTTGTTTGCGTGTCATCTCTTTTCTTTGGCTTACGAAAATGTGATCATCAAGCATTGAGACATAATGTCCAGGAAAGGAGAGCGGTCATGACCATCGCGGCGATATTGGAGGGCAAGGGGCGTGACGTCATCCAGGTGCGATCGACCGACAGCGTGCTGTCCGTCGTGACGCTGCTGGCGGAACAGCGGATCGGCTGCGTACCGGTGGTGGATGACGGGCAGGTGGTCGGGATATTTTCCGAGCGCGACCTGGTCTATCGCGTCGCGACCGAAGGCGCGGCGGCGCTGGAGCGTCCGGTTGCGGAAGTGATGACCGCCCCTGCCATCACCATCGACGACGACACGCCGGTCATGGCGGGCCTGTCGCTGATGACAAAGCGGCGCATCCGCCACCTGCCGGTCGTCGTCGGCGGCGAATTGATCGGGCTGATTTCGATCGGTGATCTCGTCAAGTTCCGCATCGACCGGATCGAGGCGGAAGCGGCTGCCTTGCGCGACTATATCCAGACCGCCTGAAAGACCGGCTCGACACGCGCTCTTGCGCGCCTGTCGAGCCACATTCTCAGGCGGGCGCCTGAACCGGCGGCGCGCGGCGAATCACCAGCGCGACCAGTTCCATCAGCGTGCCCCGCGCGCACAGCATCAACGCGGCGAGGAAGGCTATGCCCCCCGTCGGCACCAGCACGGCGAGTCGCACCGGCGCAGCCAGCGGCGGCAGGATGCGATCGACCGCCAGCACGACGCCGGCCATCAGGATCGCGCAGCCCAGCCCCGGCGCGGCGGCCCGCACCAGATCGATCAGGCGCAGGCCCATCGGCGCTCCGGCCAGCCGCGCCGTCACGATCGTCAGGATCGGAAACGCGCCGAGCCACGCCCAGGCAAGGCCGATCGCGCCGAAGGAGATGCCGATCAGGAAGGCGACCGGCATCAGCACCGCGCCGACGCCCGCGATTCGCGCGGTCGTGCCGGGGCGGCCCAGCGCATTGCTGACCGGCGCGAACATCACCTGCAACGTCATGAACGGCATGGCCAGCGCCAGCACCGCGACGAAGGGGGCCATCTCCAGCCATTTCGCCCCGAACAATGTTTCGACCAAAGGCTCTGCGGTCACGGCCATGCCCAGATAGACCGGGCAGGATATGAGCAGCAGCAGCCGCACCGCCTTGCAAAAGGACCAGGCGACGCGCGATGGGTCTTTCTGCATCCGCGCATAGGCGGGAAAGGCGACGTCGTTGAGCGGCGGGATGAATTTGCTGACGAAAATCTGGGTCAGGAACAGCGCTTCGGCATAAAGGCCCAGCTGGTGCGGCTCCAGCACGCGCCCGCCGATGAAAATATCCGCCTGGCTCTGGATGATCCAGAAAAGCTGGCCGCCAAGCAGCGAAGCGCCATAGGCGACCATCGCGCCAGTGCCGCGAAAATCGAATGTGGGAATCGGCCGGAACCCGGTCGCCAGCACATAGCCCAGCCCCTTGACCCAGAAGCCCGCGATCGGCGCGAACACCAATGTCCATACGCCCCAGCCCGACAGCGCGCCGACCAGCGCCACGGCGGCGGAGGCGATGGCCGCGATCAGGTTGACCAGGGCAGGCCGCTTGAAATCGAGCGCCCGTCCCATGATCGCTTCGGGAATCGAGATGAAGGGGGTGGAGAGGTAGAGCAAAGCCTGCACCCGCAGCAGGTCGGCGACCATCGGCTGGTCGTAATAATCCGCCGCGATCGGGGCGATTCCCAGCTGGAGCAAGGCCAGGCTGCCATTGAGCAGCAGCATGATGGTGAAGGCTTGCCGCAGGCGGTGCGAATCCAGCTTGTCCGACTGCACCAGTGCGCTGACCAGCCCATAGCCGTTGAGGAAGGTGGCGAAATTCAAGATCACCTGGGTCATCGCAAACAGGCCGTAATCGCTCGGATCGAGCAGGCGGATGACCGCCAGCGTCACCACCCAGCTCATCATCTGCGACACGATCTGACTTCCCGAACGCCAGAAAATCGCGCTTCTTATGCGTGCGCCAAACCCCGCGTCGTTCGCGTCGGCATCCTGCAAACTCATAGTCTCGATCACCCATGGCCATGATGGCCGTCCGCCCCGTCTAGCCTCCAAACGCCAAAAATTTCTGAAATAAAATTGCAAAAAGCATTTGACGGGTCGGCAGGTCGGG
>NZ_BARE01000029.1 GCF_000367345.1 Sphingobium xenophagum NBRC 107872
GGGGGGGGGGGGGGGGGGGGGGGGGGGGGCCATGTCGGAGAGCAAGCCTTTACAGGCCCTCCCCTAACCCCTCCCTGAAGGGAGGGGAACTATAGTCAAGCGGCGATGTGCATCGGCTCAAGGCCCGCAAGTCGCGTGACGACCGGCAGCTCCGGCACGGCTCTAGGCTTGTGCCCTTCCAGCGCCTTGGCCACCGCACCGATATGCGCGGGCGTCGTGCCACAGCAGCCACCGACCATATTGACCAGCCCTTCGTCCACCCATTCGCGGATCAGCCGTGCAGTGGTGGCGGGCAGCTCGTCATATTGCCCCAGTTCATTGGGCAGGCCCGCATTGGGATAGGCCAGGATCAGCGTGTCGGCATTTTTGGACAGTTCAGCGAGGTAGGGCCGCAACAGATCCGCGCCGAACGCGCAGTTCACCCCGATGGTGAGCGGCTTCAGATGGCGCAGCGAATACCAGAAGGCATTGATCGTGTGGCCCGACAGGTTGCGGCCCGACATGTCGGTGATGGTGAAGCTGAGCATCAGCGGCACGGAGCGGCCCGCCGCCGCCTCCGCCTCGCGCGCGGCCATGCCCGCCGCCTTGGCGTTGAGCGTGTCGAAGCAGGTTTCGACCAGCAGGAAATCGACCCCGCCCGCGATCAGCGCATCACATTGCTCGCGATAATCGGCTTTCAGCGTGTCGAAGTCGACCTCGCGAAAAGCGGGGTCGTTTACGTCGGGGGATATGGACAGCGTCTTGTTCGTCGGGCCGATCGAACCGCAGACGAAGCGGGGTCTGCCGTCCTTGGCCGTCGCCTTCTCGCACGCGGTGCGCGCCAGCTTCGCAGCGGCGATGTTGATGTCCCACACCAGATGTTCGCAGCCATAATCGGCCATCGCAATCTTGGTCGAGCTGAACGTATTGGTTTCGATCATGTCCGCGCCCGCGTCCAGATAAGCGCTGTGGATGCCTTCCACGATGTCGGGACGGGTCAGGCAGAGCAGGTCGTTATTGCCCTTCTGGTCCTTGGGCAGGTCGAGCGTGCCGCGATAATCCGCCTCGGTCAGGCCATGTTTCTGGATCGACGTGCCATAGCCGCCGTCGAAGATCAGGATCTTGTCTGCGGCCAGCGCCCGCAATGTCTGTTCGGCTGTCATATCAAAAACTCCGTTCGGGCTGAGCGCAGTCGAAGCCCTTGTCTGAGCGGAGGCGAAGACACCTCCCTGCGGTCGGTGGAACCCTTCGACAAGCTCAGGGCGAACGGATGAGTACAGATCATGCCGTTCCCCCATTGCTCGCCGTCGCCCGCAGGCCCAGCAAATGGCAAATCGCAAAACTCAGTTCAGCGCGGTTGAGCGTGTAGAAATGAAAATCGCGCACGCCCCCGCCGTAAAGGCTGCGACACAGTTCCGCCGCGATCGTCGCCGACACCAGCTGGCGCGATGCGGGATGATCGTCCAGCCCTTCGAACAGGCGGCCCATCCAGCTCGGCACCTGCGTATTGCACATCGCCGCCATGCGCTGCGTCGCGGCGAAATTGCTGACCGGCATGATGCCGGGTACGATGTCCGCCGTGATCCCCGCCGCCAAAGTCTTGTCCAGGAAGCGGAAATAGGCGTCGGGGGTGAAGAAGAATTGCGTGATCGCACGGGTCGCCCCGGCGTCCAGCTTGCGCTTGAGATTATCAAGGTCGCTCTGCGCGCTCGCCGCTTCGGGATGCACCTCTGGATAGGCCGACACGGAAATTTCGAACGGATGGCGCTGCATCAGCCCTTCGACCAGTTCGGCTGCGCCCTTATACCCCTCCGGGTGCGGCTCGAACGTGCCGCCGACTTCGGGCGGATCGCCGCGCAGCGCCACGATATGGCGCACCCCGGCCTCCCAATAGGCGTCTGCAATCTCGCCGATTTCCGCCTTGCTCGCGCCCACGCAGGTCAGGTGTGCGGCGGCGGCCAGCGGCGTTTCCCGCGCGATCCGGGCGACCGTATTATGCGTGCGCTCGCGGGTCGATCCGCCCGCGCCATAGGTTACGGACACGAATTTGGGCTGGAGCGGCGTCAGCGTTTCGATCGCCGACCACAACTGCGCTTCCATCTTTTCCGTCTTGGGCGGGAAAAATTCAAAGCTGACATGGCAGTCGCCCGCAAGGTCCGCATAGAGCGGCGCGGCGGGATCGTTCAAAGTCATGCGGAAATCCGTCCTTCTTGCTGCCGGACGGGCGCGCCCTTGCGTCGCCCCAGCCACAGTTGCACCGTCAGTTCATGGCCGGGCAAAGTCTCCACCCGTTCCAGTTGCAGGCCCGCAGCGGCGAACCAGCCTTCCATCTGCTCGTCGGAAAAGCCCAGCCGCGCATGCTGGTCGCGCACGCGCAACTCCTCCCGCTCATGCGGCGCGAAGTCGGCGATCAGTACCCGGCCATCGGCCGCAGTGACACGCGCAGCCTCCCCTATCACCTGCTCAGGCGCCTGCGCATAATGCAGCACCTGATGCAGCACGACCGTATCCACGCTGCCCGGCTCCAGCGGCAACGCGCCAAAATCACCCAGCAGCAGCGCATATTTGTCGCGCGCATCCTCAGGCAGCTTGGTCCGCGCCAGCCGCAGCATGTCGGGGCTGCGGTCGATCGCGGTCACCGCCTGCGCAGCGCCGCCGAACAGCTCGATCATCCGCCCGGTGCCAGTGCCGATGTCGAGCAAGTGGCCGATCGGCTCACGCTCCAGCAGCGCTGTCATCGCCGCCTCGACATCCGCCTCGGCCACATGGAGTGAGCGGATCGCGTCCCATTCTTCGGCATGGTCGGCGAAATAATCCTCCGCAGCGCGCGCCCGATCCGCCCGCACCGCCGCCAGCCGCGCCAGATCGGCTGCCTGCCACAATGTTTCGCTTTCCGACGGCGTCAGCCGGTCGAACAGCGCGATGAAGGGCGCAACATCGTCCCCCTTGCCCAGCCGCAGGAATACCCAATTGCCTTCCTTGCGCCGTTCCACAAGGCCGGCTTCGGCCAGGATACGGACATGGCGCGACACGCGCGGCTGGCTTTGCCCCACGACCTGCGCAATCTCCCCCACGGCCAGCTCCATCGCGCGCAGCAGGTGGATGATGCGCAGCCGCGTCGGGTCGCCAAGTGCCCGGAAAATATCGAGTGCCGTATGCATGGCGGCATCATATAAAGAAATCTTTATATACGTCAATGCCCGCAGAATTTCCGCAACTGCGAACAAAAGCGCCCGGCTTTGCGGCCCGGATTGCAGGAATGGGATTGCCTTGCATCATCCAAAGCATTACGAATCGATGCGCAGGCGCAATGGGGGGTGAGCTTTTCTCCGAGAGTGGTCTGCACCGTTTTTATTCTCAGAGAGGGGTTTCTGCCCATGACCAAGTCTATCGCTCTTTCGCTCGTTCTCGCTGCTTCGCTCGGCCTGGCCGCCTGCTCGGGTGGCGCGGAAAACGCTGCCAACAACGCCGCCAACTCGGCTGAGAACGCATCGAATGCTGCTGACAACGCGATGAACGCTGCGATGAACGCCGCCGACAACGCCGCCAACGCTGCGTCGAACGCGACCAACAACGTCGCGAACGCGATGTAAGTCCAGCCGGACTTTTCAGAATTTGATTGGGGGTCGCGCCGGAAACGGAGCGGCCCCTTTTCCATTGGGGACCGATCGATGATCCGCACCATCTTCATCGCCATGGCGCTGCTGTCGCTGACGGCCTGCGGTTCGGGGTCGCCCGATGGCGTCGGCGGGGTCAGCGCCAGCGAAGCCAGTGCGCTCAATGATGCAGCGGCGATGCTCGACGCACAAAAGGGGGCGGCGCAAAACGATAGCGCAGGTCTCAATCCGGCGGCCAGCACGGCGGCCCGCGCCGATCGCGGCCGGGTAGCGCCAGCGCCAGCCGCCAACCCCTGACGCAGAAAGGCCGCCTCGAACGAGACGGCCTTTCCCTTATCCTGCGCAAACCGCAGGTCTCACATCACCCGCTCAGCAATCGCGATCGATCGCGCGACCCGCCAGGGCACCGACGCCTGCGCCGATGATCGCGCCGGTCGTGCCGTCACCGCGACGGCCATAGCGGCCCGAACCCTTGCCGACTTCATTGCCCAGCAGGCCACCGGCGATCGCACCGATGATGGTGCCGCCCGTGCCATTGTCCCGGCAGCGATAACCGCCGCGATAGCCCCCACGATAGGCGTTGTTGCGATAATAGCGGTCATTGCCGCGATAATAACGGTCGCCGCGATAGCCGCGGTAACGGTCACCGCGATAATAGTCGCCACGGTCATAACCGCGATAATAGCCATCGCGGGCCATAGCCGGGGTTGCAGTCACGGCCAGGGAAGCAGCGCCCATTGCCAGAGCGGCTCCCATATTGATCAGAAACTTCATCTTCATGGCGTTGCTCCTTCCAAAACCATCAATGCCTTGGCGCGTCCCACGCACGGGTTTTGCCAGTCATGATCGTCTTATGACCGATTCGCCTTGAGCCGACCCTGAATGGGGCTGACAGCCATGGTTCAGAGTCGACCTCCGCTGAAAAGCACAATTTGAAGCGCGCAACCGCCTGCTGCGCCCGGCAGGATATTATCCTATGGCGAAGGGAATGTCGGC
>NZ_BARE01000028.1 GCF_000367345.1 Sphingobium xenophagum NBRC 107872
CCGCCAATATCACGGGCGCGAATATGAGCATTGACGGCGGATGGACGGCGCAATGACGCGCCGCCCGGCCTGACATCAGGCCGGGCCAGCCTCCAGCCGGCGCAGCACCGCTTGCAGACCCTCCTCGCTCGCCGTCGCCAGCGGCAGCGGGCGGTCGGCCATGCCGTCATGCTGGCTGTTGAGGAACAGGATCGCGGCAGGCGCGCCCAGTTTCTCGATCGCGATCCGGGTGACGCGGCCCTGTCGTTCGGCTTCCGCCGGGGACAGGCGCACGGCATTGTGCGGCGTGAAGCGCCGACCCGGCGATGTGCGGTTGGAAGCGGGCGCTGGCGCGGACTGATCGGGTGTATCGTTCGCCATCGTTCAGCTTTTCAACGTCACGATGCCGACCGGGCCGGGCTTGGTAGACGGGTTGGACGCATTGGCCTTGGGCGGTTTTCCCGCCTTGGGCTTGCGGATTTCCCGGTTCGATTTCTTCTGACCCTTGGCCATGATCTGGATCTTTCCGCTATGTGAGAGGGAGGTCAGCGCGCCGCGTTCAACGCGGCTTCGGCGTCATCTTCAGCGCGAAATTCGGCGGCGATCGCCTCATCCTCCGTCGTGATCGTGCGCGTCGCGCGGCGACGTTCGGCGCTCGCAGCCAGCTTGGCTTCCCGGCCCCAGGCATTGGCAGCGGCCAGCGCAACGCCACGGGCGTTGGGCAGGGTTTCGGACAGGGAACGGGCGTGATGGATCGACTGCTGGGCAAGGCAGAAGGCGGATGTCTGGGCCATGGAGCAGGCTCCTTTGCGCGAGGGATCGGGATAGCAGGGCAGCAGGATGCGCTTCGTCGGACGCGCGCGGATCAAGCATGTCGCAGGAGGATGGACGATCATCGCGCCACGCAATGCGGCGGATCGTTCCTTTCACTTGTGAAATAGTATCGACGGCACGGGTTTACAAGGGCCGCCGCTTTTTCGGCATTTGGCACGCAGCCCCCCTTTCACCGGCCTGAAATCGCCTTATGCTGCGGGCAGCCAAGGGAGACTTTCATCATGCGCCATGCGCTCGCAGCCATATTGGCCGTCGCCAGCTTCACCTCCATCGCGATCGCCCAGACCGATCCGGCAACGCCGCCGACAGCCCCGGCGGAAACGCCGCAAAGCGCGATCGGCGCGACCATAGCGAAGGATATGGAAGGGCTGATGGCGCTCTATCGCGACCTCCATGCCAATCCCGAATTGTCGGAACAGGAAGTCAATACCGCCGCGAAGCTCGCAAAGCGGCTGAAAGCGTTGAAGTTCGACGTGACCGACAAGGTCGGCGGCACGGGCGTGGTTGCGGTGATGAAGAACGGGTCCGGCCCGGTGCTGCTGATCCGGGCGGATATGGACGCATTGCCGGTCGTCGAACAGACCGGGCTGCCCTTCGCGTCGAAAGTGCGTACCAAGACGCCCGAAGGCGTTGAAACGGGCGTCATGCATGCCTGCGGCCATGACACGCATATGACCGCCTTTATCGAAACGGCCAAGCTGCTGGCGGCGGCCAAGGATGAGTGGAAAGGCACGCTGGTGATGATCCTCCAGCCTGCCGAGGAAGTCGGGCGCGGCGCGCGGCTGATGCTGGAGGACGGGCTTTATACCCGCTTCCCCAAGCCGACCCACGCCATCGCCTTTCACGACGCGGCCAATCTGGAGGCGGGCAAGATCGGCTATACGCCCGGCTATGCGCTGGCCAATGTCGACAGCGTGGACATATTGGTGCGGGGTGTGGGCGGCCATGGCGCCTATCCGCAAACGACCAAAGACCCGATCGTGCTGGGATCGCGGATCGTGGGGACGCTCCAGACGCTGGTGAGCCGGGAGCAGGAGCCATCCGACCCGGCGGTCGTGACGGTGGGCAGTTTCCAGGGCGGGGCCAAGCATAATATCATCCCTGACGAAGCGAAATTGCTGCTGACGATCCGCAGCTATTCGGACGAGACGCGGGCCAGGCTGATCGACGGGATCAAGCGCATTTCGCGCGGCGAAGCGATCGCGGCCGGGGTGCCGGACGACCGGATGCCGGTGGTGACGGTGAAGGACGAATTCACCCCCTCCACCTACAACCCGCCCGAATTTGCCGAACAGATGGCAGGCGTTCTGAAAGGGCATTTCCCCGAAGGCCGGGTGGTCAAGACCCAGGCGGTGATGGGCGGCGAGGATTTCGGCCGCTTCTATCGCGCGGACAAGAGCATCCACAGCTTCATCTTCTGGGTCGGCGGCGTGCCTGCGGACAAGATGGCGGCGGCACAGGCGGGCCAGGCTCCCCTTCCCTCGCTCCACAGCCCTTTCTGGGCGCCGCAAGCCGACGCGGTAATCGCAACAGCGAGCGAAGCTATGACGGTGCTGGCGCTGGATATATTGAAGAAGGAATAGGCTTCCTATTGCGGCCGATGCCCCTTGCGCCATTTGGTCCACAGGTGCCGGGCCAGCATCAAGGGCGGCATTCTTATCCAGTGGGAGCGCAGGAAGAAGGCGAACACCAGCGCCTTGCGGGTCTCGCGGCCCCAGCCGTCGCGGGCCAGCAGCCGGGCGCGGATCAGGCGATCCCACAGTGTCAGGCGCGCGCCGGGGCCGTAGAACGCGGCGGCCAGCCGCTGCGCTTGGCGGACATGGGGCGTCAGGCCATGGCGCGCGGCGCGGCTCGCCAATATGTCCGGGTCAGTGTCGGCCAGCAGATGATGGATGTCCCACAGGTTGCGCAGCCCGCCCTGCAAATCGCCATCGGCCAGCATATGGGCGACGGCATGGACGACCCGATCTTCGGGGGACAGGACGAAAAGGCCATCATCCACAGGCACGGCGTCGGCGATCATCGCGGCGGCATCGGGGGTCTGGCGCGCGGTCAGCGGCAATATCGTGTGATGCACGTCGATCATCCGGTCGCGCGTCGCGTGGATCATCGGCGGGAGCTCGTGCATCCATTGGCGATAATAGGCATCGTCATAGGGATCATCCTTCACCCATTCCCAGCCCGCCGCGATCAGCGCCTGTTCGACCGCCGCCATCGCCTCGACCGGCACGAGGATGTCGAGATCGCCGATGAAGCGGCCCTGCCCGGCCTTCAACCCGGCGGCGGCATAGGCCGTGCCCTTGAGCAGGACGACACGCACGCCCAGATCCCCAAGCGCCTGCGCCGCGCGGTCAGCCTCCCATAGCGCCTGCCGCGCTTCGCGAGCGGCATCCAGCCGCGCATCGGACAGGATCGGCGTGAGCGCTGGGGGCACCGTCACCCCGTCAAGCCGAAACGCCAGCGTCCCGATCAGCCGTTCGGCACGCGCGGCGGCGATCAGGCCGTTCCAGCCGGATGCGTCCAGCCCGGCGACGGACGCAGGATCACGCAGCGCGCGCACCAGCAGCGCGGCGCTCATGCCATCTCCTCCCACAGCCGTTCGACCATGGCGATGGCGTCCTCACCCGTGGGGAAGTCGATCGCGCGGGCGGGAACATCGCGCACGAACCGGGTCAGCGCCGTGAAAGCCGGTTCGCCCAACGCGACATAATTGGTCGAGGCTTGCGTCAGGCGCATGAAAATTTCCGCCTGGCCAACGGCGCGCATGTCGGCGGCGTGGCCGAAGCGGGGGAAAAGCAGCAGTGCGGGCATCGCCCCCTGCCCCATGCGCGCGACCGCATCATGGCGCGGGACCATATGGCGAATGTCGCCCTTGGCCGTGGCGGCGAGCAGCGGTCCCATGCGCCCCTCCCCGACTTGGCCCGCCACCACGTCGATCGCGCGATTCTTGAGGCTGACGAGGCGGGGAAAGGGCAGGATCGCGCCGCTATCAAGGTCCAGCAAGGCAAATTCATCGCCCATGAAGCGCCAGCCACGTTCGCCAAGCAGGGCCGCGAGGGTCGATTTACCGGAGCCGGACTCGCCGGTCATCACCAGCACGCGACCATCTTTTTCGACGCTGGAGGCATGAAGCAGCAGATGCCGCCGCCAGCCCAGCGCCATTTGCAGGTTCATCCCCATCTCCGCCGCGAGCAGGCCATGGGACAGGCTCATCGGCGCGGCATCGGCCAGGCCATGGTCGCCGGTGATGAAAATGGACGGACGGATGAAGCGGCGCACAAGGCTGGTCGGCTGGAGCCGGACGGTGAAATCGGCGACGGCGTCGGAAGGTTGCGGATAGGCGGCGTAGAGGCTGGCCAGTTGCGCAACTGGCGCGGGCCAGGCGGAGCCGATGCGGAAGGTCGCCGGGCCAATGCGCAGCGTCAGATGGTGCCTCATGCCGGGCGTACCAGGCCGAGCGCCACCAGCGCGTCGAGATGGGCGGCGATTTCGTCCATCGCTTCGTCTGCCGGGCCAAGGTCGAAGCTGCGGGCCAGCCGGTCGTGGATCTGCGCCACGCTGGCCGGGCCGCCATCAACCAGTTGATCGAGAATTTCGGGGACCGGGCTGATCACCATATGGGTCTGACCCGACCGGGGATGATAGAGCAGGACGATGTCGTCGAGCGCGCAGGCAGTCACCGCGTCCGCACCGTCCCGCCGATAGAGTTTCGTCGCTGTCACTCTCTGCTACCCCATAAGCAGCGCCCTGCTCCGGCGCTATTGCATATGGTGCCACCACATGCCCGTCATGCTGAACTTGTTTCAGCATCCATTTCTCGTCCCAAACAACTGCTTGATCTGGTGAAATGGACCCTGAAACAAGTTCAGGGTGACGATGAAGGAGATGTTGGCCTCACATACATCCGCCCTGCCCTAACGCAGAGGGGTAGCCAAGTGCCTAACGCGGCATCTGAAGCGAGGCGTAGCAGGTGAAGCCGCTGGTGCCGGACTGAAGGCGGCGGATATAGTTGAGATAGGCCTGATTCTGCTGATAGCTGGTGCCGGGCAGCGGGCGTCCCCGCAAGGCTTGCTTGACCTGTTCGCCGGTGAAGGGGCGGCCCGCGCCGGGAAAGGCGCCGGGCGTCCCGGCGGGGACGAGTTGGCCATTGGGGGCGATCAGATTGCCCGCCCGGCCGGCATCCGGCACGGGTATCGTGCAGTTGAGGACCGAGGCGGCAGTATTGGCCAGCGCCGGGCGGATCGACACGATCGCGGACGCCGCCGCTGCGCCACCCATCAACAACTGGCGACGCGAAGGCACGGCCAGATCGGGCGTGTCGGCCTGTGCAGCCATATCGCGCTGCTGGTCATCATCCTGTCCGGTCATCGGCTCGCTCATCTGATCCTGGTCCGCTATCGGGCTTGCCAAAGCGTCATGATTACACGCTATTGGGCCAGACATCGCAGCAAATGCGCGACAAATCCAGTGCGGTAACCATGAATCGACTCAGTCCTTCCCAGATCATCGCCTCCTTCGCCGTCCTGCTGCTGAGCACGGGCGCTGCCCTGATGATGGGCGCATCCCCCTTTGCCGTCATGCTGCCGGTGCTGGCGGGCGTGATCGTCCTGGCCATTACCGCCGAAGCCGGTACGCCGCGGCGCGACGTACCGAAAGTGACGCTGGACGAGCCGGACCTGATCGACCATCCCGATTTCGCGAGCCTGCTGGAGGGGATTTCCGATCCGCTGATGCTGGTGGAGCGCGGGCGGATCGCACGGGTCAACCGGGCGGCGCAACGCCTGCTGGGCGCGCATATCGAGGGAGAGGATGCGCGCATCGCCATCCGCCATCCCGCCGCGGCCGAACGACTGGCGAGCCTTGCCCCGCTGGCCGAACCGTTCATGATCGAACTGGTCGGGCTGGGCACGCGCGAGCAGCGCTGGCAGATGCGGGTCGCGCCGGTGGGCGCGGTGGCGGACATGCGCCGCCTGGTGCATCTGGTCGACCATAGCGGCACCCATGCCGCCGAACGGATGCGGGTCGATTTCGTCGCCAATGCCAGCCATGAACTGCGCACGCCGCTGGCCGGGATATTGGGCTTTATCGAAACGCTGGCCGATCCCGAACTGGGCAAGGATGACGAAACCCGGCAGCGCTTCCTGAAAATCATGGATGGCGAAGCGCGGCGGATGCAGCGACTGGTCGATGACCTGATCTCGCTGTCGCGGATCGAGGCGGAGAAATATCGCGCGCCCGCGGACGCGGTCGATCTGGGCGAACTGGTCGCCGAAGCGGTCAACGTGTTCCGATCCAGCCATGGCGAGCGTGGCCGCGAGGTGGAGATGGATGTCGCGCCGGGCCGGCAGGCGGTGCAGGGCGATCGGGCGCAGCTGTCGCAGCTGCTGCACAATCTGATCGGCAATTCGGTCAAATATGGCCGCCCCGGCACGCCGATCCGGGTGACGCTGAGCGAAGGCGGCAGCCGCATGTGCCGCCTGTCCGTAGCCGACGAAGGGGAAGGCATAGGCCCGGACCATCTGCCGCGCCTGACCGAGCGCTTCTACCGCGTCGATTCAGGGCGCAGCCGGGCGATGGGCGGCACCGGGCTGGGGCTGGCGATCGTCAAACATATTGTCGAACGGCATCGCGGACGGCTGGACGTAGCGAGCGTTTTGGGCAAGGGAACGACCGTGACCGTGCTGCTGCCGCTGATGAACGAGGCGGAAGCCGGGCAGGTTTGCCCAAAATAGCGATCCTGTCATCATCGCCTTTTGCGATGTCATCAAACTGCAACCTGAATGTCACAATGCCGCGATGGAGCGGCCCTATAGCGCCGGTCAAAAGGGGCAGCGAACAGCGAATCGCGGCCTTTCATAATGGAGGTTTCCGTGCATAAATTCACCCTGTTCGCCGCAACGGCATTGAGCGTCATTTCCCTGTCCGCCTGCGGCGACCAGAGCGGCAGCGGCGGCGCGGGCCAGACCCGCGACCAGATTCGCGCGGTCGGATCGTCGACTGTCTATCCCTTCGCGACGGCGGTTGCCGAACTGTTCGTTCAGGGCAATCCCGGCATGAAGTCGCCGATCATCGAATCGACCGGCACTGGCGGCGGCATGAAGCTGTTCTGCGCCGGCGTCGGCGCCCAGCATCCCGACATTGCCGATGCATCGCGCCGGATGAAGAAATCCGAATTCGACATGTGTGCGACCAATGGGGTCAAGAACATCATCGAAGTGCAGGTCGGCGTCGACGGCCTGGCCTTTGCCGAAGCCAAAAATGGCCCCGGCTACAAGCTGACGCCAAAAATCGTCTATGAGGCGCTGGCGGCCAATCCCTATGGCAAGGGCCCGAACAAGGCGCAGACCTGGAAGGATGTCGATCCCAGCCTGCCCGCCATCGCGATTTCGGTCTTCGGTCCTCCGTCCACCAGCGGCACGCGCGATTCGCTGGCGGAACTGATCCTGGAAAAAGGTTGCCAGTCCGACCCGGCGATGAAGGAACTGAAAGAGAAGAACGAGGACGATTATAAGGCGACCTGCACCCGCGTCCGTGAGGACGGCAAATATGTCGATTCGGGCGAGAATGACAATCTGATCGTCCAGAAACTGGGCGCGAACCCCAATGCGGTCGGCATATTCGGCTACAGTTTCCTGGAAGAGAATAAGGACACGCTCAAGGATGTGCCGATCAACGGCATCCAGGCGACCTATGAAACGGTCTCGACCGGCCAGTATCCAGGTGCGCGTCCGCTCTATATCTACGTGAAGAAGGCGCATATTGCGGCCATTCCGGGGCTGCAAAACTATCTCAACACCTTCGCCGCCAACTGGGCGCCCGATGGCGCCCTCACCAAGCGCGGCATGGTCGCGGCCCCCGAAGATGTCCGCAAGGCCAGCGCCGAAACGATCAAGGCGCTGACCGTGCTTGACGGCTCCAAGCTGAAGTAAGGGCCATAATGACCGGTCCCGCACTTTTCCTGCTGCTCGCTGGCCTGGGCGCTATCGCCTGGGTCAGCGCCCGCGCCCGCGCCATGCGTTTGCAGACCGTGGCACGGGCGACCGGGCGGCGCGATGCCGTCCATTCGCTGCCGGGCTATCATGGCTGGTATGTCGCCTTGTGGGCGATCGTCCCGGCGGTCCTGTTTCTGGCGGTCTGGTCCAATATCGCCCCCGGTCTGGTGACGCAGGCGGTGCTGGCCGATCCGGCGGCGCAAAGCCTGCCCGCCGACGATTTCTCGCGCTCCGCCATATTGGGTGAGGCACGGGCGATCGCGACGGGCGCGCAGGCGGGCGCGTTCAATCCGCTGTCGCAGGGACTGGTCGAACCCTATCGCGCCGCCATCAGCAAATATGGCCTGGCGGGCGCTGTGCTGGCGATCGTGCTGGCCTTTGCCGGCGGCGCCTATGCCTTCACGCGCGTTCGCCCCGATTTCCGGGCGCGCACGCGGGTCGAACGGCTGGTGATGGCGACGCTGCTGATCGCATCGCTGATCGCGATCGTGACGACGGTGGGGATCGTCGCGTCCCTGCTGTGGGAAAGTTTCCGCTTCTTCTCCATGGTCAATCCGCTGGACTTCCTGTTCGGCACCAAATGGTCGCCGCAATCGGCGGCGATGGGCTATGGCAACAAGGATGCGTTCGGCGCGGTGCCGCTGTTCTGGGGCACCATTTTCATCGGCGCGATCATCGCCATGGTCGTCGCCATTCCGCTGGGCCTGATGAGCGCTATTTACCTGACCCAATATGCCCAGCCCGTCGTGCGCAAATGGATGAAACCGACGCTGGAGATGCTCGCGGGCGTTCCAACGGTTGTCTATGGCTATTTCGCGGCGCTCACCATTGCGCCTGCGCTGCGCGACTTTGCGGTGATGATCGGCATCCATGGCGCTTCCTCGGAAAGCGCGCTGGCGGCTGGTCTGGTGATGGGCGTGATGATCATTCCCTTCGTCTCCTCCATGGCCGACGACAGCATCGCCGCCGTGCCGCAGTCGATGCGCGACGGCAGCCTGGCGATGGGCGCGACCACCAGCGAAACGATCCGCAAGGTGTTGATCCCGGCCGCCCTGCCCGGCGTGGTCGGCGGCGTATTGCTGGCGGTCAGCCGCGCGATCGGCGAAACGATGATCGTGGTCATGGCCGCCGGTCTGGCCGCGAACCTGACCCTCAACCCCTTTGCCAGCGTGACCACGGTGACGACCCAGATCGTCCAGTTGCTGACCGGCGACCAGGAATTTGACAGCGCCAAGACGCTGGCCGCCTTCGCGCTCGGCCTGGTGCTGTTCATCGTCACCCTGCTGCTCAACATCGTGGCCCTGCGGGTCGTGAAGAAATATCGCGAGGCTTACGAATGAGCCGGAACACCCAACATCCGTTCGCCCTGAGCGAAGTCGAAGGGTTCGACCGACCGGAGGGAGGTCACTTCGCTGCGCTCAGAGGAAGGCTTCGACAGGCTCAGCCCGAACGGGGAGAGACAGAATGACCACTCGCAACCCCACCGACTGGAAGTCGGACGCGATGCGCAAGCGGATTGCGCGGCGCTATGCGGCCGAGCGGCGGTTCAAATTCGCCGGCCTGTTCGCCGTGGCGCTCTCTGCCGCCTTCCTCGCCTTCCTGCTGTTCACGATGATCGGCAACGGGCTGCGCGGTTTTACCCGCACGGAAATCGCGCTTCAGGTCAACTTCCCTGCATCCCCGCTGCTGCTTGATCCGGCCAACATCACCGACGCAGCCTTGGCCAATGCCAATCTGCCGATGGTGACCGGGCAGGTCGCCAAGGCAGCGCTCGGCCCGGACGCCGACGCCCTGCTGTCGCCGACCGCCTGGATCAGCATCCGCGATGCGATCAAGGCCGATCCGGCGATATTGGGACGGACGGTGACGATCCGCGTTCCAGCCTCGACCACCATAGACCTTGCCGCCAAGCATGAAGGCGCGCCGGAAGCCGAAGCGGCAGTGGAGCGACTGCGCAAGGCGGGGCTGCTGACGACCGGCTTCAACTGGGGCTTCCTGACGTCCAGCGACGGCACCGATCCGACGCAGGTCGGCATCTGGGGGGCGTTCAAGGGTTCGTTGCTGACGATGCTGGTGACGCTGGCGCTCAGCTTCCCGGTTGGCGTGGCCACCGCCCTCTATCTGGAGGAATATGCGCCCAAGACGTGGTGGACCGACATTATCGAAGTGTCGATCAACAATCTGGCGGCGGTCCCCTCGATCATCTTCGGCCTGCTTGGCCTGTCCATCTTCCTCAACTTCATGCACCTGCCACGATCGGCGCCGCTGATCGGGGGCATGACGCTGGCGCTGATGACGATGCCGGTCATCGTCATCGCCGGGCGCAACGCGATCAAGTCCGTCCCGCCCAGCATCCGCGACGCGGCGCTCGGCATCGGCGCCTCGCCGGTGCAGGTCGTGTTCCACCATGTCCTGCCGCTGGCGCTGCCCGGCATCCTGACCGGCACGATCATCGGCATGGCGCGCGCGCTGGGCGAAACCGCGCCGCTGCTGATGATCGGCATGCGCGCCTTCATCGCGACGCCGCCGGGCGGGATCAACGATCCGGCGACGGTGTTGCCGGTGCAGATCTTCCTGTGGTCCGATGAAGTCTCCAGGGGCTTTGTCGAAAAGACGTCGGCCGCGATCATCGTGCTGCTGGCCTTCCTCCTCGCGATGAATGGCCTGGCCATCTATCTGCGCAACAAGTTTGAAACACGGTGGTAAACGCGCCCATGACCGAAGCAACAAATCCCCTGGCCATTGCCAACCCCAAAATGTCGGCCCGCGACGTCAAGGTATTTTACGGCGCGAAGCAGGCGATCAAGGGCGTGTCGATCGACGTCGACATGGACCATGTCACCGCCTTCATCGGCCCGTCGGGGTGCGGCAAGTCGACCTTCCTGCGGACGTTGAACCGCATGAACGACACGGTCGCCAGCGCGCGGGTGGAAGGCACGATCACGCTGGATGGGGACGATATTTATTCCCCGTCGATGGACGTGGTGCAACTGCGCGCGCGGGTCGGCATGGTGTTCCAGAAGCCCAACCCCTTCCCCAAGTCGATCTACGAAAATATCGCCTATGGGCCGCGCATCCATGGCCTGGCCCATGCCAAGGCGGACCTGGACGTGATCGTCGAAAAGTCTCTGCGCCGCGCGGGCCTTTGGGAAGAAGTGAAGGACCGGCTGCACGACAGCGGCACTGCCCTGTCCGGCGGACAGCAGCAGCGGCTGTGCATTGGCCGCGCTATTGCGGTGGAGCCGGAGGTCATCCTGATGGACGAACCCTGTTCCGCGCTGGACCCGATCGCGACGGCGAAGATCGAGGAACTGATCCACGAATTGCGCGGCCGCTATGCGATCGTCATCGTGACCCACAACATGCAGCAGGCTGCGCGCGTGTCGCAATGCACCGCCTTCTTCCACCTCGGCGATCTGGTAGAATATGGCGTGACGAGCGACATCTTTACGAACCCGACGCAGGAGCGGACCAAGGATTATATCACCGGTCGCTACGGCTGATCGCGGGAGAAACGAATATGGCTGAACATACGATCAAGGCGTTCGACGATGAAATCGACAGGCTGCGCGGCCTGATCGCGGAAATGGGTGGGCGGGCCGAAGCCGCCATCGAAAGCGCGATGATCGCGCTGCAACGGCAGGATCTGGCGCTGGCGGCGCAGGTGGTGGCCGAGGACAAGCGTATCGACGCGATCGAGGCGGAAGTCGAAAAGCTGGTCATCCAGGTGATTGCGCTCCGCGCGCCGATGGCCAACGACCTGCGCGACGTGATCGCCGCGCTCAAGATTGTCGGCGTGGTCGAGCGGATTGGCGATTATGCCAAGAATATCGCCAAGCGGGTGCCGCTGATCATGGTCAACCAGCGCACGCTGGAGCCGGTGTCGCTGTTGCCGTCCATGGGACAGGTGGCGAGCGAGATGGTGCATGACGCGCTCAACGCCTTTGCCGCGCGCGATCCCGATCTGGCGGTCGCCGTGGTCGAGCGCGACACGGTGGTCGACGATTTCTACAACAGTGTGTTCCGCACGCTGGTCACCTATATGGTCGAAAATCCCAAGACGATCAGCGAATGCGCGCATCTGCTGTTCATCGCCAAGAATATCGAGCGGATCGGCGACCATGCGACCAATGTCGCGGAAATGGTCTATTATGCGGCCACGGGCCAGACCCTGCCCGACCGCGATCGCGGTGGCGCGGCGGCGGAGGAATAAGAATCATGGCCCGTGCAAAAATGCTGCTGGTCGAGGATGACGCAGCGCTGGCCGAATTGCTGATCTGGCATTTCAAGCGTGAGGATTTCGACGTCGCCCATACGGTCGATGGCGAGGAAGCCCTGCTGATGGCGCAGGAAAATGTGCCCGACATCGTGCTGCTCGACTGGATGGTGGAAAGCCTGTCGGGCATCGAGGTGTGCCGCCGCCTGCGCCGCGCCAACGGCACCGCCAATGTGCCGATCATCATGCTGACCGCGCGCGGTGAGGAAGAGGATCGGGTGCGCGGGCTGGAAACCGGCGCGGACGATTATGTGACCAAGCCGTTTTCGCCACGCGAGCTGGTGGCGCGGGTCGGCGCGGTGCTGCGGCGGGTACGCCCGGCGCTGGCCGGCGAGACGCTGACCTTTGCCGATGTCGAGATGGACACGGTGGGGCACAAGGTACGGCGCGGCGGCCAGGTGATCCCGCTTGGCCCAACCGAATTCCGCCTGCTGCGCCATTTTCTGGAGCATCCCGGCTGGGTATTCTCGCGCGAGCGTCTGCTCGACAGCGTGTGGGGGCAGGACAGCGATATCGAACTGCGCACCGTGGACGTGCATATCCGCCGCCTGCGCAAGGCGATCAACGGCGATGGCCAGTTTCAGGACATCATCCGCACCGTGCGGTCGGCGGGCTATGCGCTCGACACCGACGGGGTGAGCTGACCCAAAGACCCGTCATGCCAGCGAAGGCTGGCATCTCCCTTGTTCTTGCAGCGCCGCGCAAAGGCAGCGAGATCCCGGCTGTCGCCGGGATGACGGACATAAATCAGGCGGCGCGGCGGGCCTTGGTCAGCTTCTTCATCAGCATGTCCCGCTTCATGCGCGACAGATGGTCGATGAAGAGGACACCCTCCAGATGGTCCATTTCATGCTGGAGGCAGGTGGCAAGCAGCCCGTCGAGCTGTTCCTCATGAATGCGGCCGTCACGGTCCATCCAGCTGGCGCGGATCGTCGCGGGGCGCTCCACCTCCGCATATTGGTCGGGAACGGACAGGCAGCCCTCGTTATAGACGGATAAATCCTCCGATTCCTTGAGGATTTCGGGGTTGATGAACACCATCGGCTTCTTGACCGGGGGAGCGTCCTCCGCGTCGGATTCCGGTTCCTGCAAATCCATTACCAGCACCCGCTTGGGCACGCCGACCTGGATCGCGGCCAGGCCGATGCCCGGCGCGTCGTACATGGTGTCGAACATGTCGTCGATCAGACGTTGCAGATCGTCGTCGATCGACTCCACGGGGGTCGAAATGGTGCGCAGGCGCGGGTCCGGCGCCTCTAGGATGGGAAGAATGGCCATCTTCATAAAATAGCGGAAAGACGCAGGATTTCAAGCGATCCACGGCGCGGGCAAAAGGTTTCGCTCCCCTACCCCACCGGCCTTCGCGCCCGCAGCGCCTGCGCCAGCGTTCCTTCGTCCAGATAGTCCAGTTCGCCACCCACCGGCACGCCATGGGCCAACTGGGTCAGGCGGATCGGGAAATGTTCGAGCCGCTCGGCCAGATAATGGGCGGTCGTCTGCCCCTCCAGCGTGGCGTTCATCGCCAGCACCACTTCATCGATACCGCCCTGTTCCAGCCGCCCGACCAGCGCATCGATGGTCAGATCCTCCGGCCGCACCCCTTCCAGGGCGGACAGGCGACCGCCCAGCACATGGAAGCGGCCGGGAAAAAGGCGGGACTTGTCGAGCGCCCACAGGTCGGCGACATCCTCCACGACGCACAGCGCACGCGGGTCGCGGCGCGGATCGGCGCAAATGCCGCAGGGATCGACCGTGTCGACATTGCCGCAGACATGGCAGGTGACCAGCCGGTCGTTCACTGCCTCCAGCGCGCGCAGCAGCGGGGCCATGGCGGCTTCGCGCTTCTTGATGAGGTGCAGCACCGCCCGCCGCGCCGAACGCGGCCCCAGACCGGGCAGGCGGGACAAGGCTTGCGTCAGCGCTTCGATTTCGGGAGAGGCCATGCCGTGAGATAAGGGCTTGCAACCCGTCCCGACAAGGGCTTTGAGATGACGCTATGCGTATCATCTACATGGGCACTCCCGATTTCGCGGTTCCCGCGCTCGACGCACTGGCAAAGGCGGGGCACGACATCGTCGCGGTCTATAGCCAGCCGCCCCGTCCGGCCGGGCGTGGCAAGAACCTGACCCCCTCCCCCGTCCATCAACGGGCCGAGGCGATGGGGATTGAGGTTCGGACGCCAGAATCGCTGAAGGACGCGGCGGTACAGGCCGCCTTCGCGACGCTCGATGCCGATGTCGCGGTGGTCGCGGCCTATGGGCTTATCCTGCCGCGCGCCATATTGGATGCGCCGCGCCATGGCTGCATGAACATCCACGCATCATTGCTGCCGCGTTGGCGTGGGGCGGCGCCGATCCAGCGGGCGATCCTGTCGGGCGACAATGTCACCGGGGTCACGATCATGGACATGGCGGCTGGCCTGGATACCGGGCCGATGCGGGCCAAATATGTGACCAAGATAGAGGGCAAGACGGCGGGCGCGCTGACCGCCGAACTGGCGCAGGCGGGCGCGGACCTGATGGTCGAGGTGCTGGACGATGTCGCGCAGCATCCGCCAATGGCCCAACCCGATGAGGGCGTCACCTATGCTGCCAAGATCGCCAAGGCGGAGGCGCGGATAGACTTCACCCGGCCCGCGCTTCAGATCGAGCGGCAGGTTCGCGGCTTCAATCCTTTTCCCGGTGCCTTTTTCGAATATGGCGGGGAGCGGTTTCGCATCCTGACGGCGCAGGTCGAGCATGAGGATGGCGCGCCCGGCGCGTTGCTGGACGACGCGCTGCTGATCGCGTGTGGCCATGGCGCGATCCGCCCGACATTGATCCAGCGCGCGGGCAAGGCGGCGATGACGCCGGATGAGATGCTGCGCGGGTTCGATATGCCGGCCGGGAGCCGGGTGGATGGGTGAGATGGCGCGCCCCCCGTATCTCGACCATGTTCGACACGAACGCCCCTGAGCCATGACCCGTTTTGCCTTCACCGTCGAATTTGACGGACGGCCGTTCATGGGATGGCAGCGGCAGGCGCATGGGCCGAGCGTGCAGCAGGCGATCGAGGATGCGATCCATGCCGTGACGGGCGAGCGGGTCGTGGTTCATGCCGCCGGGCGCACCGACGCCGGCGTGCACGGGCTGGCGATGCGCGCCCATGCCGATGTGGCCAAGCCGATGACGCCATTCCGCCTGATGGAGGCGATCAACGCGCGGCTGGGAAGGCAGCCGGTGGCGATATTGGGTTGCGAAGAAGTATCAGACGACTGGCACGCGCGCTTTTCATGCATAGGCCGATCCTATGTCTATCGCATCGTCAACCGCCGCGCGGCGCTGACCTTCGAAGCGGGACTCGCCTGGCAGGTGAAGCCGCAGCTTGATGCCGGGGCAATGCATGACGCGGCACAAGTGCTGGTCGGGCTACATGATTTCACCACCTTCCGCTCGGCCCACTGCCAGTCGGCCAGCCCGGTCAAGACGCTCGACCGGCTAAGCGTCGAGCGGGAGGGGGACCGGATTGCGATCCATGCCGGGGCGCGGTCTTTCCTGCACCATCAGGTGCGATCCATGGTCGGTTGCCTGGCGATGGTGGGAATGGGGCGATGGTCGGCCGATGACCTGCGCGATGCGCTGGAGGCCCGTAACCGTGCCGCGCTGGGGCTCAATGCGCCGCCAGATGGCCTCTATTTCGTGCGGGCCGATTATCCGGCTTAAAGCCGGGCGCGGAACGGCGTGAAATTGGTGCCCTGATCATAGACGTCCAGCCCTTCGCGCCGCTTGAGCATATTGACCACGCCATAAGTGATGGGCGTCAGCAATGCTTCCCAGCCGACCTTCATCGCCCAGTTGGTGACCATGACGGTCAGCACCTGCGCATTGCTCCACTGTCCGTAAAAGGCGAGCGGATAGAAGAGCAGGCTGTCCACGCCCTGCCCCACGACCGTCGACCCGATCGTTCGCATCCAAAGGTGCCGCCCTTGCGTCAGCACCTTCATGCGGGCCAGGACGAAGCTGTTGGCAAATTCCCCGGCCCAGAAGGCGATGAGGGAAGCGAACACGATGCGCCAGGTATTGCCGAACACCGATTCATAGGCGTCCTGCCCCGGCCAGCCGGGCGCTGGCGGCAGCGCGACCACCACCCAGCTCATCAGCGCCATGAACAGCATCGCGACAAAGCCGGCCCAGACGCAGCGCCGCGCGCGGGCATAGCCATAGACTTCGGTCAGCACGTCGCCGATGACATAGCCCAGCGGAAAAAACAGGATGCCCGCACCAAAGGTGACGCCGCCCAGCGTCGACAGCTTGGCCGCGCCGATCAGGTTGGACAGAAGCAGGATGACGACGAAGGCCGCCATCACAAAGTCGAAATAGCGCAACGGGCGACCGCCCAGCGCATCGGCATCGATTTTCTGAACGGCCCCGTCGATCATGCAGCCGTGCATATCGCACAGGCCGGTGATTGCAAGCTGCCGCGCGCGCCGCTATCGGGGCGAAGCATGGCCCCGTAGCTCAGCTGGATAGAGCATCCGCCTTCTAAGCGGATGGTCGCAGGTTCAAGTCCTGCCGGGGTCACCATCCATCATAGAAGGACGATCAGCGCCGGGCGCGTCGTCTAACGCGCCCGGCGATCCTGGATCAGAGGATGGTCTGGCCGGTCTTTTCCCAGTCGGCCAGGAAGCCTGCAATGCCCTTGTCGGTCAGGACATGGTTGAACAGCGCCTTGATGACCGCGGGCGGCGCGGTCATGACGTCGGCGCCGATGCGGGCGCTTTCCAGCACATGGATGGGGTGGCGGACCGAAGCGACCAGAATTTCGGTATCGAACCCATAATTGTCGTAGATCAGGCGGATGTCCTGAATGAGGGCCATGCCGTCAAAGCCGTTATCGTCATGCCGACCGACAAAGGGCGAGATGAAGCTGGCGCCCGCCTTGGCCGCGAGCAGCGCCTGATTGGCGGAAAAGCACAGCGTGACGTTGACCAGCACGCCATCGTCGGTCAGCGCCTTGCAGGTTTTGAGGCTGTCGATGGTCAACGGCACCTTGATGCAGACATTGGGCGCGATCTTCCGCAGGACGGCGGCTTCCTTCATCATCGTCTCATGATCGAGCGCGACGACTTCGGCGGAAACGGGGCCTTCGACCAGCCCGCAAATTTCCTCGACCACTTCCAGGAACTTGCGGCCCGATTTGTGGATCAGCGACGGGTTGGTGGTCACGCCATCGAGCAGGCCGGTGGCGGCGAGATCACGGATTTCGGCGGTGTCGGCGGTATCGACAAAGAATTTCATGGAATGCGGCTCCGGGGATGGGCGAATCCGGTCCCTTTAGCGGCTGGCGGCGGGATTGGCCATGTCGGATCGGGTGATTGTGTCGTCCCGCCACTGCGATTATAGGGCGCGCACCTTGCCAAAGGACCAAAGATGCGCCGCCATTTGCCCCTTAGCCTGCTGGCAGGCGTCCTGCCGGTCATCGCGATGCTCTCTCCCGCGCTAGCCGCGACCCAGGAATCGCAAATGTGGATCACGGAAATGGCGACGATCCACGCCAGCAAAGACGATCTGGTCACCATTGATGCAAGCCAGCGCGCGCGGTCCGACACTGGCAGCGGCGGCGAGCAGTTTCTGGCGCGGATCGCATTGGACCATCGCATCAGCCCTGCGGTGCAAGTGGGCGGCGCCATCGCCTATCTCAAGAGCGAGGTCGACCAGGAACTGCGCTTTCATCAGCAGGTGACGCTCAGCAAGGGTATCTGGCAAGCCCGCACCCGCATGGAGGAGCGCTTCTTCGACAATGTCGATACCGCCAGCTGGCGCCTGCGCCAGCGGCTCCAGGCCAGCGTACCGCTGGACCGGGCGAAACAGTGGACCATGGTCGCGGTGACGGAATTCTTCTTTCACCTCAATCGCGCCCGGCCCAGCGACAGGACCGGCCTTGCCGTGATGCGGCAACAGATCGGCCTGCGCCACCCGATCGGCAAGAACCTCGATGCGCAACTGCTCTACATGCGGCAGCAGACTTTTCGCGAGGCCCGGCCAGATGTCGTCGCCCATATACCCTGGCTGACATTGAGCTGGCGGATATAGCAGGCGGCATTTGCCTGTCGGGCGTCAGGCGCTAAGGACGGGGCATGTCCCGCGCCCGTGTCCTCCTGCTCAACGCTGCCCTGGGGCCGCTCGACTATCGCGTGCCGCACGGCATGAACGTGAAGCCCGGCAGCATCGTCGTCGCGCCGCTTGGCCCCCGCCAGCTGGTCGGCGTGGTGTGGGAGGAGGATAGTTTCCCCGATGTCGAGAGCGTGGGCGACAACCGGCTGCGCAACCTGATCGAGCTGGTGGACGCCCCGCCTTTGCCAGAAACGCTGCGGCGGCTGATCGAATGGACGGCGGACTATTATCTGTCGCCCCCTGCCGCCGTGCTGCGCATGGCGCTGGCGTCGATGGCAGCGCTGGAAGGCACGCGCACCGTCATCGAATATAAGGCCAATGGCCGTCAGCCCGATCGCATGACCGATCAGCGCGCCCAGGCGCTGGCGCGGATCGGCGAGCGGCAGGGGCTGGTGCGCGAACTGGCGCTGATCGGCGGGGTGAGCGACGCGGTGATTCGCGGCCTCATCAAGCAGGATATTTTCGACGCCATCGAAGTCAGCGTCGATACACCCTTCCCCGCGCCCGACCCGGACCATGCCCCGCCCACCCTGTCAGCGGCACAGGCGGACGCGGCCATGACGATGGCGAACGCCGTGCGCGACCATGAATTTGCGCCCTTCCTGCTCGACGGTGTGACCGGATCGGGCAAGACCGAAGTCTATTTCGAGGCGATCGCCGCTGCCATTCGGGCCGACGCCCAGGTGCTGGTCCTGCTGCCCGAAATCGCGCTGACCGAGCCGTTTCTGGAACGGTTCGAGGCCCGGTTCGGCACGATTCCGGTCAACTGGCATAGCGGCCTGCGCCAGACCGAGCGGCGGCGGGCGTGGCGGGCGATTGCCAGCGGGCAGGCGCAGGTCGTCGTCGGCGCGCGTTCTGCGCTGTTCCTGCCCTATCCGAAGCTCGGCCTGATCGTCGTCGATGAAGCGCATGAGGCGAGTTTCAAGCAGGAGGATGGCGTCCATTATCACGCCCGCGACGTGGCAGTGATGCGCGGCCTGATCGAGAAATTCCCGGTCATCCTGGCGTCCGCCACCCCCGCGATCGAAACGCGGCATCAGGTCGAACTGGGCCGCTATCGCGAAATCAAATTGCCATCCCGCTATGGCGGGGCGGAAATGCCGCAGATCGAGGGGATCAACCTGCTGACCGATCCGCCCGAACGCGGTCGCTGGATCGCGCCGCCTCTGGTCAAGGCCATCGACGAGGTGATGGCCAAGGGCGAACAGAGCCTGTTGTTCCTCAACCGGCGCGGCTATGCCCCGCTGACTCTCTGCCGCCATTGCGGCTATCGCTTCCAATGCCCCAATTGCACCGCCTGGATGGTCGAACATCGGCTGACACATCGGCTGGCCTGCCATCATTGCGGCCATGTCGTTCCCGCGCCCCGCTTCTGCCCGGAATGCAAGGAGGAGGATTCGCTGGTCGCCTGCGGGCCGGGGGTGGAGCGGATCGCTGACGAGGTGAAGGCGCTATGGCCGCAGGCGCGCACGGCCATCGTCACATCCGACACGTTATTTTCACCAGCCAGGGTCGCCGATTTCGTCAAATCGGTGGAGGCGGGCGACATCGACATCATCGTGGGCACCCAGTTGGTGACCAAAGGCTATCATTTCCCCAATCTGACATTGGTGGGGGTGATCGACGCCGATCTGGGGCTGGAGGGCGGCGACCTGCGCGCGTCGGAGCGCACCTTTCAGCAGATCATGCAGGTGGCCGGGCGCGCCGGACGGGGACAAAAGCCGGGCCGCGTGTTCATCCAGACCCGGATGCCCGAAGGCGAGGTCATCAAGACGCTGATCGAGGGCGATACCGAGCGCTTCTACGCGGTCGAGACCGAAAATCGACGGCGCGCCAACGCCCCGCCCTTCGGCCGCTTCGCCGCGATCATCATTTCAAGCGAGGATGCCGACGAAGCAGCGCAGGTCGCGCGCCTTATCGGCAAATCCGCGCCGCTGATAGAGGGGATGCGCGTCTATGGCCCCGCCCCTGCGCCGCTCTCCGTCCTGCGCGGACGGCATCGCCACCGGCTGCTCATCCACGCAACGCGGCAGGTCGACATACAGGCAGCGATTCGCGAATGGCTGGGCAATATCGTGTGGAAATCCAGCACCCGCGTCGCCGTGGATGTCGATCCCTACAGTTTCATGTGATGGACACGCCTATTGCCAGCCCATGCCGCAACCTCTGCGCGCTGGACGCAGCGCGGATCTGCACTGGTTGCGGACGGACGATCGACGAAATCGTCCATTGGCGCAGCATGGGCGACGAAGCCCGCGCCGCCGTCATGGCGCGGGTGCGGGATTTCCCGTTTTCTTCGCCTTCTCTGCCGACGTCTGGGCCGCCTGGCCGTCCAGTTCCGCCTTCAACCTGATCGCCGCTTCGCGCATGTTAGACGCATGGGGCGAATAGGCGATAGGATCGAGCAGCAGGGAAGCTGTGGCATAGTCGCCCCGCGCCGCCATTGCGCGGACGACATTGAAGCGATAGTCAGGACTTTGCGGCAACAGGGTGAAGGCCTTGTAGAGCCCATCATAGCCAAGATCGGGCATCTTGTCGCCTCGCATTGCGTGATAGCGGTAGAATAGCGCCAGCGGCACGGGGTCCTCCGTGTCGGCGCGGTTGGCGCGAACGATGGCGGTCAGCGCCGCCTTCCAGTCGTCCGCCTTGTCGCTGTCATGCGCGCGCTCCAGCAAAACCTGCGCGCGAACCGCATGGGCACGCGATGACCGGGCATCCATCGCGATCGCCCGGTCCGCGTCCGCCAACGCGGCGTCCTTCTCCTCAGCGGCCCATTCCGCTTCCGCCAACAGGGCAGCCGCATAGGCAGAATCTTGGAATTGGGCGGCGGTCGCGCGAATGGCGGTGACGATAGCGGGTAGTTCGTCGGCCTTCGGGTGATTGATGAGCCGCAGTTCATCCTCGACCAACGCGCCCTGCGCCGGATCGACAGGGCTGACGACAATCTCGCCAATCTTCATTTCATTGGATTTGAGCGATGAGGCTGACAGACGGTGGCGCATATAGGCCCTGAGGTCCTTTTCCAGACCTGCAAGCCCACCTTCAAAATAGCTGTCGGGCGAACGGTCTGGAACGCCCCTGACCAAATCCGCCAAATAACTGGCGATCTCCTTGCCACGCTGCGTCTTGTTATATTGATAGAAGTGGGTGAGCAGCCAGGCGGTGCCATAATAACGGTCCCCGTCACGTCGGCTGAGATCGCCCGTGTCACGGGCGAACAGATATTCGAGCGGATAGGGTTGGCCCAGCACCAGTCCGGGCAACCGCGCCATGGGCACATGGCCGAACTCGATCGCGCCGCTCTTGGGAAATTTCACGACAGAGAAAAACTCGGCAAATCCCTCGACATACCAGGCGGGATAGGCAGCCGGAAAGTGATGCAGCATGAAATGATGCGTATATTCGTGGAAGAGGATTTCTTCCGCGCCGAAATCAAATTTTCCGGTCTTTTCGCCGCGCGCCAGCACCGCAAAGGCGCTGCGATTCGATGTCGTGTAAAAGCCGCCGATGTTGGGATTGCTCGCGAGTTTCTGCACCTTCCTGTCGTTGGAAAGCAGATAGACCTGCACCGGGCTACCCTGTTCGGGATCAGTCACATCATGGAGCCGCCGCAGCAGAAAATCGAACTTCTCCAACCGTTCGGCCAGGCCGCGCAGTTTTTCGTCATTGCCTTCGCTGTAAACGGTAAAGTGACGGCTTTTCGCCTGCCACCATGCCGCCTGCGCCGTGCCGGGCAACGCCATCATCCATCCGATGCCCAGCAACAGGGCCGCCCACATCCGCATCGTTATATTTCACCCAAAGACCGGTCTCCAGAGTGGCGGAGGCCGGACCGATTGGAAAGTGCAATCTGATCCGCTATTTGCGCTTTTCTCGCGCGAGCAGCGCCCGTTTCCGCTCCACGCCCCAGGCGTAGCCGCCCGCCGTGCCGTCGCTGCGCAGGACGCGGTGACAGGGGATGAGGACGGCGAGCGCATTGTCGCCGCAGGCGGTGCCAGCCGCTCGGACGGCGCCGGGGCGGCCGATGGCGGCGGCGATCTGGCCATAGCTGCGGGTCTGCCCGGCAGGTATCGCGCGCAGGGCGGACCATACCGCCTGCTGGAAGGCGGTGCCGCCAACATCGACCGGCAGGTCCGGCGCGCCGGTCGGATCATCCACCAGCGCCACGACGGCAGCGGCGAGCCGATCCAGAGCAGCGTCGGCGGGGCGCAGGTCCGCCTGCGGGAAGCGGTCGCGCAGCGCCGCCTCGCCCTCATCGAAGCTGATCCGGCACAGCCCCTTGTCGGTCGCTGCGACCAGCATCGGGCCAAGGCTGCTGGCGATGGTGCACCAGCGAATCGTGACGCCGCGCCCGCCCGCGCGCCAGGCGCTGGGCGTCATGCCCAGATGGGTTGCCGCGTCGGCATAGGCGCGGCTGGGCGCACCATAGCCCGCCTCGTAAATGGCCGCCGTCACGCTGGCGCCCGCGTCCAGCGCGGTCTTCAGCCGGTCGGCCCGCAGCGTACGGGCATAGGCGGCGGGGGTCTGCCCGGTATCGCGCTTGAACAGGCGATGGAAATGATGCGGGGCATAGCCGACATGGGCCCCGATCGCCTCCAGCCGGGGGGCATCCTCCGCCGCTTCGATCAGTGCGATCGCGGCGGCCACCGCCTGCCGGTCCCGCCCCGTTTCGTCCGGGCGGCAGCGCAGGCAGGCGCGGAAGCCCGCTGCACGCGCCGCTGCAGGATCGGGCAGGAAGGTCATATTCTTCCGCCTGGGGTGCCGCGCGGGACAACTGGGCTTGCAATAAATGCCGGTGGTCGCGACGCAACTGACAAAGCGCCCGTCCATCGTCCGGTCGCGCCGCAAGACCGCCGCCCAGCACTGGTCGGGATCGGGCATGGAGGGCGCGGGCGTGGACAGGCGGGTCATCTGGTTCATACATTATGGGATATAGCGAAAGCGCTGGCCATGCTTCCCGCGGCTTGCGCTCAAAAAAACCACGCACTTTTCCCGATTGCGCAACGCCCGCCTTCGCATATGTATGCGCGCCTATGGTCGCTCTTTTCCGCTTCATGCTTCTGGCGCTCGCCCTTGCCGCGCCGACGGTCTCCCGCGCCGAACAGCAGGACATCGCCGCTGCCGCGCGCGGGGTGGTGCGCGTCGTGCTGGTCGCGACCGATGGCAGCGAAGCCTATTTTGTCGGCCATGGCAGCGGCCTGGCGGTCGCGCCCGACAAGATATTGACCAACGCCCATGTCGTGGAACTGGCGCGGGAAGAGAAAAATCTCGTCATCGGCGTCATCCCGTCCGAAGGCACCAACAGCTATGGCGGGCGCATCATCGCCTTTTCGCCCGGCAACGACCTGGCCCTGATCCAGCTGGAACAGGGCAGCCTGCCGGTCAGCACTTTCTACGCCGGCGCCGTGACCGACGGCCAGCATGTCACCGCGATCGGCTATCCCGGTACGGTCGACCGGGCGCAGGGGCTGGGCCTCAAGCAGATGGTCGAACCAGTGGCGACCGTCAAAACCAGCGGCAATGTGTCCGCCGGCCGCGCGAGCCGCAGCTTCGACACGCTGCTGCACACGGCGCCCTTGGCGGCTGGAAACAGCGGCGGGCCATTGGTCGATGATTGTGGTCGAGTGCTGGGGGTCAACAGCTTCGGATCGGTATCGGATGGCAGCGACGCCGAATTCGGCTTTGCCGTATCCTGGCGAGAAATCGCCTCCTTCCTGCGGCAGGCGGGCGTATCGTCGCGCCATACTTTCGTGCCGTGCCGTTCCTTTGCCGACGCCGATTCGGCCGAGGCCGCGATCCTCCAGCGCGAATCGGCGATGAGCGAGCAAAAGCTGCGCGCCAGCGACAGCGCGCGTCAGCAGGCAATGGACCGCGCTCGCGACGCTGCCGAGCGGGAGGTGATTTCCGCGCGCGAAAACGCGATGGCCGGGGCAGCCGTACTGTTGGCCGTGGCCGTGCTGGCGCTGGGCGCTGGCGGGCTGTTCTACAGTCAGAAGCGGGAGAAGCATGCGACATGGTCGCTGGCGATCGGCGGGCTGCTGCTGTTCGGGGCGGCGGGGGTGTTCTTCTTCCGACCCAGTTTCGCCAGCATCGACGAAAAGGTCGCCGTGGCGCAGGATGGGGGCGTGGTCAGCAATACCGCCTTTGCCTGGGCGGGCGACAATATCTGCAAGGTGGACATGGCGCGCAGCCGCCTGACCCTGTCGCAACCCGATGACATCGCCTTCAACTGGGCGGAGGGCGGCTGCGTCAATGGCGACACCCAATATGTTGCCAGCGGCACCGGATGGCAGCGGGTGACGATCCCGGCGGAGGGCCATTATCTCGCCTCCGGCCGCTTTGATCCCGTCAATGGCGTGCTGCGCGTCGACCGCTGGCTGCCCGATGCCGACACCATGGCCAAGGCGCGCGCGCTGGTGGGGGACAAGCCGATTCCCGCCTGTGGCAGCAATCCCGAAGCTCTGGCCCGGATTGCCGCGCTGCAATCGCATATTGCGGCCATCGTCCCGGCCCAGCCCAACGAACGGATTGTCTATCATTGCCAGAAAGGTCGGCTTGCCCCGGTCGATCCGGCGCAATAACCGATTCGGCGCCGCGAAAAAACTCAGTCAAATGCCAGCGGTTTCGCACTATTGCCGGAATCGCGCAGCATGACTTGCATAGTCATAATCGCGCTGCTAACCGGCCCCACAACAAGGGGGACGGGCGTAACTGCTCCCCCCTCTTTGCATGACCGGCACATCAAATGGAGGACGGTAAGCGCGTGGAGACTACCGGCGGTATACAGGCCAGCCTCAGCGGCCGCTACGCGGTTGCGCTGTTCGATCTGGCGCGCGATGGCCAATCGCTCGACACCGTGGCGGACAGCCTTGCCGCGTTGAAGGGTGCGATTGCCCAATCGCCTGATTTCAAAGCGCTTATCAACAGCCCGGTGCTGAGCCGCGATGCGTCTGGAAAGACGATCGCCGCCGTCGCATCCTCCATGGGGATCGATCCCCTGACCACGAAATTTCTGGGCGTGCTTGCCGGGAACCGCCGGCTTGGCCAGCTTCCCGCCGTCATCCGCGCCTATGAAACCCTGCTGTCGAATCACAAGGGCGAGGCCCGCGCCGAAGTGACGAGCGCGCACCCGCTGACCAAGACGCAGATCACCGCGCTCGGCAAAAGCCTGCGCGCCCGCGTCGGCCGCGACGTCGCCATCGATGCGAAGGTCGACCCCGCGATCCTGGGCGGGCTGGTCGTCAAGATCGGCAGCCAGATGATCGACAGCTCCATTCGTACCCGTTTGAATAGTCTCGCCATGGCGATGAAAGGCTGAACATGGATATCAACGCCGCAGAAATTTCGAAGGTCATCAAGGACCAGATCGCCAATTTCGGCACCGAAGCGCAGGTTAGCGAAGTCGGTTCCGTGCTGACCGTGGGTGACGGCATCGCCCGCGTCCATGGCCTCGACAATGTCCAGGCGGGCGAAATGGTCGAGTTTGCCAACGGCATTCAGGGCATGGCGCTGAACCTGGAAGCCGACAATGTCGGTGTCGTGATCTTCGGGTCCGACAGCGAGATCAAGGAAGGCGACACCGTCAAGCGCACCGGCACCATCGTCGACGTCCCCGTCGGCAAGGGCCTGCTGGGCCGCGTCGTGGACGGCCTTGGCAACCCGATCGACGGCAAGGGCCCGATCGTGTCCGACCAGCGCATGCGCGTCGAGCGCAAGGCGCCCGGCATCATCCCGCGCACCTCGGTTCACGAACCCGTGCAGACCGGCCTCAAGGCCATCGACACGCTCGTCCCCGTCGGCCGTGGCCAGCGCGAACTGATCATCGGCGACCGCCAGACCGGCAAGACCGCCGTGGCGATCGACACCTTCATCAACCAGAAGGCCGCCAATGCGGGCGATGACGAGAGCAAGAAGCTCTACTGCATCTATGTCGCGGTAGGCCAGAAGCGCTCGACCGTTGCCCAGATCGTCAAGCAGCTCGAAGAAAATGGCGCGATGGAATATTCGATCGTCGTCGCCGCGACCGCTTCGGAGCCCGCTCCGCTCCAGTATCTCGCCCCCTATACCGGCGTGACCATGGGCGAATATTTCCGCGACAACGGCATGCACGCCGTCATCGTCTATGACGATCTGTCGAAGCAGGCCGTCGCCTATCGCCAGATGTCGCTGCTGCTGCGCCGTCCTCCGGGCCGTGAAGCCTATCCGGGCGACGTGTTCTATCTGCACAGCCGCCTGCTGGAGCGCGCGGCCAAGATGAACAGCGACAACGGGTCTGGCTCGCTGACCGCGCTGCCGATCATCGAAACGCAGGCAGGCGACGTGTCGGCCTACATCCCGACCAACGTGATCTCGATCACGGACGGCCAGATCTTCCTGGAAACCAACCTCTTCTACCAGGGCATCCGTCCGGCCATCAACGTCGGCCTGTCGGTGTCGCGCGTCGGTTCCGCCGCGCAGACCAAGGCGATGAAGAAGGTGTCCGGCTCAATCAAGCTGGAACTGGCCCAGTATCGCGAAATGGCGGCCTTCGCCCAGTGCGGTTCGGACCTCGACGCATCGACCCAGAAGCTGCTGAACCGCGGCGCGCGCCTGACCGAACTGCTCAAGCAAGCGCAATTCTCGCCGCTGCCGTTCGAGGAACAGACCGCGTCGATCTTCGCTGGCACCAACGGCTATCTGGACAGCGTCGCTGTCAAGGACGTGACCCGCTACGAAGAATTGATGCTGGCCTATCTGCGCCACGATCATGCCGACGTGCTGACCATGATCCGCGACACCAAGGATCTGGGCGACGAAGCCAAGGGCAAGCTCAAGGCCGCGCTCGACAGCTTCGGCAAGACTTTTGCTTAAGTCTGGCGCCTAAGTGATTTGATGAAGGCCGCCGGGCGACCGGCGGCCTCCCTACACTGAATTCGGGATTGAGATGGCAAGCCTCAAGGAACTGAAGATCCGCATCGGGTCGGTCAAATCGACCCAGAAGATCACCAAGGCGAAGCAGATGGTCGCCGCCGCGAAGCTGCGCAAGGCGCAGGCCGCAGCGGAAGCCGCGCGCCCCTATAGCAGCCGCCTGGAAGCCGTCGTCGCCTCCCTCGCCTCGAAAATCGCGGGCGGTTCGGGCGAAGGCGCATCGCCGCTGCTGGCGGGCACCGGCAAGGATGACGTGCATCTGCTGGTCGTCGCCAACTCCGACCGTGGCCTGGCCGGCGCGTTCAACGCCAACATCGTCAAGGCCGCCCGCGCCAAGGCGGACGAGCTGATCCAGCAGGGCAAGACGGTGAAATTCTACCTGATCGGTCGCAAGGGCCGTCCGGTGATCAACCGCATGTATCCCGGCCAGATCGTCGCCCAGTATGACACGACTGGCGCCAAGCAGCCCGGCTATGATCAGGCGCACGCCATCGCTGGCGAGCTGACCGACATGTATCTGAACGGCAAGTTCGACGTCGCGCATCTCTTCTATGCGCGCTTCAAGTCGGCGCTGGCGCAGATCCCGACCGAACAGCAGATCATTCCCGTCAAGATTCCCGCCGACGCCGACCGCAACGCCATCGCCGCGACGGTCGAATATGAACCGAGCGAGGAAGCGATCCTGGACGACCTGCTGCCGCGCAACGTCGCGATCCAGCTGTTCAAGGCGCTGCTGGAAAACAACGCATCCGAACAGGGCGCGTCGATGACCGCGATGGACAATGCCACGCGCAACGCCGGCGACCTGATCAACAAGCTGACGATCCAGTATAACCGCAGCCGTCAGGCCGCGATCACCACCGAACTCGTTGAAATCATTTCGGGCGCTGAAGCCCTCTAAGCACACGCACGCAAGGAAGCAGTCATGGCAACCACCAACAATGTAGGCCGCATTTCGCAGGTCATCGGCGCCGTCGTCGACGTGACCTTCCCTGATGCGCTCCCGTCGATCCTGTCGGCACTGGAAACCAGCAACAACGGCCAGCGCCTTGTTCTGGAAGTCGCCCAGCATCTGGGCGAAAACACCGTCCGCACCATCGCGATGGACTCGACCGAGGGCCTGACCCGCGGCCAGGAAGTGACCGACACCGGCGCGCAGATCAGCGTCCCCGTCGGCCCCGCCACGCTCGGCCGCATCCTGAACGTCGTTGGCGAACCCATTGACGAGCGCGGCCCGGTCGCGACCGAACTGCGTTCGCCCATCCATGCCAAGGCTCCCGAATTTGTCGACCAGTCGACCGAAAGCGCGATCCTGGTCACCGGCATCAAGGTCATCGACCTTCTCGCCCCCTATGCCAAGGGCGGCAAGATCGGCCTGTTCGGCGGCGCGGGCGTGGGCAAGACGGTTCTTATTCAGGAACTGATCAACAACATCGCCAAGGGCCATGGCGGTACGTCGGTTTTCGCGGGCGTTGGTGAACGTACCCGCGAAGGTAACGACCTGTACCACGAATTCCTGGACGCGGGCGTCATCGCCAAGGATGCCGATGGCAACGCCATCACCGAAGGGTCCAAGGTTGCGCTGGTTTATGGCCAGATGAACGAACCGCCGGGCGCCCGTGCCCGCGTTGCGCTGTCGGGCCTGACCATCGCTGAATATTTCCGCGACGTCGAAAATCAGGACGTGCTGTTCTTCGTCGACAATATCTTCCGCTTCACCCAGGCAGGCGCGGAAGTGTCCGCTCTGCTCGGCCGTATTCCTTCGGCCGTGGGCTATCAGCCTACCCTGTCGACCGACATGGGCGCGCTGCAGGAACGCATCACCTCCACCAACAAGGGGTCCATCACCTCGGTGCAGGCCGTGTACGTCCCCGCGGACGACTTGACCGATCCCGCGCCTGCGACGTCGTTCGCGCACTTGGACGCGACGACCGTTCTCAACCGCGCCATTTCGGAACTGGGCATCTATCCGGCGGTCGATCCGCTCGACTCCACCAGCCGCGTTCTGGAACCGCGCACCGTGGGTCAGGAACATTATGACACCGCCCGCGCCGTCCAGTCGATCCTGCAGAAGTACAAGTCGCTGCAGGACATCATCGCCATTCTGGGCATGGACGAACTGTCGGAAGAAGATAAGCTGACCGTCGCCCGCGCGCGCAAGATCCAGAAGTTCCTGTCGCAGCCGTTCCACGTCGCCGAAGTCTTTACCGGCATCAGCGGCAAGTTCGTCCAGATCGAGGACACGGTTAAGTCGTTCAAGGCCGTGGTCGATGGCGAATATGACCATCTGCCCGAAAACGCCTTCTACATGGTCGGCGGCATCGACGAAGCCATTGAAAAGGCTAAGAAGCTGGCCGCCGAAGCGGCTTAAGCGACCTGTTGCATCCCCTCCCTTGAAAGGGAGGGGCTAAGGAAACGAACATGGCACTGCATTTTGAACTCGTGACCCCCGAAAAGCTCTTCCGGTCGGAAGAGGTCTATCAGGTCGTGGTGCCCGGCACCGATGGCGACTTCGGCGTGCTGGAGGGACATGCGCCCTTCATGTCGACCGTACGCGACGGTAGCATCCAGATCTATGCGACCGCAGGGGCCGCGCCCGAAATCATCCCGGTGGAAGGCGGCTTTGCCGAGGTCAATGAAAAGGGCCTGACGGTCCTGGCCGAAAAGGCCGGCTGATCACCGCATATGAAAGGACCGGCCCGGCGTGGCACGGTCGGCAGAAGGGGCGCTCGACAGCGCCCCTTTTTGTTGGACGGTCATTCATGAAGGGGCCGGATTTCGATTTCGCTGGGTCCGGGCATCGGGTTTGGGCAACGCTTCGCCCAGGCAACCGCCTCGTCCATATCCCTGACATCCCATAGCCAGAAGCCTGTCACCTGATCGCGACTAGGCATGAACGGACCGTCGATCACGGCCCGATCCGCGCCGTCGAAGGCGATACGCTTGCCCTGCGATGTGGGGGTCAGCCCATCGGCGGCAATCAATATGCCAGCGTCGCGCAATGCGTCATTATAGCGGCCCATCGCCGCCATCATCTGACTTGTCCAGGGTTCGGGAAACAGGCCGGTCTCGCTATCCGGCGTCGCCTTCACCAGCACCATCACCCGCATCGCCTGTCTCCCTGCTCAATGCAGGGCTATCGCGTATGACGTTGCGTTACCCCCAAACGTCATGCTGAATTTATTTCAGCATCCATTTATCGTCGCAGACAACGGCATGGGCTGGCGAAATGGACCCTGAACCAAGTTCAGGGTGACGAATAAGATAGGCATGGTGCCATATGCGATAGCCCTGCTGTCCTATGGGGCAATGTTGGCAATCTGCATCCTTGCCGCAACTTTTTTATGCATGAGGCGGGCAACGCCGATTGCCGCACTCGCCCCGCCTTGTCATGAACAAGCCTGATGATCGCTCCGCCCCCTGCCCGCGCTTTGCAGCGCCCCCTGCCCGGCGGCTGGCTGATCGCGTTGCTGGCCGGCTGGCTGGCCCTCGACCAGTTGCTGCTGTGGCGGTTCCTGAATGTCATGCCCGTCTGGGCCTATGGGCTCGGCGCGCTGCTGACCGGCTTGCTCTGCGTCGCCATCGTCCGGACGGCGCGCGACTTTGCCGGACCGACAGCCGCGACATGGCTGATCTGCATCGGCGTGGCGACGATACTCCTTCTCCTGGGTGGGGAGGGACGCTTTTTCTACGCCAATATCGACTGGCAGGTGCGCTTCGCCGTGCTGCGCGACATGAGCATCAACCCCTGGCCGTTCGTCTATACCGCAAGGGGCGAGGCGGAACTGTTGCGCGCGCCGGTCGGCATGTTCCTGATCCCTGCGCTGGCGGCCAAGGCGCTGGGTGGAAGCGCTGGCGACATCGCGCTGCTGGTCCAGAACAGCCTGCTGACCGGCACGCTGCTGGCGTTGGGATCGACGCTATTTGAGACGCGCCGCGCGAAAATGATCGCGCTGGCGGTCGTCGTGGGCTTCAGCGGCCTCGACGCGCTGGGGCGCATCCTGTTTCGCGGCGGATTGTCGGATCATCTCGAAAACTGGGCCTATCTCCAATATTCATCGACCGTCACCCTGGCTTTCTGGGTGCCGCAACATGCGCTGTCGGGCTGGATCGGCGCACTGGGCTTCCTCCTTTGGCGTGCGGAGAAATTGCCGCTGGGCGCTTATCTGGCGCTGCTGCCCTTGACGGCGCTCTGGTCGCCGCTGGGGTTGATGGGCGCCATGCCATTTGCGGCATTGGCGGGCATCAGCAGCCTGCGCGCGCGCGCCATCAGCCCCGCCGACATCGCCCTGCCCGCCCTCACCACCCTGCTGTGCGTCCCCGGGCTGCTTTATCTGAGCGCAGCGGGTGATGGCGTGGGCGCAAAGCTGATCTCAATCGTGCCGTTGCAATGGGCTTTTTTCGAGCTGCTTGAAGTGCTGGTCTATGTCGCACCACTGGCGTTGTTCGTGAGGAGGTCGCGTTTCGGGATAGACATATTGGTGGTACTAACGCTGTGGCTGTTGGCGATACCCTTCCTTCAGATCGGATCGTCCACCGATTTCATGATGCGGGGGTCGATCACTGCATTGACAATATTGGCAGTCATGGTCGCCGATGCCGTGCGAACCGCCTCGCCCGCACGGCCATGGCTTTTGCTGGCGCTGGCCATCGGCATCATCACCCCGCTGACGGAAATACGCCGCGCATTGGCTTATCCCCCGGCGCCGGAAGTCCGATGCAGTTTCGTCAAGGCCTGGGAAGGAAGTTTCTGGTTTCAGCCCAAAGGCACATATCTGGCTCCGCTGGACAGAATGCCGTCACTCGTGCGACCTACTGTTCCTTATCGGTTAGACCCGACCGAACCGGACCGCTGCTGGGACGGGGCATGGCATCACCCGGACAAGCCGGATGTGCCGCCGTCAGGCCGACAGGATCGCGTAAGCCGATAAGCCAACAGGTAGGCTGATCCGCCCGATCAGGTGGCGTTCCATGCAGAAAATATGGCGAAACAGTGCGTTTATAGGCCGTACAGGGCGCGAGTCTGCAACTGTCGTTCGCCCCGTCAGGCGCTGCGCGAATCGCGCCAGAACGGCAACCGGGAATAGAAGGCTGTTGAAATAACCGACTTCTTTAACCTCTAGCCCGGCCGAACGAGCGACAGCAGACAGGCTGCCAAGCGTATAGCGGCGCTTGTGATGGTGGAGGATATCATGGTCCGACCACAGCCATGGCGCGGCCGGAACTGTCAACAATAGTGAACCGCCTACCGCGAGCCGTTCGCGCAAGGCCGCAAGCGATGCTCGATCCTGTTCGACATGCTCCAGCACATCGAGCAAAACGATGAGGTCATAGCAGTTGTCACCGAAGCCGATCTGGTCAGGTAATGCTCCCACCGCAACTGTGCCTACGCCGCGAGACATCGCAAGAGCAAGCGATTCGCCGTCATATTCCAGCGCATCGACCGTGCCATGGCGTGCCAGCATCGCCAGATTGCCGCCGGTGCCGCAACCCGCCTCCAATATGCGCGCGTTGGCGCGCGGCGCGATCCGGGTGCGGATCAGCGCGTCCACTATGGCGCGGCGGGCGACGAACCACCAATGGCTCCCCTCCTGCGCGCTCAGGCTCGCATAGGCTGATCGGTCCATTCATCCTCGTCCCTGATTGGTTCGGCGACCGGAGCCACCGGCACAGTCGATTGATCCGCGACCACATAGAGCGGCCGTTGCCGCACTTCGCGCGCGACCCGGCCCAGATATTCGCCGATAATGCCCAGGCTGAGCAGGTTAAGCCCACCCAGCCCCAGCACCGCGACCATGATGGAGGCATAGCCGGGCGTATCGACCCCGGTGATGATCGTATGGGCGACCAGAAAGGCCGCATAGGCAAAGGCCAGGCACGCAATGCCACCACCGATATAGGACCATATCCGCAGCGGCATGGTGGTCGACGCGGTGATGCCGTCGATCGCCAGCGACCAGAGCTTGCCGAGCCGCCATTTGGTCGTCCCCGTCCCGCGCGCGGCGCGGACATAATCGACCGTGGCGACGCGAAAGCCGATCCAGCTGAACAGCCCCTTGTTGAAGCGCGCCTGCTCGCCCAGTTGCTTGATGACATCCACCGCCTGCCGATCGAGCAAACGGAAGTCGCCGACATTTTCGGGGATCGGATAATCGGACAGGCGATTGAGCAGGCAATAGAATCCGCGCGCGCTCGTCCGTTTGAACCAGCCGTCCGTGGAGCGGTCGGACCGGCGCGCATTGACCACCTGCGCGCCCGCCAGCCAGTGGCGGACCATATCCACGATCACCTCCGGCGGATCCTGCAGATCGACGTCGATCGGGATCACGGCGTCACCGCCCGCATGGTCGATCCCGGCCGCCAGCGCCGCTTCCTTGCCGAAATTGCGCGACAGGGTGACAACGCTTATGTCGGGATTCAACCGCGCCAATATGGTCAATATGTCGCCGGTCCGGTCGCTGCTGCCATCATTGACGAACAGATATTCCGCCCGCGCATCAGGCCCGATCAGCGCCAACGCCCGCTCCACCGCCGGACGCGCCGCCTCCAGGAACAGCGACAGGCTGTCCTGCTCGTTATAGACCGGGATGACGATCGACAGCGTGCGCATGGGCGCAATGATCCTCGCGAAAAACTCACTCCGCTATCGGCTAGAATGGTTAATGGATCGTAAGTGCGCGCCATCATCCTTACGCTTCATTTACCATATTGCGTCATCACCGGCCCATGCGCGCCATCGCCTCCCTTGCCAGCCGGCACCCGGTCTGGACGCTGACCCTGTTGGGCTGCGGGCTGATGCTGCCTGCCTTGCTATGGGGACCGGGCGCGACCCACAGCCATCTCTACAATCTTATGTGGACCCGCCATTTTGGCGATCAGATCGCGGCAGGGCATTTTTACGAGCGCTGGCTCCCCCACAGTTTCGAAGGGCTGGGCAGCCCGACCTTCTATTTCTATCCGCCGCTCGCCTATTGGCTGTCGGGCGGGCTGAACGCGATCGGGCTGAGCGTAACACAGGCGATAAGCTGCGCTGGCCTGCTGTTGCTGATCGCATCGGGGCTCGCTATGTATGCGTGGCTGGCCGCGAGAGGAACGCGGCCATTGATCGGCGCGGCTCTCTATATGGTTGCGCCCTATCATCTGTTCGACCTGTATGTGCGCGGCGCACTGGCGGAGTTTGCAGGATTTGTCTGGCTGCCGTTGATCGCGCTGGGCATTAGCTGGCTGCCGTCGCGGCGTGGCGTGACGCTCCTCGCCAGCGCCTATGCCGCGCTGATCCTGACCCATTTGCCACTGGCAACGCTGACCGGCCTGTTCCTGATCGCGCCATTGATGCTTCAGCGGATCGTGCAGGACCGCGCGACGTTGCTACCGGGCCTTGTAGCCGGCCTGCTCGCCTTTGCGCTCGCCGCTTTCTATCTGCTACCCGCCGCGACGCTTCAGGCGCACATGTCGACCGCACTCTTATGGACTGGCAAATATCAGGCAAGCGTCTGGTCGATCTGGCGCGAGGACTTTGAACTCTTCCCCTCCATCGCGCTGGGCCTTGTCCTGCTTGCCTGGCGCGCGCGATCGCTATGGACCGCCATCACGATCGGCACGGCGCTGGCGGCGATCAACCTGATCCCGCTGCTGTGGAGCATAGACCTGCTCGACAAGGTGCAATTTCCCTGGCGGATATTGGCCATCACCGAATTTGCCGCCGTCACTGCAATCGCCGCCTGCCCGCCCCGCCGCATCATTGCGTTTGGCGCGGCTTTGGTGCTGGCCTTTCCGTTCCTGCTCACTGGCCTGATTGCCCATGCCCTGCTGTGCATGCCTGTCGACTATAACAGGATCGAACGGCACCAGCCTGACGCACCGGAATATCTGCCCGCCGGATTCGATGCTTCGCTCGTCGATCGGGTCGATCGCTGGACCGACCTTGGCCGCTTTGCCACCCTCCCGCGCGGCGACAGCATCACCGTGACCCGCTCCGGCCCGGTGACGATGGGCCATGCGGCCTTTCCCATCTGGCGCGTGACGCGCGACGGGCAGGCCATTGCGAGCCATGGTCCGCTGATCAGCTTCGACGCGACGCCGGGCACCTACCGCATCGAACGGGTGCGGCTGTGGCAGGAAACGGCTGGCGCTGTGGTCAGCCTGATCGCGTTGCTGATACTGGCGCTGCTGGCGGGCCGCCGGTCCATTAGCCATTTGTCAAAGTTTCCATCTTATTCACCTTCCCAAGCCCTATCTGATCGGCCCTCAACCGGGCGGCTTCGATCGCGAATTACTGGCGGAGACTTATGAGCGCCTTTGGACGGAAAAATGGACCTGCTGGCATCAAGCCCGGCTTTGGCGTTGCCCGGCCGATGCAGGGAGGCGGCGCGCCCAAGGAAGAAGCGCGCGGCGGCGATCAGTTTCCCCCGCTCGACATAGCGGCCCTGCCAGGCGAAACGAGCGTCGATCCACTGGCTGCACCGACCAGCCAGATGCAGCGCAATGCCGACGCCATCCAGCGCCTGTCCGACCGCGCCAATCACGAACATGTGGCCGACGCCGGACCGCAGGGTTTTGAAGCCAGCGTCCACAAGATCAAGGAGCAGGTGCTGCCCCGCCTGCTGGAGCGTGTCGATCCGGAAGCCGCCGCAACCCTGACCAAGGATGAACTGGCCGAGGAATTCCGCCCGATCATCATGGAAGTGCTGGCGGAACTGAAGCTGACCCTCAACCGGCGCGAACAGTTCGCGCTGGAAAAGGTGCTGGTCGATGAACTGCTGGGCCTCGGCCCGCTTGAAGAATTGCTGTCCGACCCGGACGTGACCGACATCATGGTCAACGGCCCGGACCAGACCTATATCGAAAAGAAGGGCAAGCTCCAGATCGCGCCGATCAAGTTCCGGGACGAGGAACATCTGTTCCAGATCGCGCAACGGATCGTCAGCAAGGTCGGCCGCCGCGTCGACCAGACCACGCCGCTGGCCGACGCCCGCCTGCCGGATGGCAGCCGCGTCAACGTCATCGTGCCGCCGCTGTCGCTGCGTGGCACCGCCATCTCGATTCGTAAATTCTCTGCCAAGCCGATCACCATCGACATGCTCGCCCAATGGGGCGCCATGAGCCCCAAGATGGCGACCGCGCTCAAGATTGCAGGCGCCTGCCGCTTCAACATCGTCATTTCGGGCGGTACCGGTTCGGGCAAGACGACGATGCTCAATGCCCTGTCGAAAATGATCGATCCGGGCGAACGTGTGCTCACGATCGAGGACGCGGCCGAATTGCGGCTGCAACAGCCGCACTGGCTGCCGCTGGAAACCCGCCCGGCCAATCTGGAAGGCAATGGCGCGATCACCATCGGCGATCTGGTCAAGAACGCCCTGCGTATGCGCCCGGACCGCATCATTCTGGGCGAAATTCGTGGCGCGGAATGTTTCGACCTGCTCGCCGCGATGAACACGGGCCATGACGGCTCCATGTGTACGCTCCACAGCAATAGCCCACGCGAATGTCTGGGCCGTATGGAAAATATGATCCTGATGGGCGACATCAAAATCCCCAAGGAAGCCATTTCCAAGCAGATCGCCGACTCGGTGGACCTGATCGTGCAGGTCAAGCGGCTGCGTGATGGGTCGCGCCGCGTCACCAACGTGACCGAAGTGATCGGCATGGAAGGCGATGTCATCGTGACGCAGGAACTGTTCAAGTTCGAATATCATGATGAAGATGACAGCGGGAAGATCGTCGGCGAATATCGGTCGATGGGCCTGCGTCCCTACACGCTGGACAAGGCGCGGATGTTCGGTTTCGATCAGCCTTTTCTGGAAGCCTGCCTGTAAGCGCTGGCTGAGCGAAACGGCAAAGCTGTTTCATGACGAATCGTGGCTGGCGGGGATTTCCCCTCCAGCCCCCTTGCATCGCTTCGCCGCGACCGGCACACCCTCCTCCTGACTTTTCAAGAGAGGACTGCCGATGAACCGTCTCGCCCGTGCCGGACTGCTGCTGACCGGCCTTGCCCTGCCTGCCCTGCCCCTGCTCGCCCAGCATGCCGGGCATGGCGATCATGCCGCGTCGAAGGCGGCTGATCCGATCGCCGCCGCCATCGCGGCGCCCAGCCGCACGCCAGCCAATGTCGCGCGCGACAAATATCGCCACCCGGCCGAAACGCTGGCCTTTTTTGGCGTGACACCGACCCAGACAGTGGTCGAATATGCGCCCAGCGGTGGCTGGTACACCGAAATATTGGCGCCGCTGCTGCACGATCAGGGCAAATTCTATGCCCTGCAACCAACGGGGCGCTATCTGGACGGTTACAAGACCTTCCTGGCCGCCAAGCCGACCGTCTATGACAAGGTCACGGTTGTCCCCTTCCCCGACGAAAGCGCCGCGATCCCCGCCAACAGCGTGGACACCGTCCTGACCTTCCGCAACGTCCATAACATGGTGATGGGCGGCACGGAGGCGGCGACCTTCGCGGCGTTCTTCGCGATGCTCAAGCCGGGCGGTACGCTGGGCGTGGTCGATCATCGCATGCCCGAAGGACGCGACAGCGCGCTGGAAAAGACGAGCGGTTATCTCAAGCTTTCCACCATCCGCCGCATCGCGGAAGCCGCCGGCTTCACCTATGCCGGCGCGACGGAGGTGAACGCCAATCCCAAGGATACGGCGGATTGGGCCAAGGGCGTATGGACCCTGCCCCCGACGTTGAGCCAGAAGGATGTCGACCGCGACAAATATCTGGCCATTGGCGAAAGCGATCGCATGACGCTGAAATTCGTCAAGCCGATGCAATAGAATTTTGCCGTCCCTTCCCGGTTGCGCGATGGCGCAACCGGGCTAAGGCGGAGCGGTGACGCCCGCCCCGCCCCATTCCCGACCGCATCGACCGCTATTCGCCATCGGACTTCGGCTGTCTGCTGTCATCTGCCTGTCCATCATGTTCGTGACGGTGCGGGTGGTCGATGGACGGGGCGTCCATGTCGTCGAATCGCTCTTCTATCGCCAGGCGCTGGCCCTTCCCTTCGTGCTGGGCTGGGTGGCGATGGCCGACGGGTTGCGCAGCGTCCACACCCGGCGCATCGGCGTCCATGCCAGCCGCATGCTGCTGGGCCTGACCGGCATGCTGCTCAACTTCCTGTCCTATATCCTGCTGCTGCCCGCCGAAGCCGCGACAATCGGGTTCACCATGCCGATTTTCGGCACGATCCTGTCGGCGCTGATCCTGCGGGAGGCAACGGGCATCCATCGCTGGGCTGCGGTGCTGATCGGCTTTGTCGGCGTGCTGGTGATGGTACGGCCCGATGCCGCCCATTTCCCGCTACAGGGCGTCGCGGTCGCCATCGCCGCCACTTTCGTGACCGCCAGCGTCAGCCTGGTGCTGCGCGAACTGGGCCGTACCGAAAGCGCTGGCGTGGTCGTATTCTGGTTCACCACGCTGTCGATGATCCCGCTGGGCATCGCCATGCCCTTTTTCGCGCAGATGCATGATCCAGTCACATGGGGCCTGTTGCTATTGATCGGCCTGTTTGGCGGCATCGCCCAGATTTGCCTGACCGCCGCGCTGCGCTGGGGTCCGGTATCGGTGGTGCTGCCGATGGATTACAGCGCAATCATCTGGACGACGCTGCTGGGTCTGGCGATCGGCGCGCCATGGCCGCTGGCGACGACCTGGATCGGGGCAAGCCTGATCATTGCCAGCGGCCTCTATATTGCCTGGCGCGAACATGTCCGCGGCAAGGCGGCACGGGTCAGGACAGCAGCTCTGCCTCCAGACTGATATCGGCCTTCAGCAGCTTGGAAATCGGGCAATTGGTCTTGGCCTTTGCCGCCAGATCCTGAAATGTCGACTCGTCGACGTCGGGGATGCTGGCCTTCAGCGTCAGATGGCTGGCGGTGACGGCAAAACCATCTTCCTGCTTTTCCAGCGTGACGACGGCATTGGTTTCCATCTTGCTGGCGGTAAACCCGGCTTCTCCCAGGATCAGCGACAAGGCCATGGTGAAGCAGGAGGCATGGGCGGCGGCGATCAATTCTTCCGGGTTGCTGCCCGGCACCCCTTCAAAACGCGTCGCAAAGCCATAGGGATAGGCGTCCAACGCGCCGCTCTGGGTCGATATCGCGCCCTTGCCGTCCTTCAGCCCGCCGCTCCACACCGCTGAACCGCTGCGATTGATCTTCATGCTTCTATCTCCTGCTAATCGACAAGGAACCCCCAGCGTCGCTCGTGGTTGCATAGATATAACCCCACTGATGCAGGAGAATGACAATGTCTGAAACGACAATGATCAATCATGCGGCCAATCATGGCGAACTGATTGCGTCCGACCGGGTGGAGGGTACCGCCGTCTATAACCGGCAGGGCGAAAAGCTCGGCAAAATTTCCAACTTCATGGTCGACAAGATGTCGGGGCAGGTCCGTTATGCGGTGCTGTCCTTCGGCGGTTTTCTAGGGATCGGGAATGACCATTATCCCCTGCCCTGGTCGATGCTGAACTATGACACCGAACAGGGCGGCTATGTCGTCGACCTGGACAGCAAGGTGCTGGAGCAGGCCCCACATTACATGGCCGATCAACGGCCCGATTATGACGAAGGCTATGGCCGCAACGTCTATCAATATTATGGCCTGATCTACCCCTGGTAAAATGGTGCTGGCGGACAGGCGCAGCCGCAAGGCCACTCCTGTCCGCCGCCACGTTTTCCGATTCTTCGCCTCCCTTCCCAACTGCGCCATTCCAATTGCCCGGATTATGCCACATTCCATCGTTGACCAATTGTCTATCTAAATAGTAGAATTACGGTCATGGCCTGGATAGACAGGATTGAGGACCAGATCATGGAGCGATTCGGATTTTCGGGTGACACGCGCCAACCGCTCGTGCTGACCATTCCCGGCCTGAACAATAGCGGGCCGGACCATTGGCAAAGCCTGTGGGAAGAAACGCGCGGCGATTGCGAGCGGGTGGATCTTGGCAGTTGGGCCAGCCCCAACCGCAATGCCTGGGTCACCCGGCTGGACGCGGCGATCCGCGCCGCCAACGGCCCCGTCATATTGGCGGCGCACAGCCTGGGCTGCATGGCGGTCGCATGGTGGGGCGCCCTGCAGAGCCAGGCCTATGGCTGGCCAGTGACCGGCGCGCTGCTGGTCGCCCCGCCCGATTGCGACCGGATGGAAACGCCCGAAATGATCGGCGGCTTTGGCCCCACGCCGCGCGCGCCCTTGCCTTTCCCCTCCATATTGGTGGCCAGCCGGGACGATCCTTATATTTTCTTCGAGCGCGCCCATAGCATCGGCAAATATTGGGGCAGCGAATTTGTGGACGCTGGCCATGCCGGCCATATCAACGCCGCTTCCGGCCTTGGCGATTGGCGCTTCGGGCAAGGGCTGCTCGAAAGGTTGATCGACAATGCGCGGGAACAGGCGTCCGCCATGCATCAGTCCCGCCCGGCCATGCCACTTGCGCGGCAGCCGCTGGTGGCTGCCAGTGCGCGCGCCCACCGATGATCCTTGGCTCCGGCAGGGAACGACAAAGAGAAAGTTGCGCGCCATCTATATTTGCTTTTTTGTCTATCATTTTAGTTGATATATAGCGCGGAACGGAGGCCATATGAAAGACACCTTACCAACTGACTTGCGCAACGGCCGTACCGAAACCCAGCGCTCCGACATCATGGTCAGCATCGACAAGGTGCGCGCCGTGCTGACGGCCCTGAAGTTCGGATCGATCACGCTGACCGTCCATGACGCCCGCGTGGTCCAGATCGACGTTACGGAAAAGACGCGCCTGACCAGCTGACAGCGGAGGGCGAGTAAACGGGGCTACCGGGTCATCATGACCCATGCGGCAAGGGGGTGAGCCGCACTATTGAGCGTCACCCTGAAAATACAGGCTTTGACCGGACCACCGGAAACGCCGCGATCGACAACCACCGGACCGCCGGAAAAGGGGACCAATATGATTGCGCGTTTTCTGTTACTTGCCAGCGTGGCAAGCGCTTCCTTCATCACGCCTGCCGCCCATGCGCAGGACGCCACGCCGCAGCCGGTCGATCCGGCCGCGGAAACGCAGAACCCGCGCGGCGACGTTATCGTCGTGACCGCCCGCCGCCGTCAGGAAACGGCGCAGCAAGTGCCGCTGGCCATTTCCGTGGTCCGTGGCGACAGCATCGAAGCCACCGGCAACTTCAACATCGTGAAGCTGCAACAGCTCGCGCCGACCTTGCAGGTCTATACCACCAACCCGCGCAACACCTCGGTGAACATTCGTGGCCTCGGCGTGCCGTTCGGCCTGACCAGCGACGGCTTTGAACAGGGCGTGGGCATCTATGTCGACGATGTCTATAACAGCCGCGTTGCTGCCGCGACCTTCGACTTTCTCGACGTCGCGCAGGTCGAGGTGCTGCGCGGGCCGCAGGGCACGCTCTACGGCAAGAACACCACGGCAGGCGCGATCAACATCACGACCAACCAGCCGACTTTCGATTTCGAAGGCCGCGCCGAACTGACCGTGGGCAATCTCAACCTCAGACAGGCAAAGGCGGCTGTTTCCGGCCCGCTGTCAGACACGGTCGCCGTGCGCATCGCCATGGCGTCGACCAGCCGTCGCGGCACGCTCTACAATGTGACAAGCCAGCGCTGGATCAACGAACAGGACAATCTGGGCCTTCGCGGGCAATTGCTGTTCAAGCCGAGCGAGGATTTCAGCGTCACCCTGTCGGGCGACTACAGCCGCCAGAACCCGAAATGCTGCGGTACCACCTTCGTGCGCGTCGGTCGCACCCAGCGCCCGCTCAACCGCCAATATGACGCGCTGGCAGCGGCGCAAAATTATGTCGTGCCCAGCCGCAATCCCTATGATCGGCTGACCGACCTCGATTCCAACCTGAACGCTGGCAACAAGATTGGCGGCGTATCGGCCAAGATCAAATGGGATGTCGGTCCCGGCACGCTGACGTCGGTTACTGCCTGGCGCTTCTGGGACTGGAAGCCGGAAAATGACCGCGACTTTACCGGACTGTCGATCGTATCCCGATCGCAAAACCCCTCTCAGCAGGACCAGTATAGCCAGGAATTCCGCTACAATTACGAAAGCCAGAATGTCGATGTCGTTGTCGGCCTTTTCGGCTTCAAGCAGCGCGTCGACACCCAGGGGACGGAGCAACAGGGCAGCGCCGCCGCGCAATGGAGCCTTGCCCCTTCATCCGATCCGGCCAACCCCGCCAATAACCCCGCGACACTCGCTGGCCTGACCGCCAGCAACACCCAGTGGCTCAAGGCGGACAGCGCGGCGCTGTTCGGGCAGTTGAGCTGGAAGGTGACCGACGCGCTGACGATCCAGCCGGGCCTGCGCCTGAACTATGACAAGAAGTCTGGCTTCTATCAGCGCGTCGTCACCAACGCCCAAGGGCAGGCCATCAGCTGCACCACCGTCGCTGAGCCGGGGACGATCAAGGGAACCTCACAGCAATGCGGCGTCTATCAGCCGCAGGTCAGCGCGCCGTCCGACAGCGCCTGGAATTTCACCTACGACTTCAACATCAATTACAAGATCGCCCGCGACGTGCTGGCCTATGCGACCTATGCCAAGAGCTTCAAGACGCTGGGGATCAACCAGAACGGCCTGCCGCTCAACGCCGACAACACGGTCAATTATGACGCCAGCACGGTGAAGCCGGAATCGGTCAACCATTTTGAAATCGGCCTCAAGACCCAGTTCCTTGACCGGCGGGCGACCTTCAATCTCACCGCCTTCCGCACCGACATCAGGAATTTTCAGGCAACGGTGAATGGCGGCCAGTTCGGCACGGTGCGCGGCTATCTGGCCAATGCGGGCAAGGTCCGGTCGCAGGGGATCGAGGCGGACTTCAAGATCGTCGCCAGCGACCGCTTCACCGCCTATGCCAATGGCGCCTATACCGACGCCAAATATAAAAGGTTCGTGGACGCGCCCTGCCCGCCCGAACTGTCGGGCGGCACGTTCCAGGCGGCCAACGCCACGCTGGACTATTCGCAACCCGGCGTGCCGGGCGCACTCAGCCCGCGCCAGTGCGACATTTCCGGCGCCGATCTGCCCGGCGTGTCGAAATGGGCCTTCTCCTATGGTGCGGAGATCAACCAGCCGGTGACGCTGCTGGCGAAAGAGGGCCAAGTCTATTTCGGCGTGGACGGCAATTACCGTTCGCACTGGAACAGCAACGCCTCGCCCTCGATCTACACCAATGTGAAGGGCTATGCGCTGACCAACTTCCGCGCCGGTTTCCGGGGCGAAGGGTTCGAAGTGTTCGGCTGGGTCCGCAATGCGCTCGACGTCGACTATATCGAAACGCTCCAGGTCGCACCCGGCAACACCGGCCTGATCGCCGGCCAGCCTGGCGATCCGCAAACCTGGGGCGGCACGATCAAATTCAGCTTCTGATCCCTCTCACCCCGCCGGTGGGCGGAGCGGCACGACCATGCCACTCCGCCCATTGCTGGCCATTTGCGCCGCGGGACTGGCTGGGCTAGAGCCTGCCCATGTCCACGACCTTCACGCTCGACACCTCGACCAGCCGCGCCAATCCCACGCCCGCGCCAATGAAGCGCCTGACCGTGCCCGCCATCCAGCGGCGCAAGTTTGAGGGGAAAACGACCGAGCCGCTGGTGATGCTGACCGCCTACACCGCGCGGCAGGCCCAATTGCTCGATCCGCATTGCGACATGCTGCTGGTCGGCGATTCGCTGGGGCAGGTGATTTACGGCCTGCCCTCCACCCTTGCCGTCACGCTCGACATGATGTGCGCGCATGGTGCGGCGGTGGTGCGCGGCAGCTATCATAGCGTCGTCATCGTCGACATGCCGTTCGGCAGCTATGAAGCCTCACCGCAACAGGCCTTTGCCAGCGCCAGCCGCATCATGGCGGAAACCGGCGCGGCGGCGGTGAAGCTGGAAGGCGGGCAAGTGATGGCCGAAACCATTTCTTTCTTGAGCCAGCGCGGCATCCCGGTCATGGCCCATGTCGGCCTGACCCCGCAGGCGGTCAATGCGCTGGGCGGCTATGGCGCGCGCGGCAAGAGCCAGGAAGAACATGCCAAGATCATGGCCGACGCCCGCGCCGTCGCGCAGGCGGGCGCCTTCGCGCTGGTGCTGGAAGGCGTGATGGAGGAACTGGCCGTTGCCATTACCGACAGCGTCGATGTGCCCGTGATCGGCATCGGCGCATCGGCCCATTGCGATGGGCAGGTGCTGGTGACCGAAGATATGCTGGGCATGTTCGAACGGGTGCCGCGCTTTGTCAAACGCTTCGACAATATCGCCGAAACGATCGCCAGCGCGGCGGAGCGTTACGCCCATGACGTGCGGGCGCGCAGCTTTCCGACCGAAGAACAGGTCTATCGCCCTAAAAAGTGATTTGCCTGTGGCATAAGCGCCGCTATTGATCGCGCCTTCTGCCCATCTGTTTCTGATCCATGTCCCGGAGAATAAAGTGGCCCTGACGCCGCAAAATAGCGAAGCCTTCATGCGCGAGGTCGATGAAGCCGTCCGTCAGGACCAGCTTTTGACCGTGTGGCAGCGCTACGGGCGCTGGATATTGGTCGCGGTCGTGGCCGGGCTGGCGGCCTTTGGCGGCTGGCTCTACTGGCAGCATCACAGCAAGACCGAGGCGGAAGCCGTGTCGGAACAGATGGACGCCGTGCTGGCGACCGCAACCGGCGGCGGCACCCCTGACGCCAAGCAACTGGACGCGCTGACGAAGGCCAGCCAGCCGGGCTATCGCGCGTCGGCACTGCTGGTGCAGGCGGGGACGGCATCGCGCAAGGGCGATACCAAGGGCGCGATCGCGCTCTATGGCGCGATGGTTGCCGACACGGGGCTGGACCAGCCCTATCGCGATGTGGCGCTGATCCGCCAGACCGCGCTGGAATTTGACAGCCTGAAGCCGCAGCAGATCGTCGATCGGCTGAAACCGCTGGCGGTCGAGGGCGCGCCCTGGTTCGGCAGCGCGGGGGAACTGGTCGCCATCGCCTATATGAAGATGGGCAAGAATGACCTCGCCGGGCCGCTGTTCGCCGGAATCGCCAAGGACGCCAACGTCCCCCAGTCGATCCGTTCACGCGCGCGACAGATGGCGGGACTATTGGGGATCGACGCGGTGGAATCGCCCGCTGATCCGGCACAGGGATGAATGAGCGCATGGGAATGGACAGCATGAAGACAAAGGCGCCCATCGGCCGCGCTGTGACGCTCACCCTCATGATCGCGCTGCTGGCCGGCTGCGGCATTGTCGGCGGCAAGAAGGGCGGCCCCAAGACCCCGGTGCTGGGCAACCGCGTGTCCATCCTGAACAATGAACAGGGTATCGAGGTCGAACCGGCTCTGGCCGACGTGCCCGTCGCCCTGCCCGCCCCTTATGTCAACGATCAATGGGCGCAGCCGGGCGGTGATCCGTCCAAGGCGATGGGCAATGTCGCGCTCGGCGCATCGCCGACGCAGGTGTGGAGCGCTTCGATCGAGGGCAGTTCGCCACAGGCGCGCCTCGCCGCATCGCCGGTCGTGTCGGGTGGCAAGCTGTTCGTCACTGACGCAGGCGCCCATGTCATCGCGTTCGATGCGGCCAATGGCAGCAAATTGTGGCAGACCAGCCTGCCTGCCGAGGGCAAGGGCAATGGCCGTTCGCTCTTCGGCGGCGGCGTCAGCGTCCTGGGCGACCGGGTGTTCGCCAGCACCGGCCTTGGCGACGTATTCGCGCTCAACGTCGCCGATGGCGCGATCATCTGGAAAAAGCATCTGTCCGGGCCGCTGCGCGGCGCGCCGACGCTGGAAAATGGCCATGTCTATGTGATGGGTCAGGACAACCAGATTTTCGCGCTCAACCAGTCCGACGGCGAAACCCAGTGGACCGACAGCGGCACGTTGCAGGTGACCGGCGTGTTCGGCGTTGCCGCGCCCGCCGCGGCGCAGGGCACGGTGATCGCGGGCTATAGTTCGGGCGAACTGACCGCCTATCGATATGAAAATGGCCGGACGCTGTGGGGCGACGCGCTCTCGCGCACCAGCATTTCCACCGCCGTCGCGACGCTGACCGACATCGACGCTGATCCCGTGATCGACCGGGGCCGGGTGTTCGCGATCGGTCAGGGCGGCCGCATGGCCTCCTACGAACTGACCAGCGGCCAGCGCCTTTGGGAAATCAACATTGCGGGCATCTCCACCCCGTCGGTCGTCGGCGAATGGGTGTTCGTCGTCACCAGCGACGCCCGCCTGCTCTGCGTCGCGCGCGCCACCGGCAAGATTCGCTGGGTCAGCCAGCTGCGCCGCTGGCAGAAGGAAAAGAAGAAGGACAAGGCGATCCGCTGGACCGGCCCCGTTCTGGCGGGCAATCGGCTGATCGTCGTGTCGACGCGCGGCCAGATGGTCTATGTCGATCCCACCAATGGCAGCGTGCAGGCCGATGTGGACATGAATCGCTCCATGTCGCTCCCGCCCATCGTCGCCAACAATATGCTTTATGTGCTTGCCGATGATGGAAAGTTGACGGCACTCCGCTAAGAGCAACAAACATGCTAAGCCCGCTCCCGCAAAGGCGGGAGTCCAGTTCCCCGATACGGACTGGGCTCCCGCCTTCGCGGGAGCGCGGCGTTTGTCGATTTTGAATTTTTCGGAAGGATACGGGCCTCCATGCTGCCCACAGTAGCCATTGTCGGGCGTCCCAATGTGGGCAAGTCCACCCTCTTCAACCGCCTGGTCGGCAAGAAGCTGGCGCTGGTCGACGACCAGCCCGGCGTCACCCGCGACCGGCGGGAGGGCGAGGCCCATCTGCTTGGCCTGGATTTCATCATCGTCGATACCGCAGGCTATGAGGATGAGGACGCCAACAGCCTGCCCGGTCGCATGCGGATGCAGACCGAAGCGGCGGTCGACAATTGCGATCTTGCCCTGTTCATGATCGACGCGCGCGCGGGCATTACCCCGCTGGACGAGGAAATCGCCCGCTGGCTGCGCGCCAATGACGTGCCGGTCGTGCTGGTCGCCAACAAGGCGGAGGGCAAGGCCGCCGACGATGGCGTAATGGAATCCTTCAGCCTGGGCCTTGGCGAACCAATCCCCTTTTCCGCCGAACATGGTCAGGGCCTGGCCGACCTGTTTCAGGCGCTGCTCCCGCATCTGGAGCGGGAGGAGTTTGAAAGCGAAGACAAGACTTTTTACGAGGATGAGGAGAGCGCCCCGCTCAAGCTCGCCATCGTCGGTCGTCCCAATGCGGGCAAATCCACGCTGATCAACCGGCTGCTGGGCGAAAACCGGCTGCTGACTGGCCCGGAAGCGGGCATCACCCGCGACAGCATCGCCGTGGACTGGATGTGGGTCGATGACGAGGGGCTGGAGCGTCCCGTCCGCCTGATCGACACCGCCGGGATGCGCAAACATGCCAAGGTGCAGGACAAGCTGGAAAAGCTGGCCGTCACCGATGGCCTGAACGCTGTGAACTTTGCCGAAGTCGTCGTGTTGCTGCTGGATTCGACCCGCGGGCTGGAGGCGCAGGATCTGCGCATCGCCGACAAGGTGCTGGAGGAAGGGCGCGCGCTCGTCGTCGCGCTCAACAAATGGGATACGGTCGAACATGGATCGGCCCTGTATCAGGGCATCAAGCAGGCGCTGTTCGACGGGTTGGCGCAGGTGCGCGGCGTGCCGATCATGACCGTGTCGGCCGCGACCGGCAAGGGACTGGACGATCTGATCCGCGTCGCCTTTGAAACCCGCTCCACCTGGTCGAAGCGCGTGTCCACCGGCGTCCTCAACCGCTGGTTCGAAAGCGCGCTGGAGGCCAATCCCCCGCCAGCGCCCGGCGGCAAGCGGATCAAGCTGCGCTACATCACCCAGGCCAAGACGCGCCCGCCCGGCTTCATCCTGTTTGGCACCCGGCTCGATGATCTGCCCGAAAGCTATCGTCGCTATCTGGTCAACGGCATCCGCAAGGAACTGGGCTTTGGCGCGGTGCCGGTGCGGCTGACGCTGCGCAGCGCCAAAAATCCCTTCGGCAAATAGGCGCGATGGCCGACCCGGTCATCGTCAATGCACGCGGCATGAAATGCCCCTGGCCCGCCCTGCGCGCGGCACGGGCCATGCGCGATGCGCCCGCCATCAGGATCGAAGCGGATGACCCGATTGCCGGGCGCGAACTGGAAGCGCTTGCCCGGCAAAATGGCTGGCTTTTCGCGGTTATCGACACGCACCAATATGCGTTGTCGCGCATCGCTCCGGATTGACGCAAACAATCGGTTGCTGCCCGCCACGCTTTAACGCTCTATTTACGCGCGCCACTTATTTTCCCGTTCGTAGAACAAGGAGTGGCCCGGGTGCCTCATCAAGACGCCGACCTCGTCAATTGGAGCGATTTTGCACGGACCCGCGGTGAGCTGGGTGCGGCATTTCTGCGCATCCTTGGCTATTTCCGTGAAGATGGCGCCAAATCCATCAGCGCGGTCGAGGATGCCTTTCGTGCCCGCAACGCCGCTGCGCTGGTGACGCCGGCCCATACGCTCAAGGGCGAATCGGCCCAGTTCGGCGCTTATCGGCTGAGCGCCATGGCCGAAGAGATTGAGATGGTCGCCCGCCGATGCGTGGAAACCCGCGAAGGCCCGGACGAACTGATCGAAACCGTCGTGGCGCTGCGTCCCTGCTTTACCGAAACGATGGCGCTGCTCGACCGGGACGCAAATCCGCTGGTCGCCCGCCGCCCCGTGACATTTGGCCGCCGCGCAGACACCCCGCCACAGGGATTTGGTCGCGCCGTCTGATTTCCCGTATTGAAATAAAACTCATCATGCCCCCATATAGCGGGCATGACACGTTTTTCCCTGCTCGACCTCGTCCCCGTCCGCGAAGGCGACAGCGTATCCACCGCGCTCGCCAATGCCGCCGATCTTGCGGCCCATGCCGAGGCGCTGGGCTATCATCGCTACTGGGTCGCCGAACATCATGGCATGCCGGGCATCGCGTCGGCCGCCACATCGGTCGTGCTGGCCCATATCGGCCATGCGACCTCCACCATCCGTATCGGCGCAGGCGGCATCATGCTGCCCAACCACGCCCCGCTGCTCATTGCCGAGCAATTTGGCACGCTCGCGGCGCTTTTCCCCAACCGGATCGACCTGGGGCTGGGCCGCGCGCCCGGCTCCGACCAGCGGGTGGCGCAGGCGATCCGCCGCAATCTGGCCGGCGGCGCGGATCAGTTCCCGCGCGACGTCATGGAATTGCAGGCCTATTTCGCGGGTGACGAGCGGCTGGGCATAGAAGCGACGCCGGGCGCAGGCGAGGATGTGCCGCTGTGGATATTGGGGTCCAGCCTCTATGGCGCGCAGCTCGCCGCCGCGCTCGGCCTGCCCTACGCCTTCGCCTCCCACTTCGCACCGGGCGCGCTGGACGAGGCGATCGCCATCTACCGCCGCGATTTCCGCCCGTCGGCGCAGCTGAAATATCCCTATGTCATGGCGGGCTATAACGTCTTTGCCGCCGACAGCGCGGAAGAAGCGCAATTGCTGGCCAGTTCGATGCAGCAGGCGTTCGTGCGCCTGCGCACCGGGCAGCCGGGCAAGCTCCAGCCGCCGGTGGAGGGCTATTATGACAGCCTGCCGCCCCAGGCGCAGGCGATGCTGTCCGACGTGCTGAGCGTTTCCAGCATCGGCACCCAGGCCGATGTCGAGCGCGACATTGCCGCCTTCCTGCGACGTACCCAGGCGGACGAGCTGATCCTCACGGGCCAGATCCATGATGTGCAGGCGCGCAAGCACAGCTTCGCCATCGCCATGGCCGCGGCACAGGCGCTTACCGCCCGCGAACCGGCTTAACGCGAGCGAGGTTTCAACCGGCCACCGCTCAGCACGCTTGCTGCGCCGGGCGCGATCTGGCGCAGCCCGGTAGCGATCAGCATGACCGCGCCCAGCACCAGCAATGGCTGGATCAGCAGGTAGACGGGATAGAGCGGCGATCCGAGCTTGCCGAACAGCTTGCCCAGCAGTGGCCCGAACAGCCAGATCAGGATCAGGTGCGCGCAGAAGAGGAAAAAGGCAAAAGGCTCGATCCGCAGCAGCACAGCGCGCGCCCTGCTCCCCGCCAGCGCCCATGCCAACCGCCAGAAAGCGAGCGTGGCCGCGATCCGCACCATCAGGTCGATCGCATTGCGCACCGGCGCGTAGGGCATGTCGACCAGCCCGACCATCAAGCAAAACTGCACGCCGATCATCAGCGCAAAGGGCAGCACTGCCGCCGCCAGCGGCAGGGCGATCGCCCGCTGCGCCCACGCGCCGCGCCGGGCAAGGATGCCGAGAGTGAAGAAGCACAGGATCGACGCCCGCATCAGCAATGGCGGCCCCAGCCCCGCCACATGCGCCGCAGCGGCCACCATGACCACCAGCGACAGCGCCCATCCCGGCGATCGCACCAGCATGGGCGCGGCGACCATGCACAGGAACAGGTCGCGCAGGAACGGCATCTGGACATTGATGTCGGGGTTGCGGCTGATGATCAGCACTTCCTGCACCACCCACCAAAGCGATGTCGGCACCGGCGCGCTCAGCGACCAGAGGTAGGCCGTGCCCGACACGAGCAGGATCGCCAGCCCGTTCCACAGGATCATCGGCAGCAATATCGTGCGCGCCTTGCGCCGGACATGCGCCCCCCAATGGCGCGCAGTGTCCGATCCCGCGACCAGCCAGCCGGAAATCAGCCCCAGCAGCGGCACCGCGCTGCGCCCGAATATCTCCATCAACGCCCAGCGCAGATTATCCTGCGCGCTGCCGCGCAGCGCCGCGAGCGCTTCCCCATTCTGCCCGGTCCATGCATGGACATAGACCACCCCAAGGATGCAGATGACACGGGCAATGGCGATCGCGTCGGAGCGACGCGCTCCATCGGCCAATATCGTTTCGGACAAACAAAGATCCTGACAGTTACGCGGCAACAATGCGCCAATTGGCCCGCTGTTCCCCGCGTGGCAAGGTCGATCCGTTTCGGACCCGTGCCTACGCCCTGTTAACCGTCCGCGCGTATAAGCCAATCTTTACCTTCATCGCCTAGACAAGTCTCTGTTTGCCGGAATCCGCTCCGGTCAAAGGGATGACAAAGGCTCATGACCCAGATGCCGGGCGTACATGAATTTTGTAATGCTGTACCGTCCGCGCACCCCGCCTTGGGGCAGGCCATGGGTATGGTGTTCCAGATCGCCGGCTCCAGTTCCAAGGTGATGATAGACCCTGTGCGGCTCGCCGTCCTGGGTCAGGATCTCGATCCCTGCACCGCCATGGCCGGGCAGGTCGGCAGCCAGGTGAAGATGCGCGTCGGCGAATGCTGGCTGGTCGCCAGCGTCCGCGCGATGACGCTGGATCAGGCGAGCCAGAGCATCATAGCCGACATCGATTTTCTGGGTGAGGGCGAAGAGGAAAAGCTGACCGGCCGTATCCATCGCTTCCGTCGCGGCGTTACCCGCTATCCCACGCCGGGTACGGACATTTTCCCCGTGTCGGGCAGCGACATGCAGCAGATTTACGCTGCGGACGACCGGGCCAATGTCGAAATCGGCACCGTCTATCCGACCAACGACACCCGCGCCGCCCTGTATGTCGATTCGATGCTGGGCAAGCATTTCGCGCTGCTCGGCTCCACCGGCACCGGCAAATCGACCAGCGCAGCGCTGATCCTGCACCGCATCTGCGACCTGTCGCCGCAGGGGCATATCGTCATGATCGACCCGCATGGCGAATATGGCGCGGCCTTCGCCAGCAACGGGGCCGTGTTCGACATCAACAATCTGGCCCTGCCCTATTGGCTGATGAATTTCGAGGAACATTGCGAGGTGTTCGTCACCTCGTCCGGCTCCGAACGCACCGTCGATTGCGACATTCTCGCCAAATGCCTGCTCGCGGCGCGATCGAAGAACCGCCTGGCCGAACAGATTGGCCGCCTGACCGTCGATTCGCCGATCCCCTATCTGCTGTCGGACCTGACCAACATTCTCCAGAATGAGATGGGCAAGCTCGACAAGGGCACCAACTCGCTGCCCTATATGCGGCTCAAGACCAAGATTGACGAGATCAAGGCCGACCCGCGCTACAGCTTCATGTTCTCCGGCATGCTGGTCGCCGACACGATGCAGGCCTTCATCGCCAAGATTTTCCGCCTGCCATCGGACGGCAAGCCCATCTCCATCATCGACGTGTCGGCCATGCCGTCCGACATCACCTCCACCGTCGTGTCGGTATTGTCCAGGTTAGTGTTCGACTATGCCATCTGGGCGCGCGACGAACCGCAGCGCCCCATCCTGCTCGTCTGCGAAGAGGCGCATCGCTACATTCCCAACAGCACCACCGGCGCGGGTCAGGCAGTGCGCAAGATTTTGGAGCGGATCGCCAAGGAAGGCCGCAAATATGGCGTCTCGCTGGGCCTCATCACCCAGCGCCCGTCCGATCTGGCCGAAGGCGTGCTATCCCAGTGCGGCACCATCATTTCGATGCGCCTGAACAATGATCGCGACCAGGCCTTCGTGAAAGCCGCCATGCCGGAAGGCGCCCGCGGCTTCCTCGATTCCATCCCGGCGCTGCGCAATCGGGAAGCGATCATCTGCGGCGAAGGCGTCGCAGTGCCCATCCGCGTCGCGCTCGACAATCTGGAAGAACATCGCCGCCCCGCATCGGGCGACCCCAGCTTCACCGAACTCTGGCGCCAGTCGGGCGGCGAGGACGCCATTCTCGACCGCACTATCACCCGCTGGCGCAATCAAGGGCGCTAAAGCGGCTTTTTGTTGAATGTGCCTTAGCACATTCGTGCCGCACCGGCCCTCTCCCCCACCCGGCCACCCCACGATAGTAGCCTATGGGTGGCCGGGTGGGGGAGAGGGCCGGTGCGGCTGCAAAAATGCGCCCTTCCGCGCATTTTTCAAAAGACCCCTTACCCGGTCGGCGCGATCCGCCCGGCCGGCTCCGCCTCGCTGTTCACGGCCTCGCGACATTCTTCCTCATGCACCGGCACCAGCAGCTTGGCCTTGCGCCAGCCGCCATGGGCATAGACTAGGAACGCCAGCAGCAGCGACACGAACGACCCCGCGGGGAAGCTGAACCAAAGCGCGTCCGGCCCGATCAGCGGATAACCGACATAATAAAAGCCGATCCGCACGACGAACAGGGTGAAGATCAGGATGATGAGCGGCTTTACCACCACGCCATTGGCGCGCATCACGCCAAACAGGATCATAGTGCAGCCAAAGGCCAGGAAGCTCCAGCTCACCCGCAACTGCATATGCCAGGCTTCGGCCATCACCGCGCTGTTATTGCCCAGGAACAGGCTCAGCAGCGGCTCGTGGAACGCCAGCATCACCGCGACCATCGTGCCGGTGATCAGCAATTGATAGCCGATGCCGACCCCTGTGATCCGGCTGATCCGGTCCCACCGGCCCGCCCCCACATTCTGCGCCGCCATGGCGCTGACCGCCGCGCCCATCGCCATGGCCGGCATCTGGAGATAGGTCCATAGCTGTTGCGACGCGCCATAGGCCGCCGTCACCGCCAGCCCTTCGCGATTGACGAGGCCGATCATCACCAGCCCCGACGCCGACATGACGATCATTTGCAGCCCCATCGGCAGCCCCTTGCCCAGCAGCACCCGCATCTGGTCGGCGGCGGGACGGAGATAGGCAAGCTCCGGGCCGCGCAACCGCAGCGGCAGATCCCTGGCATAGCTATAGGCGATGATGCCGATCAGGCTGATAAAGCCCGCCAGCGCCGTCGCGGTCGCTGACCCGGCGATGCCCATCGCGGGAAACGGCCCCAGCCCCAGGATCAGCACGGGATTGAGAATCAGGTCGACGCCTACGCTGACGATCATGAAAATGAGCGGCGTGCGGGCGTCCCCCACCCCGCGCAGGCCCATCATCATCATCACCGACAACAGGGTGGCGGGCATGGCGATGAAGATGACGCGCAGATAGACCAGCGCCATGTCATAGGCTTCCGCCGGGGTCGCCAGCACCCGCAGCAAAGCGGGCGCGCCCAGCCAGCCCGCGGTCGAAACGACGACCGCCAGCCCCATGCAGAAACCGACCGCCGATCCAAACGCGCGCCGCGCCGCATCGACATCCCGCTGCCCCATCGACTGGCCGATCATGACGGTGGCCGCCATGCCAAATCCGAACACGACGGAGAACATCAGGAACATGATGATATTAGCGTTTGCCGTCGCCGCCAGCGCCTGCGGCCCCAGAAAGCGCCCGACCCAGATCGCATTGATCGAGCCGTTAAGGGACTGGAGGATGTTCGACGCCAGCGTGGGAATGGCAAACAGCAACAGCGTGGACGCGATCGGCCCCTGCGTCAGGTCTTTTCCGCCCGCTGTGCTCGCTGCCATGCTCGTTCCTCAGCCCACCCAATCGAACGGAGGATGAAACCCTCCACCCCCGTTCGCCCTGAGCCTGTCGAAGGGCCGTCCTTCTTGAAGGAAAGAACAAGGCTTCGACAGGCTCAGCCCGAACGGGTCTATATTCTGCTACGCCAGACTACTCACTTACCCCAGCCGGTCCAGCGCTGCTTTCAGCCGTTCGGCCTCGGCGCTCTTTTCGGCATGGTCCTCGCGGGCCTTGGCCACCGCTTCGGGCTTGGCCTTTTCAACGAAGCTGGGGTTGGACAGCCGCCCGCCCAGCGCGTCGCGCTCCTTCTCCGCGGCGGCCAGCGCCTTGGCGAGCCGCGCTTTTTCCGCCGCAATGTCGATCACGCCTTCCAGCGGCAGGATGAAGGTCGCCTCATCCACCACGATCTGCGCCGCGCCGCCTGCGGGTGGCTCGCCAAAGGTCAGGCTTTCGATCCGCCCCAGCCGCGCCAGCGCCGCGCCCTGCCGGTCGAGGCGACGATGCGTCTCTTCCGATCCGTCGCGCACCACCATGGGCAGCTTCGCGCCGGGCGGCACATTCAGTTCGGTCCGCCCGGTGCGGATCGCGCTGACCAGCCGGATCAGCCAGTCAATCTCCGCCTGAGCCTCCGTATCCACCGCCGCCAGCGCCCTGGGCCATTGCGCGACAATCAGCGCGCTCGCGCGGTCGCCGGTCAGGTGCCATAACTCTTCGGTGATGAATGGCATGAACGGGTGCAGCATCACCAAAATCTGGTCGAACGCCCATCCGGCGACGGCGCGCGTTTCGTCATCCATCGCGCCCTTGGTCAGTTCGATATACCAGTCGCAAAACTGGTCCCAGACGAAATGATAGATGGCGTTGGCCGCCGCGTCGAAACGCAGGTCGGCGAGCGCCGTGTCGATCGCCTGCACGGTGGCCACCGTCTCCGCGATGATCCAGCGATTGACCGGCAGGGTGGCGGCAGGCGCATCGATGCTGGTCGACGCCGTGACGCCGTTCGACTGGAGGAAGCGCGCAGCGTTCCACAGCTTGGTCGCGAAGTTGCGATACCCCTCGACCCGCTTCTCGTCCATCTTCACGTCGCGACCCTGGCTCTCCATCGCACTCATGAAGAAGCGCAGGGCGTCCGCGCCATATGTGTCGATCAAGCCCAGCGGATCGACGACATTGCCCTTGGACTTGGACATTTTCTGCCCGTCCGCCGCACGAACGAGGCCGTGGAGATAGAGTTTGCGCCATGGCACGTCCCCCATGAACTCAATCCCCTGCATCGCCATCCGCGCGTCCCAGAAGAACAGGATGTCGAAGCCGGAAATCAGCAGATCATTGGGGTAATGACGGGAGACAAGCGATTGACTCCCCTTTTCCTGTGCGCCATCCGGCCAGCCCAGCGTCCCGAACGGCCACAACGCCGATGAAAACCAGGTGTCGAGGACATCGGGATCGCGGGTCAGCTTCCTGTTGCCAGCCATAGCCTGCGCTTCGGCTTCGGTCTCTGCCACATAGGATGCGCCATCCTCGTCGAACCACGCCGGAATCTGATGGCCCCACCACAGCTGGCGGCTCACACACCAGGGCTGGATATTCTCCATCCAGTTGAAGAAGGTCTTTTCCCACGTCTTGGGGACGATCTCGATCCGCCCGTCGCGCACCGCCTGCATCGGCGCGACGGCCAGCTTGGCGGCGTCGACATACCATTGGTCGGTCAGCCAGGGTTCGATCACCACGCCGGAGCGGTCGCCAAACGGCGTCTGGATGACGCGCGGCTCAAAGTCCGCGGCGACCTCTTCGCCTTCCTTGTTCTTCGTGACATGCGGCACCAGGAAGCCCAGCGCCTTCATCTCGGCCACTACGGCCTCACGCGCGCCGTCCACGCCATCGCGCTTGAAGCGGTGCAGGCCCAGATAGGCGTCGGGCACCAGACCGTCCGCCGTCTGCACGACATTGGCGTCCGCATCGAACATATTGAGCATCGCGCCCGCGGCGATCCCGGCGCGCTTGCCGACCTCGAAATCGTTGAAATCATGCCCCGGCGTGATCTTGACCGCGCCCGATCCCAGTTCGGGGTCGGCATAATCATCGCCAACGATCCGCAAGCGCCGTCCGGTGATCGGCTGCAATATCTCCTTGCCGATCACGCTCTGATAGCGCGCATCGTCGGGATGGACCGCGACCGCTATGTCCGCCAGCATCGTTTCGGGCCGCGTCGTCGCGACCACGATATGATCGCTCCCGTCCGCCAGTGTCACGCCATCAGCCAGCGGATATTTGAAGCGCCAGAAGCCGCCCTGCGTCTCCTTCGTCTCCACCTCCAGATCGGAAATGGCCGAACGGAAATGCGGGTCCCAGTTGACCAGCCTTTTGTCGCGATAGAGCAGGCCGCGCTGGTGCAGTTCCACGAACACCTTGACCACGGCCTTGCTGAAATGCGGGTCCATGGTGAATTGTTCGCGGCTCCAGTCCATCGAACAGCCCAGCCGCCGCAGCTGGCCGGTGATCGTGCCGCCGCTTTCCTGCTTCCATTCCCACACTTTGGCGATGAATTCGTCGCGCGTGTAATCGGTGCGCTTTTCCCCGCGCGCATTCATCTGCCGCTCGACCACCATCTGGGTCGCGATGCCCGCATGGTCGGTGCCGACCACCCACAGCGCATCCTTGCCGCGCAGCCGCTCGTAACGGATCATGATGTCCTGCAACGTATTGTCGAGCGCATGGCCGATATGCAGGCTGCCGGTCACGTTTGGCGGCGGATTGACGATCGTATAGGGCTGCGCGTCCGGCCGTTCGGGGCGGAACAGGCCGTTCGTCTCCCAATGCTTGTACCAGCGGGCTTCGATATCGGCGGGGTCGAATGTCTTGGGCAGATCGGTCATGGAAGCGCCCTTAATGGCCCTTCCCGTTCCATTCCAGCCGAAAGATCAGCCCAGCCAGCGCCAAATGCCCGCAGGCCAGCCGGTCAGCGGTATATGCGCCCAGGTCGCAACCAGCCAAAGGACCGTTCCCCCTGCCAGCGCATGCAGACCGAAACGCCCGAAACGCGCCCGTCCGGCCAGGATGGCGGCGAACGGCCAGTAACTGGTCCGCGATTCCCACAGCGGCCACGAATCAGGGGTCAATGCCGCTTTCTTGCTGTCCTGCAGAGCAGCGCCCACCAGCGACAGGATGATGATCGCCACGGACAGGATGATGTTGGCGATGACGGGATAGACCAGAATATGCGCCACGCCCCACAGCGCGATGGCCCACATCATGGGGTGGCGGGTGATGGCAAACACGCCCCTGGCTTCGGCGGGCACCATGGCCCTGCCATCAGGCGCGGGCAAGGCGGGGTTGCCGACCAGCGACCCCAGCAGCAGGATCGACGCGATCAGCATGATGACCGTCACCAGCGCCCACAGGCCATCGCCCACTGGCCACAGCATGGGCGTGACCGGCGCGGCACGATAGGCCAGGATCATCCAGATCAGCGTCACCGCCGCTACCAGCGAATAGAGGCCCAGAAAGCCTTTTTCCCCCAGACGCGACACCAGCGGCGCGCGCAGCGGATGCGACATCAGGAAATGCGTTCCGACAAACGCCGTCGCCGCGATCAACAGCATCATATCGCCATGCCCCCAGCCATACCAAGCCAGGGGCAGCATATCATGATTGGAACAATCGCGTCAGTCGTCGAACAAAGGAAAAATCAGCGCGCGGTGATCCGGGCGATTTCCTTGGCCACCATATCCTCGACCAATGCCGGCAGGCGGGCGTCCAGCCATTCCTTCAGCATCGGCTTCAGCATCGACCGGACCAGCCCGTCGAGCGTATTGTCGGCACCCTCGGGCGCGGCGATCAGCATGGAGGACAAGGCGGACAGCGAGTGGCGCGCGGCGACTTCGCTTTCGACCGACAGGATCGACTCCTCCGCCGGGGCTGCGGGCTTGGCCGCGGGCGTCGCCTTCGCGGCAGCTTTGGGAGCGGGCATCACATCCTCCACCACGACCTCATCGGTCAGTTCCAGCACCTCGTCGACCATCGGCGCGAAGGATACGGGGGCCGGTTCGTCAGGCGTGCCAGTCTCGATCACGGGCTTGGGCGCGGCGTCAGCCCGCCCGCGACGCGGCGCCGCCTGTACCGCCTCCTCGCCTTCCTCGGCGATGATCCGCTTGATGGACGAGAGTATCTCTTCCATCGACGGTTCCTTTGTCATGTCGCCCATGCCGTCCCCTGACTATCGGCCCCGCAATCACAGCCCCTTATGGCTGTTGTGCCGTTTCGGGACTCACATTGGCGTTTTGTGGCAGCGTGTCAACGGTGCGCGTGGCGACCGGCATGGGCGCTGCACCATAGTCCCAGTCGAACCATTTGCCCTTCACCCGGTCATAATTGACCATCGGATCGTAGAGCGTGCCGCTGGCCAGCCCCAGATCGTCCGCTTCGGCATGGCCCATCGCGGCGAGCAGGCTGAAGCCGGCAACATAGGCGTTGCGCCGCGCCGACACCAGCTGGACACGGGCGTTGAGCGCTTCCTGCTCGGCATTGAGGATGTCGAGAATGGTGCGGCTGCCGACCGAATTTTCGGCCCGCACGCCTTCCAGCGACAGCGATGCCGCATCGACCGCCTTCTGGTTCGAATCGATCGTCTGGAGCGACGCCTGCCAGCTGGCATAGGCGGCCCGCGTCTGCGCGATCACGCCGCGCTCGATCTCGATCTCCTGTTCGATCGCCTGCGATTCGAGCGCCTGGGTCTGGCGCACCTGCGCGGCCGGACGACCGCCCTGATATAGCGGGATGGTCAGCTGCACGCCCGCGACGGCCTGCTTGTTGATCTGCGGCCCTTCGACCGCATTGCCATTGGCGTCGAGCGCGGTGCTGTCGAGCGAATGGAGATAATTGGTGTAGCCCGCCTGGGTAAAGGCCGACACGCGCGGCAGCACGCCGCCCTTCGCCGCCTTCGCGTCATAATGGCGCGCCTCGCGCTGCTTCTGCGCCGCCAATATGTCCGCATTGTCGCGCAGGGCCACCTGCACGGCGGTCTCCGGGTTGGCGGGCAGACCCGGCAATTGCGGCGGCGGTTCCAGATTGTCGGGCGCCTCGCCGACCAGCGCAATGTAATTTTCCCGGCTGGTGATCAGGTTGGACTGGGCGATCTGGAGATCGGACCGGGCCAGCGCCAGCCGCGATTCGGACTGGGCAACGTCGGTGCGGGTCAGGTCGCCCACCTCGAACCGGTCGTTCGTCGCCTGCAGGTTGACGTCCAGCACCTTCACATTGGCCTGGTTGAGCGCCACGATGGCGCTGTCGCGGATCACGTCCATATAGGCCGCGACCGTCTGCGAAAACACGCTTGCTTCGGTGCCGCGCAGGTTCGCCTGACCGGCGGCGACGCGGGTCTTGGCGGCCTTCACGCCATTGCGAACGGTCCCGCCGGAATAGATCGGCACATTCAATTGCGCCTGCGCATTCACGGTGCGCTGCGGCGCGGTGAAGCTGATCGTGGGCTTCAGGATGCTTTCGCTATAGCTACCGCTCACGTCGGCCGCGGGACGCCCGTTCGCCTTCTGGAGCGGCACATTCTCGTCCGTTGCACGCTGCCCCGCTCGCGCGCCGGTCAGCGTCGGGTTGGACGCATAGGCCTTCGCCAGCGCCCCCTGCAACGTTTCGGCCATGGCCGGACCGGCCAGGCAAGAGGATAGCAACAGCAAGGCTGTAGCGGTGGTCCGCCGGAAATTAGGTCGCTTTGCTGTCATGATCCCAGTCTCAAAAAACGAATCGCTCCGGCGCGGCAAAGCCCGGCAGCACCACCATCTCAATATCCGCGACGCTGGACAGGCCCAGCACGCCCGCGACGACCCGGCCACTCGCCAGCCGGGTGACGCCGCGTTCGACCACGCCCGTGACGACCCGCGCCCCGTCGCAAAGCTGCCCAACGAGCGCGGCGGGCACTTCCGCTACCGCGCCGTCGATAAACAGCAGATCATAAGGCGCACCAGCGGGCGATCCGGCATTGAGCGGACCACGCACCACGCTCACGCCGGCAATGTCCGGCCCGCCCTCTTCCTCGATCGCCGTCACCTGCGCGCCCAATGCGGCCAGCAAGGCGGCGCTGTAGCCGGTCGCCGCGCCGATCAGCAGCACCTTGTCGCCGGGCGCAACCTTCGCCTCGGTCAGCAGGCGCCCCGTCACCAGCGGCGGGTTCAGCGCACGGCCGCCGCTCAGCGGGATCGGGCGATCGACATAGGTCATGGCGCGGCGCTCGACGGGGACATAATCCTCACGCGGCACGCTCGCCATCGCGGCGATCACGCGCGGATCGTCCACGTCGCTGGTACGCAACTGGCTTTCGACCATGGCGGTCCGCATCGAAGAAAAATTCTGCTCGGTCACGATCATTCTCGCTTGGTCGATTGGACTTGGCACAACTGTATTGGTAATGCAATACAGCAAGGGGATCAACGGACCTCTAAATCAGCGCGCAGGCCACGCCAAGCGGCTTTGCACGGCAAAGGACCAGAATCTTGCGCCCACTGCCCGATCCGCCGCTTGACTTTGCAACCAAAGCCGCACATTTGCGGCGTCCACCGCGACGGATGGCCCGATGGCGGAGTGGTTACGCAGAGGACTGCAAATCCTTGCACGCCGGTTCGATTCCGGCTCGGGCCTCCAAAATCCTGTTTCGTCGCTGCTGTCCCGCCCCTCGACTTCTGCGCGCCGCTCCGGCTAAAGCGGGTGCATGATGAAGCTGTTTATCGGGAACAAAGCCTATTCGAGCTGGTCGCTGCGCGGCTGGCTGGCGTGCAAGCTGTCCGGCCTGCCCTTTGAAGAGGCGGTCGTCCCCCTCTATGACGAAGCGTGGGAAAAGCGGCGCGAAGGCGACGAATTCGCCCCCTCCTCCGGCAAGGTGCCGATCCTGTGGGACGGCGATGACATTGTCGTGTGGGACAGCCTGGCGATCGTCGAATATCTCAATGAAAAAACCGGGAACGAGAAATTCTGGCCCGCCGATCCCGCCGCGCGCGCCATGGCCCGGTCGATGGCGGCCGAAATGCACTCCAGTTTCGCCGCGCTCCGCCGCGAGCATAGCATGAACATCCGCCAGATTTACGATGCGGTGCCGCCGTCCGAAGCGGTCAAGCAGGATCTGGCGCGACTGATGCAGCTCTGGGCGCAGGCCCGCGCCCGCCATGGCGGCGAAGGCGACTTCCTGTTCGGCCCGTTCGGGGCGGCCGACGTCATGTTCGCGCCGGTGGTCACGCGCCTCATCACCTATCAATTGCCCGTGGCCCGCTTTGCCGAAGCCTATATGCACGCCATCATCGCCCACCCCTGGATGCAGGAGTGGATTGGCGGCGCACAGGCCGAAGATTGGGTCATCGACCGGTTCGAGGTGCCGCCGCAGGTGGCCTGAAACGATGAGCGACGCACCCGACACGCCCCAGGAAGCCCGTGCGCAGGAAGCCGCTGCGATCCGTCGCCGCTGGATCAGCTTGGGTGAAATGCTGGCGGTCTTGGCGGTGGGTATTTCCGCGCTGACCCTCTATCTCAACTGGTCGGACAAGCGCGATGCACGCGCGGACAAGGCCAGCGAAAGCCGTCAGGCTTCGGCCCGCGCTGCCAAGCTGGTGCTGGAGGCGAAGGCGGACGGGGACGACCGGCTGGTGCTGAAGCCTGCGCGCCCGACCAGATCGTGCAGAGTCAGACGCTCATCTTCCCTGCTGCGCTGGGCGTTGCGCCGGTATCCACGACAGGCGAGCCGCGGATCGAGGCCGACTGGTTCGATGACGCACTCAAAAAGGCCAGGGCGAAGGCCAAGCTGCCCGACAACAGCGTGGGCGATGAAAAGCTGCCGGTCGTCATCACCACGCGCTTCGTCGTCAATGGCGAAGCGCGGGGTGATAGCGCGATCTACGACATCGGCTATGGCATAGCGGGCCGCTGGCTATCGGGGCATGACGTGACGTTGCGCGGCCTGTCGCTGGTGACGCGCAATGTCGGCAAGGCGCCTGCGGCCGCAATCGACACCCGCTGGTCCACGCTGGTGGCGGCTCGCAAATAGCAGAGCCATGAAAAAGCCCGGCCCTTCACCGAAGGACCGGGCTTTTTCAGACCGATAGGATCACGGGCTTTAGCCGACGATTTCTTCCGGCTTGAAGAAGAAGGCGATTTCGGTCGCGGCATTATCTTCGCTGTCCGAACCATGGACCGAATTGGCTTCGATCGATTCGGCCAGTTCCTTGCGGATCGTGCCAGCATCGGCATTGGCCGGGTTGGTGGCGCCCATGATGTCGCGGTTGCGCTGCACGGCGTTTTCGCCTTCCAGCACTTGCACGACGACCGGGCCGGAAATCATGAAGGCGACGAGGTCAGCGAAGAAGGGGCGTTCCTTGTGGACGCCGTAAAAGCCTTCGGCCTGTTCGCGGCTCATGCGGATGCGCTTCGATGCGACGACGCGCAGACCGGCTTCCTCCAGCATCTTGGTGACAGCGCCGGTCAGGTTGCGACGGGTCGCGTCGGGCTTGATGATCGAAAAAGTGCGCGTGACGGCCATGGCCCTCGATACTCCGAATGGTTGGAAATGCTGCGCGCGCCTTTAGACGGGGCCGAGCCGGGCCGCAAGGGGCTTCGCCTAAGCCCCTGCTATGCCATTTGCAGCCACTTGCGGCCGTCCTGCTTGAAGTAGCGGGATTCGATCCCGTCGCGCTTGGCCAATGCCCGCCAGCTCGCCCGCGCCGCCTCGATCGTGCTGTCGTCGAAGAAGTGGAAAACCCGGTCGAAATCGAGCGCCTGTTCGCGCCACAACCCATCGGCGAGTGCGACATGACGCGCGCCATTGGCGGCATTGCAGGACGCGCCAAGCAGGATCGGCTGATGTCCCTCCCCCGCTTCGCCCGCATGGCCATGCGCCAGAAAACTGTCGGGCGGGCCATTCCACAGCCCGGCGGAAATCCGCTCCAGCCGGTCCGGCTCCTGCGCCACTACCAGCAGGCGCGCGCCCATCGCCAGGATGCGCGCGGCGATGGCCGGCAGCACCTGATCGACGGGATCACGACTCAACTGATAGAAATCGACCTGCATGGCCCTAAAATCCTAACTCCGTTCGCCCTGAGCTTGTCGAAGCCTGTCCTGAGCGCCTGCCTTGGCAGGCAGTCGAAGGGGGTCGTTCTTCTTTGCGAAGAAGGACAAGGCTTCGACAGGCTCAGCCCGAACGGGCGTGGGGGCATCTTACCGTTCGAACTTGTCCGCGACAAACTGGTCGAGCAGCCGCACGCCATAGCCGGTCGCACCCTTGTCGAACGTCGCACCGGGCTTGTCGGACCAGACCATGCCTGCAATGTCGAGATGCGCCCATTTGACGCCATCGTCGATGAAGCGCTTGATGAACTGCGCGGCGGTGATCGACCCGGCATAGCGGCCACCGATATTCTTCATATCGGCGATCGGGCTGTCGATCAGCTTGTTGTAAGCGTCGGACAGCGGGAAGCGCCAAAGCGGTTCGCCAGCCGTCTTGCCCGCCGCGGTCAGATCGTCCGACAGGCCGTCATCGTTGGAAAACAGCCCGGCATATTGATCGCCCAGCGACACCAGGATCGCGCCGGTCAGCGTCGCCAGATCGACAATCGTATCGGGCTTGTAGTTTTTCTGCGCCCAGGTCAGCGCATCGCACAGCACCAGCCGCCCTTCAGCGTCGGTGTTGATCACCTCGATCGTCTGGCCGGACATGGATGTCACAATGTCGCCGGGGCGCTGCGCATTGCCGTCGGGCATATTTTCGACCAGCCCGCAAATGCCCACGACATGCGCCCTGGCCTTGCGCCCGGCCAGCGCCTTGATCGCGCCGGCGACCGCGCCCGCGCCGCCCATGTCCCACTTCATGTCCTCCATGCCGGCGGCGGGCTTGATGGATATGCCGCCCGTGTCGAACGTCACGCCCTTGCCGACGAGCACCAGCGGCGTTTCCACCGCGCCGTCAGTGCCGTCCCATTCCAGCGCCAGCAACCGCGCGTCGCGCGCCGAGCCCTGCGCCACGCCCAGCAGCGCGCCCATGCCCAGCGCTTCCATGGCCGGGCGGTCCAGCACGCTGATCTTCACGCCCAGTTCGGCCAGATGCTGGCAACGCTCAACGAAGCTTTCGGGATAGATGATATTGGCCGGTTCCGACACGAGCTCACGGGTCAGCGCGACACCCGCCGCGACGGCGGCATGCCGCTCCCACGCCGCGCCAGCGTCGGCCGACACGATCGTCACCTTCGTCAGCGTCGGCTTGGCCTTTTCCGGCTGGCGGGTGCGATATGTGTCGATCCGCCAGCCGCGCAGCAGCGCGCCCAGCGCCAGCCGCGCCGCGCCAGCGCCACTCGCGCCGCCGACAAATTCGACCGCTGCATGGGTCGCCCCGCTGGTCAGCAGGCGGGCGGTCAATGCGCCACCGGCGCGCTCCAGGTCCGCGTCATTCCCCGTTCCGGTGCCCAGCAGCACGATGCGCAGCACCTTGCCGCCCTCGTCCGCAAAACTCTCGAACGTCGTGCCCACTTCCCCGGTAAAGCGCGCAGCCGCCGCGCCCGCCACCAGCGTCGCGGATGCGGCGACCGGCAGGCGGTCGGGCGTGCCCTTGGGCATGGCCAGGACCAGAGTGTCGGCATCGGGTCGGGTCGGGCTGATCGCGATATCCATCAAGGGACCTTTTCTGCATGGGGCTGTAAGACGTAATCTTTGCCAAATAGTGCGGCTTGCCCCGTCTGGCAAAGGCGTTCGACCGATTTTGCCCGAAAAGAGCGCAGCAGGGCGATTGCGGCGCGCGCCAAGCAATGCGATAGGCAGGCGCTGATACCGCCCCTTCATGAGGCCCGACCTTTTGGCTATCCCCCCTGCATCCCTTACATTGCGTCCTGCCCTGCTGGTCGGTTGCGCCCTGACGTCCCTCGCCATCGCCAGCCCGGCCATGGCGCAGCAGTTGAACGAACCGCAGGCGTCGATCAGCGCGCCCGACGCGCCGGTACCGGCCAGCGACGACCAGATCGGCTTTTCCGCCGACGCGCTGGAATATGACAGCAATAGCGACATCGTCACGGCCAGCGGCGCAGTCCAGTTGCTACGCGACGGCAATCGCCTGCGCGCCGACAAGGTCGTGTGGAATCGCAACAGCGGCAAGGTGGAAGCGATCGGCAACGTCTCCGTCACTGATCCCGACGGCAATATCGCCTATGGCGACCGCTTCGACGTGACCGATACGCTCAAGGACGGCCTGGTCGACAACTTCTTGCTGGTGCTACAGTCGGGCGGTCGCCTGGCGGCGGCCACGGGCACGCGCACCAACGGCCTCTACACGCTCAATCGCGCCGCCTATACCGGCTGCGCGGTGGAGGACAGCAAGGGCTGCCCCAAGGAACCGACATGGCAGATCAACGCGGTCAAGGTCGTCTATGACCCGACCCGCCAGCGGGTCACCTATACCAACGCCAATATCGAACTGTTCGGCCTGCCGCTCATTCCGCTGCCCGGCCTGTCCCATCCAGTGGGCGAAGGCGGCGGCAGCGGCCTGATGGTGCCCAATCTGCGCTATGACCGGAACAATGGTTTTGAAGTCGCGCTGCCCTATTATTTCAAGCTCGCGCCCAATCGCGACCTGACGGTCACGCCGCATGTCTATACCGACAGCCTGCCGATGCTCGAAACGACCTTCCGCCATCTCTATGATCGCGGCGCGTATCAGATCACCGGCTATGCCACCTATGGCAGCCGCGTCGCGACCGGCGACAGCAGCGTCGGCACCCCGCCCGCAGCGTCGCAAAAGGATTTCCGCGGCTATCTCGACGCCAGCGGCGCCCTGCAACTGACGCCGGAATGGAGCGTCGACGGATCGATTCGCGTCGCCAGCGACCGCACCTTCCTGCGCCGCTACGACATCAACCGCGACGACCGGCTGCGCTCGACCATCGGCGCGCAGCGAATCGGCCAGAACAGCTATTTCTCCTTGCGCGGCTGGGCGGTGCAGACCCTGCGCGCGGGCGATTCGCAGGGGCAGACGCCGATCGCGCTGCCGGTCATGGACTATCGCCTGCGCCTGAAAGACCCGCTGCTGGGCGGCGTGCTGCAATTGCAGGCCAATACGCTGGCGATCACGCGCACCCATGGTCAGGATACGCAGCGCGCCTTCTCGGCGGCCGAATGGAATCTGCGCACCCTGACCGGCATGGGCCAGGAAGTGACCTTCACCGGCTATCTGCGCGGCGACGTCTATCACAGCAGCGACAATGACCTGACGCCAACGGCCAGCTATGCGGGCGAACCGGGCTGGCAGGCGCGCGGCATCGCCGCCGCCGCGGTGGACATGCGCTGGCCATTCATGGGCGAGGCGTTCGGCGGTGTGCAGCGGATTACCCCGCGCATCCAGATCGTCGCGGCGCCCAAAGTCGCCAATCTGCGGCTACCCAATGAAGATGCCCGCGCCGTCGATCTGGAGGACAGCAACCTCTTCGCCCTCAATCGCTTCGCAGGCTATGACCGGTTCGAGGATTCGACCCGCATCACCTATGGGCTGGAATATAGCCTGTCCCTGCCCGACTTCTCGCTCCAGAGCATCGTCGGGCAAAGCTATCGGCTCAACAGCCGCACCAGCATCCTGCCCGACGGCACGGGCCTGTCGGACCGCACGTCCGACATCGTTGGCCGCACCACGATCCGCTACAAGGATTTCATCAGCTTCACCCACCGCTTCCGGCTGGACAAGGATCATCTGTCCGTCCGGCGCAACGAACTGGACGCGACCGTGGGCAGCAGGGATACCTACGCCATGGTCGGCTATCTGCGGCTCAACCGCAATGCGCTGGCGGGGCTGGAGGATTTGCAGGACCGCGAAGAATTGCGGCTGGGCGGGCGCGTCCAGTTCGCCCGCTTCTGGTCGGTGTTCGGCTCGACCGTGATCGACCTGACCGACGCAAAGGAAGATCCGCTCAGCATGGCCGATGGTTATGAGCCGGTCCGCCATCGCCTTGGCATCGCCTATGAGGATGATTGCCTGACGCTCGGCATCACCTGGCGGCGCGATTATCAGGCCAATGGTGACGCGCGAAAGGGCAATGCTTTCCAGCTTCGGCTAGCTTTCCGCAATATTGGCATATAAGGATCACCCTTCCCGCTTCCCTGTCAGGGCTGGTTCAGGCGGATTGGCGCATTCGTGCCAGACCGTATTGGAGATATTTGCCGACGATGCTGCCTGTCGTTTCCACGTCCACCCGCATGTTTCCGGCCGTTCGTTCGGCCCTGCGCACCCTGTTCCTGTCGACCGCGCTGCTTGGCGTGGGGGTGCAGGGCGTCACCGCGCAAACGGTCGATGATGGCGGCGACATCGCCAGCCAGCAGCTCAACCTGCCGCAGGACGTCACCGTTTTCGGCAAGAGCGACCCCAATGTCCGCAAGGCGACGGCGATCGTCAACGGCCGCATCATCACCGGCACGGACATTGACCAGCGCCTCGCGCTGATCATCACCGCCAATGGCGGCAAGGTGGCGCCGGAGGAAAAGGAGCGGCTGCGGGTGCAGGTGCTGCGCAACCTGATCGACGAAACGCTCCAGATTCAGGAAGCCGCCGCCAACGACATCAAGGTCGATCCGGCTGAAATCGAACAAAGCTATGAACGTGTCGCGGCCAATTTCCGCCAGTCGCCGACCCAGTTCGACGCCTATCTGCGCACCCAGGGCAGTTCCTCGGCCAGCATCAAGCGCCAGATTGAGGGCGAACTGGCCTGGAGCCGCCTGCTGCGGCGCAATATCCAGCCGTTCGTCAACGTGTCGGAAGATGAAGTGAAATCGGTGGTCGACCGGCTGAACGCGGCCAAGGGCAGCGACGAATTCCGCATCGGCGAAATCTATCTGTCGGCGACCCCGGAAAATCGCGATCAGATCATCGCCAACGCCCGTAACATCATCGAACAAATCAAGCAGGGTGGCAGCTTTGCCGCCTATGCCCGGCAATTTTCCGAAGCATCGACCGCAGCGGTCGGTGGCGATCTGGGCTGGGTCCGCCCCGCCCAGCTGCCGCCCGAACTGGCGAATGCCGCCGTCGAAATGCAGGTCGGGCAGATTGCCGGGCCGATCGAGGTCGCTGGCGGCGTGTCGCTGATCTACGTGATGGACAAGCGCAAGGTGCTGACCGCCGATCCGCGCGATTCGCTGCTCAGCCTGAAACAGCTGTCGGTTCTGTTCCCGCAGGGCACGACCAAGGAGCAGGCGAGCGCCAAGGCCGCAAGCTTCGCCGCCGCGATCAAGGAGATCAAGGGCTGCGGGCAGGCCAATGAGGTCGGCGCAAAGATCGGCGCGGACGTGGTCGACAATGACAATGTGAAGCTGCGCGATCTGCCGCCCCAGCTGCAGGAAATTCTGCTGAATCTCCAGGTCGGCGAAGCCACGCCCCCGTTCGGTTCCATCACCGACGGCGTGCGCGTCCTGATCGTGTGCGGCCGCGATGATCCAGTGTCGGCCAATGCGCCCAATCCCGAACAGATCATGGCGCAGCTGGAAGAAGAGCGGGTCAACAAGCGTGCGCGCATCTATCTGCGCGATCTGCGTCGTGATGCGATCATCGAATATAACTGACACCGCGCCCCTGCCCGGCCAGTCGCCGCTGCCCTTTGCGGTTTCGCTCGGCGATCCTGCCGGGATCGGGCCGGAAATCGTCGCCAAAAGCTGGGTGATGCGCGACGCGCGTAGCCTGCCGCCCTTTTTCGCGGTGGGCGACGTCGCGGCGTTGCGCGCGGTCTGGCTCGGCCCGATCGCGCTGATCAGCGCGCCGGAAGACGCCGCCGCCGCCTTTGGGTCGGCGCTGCCCTGCCTTCAGGTCGGACAGGCGGGGGAGATTATTCCCGGCACCCCCAGCGTCGATGGCGCGCGCACCGCGTTTGAATCGCTCGAAGCCTCTGTCGGCCTTGCCCGGTCGGGATCGGCGGCGGGCATCGTCACCGCACCCGTGGGCAAGGAACAGCTGTACGGCGTAGGCTTCACCCATCCCGGCCAGACCGAATTCGTTGCCGAACGCTGCGGCGTATCGCCCCATAATGCAGTGATGATGCTGGCCGGGCCATCGCTCAAGGTGGTGCCGGTCACGATCCATATTCCGCTGAGCGAAGTACCGGCGGCGCTGACCATCGACCTGATCCGCGCCCGCGCGATCACGACGGCCAAGGGATTGCAAAAGAATTTCGGCATTGCCCGCCCCCGCCTCGCCGTCGCCGGGCTGAACCCTCATGCAGGGGAAGGTGGCGCGCTGGGGCGGGAGGAAATTGACATCATCCGCCCGGCGGTCGAATCGCTGCGTGACGATGGGTTCGACATAGTCGGGCCACTCGCCGCCGACGGCATGTTCCATGCCCGCGCCCGCGAAACCTATGACGCAGCGCTGTGCATGTATCATGATCAGGCGCTGATCCCGATCAAGACGCTGAATTTCGACGATGGCGTCAACATCACGCTCGGCCTGCCGATCGTGCGCACATCGCCCGACCATGGCACCGCCTTTGGCATTGCAGGCACCGACAGCGCCAATCCCGGCGCGATGATAGCGGCGCTGCGCATGGCCGCCGACGCCGCCCGTGCGCGCCTCGCCTATGCCGCCTGAAGCCAGGGTGAAGCTGCCGCCGCTGCGGGACGTGATCGCCACGCACGGGCTTCAAGCCAGCAAAGCGCTGGGGCAGAATTTCCTGCTCGACGAACAGTTGCTCGACCGGATCGCCGCCATCCCCGGCGCGATCGACGGCCAGCCCGCGTTCGAGGTCGGTCCCGGCCCCGGCGGCCTGACCCGCGCCATATTGCGCGCGGGCGCACGCCTCGTCGCGGTCGAGCGTGACCGGCGCTGCCTGCCGGCATTGGCGGAACTGGACGCTGCCTTTCCGGGGCAGTTGCGCATCCTGTCGGGCGACGCGATGGAAATCGACGCCCGCGCGGAAGCAGGCGATGGCGCGCATATCATCGCCAACCTGCCCTATAATGTCGGCACGGCGCTGCTGATCGGCTGGCTGTCGGCTGACTGGTCGCCGCTGCCCTGGTGGTCCACGCTGACGCTGATGTTCCAGATGGAAGTCGCCGAACGCATCGTCGCCCAGCCCGGCACGGATCATTATGGCCGCCTCGCCATCCTGTCCCAATGGCGCAGCGACGCGCGGATCGCGATGAAGGTGCACCGCAGCGCCTTCACCCCGCCGCCCAAGGTCATGTCCGCCGTCGTTCACCTGACGCCCAAGGCCGCGCCGGACGGCGTGCAGCTAAAGCATCTCGAACGCCTGACCGCCGCCGCCTTTGGCCAGCGCCGCAAAATGCTGCGGCAAAGCCTCAAGGGCTTGCCCGGCGCGCTCGATGCCTTGGCGGATGTCGGCATCGACCCGCAACGCCGCGCCGAAACGGTCAGCGTCGATGAATTTGTCGCGGTGGCAAGGGTGCTGGGGCGGTAGGCTCGCGCTGCGCCTTAGGCGCGATGATTTCACGGAGGTAGAGAATTGAACCTAAACGCCCCACACCGGGCGCACGGGAACCACTGTCCTACACGCCGCCTGCCCTGCTACTATCGCGCCGACCGGCTCTTTCTCACCGTCGACAGCCAAACGGATCGCACAACAATCTGTCCCGGCCCGACAATAAAATATCGCGTTCACCGGGAAATATGCGAAGTTAAGCGGCGCAAATCCTATTTTACGGCGTCTCGGTCGGCACCGTCTTGGGTGCGGTCGGGACGGCATCCTTGGCCGTCAGGGCAACCGCGGGCGGGCCTTTCTGGATTGCGGCGGCCAACTGGCTGACAGGCGCGCACTCGCCCTTGCACAGCGTCTGTGCCTTGGCCAGCACCTCCTTGGCCTTGGCCAGCGCGCCCTTTTCCACCATCGCCTCGCCCTGCCCCGCCAGCGCGACCACATCGGTCGGGTCCAGCAGCAGCGCTTCCTTGTAGAGGCGGATCGCCTTGCCCTGCAGCCCCTGCGCACGGGCAACCTGCGCCAGATCGATATAGGCGGCGCGGTTGCGCGGATCGACCGCCAGCGCGCTTTCCAGCGCATCGGTCGCACCGCTCAGATTGCCCGCCGCAAAGGCCGCAGCGCCCGCCTTCTGCCATTCTATCGATCGCGGCTCGATCTGCGCATCGGGCCGCTGGCTCAGCCCGACGCTGGACACAGTGGTCAGGACGATGGCAAGCGCGATCGAGGCGGGGGTAAAACGCATAAGAGTCTCCAGCCATGTTTCAGGCGTTGATTTTGTCCAAGTGTCGCCATTTTGCGGGCGCTTGTCCATGGCCTGTTTCACGCCGCCGCTTTCAGGCAGACCGGCGCAGGCGCGCAAAGAAAAAGCCGTCCGTCCCGTCATGCCCCGGCGTCAATAGCCAGCCAGCGCCATGGGCGCGGCCCAGCGGCATATCCAGCGCTTCCAACGTCCATCCATCATGGCGGGCCAGAAAGCCATCCACCTGATCGCGTCCCTCCCGATCCGTCAGCGCACAGGTAGCATAGACCAGCGCGCCGCCCGGAGCCAGCAGGGGCGCGGCAAAATCCATGATGCGCGCCTGTTCCGCGACCAGCCGGTCAAGCCGCGCCTGCGTCAGCCGCCAGCGCGCCTCCGGATTGCGACGCCAGGTGCCGGTGCCCGAACAGGGCGCGTCGACCAGCACGACGTCGGCCTTGCCATGCAGGCTGTCCAGCCCCCGCCCCTCATGCCCCTGATCGATCAGCAGCGTTTCGATGAAGGTCGCGCCCGCCCGCTCCGCCCGTGGACTGAGCCGCGCCAGCCGCGCTCGGATCGTATCGGCGGCGATCAGCATGCCCTGCCCCGCCATCGCGGCGGCCAACGCCAATGTCTTGCCCCCTGCCCCGGCGCACAGGTCAACCACAGTCATGCCGGGCGCTGCGGCGCAGGCCAGCGCGATCATCTGGCTGCCGCCATCCTGCACTTCCACCAGACCCTGTTTCCATGGGTCGGCCTGTTCGACCGGGAAGCCTTCGGGCAGGCGCAGGCCATCGGGCAAGCCCGCGATCGGCTGCGCATCGGGCAATTGCCGCGCGACCGTGGCAGGCGTCGCCTTCAGCCGGTTGACCCGCAGATCGACCGGCGCGCGGCCCAGCAGCGCCACCTGCTCGACTGGCGCGGCGAGCAGCGGCGCAAGCCAGGCTGGCACCGCCCCGGCGCTGGCCCCGACCTCGCCCGGTTCGATCGGCATCGGCGCATGGGTCGATCCGTCGAACAGCGTGGCCAGATCGGGCCGTTCGATCGCCAGTCCGATCATCGCTTCGCGCCCGGTGTCGGGCCGTTCGCCCGCGCGGCGGATCGCATCATAGACATGATCGCGCACCGCCCGCCGGTCGCGCGACCCGGCGTAGCGCCGCTCCTTGAAATAGCGCGCGATCAGCGTGTCGGCGGCAGGCCCGCCGTCCCGCGCCGACGCAACGATCGCGTCAAGCAATTCGATCGCGGCCTGAAGGCGGGCGGCGGGGGTCAAGACTCCCCTCCCTTTAGGGCAAGCGGAAGGGGAATATCATCAGCGCGTCGGATAATTGGGCGCTTCCCGCGTGATGGTGACGTCATGGACATGGCTTTCGGACAGCCCGGCATTGGTGATCTGCACGAAACGGGCGCGCTCCTGCAAGTCAGGGATGGTGCGGCTGCCGGTATAGCCCATCGCCGCCTTCACGCCGCCGACCAGCTGATGGATCACATCCTTGGCCGGGCCCTTGAACGGCACCTGCCCCTCAATCCCTTCGGGCACCAGCTTCATCTGGTCCTTGATGTCCGCCTGGAAATAGCGGTCCGCGCTGCCCCGCGCCATGGCGCCGACGCTGCCCATGCCGCGATAGCTCTTATAGGCGCGCCCCTGATAGAGGAAGGTTTCGCCCGGTGCCTCGGCAGTGCCTGCCAGCAGCGATCCGACCATGACGCAACCGGCGCCAGCCGCCAGCGCCTTGGCCACGTCGCCGCTCGTGCGCAACCCGCCATCGGCGATCACCGGCACGCCCAGCTTGGCGGCGGCTTCGGCCGAATCCATGATCGCGGTCAGCTGCGGCACGCCAACGCCTGCGACAACGCGCGTGGTGCAGATCGACCCCGGCCCGATGCCGACCTTCACGCAATCCGCGCCCGCGCCGATCAGCGCGCGCGTCGCTTCGGCAGTGGCGACATTGCCCGCGACCACCTGGACATGGTTGGACAGGCGCTTGACCGCTTCTACCGCAGCCGAAACCTGCTTGCTGTGGCCATGGGCGGTATCGATGACGATCAGATCGCATTCCGCGTCGATCAGCGCCTCGCTCCGCTCCAGCCCCTTGTCGCCCACCGTGGTCGCCGCCGCGACGCGCAGGCGGCCTGACCCGTCCTTGGTCGCCTGCGGGTAGGTCACGGCCTTTTCCATATCCTTGACCGTGATCAGGCCGATGCAGCGATAGGCATCGTCCACCACCAGCAGCTTTTCGATCCGGCGCTGATGCAGCAGCCGCTTGGCTTCGTCCTGGCTGACACCGGCGGGGACGACGGCCAGATTGTCCTTGGTCATCAGTTCGCTGACCGGCTGGGCCGGATTTTCGGCAAAGCGTGTGTCGCGGTGGGTCAATATGCCGACCAGCTTGCCCGATTCCTCCACCACCGGAATGCCGCTGATCCGATGCTTCTGCATCAGCATCTGCGCATCGGCCAGCGTGGCGCTGGGCAGGATGGTGATGGGGTTGACCACCATGCCGCTTTCAAACCGCTTGACGGCGCGCACTGCGTCCGCCTGCTCTTCCACGGTCATGTTCCGGTGCAGCACGCCAATGCCGCCCAACTGCGCCATGACGATCGCCATGTCGGCCTCCGTCACTGTGTCCATCGCCGACGACAGGATCGGGATGTTCAGCTTTATCTCGCGCGTGACATAGGTGGATGTGTCCGCCTGACTGGGCAGCACGTCGGATTCGCCGGGCTGCAACAGCACGTCGTCAAAGGTGAGGCCGAGGCGGATGTCCATGGAAAATGCCACTTTCTGATGCGAACCCTGGGGTTGGTTCCGGGGGATTTGTGGCGGCCCATGTAACCACTATGGGCGCGGACGGCCAGTCCCTTTGGCCCATTTTATTGCGCGGGTTGCGGGGACATGAAAAAGGGCGCGCAACCCGATGGTCGCGCGCCCCATTTCCTGTCCTTGCCGATCAGGCTCCGGCGGGAGACGGGTTTCCGAAAGGCCCCTTGCGCTTGCCCGCGCGCGGGATGGAAGACCCTGCCGCCGGGATGACCGACGGCTTGATCGTCGTGCCATCGTCGCGGGTGATCTCGCCCTTTTCCAGCAGCGCCTTGATCTCGTCGCCGCTCAGCGTTTCATATTCCAGCATGGCATTGGCCAGCAGGTGCAGCTGGTCCTCATGACCGGTCAGCAACTCCTTGGCCCGGTTATAGCCCTGCTCCACCAGCCCGCGAATTTCCTTGTCGATCAGCTTGGCGGTCTCGTCCGACATATGGACGCGGGCGCTCTGCGAATAGCCCAGGAAGGTTTCGCCCTGCTGCTCTTCATATTGCAGCGGACCCAGCTTGTCGGACATGCCCCATTGGGTGACCATGTCGCGCGCCAGCTTCGTCGCATATTGAATGTCGCCCGATGCGCCGCTCGACACCTTGTCATAGCCAAAGATGATCTCTTCGGCGACGCGGCCACCCATGGCCACGGCCATGTTCGCATGCATCTTGTCGCGGTGATAGCTGTAGCTGTCGCGTTCGGGCAGGCGCATGACCATGCCCAATGCGCGACCGCGCGGAATGATCGTCGCCTTGTGGATCGGGTCCGACGCAGGCTCATGGACCGACACGATGGCATGGCCGGCCTCATGATAGGCGGTCATCTTCTTCTCATCGTCGGTCATGACCATGGAGCGGCGTTCCGCGCCCATCATCACCTTGTCCTTGGCCGCCTCGAACTCGTCCATCGCGACCAGCCGCTTGCCACGCCGCGCCGCCATCAACGCCGCCTCGTTCACCAGATTGGCAAGGTCCGCACCGGAAAAGCCCGGCGTGCCCCGCGCGATCGTGCGCGGTTCGACATCGGGCGCCAACGGCACCTTCTTCATATGGACGGCCAGGATTTTCTCACGGCCTTCAATATCGGGACGGGGCACCACGACCTGACGGTCGAACCGGCCCGGACGCAGCAGCGCCGGGTCCAGCACGTCGGGACGGTTGGTGGCCGCGACGATGATGATGCCTTCATTGGCTTCAAAACCATCCATCTCGACCAGCAACTGGTTCAGCGTCTGCTCACGCTCGTCATTGCCGTTGCCAAGGCCCGCGCCGCGATGACGGCCAACCGCGTCGATTTCATCGATAAAGACGATGCAGGGCGCATTCTTCTTCGCCTGCTCGAACATGTCGCGCACGCGGCTTGCGCCCACGCCGACGAACATTTCGACAAAGTCAGAGCCGGAAATGGTGAAGAACGGCACGCCCGCCTCGCCCGCAATCGCGCGCGCCAGCAGCGTCTTGCCGGTGCCGGGCGAACCGACCAGCAGCGCGCCCTTGGGGATCTTGCCGCCCAGCCGAGCGAACTTGGTCGGGTTCTTCAGAAACTCGACGATCTCCTGCAATTCCTCGCGCGCTTCGTCGATGCCGGCAACGTCATCGAAAGTGACCTTGCCATGTTTTTCGGTCAGCAGCTTGGCCTTCGACTTGCCAAAGCCCATCGCACCGCCTGCACCGCCGCCCTTCTGCATCTGACGCAGCACGAAGAAGGCGATGCCAAGGATCAGCAGGAAGGGGAGCGACTGGTAGATCAGGATCATCCAGAAGCTGGGCTGTTCTTCGGCCTGTCCCGAATATTTGACATTATAATCGTCAAGCAGGCCCGTCAGGCCCGGATCATTGACCGGAACGGTGCTGAACTTCTGGCCACTGGCCAGCGTGCCCGAAATCTTGTTGGGCGCGATGGCGACATCCTTGACCTGCCCTTCCTGCACCTTCGATCGGAATTCGGAATAGGCAATGCCGGTCCCTGCCGTGGAGGCGGAACGGCTGTCAAACATGGACACGAACAGCAACAGGGCGACAATCACCCCCGCCCAAATCATCGCGCTCTTGATCCAGGGGTTGCCCTGCGGGTCTTTCTCGTCGTTCATCATCACTCTCTTTCACCGGCCAAGATAGGGCGCGTCAGCCAAAGCGCAAGCTTGGCAACCGCCCTACAGGACAAGGATTAACCGGCGGTGAGTTGGACGATCGCGAGACAGGCCAGCGCCAGCGCCAGGCCCGCTGACAGGCCGCACAGCAGATAGCCCAGATACAGCAGCAACGGCGGATGCGGCCGGGCCAGCTTATGATTACGTTGCGCTGCCGAAAGGATGACACTGGCCAGCAGGCCATAGGTCAGCGCCGCAAATTCCATCATTACTGCAAATCTCCGCTCATTCGGATGCAGGATGAAGCATGGGCGGCGTTAAAGAAAGACTATTGCAGCGCACAAAAACGGCAAGGCGTTGGGTTCACGCGTCGGACTGCGGAACTTTTTGAAAATGCCTGCGCGGGGGCGCGGCGCGCAGCGTCCATACTCGCCCTCCACGCAGTAGCCAGTCGCCCAGATTCGCTTGCCCTCCCGCCTGCGCGGCAACGATTGCCCGGTCGAGTGCATCGCCCCGCGGCAGGGCCGCATCCGGCGCGGCGGCATTGAGCATGTGGAGGACCAGGCGGCGCAGATATTCGCGCGGCAAGTCAGTGCGATCGAGCCGCCACTGATCGCCGTCGCGCGCGACATGGAGCGCGGCCAGTTCGGCGACGCTCCAGTCCAGCGCCGCTTCCGCCTCCGCCAGCGCGGCAGCGCTGCGGCCCGCCGCTTCCGGGTTCAACCAGTCCGCTCCGGTGAGGGCCACGCGCAATGCCGTGCGGTCGAACCGTGGGTCAGCGTTGGAAGGGTCATGGACATGCGGCACCGCCTCTTCGTCGACAAGCCGCTGCAACGCCGCCTTGCGCACGCCCAGCAGCGGGCGGATGACCATGCCGGACCGCCCCCGCACCCCGGCAAGGCCACCGACGCCCGATCCGCGATTGAGCCGCATCAACAGCGTTTCAAGCTGGTCGTCGGCATGATGGGCGGTCATGATCCAGTCGATGCCCTGCGCGCTGCGCCATTGTTCGATCAGGCGGTAACGCTGCGCCCGCGCCCAGGCCTGAATATTGCCGGAGGGCGGCGCGTCCGGCGTTGCGATATGATGGGCTATCCCCTGCCCCGCGCACCAGCGCGCGACCATAGCCGCTTCGTCGGCGGAGGCGGGACGCAGGCGATGGTCGACGGTCACCGCCGCCACCCGTTCAGGAAAGGCGCGGGCCGCCAGATAGAGAAGCGCCATACTGTCCGGCCCACCCGACACTGCAACACCAAACCGCGCCGCCGGGTCATCGCCCGCCAGCGCGCGGGTCGCCGCGATCAGTCGGGCTTGCAGGCCGGATCGGTCACTGCTCAGCTGCACTTCGCCTTGGTGCGCCCCTTGTCCATCATGCCGCGCAGGCTTGCGGACAGGCTCGTGCCATAGACCTGCTCCAGCTCTGCATAGACTTTGCAGGCATCGGCAGGCTTTTTGAGCTGGATCAGCGCTTCGCCCAGATAGGCCAAGCTATCGGCCGCACGGTCGCCGCGCGGGCGCTTCTGATAATTTTCATAAAAAGCGACCGAGGCCAGAGCAGGCTTGCCATCGTCCAGATAGGCGCGGCCAAGCAGGTTCTGCGCCCGGCTGGCAACGGATGCGTCGCCATATTTGTCGACCGTGGCCTTCAGCTGCGCCTGCGCTTCGGGATAAAATTTCGCGTCCCACAGACGAAAGCCATAGCTGTAGGAATCCATGGCGGCGTCGCCGGTATCCGGCCGCTCGATCGCGGCGATCGCTGCCTTGCGGGCTTCGCTGGCGGCCGGTGTCGCGGGCGCGGGCGCAGGCTTGGAAGGCGCTGGCTTGGCCGCGACCGGCGCCGGGTCGGCCGCAACAGGCGCAGCCGCCGTCGGCCTGACTTCAGGCGGAGTTTCGGGCTGGAGCAGGCGGCCTTCGATCTCGGCCTTATATTTGGTGAAAGCCTCTTCCAGCTGCTTGAGCTTGAAGCTGTTTTCCTCGACCTGGCCAGTGATCGAGGCCAGCTGCGATTCCAGCGCGCCCACCCGCGCCGTCAGGTCCGATATGGGCGAGGAGGATGGCGATCCGGGGACGACGGTCGGGGCGGCGGGGCGAACGATCTGCGCTTCGACGGGCGCGCCAGCCGGAAACACCTTGCGCTGAACGGCCTTCATTTCCTTTTCCAGCCGGTCGACCCGCACCTCGACCGGCGCATTTTGCGCAACGGCGGGTGGCGCGATCGCCAGCAGAAGCGGCGCGCTCCATGCCAGACAGGAGGTCGCGAAAAAGGCGTGACGCATGATATTCCCCGACTAATTCTCTCGCCTTAACCATAAGGCGTTATTTCGCGCGGTAAAGCGTCACGTTTCACGCTGCCCGCGTCCGGAACCAGGCTCAGCCACCCGTTCCGTCGCCCGATGCCGCTGGCGCGGGCGCTGGTGCCGCTGGCGCGGTTTCGCCAGCGACGGACGGCACGGCCTGACGCTGGGCCGCCGGGCGCTGCGCGGGCCGGAGGGATGGCGCTGCGGCAGACGAAGCGGCGGCGGGCGCTGCGGCGGCAGTCCCGCGCGCCAGCAGTGCTTCGGCGCTGACCGGCACGTCGGCGATCGTCCGGTCCGGCGCACCCAAAGGCGCCACCACCTTGCCCCCGACAGTGACGCTGAGCGCCTGTGGCCGCCCGGTCAGGATCATCGGATTACGCGCGCTGGCAGGCAGAGTGAAAACCTCGCCCTTCTTCATCAGGCCATCCTTCAGCCGCTCGCCCGCCTCGTCATAGATGCGCAGCCAGACATCGTCGGTTGCGGTAAAGACGACTGGCTGCGCAGCTGGCGCGACCTGTGCGGTGCTGGCGGCGACCGGAGCCTTGGCCTTCGCCTCTTCCTGCGCCATTTCCTCGCCCGTTGGCGGCGTCAGCGATTGCGATCGCCAGAGCGTGTAACCGGCGATCAGCAGGATGACGATGATGGCCGCCGTCCAGGCCAGCGTGCGCGAGGGCACGCGAGCAGGATCGACCGGCTCGAACACTTCGTAGCGAGTGGTCGCCATGTCGCTGCTATGCACGGCCTCGCGCACTTCGGCGGCAATCGCCACTTCGTCCAGGTCGACCGCGCGGGCATAGGCGCGCGCGAACCCGACCGCATAGGGGATACCAGGCAGGGCGGCATAATCGTCGCGCTCGACCGCTTCGAGTTGCCGCAGCGCGATCCGCGTGCGGGTGGCGACTTCCGCCAGCGACAGGCCCGCTGCCTCCCGCGCGGCACGCAGCTTCGCGCCGGGGGTGTCGGGCTGCATTTCCGGTGCGGGCCCCGCACCGGTGTCCAATTCTGTTTCGTCTGCCATGCTGCTCCGCGACCTTCGATGGTCGGTCTTGTCTCACTGTGGGACGGGGATTGTCAACGGCGCGCCGCGCCTTTGCCGTTCACCTCACCCCAGTTCGATGTTCCGTTCAACCGCCCACTGGGTCAGGCTCGCCCGAATGTCGCGCGCGCCCCCGTCCAGCAATTCGCGCATCAACGCCTGCAGTTCCGCCGCATCGACCGCGCGGATCATCGCCTTGACCGGACCGACCGAGGCAGGCGTGATCGACAGGCGGCGAATGCCCAGGCCAACCAGCGCCATCGCTTCAAGCGTGCGCCCACCCATTTCGCCGCACACGCCGACGGGCACCTGATAGTCGGCACAGGTCCGCACCACCCGGTCCAGGAAGCGCAGAATGGCGATACTCAACCAGTCATATCGTTCCGCCAGACGCGGATGGGCGCGGTCTGCGGCGAACAGGAACTGGGTCAGGTCATTGGTGCCGATCGACAGGAAATCGAGCCGCGGCAGCAATATGTCCAGCACTTCGGCCAGCGCAGGCACTTCCAGCATCGCGCCATATTTGACCGCGATCGGCAGCTTCTTCTTGCGCTCCTGCAACCACAGGCGCTGATGTTCGACCAGCGCGCGCGCCTGCTCATATTCCCAGGGTTCCGACACCATCGGGAACATGACATGCAACACCTTGCCCGCCGCCGCTTCCAGCAAGGCGCGGGCCTGCGCCTTCATCAGACCGTCGCGGTCGAGCGCCAGCCGCAGCGCGCGCCAGCCCATCGCCGGATTATCCTCCAGCTCCTCGTCATCGTCGCGCTGCATATAGGGCAGCGCCTTGTCCCCGCCGATGTCGACGGTGCGGAAGATGACGGGGCGGTCGCCCGCCGCATCCAGCACATCCTTGTAAAGCCGCTGCTGCTTTTCCCGCTGCGGCAATGTGGCGGACACCAGAAACTGAAACTCGGTGCGAAACAGGCCGATGCCGTCCGCCCCCACCATGTCGAGCGCCTGCGCATCCTCACGCAGTCCCGCATTGACCATCAACTCCACCCGCTGGTCGTCGGCCGTGACAGACGGCAGGTCGCGCATCGCGGCAAATTCGGCGCGACGCTTCTGCGTAACATGCAGCTTGTTGTCGAACGCCTCGTCCATGTCGGGCGTCGGGCGGATCAACAGCGTATTGGTGTTGACGTCCATCAGGATGAGGTCGCCCTCATTGACCAGATGGCGAATGTCGCGGACGCGGCCCAGCACCGGCACGCCCATGGCGCGCGCGACGATGGTGACATGGGCGGTCAGCGATCCTTCCTCCAGGATCACGCCCTTCAACCGGCGGCGATCATATTCCAGCAGTTCGGCCGGGCCCAGGTTGCGCGCGATCAGGATCGCGTCCTGCCGCAGACCCATCTGCGCCGCCGTGCCCAGTTGCCCCGACACGATCCGCAGCAGCCGGTTGGCCAGATCCTCCAGATCATGCATCCGGTCCGACAGTAGCGGATCGTCAATCTGGCGCATTCGCATGCGGGTGCGCTGCTGCACCCGCTCGATCGCCGCTTCGGCGGTCAGGCCGCTGTCGATCGCCTCGTTGATCCGGCGGGTCCAGCCTTCGTCATAGGCGAACATCTTGTAGGTTTCCAAAACCTCCTGATGCTCGCCCTCCATGCCGAACTCGGCCGCGCCGGTCATGCGGTCAATCTGTTCGCGCATCTTGGCGAAGGCGGAAATGACCCGCTGCCGCTCGGCCTCTATATCCTCCGCAACCGTATGTTCGATGTGGACGCGCGGCTGGTGGAATACCGCATGGCCCCGCGCCATGCCCATCACCAGTTGCAGGCCGTGCAGCATGGTCGTGCCGGTATCGGCGACGCGCTGGTCGCTTGGTCCATCATCGGCCAGTTCCGCATTGGCGATCAGTTCGGCCATCACCATGGCGACGGTCTGAAGCGCCTCTATCTCCACTTCCTCATATTTGCGCGGCTCGGCATGTTGCACGCACAGCACGCCGATCGACCTTTCCCGCCGCACGATCGGCACGCCGGCAAAGCTGTGGAACAGCTCCTCCCCGGTTTCGGGGCGATAGCTATAGTCGGGGTGCGACGCGGCCTCGTCCAGGTTCAGCGTTTCGACATTGGTGGCAATCAGGCCCACCAGCCCCTCGCCCATCGCCATGCGGGTGACATGGACCGCTTCCTGCTTGAGGCCACGGGTCGCGAACAGTTCCAGCACGCCTTCACGCACCAGATAGATGGAGCAGACCTCGCTCGACAGCGACTGGCCGATAATCTCCACCACCTTGTTCAGTTTCGCCTGCGCGCTGGTGCGCGACGCCATCACTTCCTGAAGGCGTGTGAGGATCTGGCGGGCGGCGGCGGCGGGCGTGCTGGGCATGATAGCAGCGCTATCAGATCGGCGGCCTGCTTTCCAAGCCATTCATGCAGCGCGATCGCCGACAGATGTCATTTGCATGGCGGAAACATTCTGTACGATCGTCTAAGAAGATAAAATCGGCTTCTGGGAGAATGGGACCATGGCGACACGGGATGAAACGGCGTTTGAACGCGACCTTCTGGACCGCGGCTATTCGCGGCGGCAACTGGCCAAGGCAACCGCGCTGCTAGGCGCTGGCGCAGCGGCGATCCGCGCGACGGGCGCCCTGGCGCAGCAGGCCGCCAAGCCGGTCGCGGGCGCTGTGCGAATCGGCGCAAACGAATGCTGGACCGGCCCTTTCCCGATTGCAGCCGAAGCCGGTTTCAAGCTGGTGACCGAAGGCAATCGCTACGAACCGGACAATGAGCATCAGAAACTGTTCGACGCTGTATCCGCGGTAGAGGGCATCCCGGTGGATCGCATCGTCGCCTGGCCCGGATCGTCCGATCCGCTCAGCCGCGTCGCTGTCGCCTTTGCCTCGCCCACGCGCGGCATCGTGACGGCAAACCCCACCTATGAAGCGATCTGGCGGACCGGCGACTGGCTGGGCGCTAAAGTGACCAAGGTGCCGCTGACCAAGGATTATGCCCATGACGTCAAGGCGATGCTGGCGGCGGACCCCAATGCCGGGCTTTATTATATCTGTTCGCCCAACAATCCGACCGGCACCGTAACGCCGGTCGCCGACATTCAGTGGCTGGCCGACAACAAGCCCAAGGACGCGATCCTGGTCGTGGACGAAGCCTATATTCACTGGACCGAAACCGGCACCGCCGCCAAAATGGCCGCGACCCGTGACGATGTCATCGTGCTGCGCACCTTCTCCAAGCTGTTCGGCATGGCGGGGATGCGGCTCGGCCTCACCTTCGCCGCGCCTGCGCTGATGGAAAAGATGATGCGCTATGATGGCGGGCAGGTGACGGCGATGTTGCCGATGACCGCCGTGGCGTGCGGCACGGTGTCGGTCGCGCAGGCGGACCTCATCAAGGCGCGGCGGGCCGAAATGATCGCCAATCGCGAAAAGGCGATCGCCTTCCTCACGAAGAAGAAGATCAAGGTCATCCCCGGCAGCCATGCCAATATGTTCATGATCGATTGGGGCAAGCCCGCCAAGCCCATGGCCGATGCGCTGCTGGCGGAAAATGTGCAGATTGGCCGCAGCTGGCCGATCTGGCCCAATGTCTCGCGCGTGTCGGTTGGCTCTGCGGCGGACATGGACGCCTTTTGCGCCGCCGTGGACAAGGTGTGGAAAGCCTGACGGCACCCCGCTTTTCCAACGTCAAAAAGTTACGATTTCTGGCGGCGGCGCATTGCGGAAATGCGCCGCCGCTTCGTTTTACCCCATGAACGCCCGGAACGAACGCCCGGATGGCAGGACAAAGGGGACAGACGACATGACGATGATGCTCGACAAGGATGCCAGAGACGATCTGATCGAACGCGGCTATTCGCGCCGCCAGCTGGCCGAAGTGGCCGCCTTGCTGGGTGCCGGCGTCGCCGCCAGCACATTGCTGGGCAGCGGCGCGATGGCGCAGCAGCAGGCCGGGCGCGGCATCAAGGGCGCGGTTCGCATCGGTGCGAATGAATGCTGGACCGGCCCCTTCCCGTCCGGCGTCGCCGCCGCCGCCGAGGCTGCATCCTTTGGCAACTGGTACGATCCCGACAATTATCGTGGCGACCTGGTCAAGACCGTCGCCTCGGTCGAGGGACTTCCCGAAACCCATGTCATGCCCTGGCCCGGTTCCGGCGGCCCGCTGGTCAGCATCGTCGCGGCCTATTGCTCGCCGACCAAGGGTCTGGTCACCGCCGACCCGACCTTCGAATCCGCCTGGCGCACCGCCGACTACATGAAAGCCCCCATCGCCAAGGCTCCGCAGGCCATCGGCAAGGGCCATGATGTAAAGGCGATGCTGGCCGCTAATCCCAATGCGGGCCTCTATTATATCTGCACGCCCAACAACCCGACCGGCACGATCACGCCGCTGGCCGACATCCAGTGGCTGCTCGACAACAAGCCCGCCGATTCGATGCTGCTGGTGGACGAAGCCTATATCCACTTCTCGGAAAGCCCCAGCGCCGCCACGCTGATCGGCAACCGCAAGGACATCATCGTCATGCGGACCTTCTCCAAGCTGTTCGGCATGGCCGGCGTTCGCCTTGGCCTCACCTTCGCCGATCCCGAAGTGCAGAAGCGCATCATGCTGTTCGGCCCGGCAGCCGGCGGCCTGGCGATCACCGCGATGCATTGCGGCAATGCGGTCTATACCGAAGCCGCCCTTATCAAGGCGCGTCGCAATGAAATGATCGCCAATCGCGAGGAAACCATCGCCTGGCTCACCAAGAAGGGCATCGAGGTCCAGCCGGGCAGCCAGGCCAATATGTTCATGGTGAACTGGAAGAAGCCCGCCAAGGACATGCAGGCCGCGCTGCTGGCGACCCCGGAAAAGGTACAGATCGGCCGCAGCTGGGCGATCTGGCCCACCGTGTCCCGCGTCACCGTCGGCTCCGCCGACGACATGGCCAAATTCCGCGCGGCAGTCGACAAGGTCTATAAAGCGTAGGGCATCCCCTTTCCTTACGAAACGAAGAAGGGCGTCCGGGCAACCGGGCGCCCTTTTTGAATTGGGGAGGTGCGGAAGAAGCGCCCTATTCCGCCTTGGACCTGGAATCGCCCGTCACGGACTGGATGACATTTTCCCGCAGTCCGGCATCCTGAAGATGCTTGGCATTTTCCAGCCTGATCTGGGCCGCCGCTTCATCATATAGAAATGGCAGAACCGCATATCGCTCGCCACTGGTCACCGGCAGAACCTCGTGGAGCAGCGAGCAGGAGAATATGATCGCCCCGCCGGTCGGGGGCCGATAGGTGCGCGGGCCGAATTCGGGGAAACGCAGATCCCCGCCCTCATAGCGATCAGCGTCGAGACCGATGGAAACCGCAAATCTGCGATGCGCCGTTCCCAGCGTCGTATTGTCCTTGTGAGGGCGAAAATGTCCCCCGGACTTGGAATCATAGCGCGCAACGATGTATCGCTCCATCCGGGACACCGTGAACTGAAATGCCCTGGCGATCGGCGGAACAAGCCGCCGGCGAATGCGCGCTTTCAACGCATTGCGCAGCTGCTCGTCATCAATGCTGCAGTCTGACCGGCGCTTGTGAACATGATCGAGCACCTGGACCGTCTCGCCGGTCTTTGGGTCCGTTTTCATATAGCCGCTGTCGTTCAGCCCAACCGTTTCGGCATAGGTGATCAGCTTATGGCAGAAATCCGGTTCCAGCACGTTGGGCACCACCAATATGGGCGCCCATGCATCCATATCCGCCTTCGGCGCCGGTTGCCCGTCCAGCGCAGCACATATGTCGTCATAATGCGTCACCAGGTCATTGATCGGCAAAATCCTGAGCACGCGCATACCTGGGTCGAGTATCCAGGTCATGAGCGCCACGGCGGAGCCATTGTCCTTCTGGCGTCCGACAGCCCCGAATAATGTCGCCATCTCCAGGTCGAAGTCGAGGAATAGCCGGATTCCGGGCTGACGCTCCGTCAGCAACCCGCTCTGTTCGTCGCGCGGGTCGTTCGTGACGATGAACGCGCATGCAAACCTGTCGTCCAGGCATTTGGTTTCGGCGTGCATGGCCGCCAGAAACGCCTGCGCGCCGGGAGAAGCACCGCTGCCCAGGAAGGTAACGACGATGTAGCGCCCGGCGGCGCTATCGAATGAAAACCGGGGATTTGTGATTCCTCGAGCGAAGAATGAGGGGACAGGGTCACCGACCAGCAGCATGTCAATTCCTTGAGGATCACAATCGTTCGCACAGGTCTGCCCAAGCCCGGCGTTCAACGCAACCTTCGCCGCCCCAGTCGATGTTGGGGAGAGAGCGCCCGGTCGCCCGCCCCCTCAATCCAGGTTCGGCCTCAAATAGCGCTCCGCCGTGTCGATATCGATCCCCCGCCGCACCGCATAATCCTCCAGCTGGTCGCGGCCGACACGAGCCACGCCGAAATATTCCGCCTGAGCATGGCCGAAATAGAAGCCGCTGACCGCAGCTGTGGGGAGCATCGCGAAACTCTCCGTCAGCGTGATGCCGGTGGCGTGATGGGCGTCCAGCATCTCGAACAATATGGGTTTCAGACTATGTTCGGGGCAGGCGGGATAGCCCGGCGCGGGGCGGATACCGCGATATTGTTCCTTGATCAGCGCTTCGTTCGTCAGCTGCTCGCCCTCCGCATAGCCCCATAGCGCCGTGCGGACATAATGGTGCAGGCGCTCGGCAAAGGCTTCAGCCAGGCGGTCGGCCAGCGCTTTCAAAAGTATGTCCGAATAGTCATCGATCGCCGCCTTGAACCGGGCGAGATGCGGCTCGATGCCGTGCATCCCGACGGCAAAGCCGCCCATCCAGTCGCCGTCATGGCTGATGAAGTCGGCAAGGCACATATTGGCCCGGCCTTCGCGCTTCTGGATCTGCTGGCGCAGCATCGGCAGGGTGTAGTGCTTCTCATCCTCGACATGGACGATGATGTCGTCGCCTTCGCGACGGCACGGCCATAGGCCCGCAACCCCGCGCGCGACCAGCCATTTTTCGTTGACGATCCTGTCCAGCATCGCCTGCGCATCGGCAAACAGGCTGGACGCACTTTCGCCCACCACCGGATCGGTCAGGATCGCGGGATAATTGCCCGCCAGTTCCCAGGCGCGGAAGAAGGGCGTCCAGTCGATATAGTGGACAAGATCCTTCAGATCCCAGTCGGGGAAGCGATGGACGCCCGGCAGGCGGGGGCGCGGCGCTTTCAGGCTCTCGTCAATCTCGAACGCATTGGCGCGCGCGTCCTCCAGGCTGACGAGCGCACTCTGCCCCTTGTTCGCGCGGGCGACGCGGACATGCTCATAATCATCCTTGGTTTTCTGGACGAAATCATTGCGCTGCGTTTCGGAGACGAGCGCCGTCGCCACCCCGACCGCGCGACTGGCGTCCAGCACATGGACCACCGGGCCAGTATAGGACGGGTCGATGCGCAGCGCGGTATGCACCTTGGACGTCGTCGCGCCGCCGATCAGCACCGGCATGGTCATGCCCGCGCGCTGCATTTCGGTAGCCACTGTCACCATCTCGTCCAGCGAGGGGGTGATAAGGCCGGACAGGCCGATCATGTCGGCGTCATTCTCGTTCGCCGCCTTGATGATGTCGGGCCAGGGGACCATCACGCCCATGTCGATGACCTCAAAGCCGTTGCACTGAAGGACCACGCCGACGATATTCTTGCCAATGTCATGGACGTCGCCCTTGACCGTGGCCATGATGATCTTGCCCTTGCCCTTGGCGCCCGGTTCCTTGGCGGCCTCGATAAAGGGCAGCAGGTGCGCGACCGCTTTCTTCATGACGCGGGCGGACTTGACCACCTGGGGCAGGAACATCTTGCCCGCGCCGAACAGGTCGCCAACCACGTTCATGCCGTCCATCAACGGCCCTTCGATCACCTCGATCGGCTTGTCGGCGGACAGGCGCGCTTCCTCCGTATCGTCCACGACATACATGTCGATGCCCTTGACCAGCGCATGTTCCAGCCGCTTGGCGACCGGCCAGCTGCGCCAGGCCTCGGCGGCCTTGTCGGCGACCGCGTCGGTGCCGCGATATTTTTCCGCCAGCGTGACCAGGCGGTCGCCCGCTTCCGGGTCGCGGTTCAGGACGACATCCTCGCACGCCGTCCTCAGTTCCGGGTCGATCGTGTCATAGACGTCGAGTTGTCCTGCATTGACGATCGCCATGTCGAGGCCAGCGGGGATGGCATGATAGAGGAATACGCTGTGCATCGCGCGACGGACGGGTTCGTTGCCGCGGAACGAGAAGCTGAGGTTCGACAGGCCGCCGGAGATGTGGACGTGCGGGCAGCGCGCCTTGATCTCGCGGCAGGCTTCGATGAAGTCGACGCCATAATTATTATGCTCCTCGATCCCCGTCGCGACTGCGAAGATATTGGGATCGAAGATGATGTCCTCCGGCGGAAAGCCGATGGTCATCAGCAGCTTGTAGGCGCGCTCGCAAATCTCGACCTTGCGCGCCTTGGTATCGGCCTGCCCCGTTTCGTCAAAGGCCATGATGACCGCGGCGGCGCCATAGGCCATGCATTTGCGGGCATGGAACAGGAAGGCCTCCTCGCCCTCCTTCATGCTGATCGAATTGACGATCGGCTTGCCCGACACGCATTTGAGGCCCGCTTCGATGACCTCCCATTTGGAGCTGTCGATCATCACCGGCACGCGGCTGATGTCCGGCTCCGACGTCATCAGCTTGAGAAAGGTCGTCATGGCCTCGACCGCGTCGAGCAGCCCCTCGTCCATGTTGACGTCGACGATCTGCGCGCCATTTTCCACCTGCTCGCGCGCAATGTCGATCGCAGCGGCATAATTGCCCGCCATGATCAGCTTTTTGAACTTGGCCGATCCGGTAACATTGGTGCGTTCGCCGACATTGACGAAGCTGGCGGTGGATTTCTGTGTCATTTGATTCTCTCTCCCCTCCCTTCAGGGAGGGGTCGGGGGAGGGCATGTCGGAGAGCAAGCCTTTACAGG
>NZ_BARE01000027.1 GCF_000367345.1 Sphingobium xenophagum NBRC 107872
TAACACCGCAGATTCGGTCAACTGCGAAAATGGCCTGAGCGCGATTTTTTGTTGAGATCATTCACGGAAATGACGCCAAAACCCGTCAAACATCGGGGTTTGCACGCGCTGCCAAAGCAAATGGCGCAGGCAGCTTTTTTGCCGCCTGCGCCATTTTCCACTGCCCGATCCTGGCAGAAACAGCGAATCAGCGGGCGCCTATAGCGGCAACCCCACATAATTTTCGGCGATCGTCGTCTGCGCCGCCACTGACGAGGCAATATAATCCAGATCGGCAAGCTGCATCCGCCGGTCGAAGGCATCATTGTCCGGAAAGCGGTGCATCAAACGGGTGAGTTGCCAGGAGAATCGCTCCGCCTTCCACACGCGCGCCAGCGCCTTGTCGGAATAGCCCGCCACCCCATCGGCGTCGCCGCGCCTGAAATAGCCGATCAGTGCCTGTGACAGATAATGAACGTCTGACGCCGCGAGGTTCAGCCCCTTCGCGCCGGTCGGCGGCACGATGTGTGCGCTGTCGCCCGCCAGCATCAGGCGTCCGTACCGCATCGGCTCGAACACGAAAGACCGTAGCGGCGCGATCGATTTTTCCAGCGCGGGGCCACGCACCATCTGCGCTGCCGCCTCCGGCCCCAGCCGGATCGCCAGTTCATCCCATAGCCGTTCGTCGGACCAGTCCTCGACCTTCTCGTCCAGCGCCACCTGCACATAATAGCGGCTGCGTGTTTCCGACCGCATCGACGCCAGCGCAAAACCGCGTTCGTGATTGGCGTAGATCAGCTCATGATTGCAGGGCGGAACATCCGCCAATATGCCCAACCAGCCGAACGGATAGACCTTTTCATAAGCAGTCGCGACCGACGCCGGGATCGCCTTTCGCGAGGGGCCATGGAAACCGTCGCATCCGCACAGAAATTGCGCGTCGATCCGATGGGTTGCGCCATCCTTGCTATAGGTCAGGTAGGGCGCATCGCTATCGACATCATGCAGGGCGACATCGCCCGCGTCATAGATGATCTCCAGCCCGCGCTCAGGCGCGGCCTCCATCAGGTCGCGGGTGATCTCGGTCTGACCATAGACCATCACCTGCTTGCCGGTCAGCGCCGCGACGTCGATGCGGATCAACCGTTCACCATCAGCCAGGTGAAAGCCGTCATGCGGCAGGCCTTCGGCATGCATCCGCCCGCCCAGCCCCAACTGGTCCATCAGGTCGGTCATCGTGCGCTCCAGCACGCCAGCCCTGATCCGACCCAGCACATAGTCGGGCGCAGCCCGCTCGACGATGACGGTTTCGATCCCTTCAGCCCTCAACAAATGGCCCAGCAACAGTCCCGCCGGGCCTGCACCGATGATCGCAACCTGGGTTTTCATGAAAAGCCTCTCCAACCGATACGGATTTGCGACCATCATGCCCATTTGGCGGCCACCAGCACAGGGGCGGAGCAACCATATATATGGACGATGCAACAGCTTTTGCCGCGAACAATGCAGCGACTTGACCGGCATGTGGCATTACCGCATGAGATTTCGTCAGGATCGATAATGGACGATCCGCCATAGAGTGGAGAGGAGAGACATGCCCGATACCCTGCCCCGCCGCACGCTGCTCAAGGCCATGCCGGGTTTCGCGCTTGCCGGTGCAGCCACCCCGGCCATGGCGGTACCTTCCGACGCACTGGCTACGCCGCCGCTCACCCTTGCCATGCGGCTACGCGTGCTGATCGGCACGCCGCAGGAACTTGGCACTGTCGATGGTGTGCGCAAGCGCGTCATTCCCATTACCGGCGGCAGCGTGGATGGCCCGCGCCTGACCGGCAAAATCCTGCCCGGCGGCGCAGACTGGCAGTCCATCCGCCCGGATGGGACCGCCGACATTCTCGCCCGCTATTCGATCGAGGCCAGCGACGGCGCTATCCTGTCCATCGTCAATCCGGGCTATCGCCATGGGCCCGCCCCGGTGCTGGCCCGGATCGCAGCGGGAGAGATAGTCGACCCTGCCCTCTATTATTTTCGCACCACCCCCCGGTTCGAGGTGGCGAGCGATGGTCCGCACGCATGGCTTGGCCGCACGGTCTTTCTCTGCACCGCGGCGCGCTATAGAGACCATGTGCGGCTCGATATTTTCGCGGTTGGCTAAAAATAAAGGATTGAGGATGGCGGAACAGGCAACGGACCTCCGGCGGCAACTGGACGAAGCGCCGATGGGGCGGCTTCAAATCATTGCGATCATATTGTGTGTTCTGCTCAATGCGCTGGACGGGTTCGATGTGCTGGCCATCAGCTTCGCGTCGCCCGGCATTGCGAAGGAATGGGGTGTCGATCGCGCCGCGCTTGGCCTCGTCCTCTCGATGGAACTGATCGGCATGGCGGTCGGATCGGTCCTGCTCGGCAATGTTGCCGACCGGATCGGACGACGCCCGACCATTATCTTCTGCCTCATCGTCATGGCGCTCGGCATGGGCGCGGCGACGCAGGCGTGGGATGTCATTTCGCTCTCGATCATCCGCCTGGCCACGGGCCTTGGCATTGGCGGGATGCTCGCCTGCACCAATGCGATGGTCGCCGAACTCGCCAATGCCCGCGCGCGCAGCCTGGCTGTCGCCATCATGGCGGCGGGCTATCCGGCGGGGGCGATCTTGGGTGGATCGGTCGCCTCCCAATTACTGGTCGCGGGCAATTGGCGCGACATCTTCCTGCTGGGCGGCATCGCCACGGCCCTCTTCCTGCCGTTCATCTGGTTTCTGCTGCCTGAATCGATCGGCTTCCTGCTGCAAAAGCGCCCCGCCAACGCCTTGTCGCGGATCAATGATGCGCTTGGCCGACTGGGCCAGCCGCTGATCGACGCCCTGCCCCCGGTTGATGCCGGCGCGCCCAAAGCCTCTTTCGCCGCGCTGTTCGCACCGGGCCTGGCGCGCACCACCATCCTGCTGACGCTGGCCTATTTCTGCCATATCATGACCTTCTATTTCATCCTGAAATGGGTGCCCAAGATTGTCGTCGACATGGGCTATGCGCCTTCGGCCGCGGGCGGTGTGCTGGTATGGGCCAATGTCGGCGGCCTGCTTGGCGCCTTGCTGCTGAGCGCGCTCAGCTGGCGGATCGCGATCCGGCCACTCGTCATCATCGCCATGGTCGCCTCGACCTGTCTCGTTACCCTGTTCGGTCAGGAGCAGACGACGCTGCCGGGGCTCAGCCTGATTGCCGCCGCCGCCGGTTTCTGCACCAATGGCGCGGTCGTCGGCCTTTACGCGCTGGTTGCCCAATCCTTCCCGACCGCCGTGCGCGCCGGGGGGACCGGCATTGTCATCGGCGTGGGCAGAGGCGGCGCGGCGCTGGGCCCCATATTGGCGGGCTTGCTGTTCAGCCTCGATGTCAGCCTGCCCTGGGTTGCGTTCGCCATGGCGCTTGGATCGCTGATCGGCGCAGGCCTGCTCATCCCGCTGCGTCCCCGCCCCGCCTGACGCGCCCGCGCATGTCGGTCGACCCGGTCCCCAGCTTCTATCTTTATGGCGAACCGCAGCGCAGCGTGGCGGAAGGGTTCGTCCATGTCGAAAGTCTGGACGACCGATCGCGCCCCAGCGAGTGGACGATCCGCCCGCACGTCCATCGTGATCTCCACCATATCATCCTGATCGCGCGGGGCGGTGGCGCGATGCAGGCCGAAGCCCACGAATTCCGGTTCGAGGCGCCCTGCCTGTTGCTGGTCCCGGCGGGGATCGTCCACGGTTTCACCTGGCATCGCGAATCCAGCGGCCATGTCACCACCATCGCGGCGGCCTATCTGCGCCATCTTGTCGCCCGCGACGCCGATCTCGCACCGCTCTTTGCCCATCCCCATGCGGTCATGCTGCCACAGGCGGAGGGCGACGCTGCCGAAGCGGCGATCGCGCGGATGGCGCAGGAACTGGGCTGGTCCGGCCCCGGCCAGCGCGCTGCGGTCGAATCCGCCCTGCTGCACCTCATGGTCCTGGCGCTGCGCCACACTGCCCTCACGCAACAGGCGCAGCCCGGCACCGCGCGTCAGGCAGCGCTTGTCGCGCGGTTGCGCGAACGGATCGAACGGCGCTTCCGCCAGCGCGAGCCGGTATCGGAGCATGCCCGCGCGCTGGGCGTCAGCCTTACCGCCTTGCGGCACGCCTGCGCGCGCGTCGCGGGCACATCGCCTGCCCAGATGCTCGATGACCGCGCCTTGCTGGAGGCGCGCCGCCTGCTGCTTTATTCGCAAATGTCGGTGGCAGAGATAGCCTATGCCACAGGCTTTGAAGACCCCGCCTATTTCTCTCGCTTCTTCGCCCGCCATATCGGCCAGCCGCCCCGTGTCTGGCGCGCTGCCAGAGACAGTTGAACCCGTCCGCCCCCGGCCCTATGCGTGGCCCATGACCGTGGACAAGCTGACCGACCTGCTCGTGGCGAAATTGCTGCGCGACCATGGCAAGAGCAAACATCATTGGCGCACGCTGATCGGCCCGATCCGCCTCTACAGCCGCGCCACCCACCCCCATTGCAACTGGTCGGTCACGCCCACCGGCCCCTTTGCCGATGTCGCCCGGCTCGAAACCCTGCTCGACGAACTCAGGCTGGCGCATCCTTTCATCACCGCCTGACACACGGAAAAGGCGCGGTCGGTTTCCCGCCGCGCCTTTCTTGCGACCCCGAAGGGATCTCCACTATACCAGTTGCTGCTCCAGCTCACCGAGCACGCGATAGCAATCGAACACCTTTGCGACGCTCGAATTGGGTTCGCGGCCTTCACGGATCGCGCTGATGAATTCGCGGTCCTGCAATTCGATGCCGTTCATCGACACAGCGACGTTGCTGACGTCGATCGGCTCTTCCTTGCCGTTCACCAGATCGTCGTAGCGCGCGATATAGGTGCCAGTGTCGCCGATATAGCGGAAGAAGGTGCCGAGCGGCCCGTCATTGTTGAACGACAATGACAGGGTGCAGATGGCCCCGCTTTCGCTCTTCAACTGGATCGACATGTCCATCGCAATGCCCAGTTCCGGGTGGATCGGTCCCTGCATCGCATGGGCGGACACGATCTTGCCCGCCTGATAGGCAAACAGATCGACCGTGTGCGCGGCATGGTGCCATAACAGATGGTCGGTCCAGGACCGCGCCTCACCCTTGGCATTGATATTCTTGCGGCGGAAGAAATAGGTCTGCACATCCATCTGCTGGATGTTCAGCTCACCTGCCGTGATGAGGTTATGGACATATTGGTGGCTGGGATTGAACCGCCGCGTATGGCCGACCATGCAGGTCAGCCCGGTTTCCTTTTGCTTGGCCAGCACCGCCTGCGCATCGGCCCAGCTGTCGGCCAGCGGAATTTCGACCTGGACATGCTTGCCTGCATCCATGCAGGCAATGGCCTGCGCCGCATGCATTTGCGTCGGCGTGCACAGGATCACCGCGTCGACATCATCGCGGGTCAATGTGTCCGCAAGGTCGGTGGTCGCATGACCGATGCCATATTTGTCGGCAATCGCCTGGGTCGCGTCCAGACGGCGCCCGACCAGAGACGTCACGCTTACGCCGTCGATGTTCTTCAGGCCATCCAGATGCTTTTCGCCAAAGGCGCCGGCACCAGCCAGGGCAATACGCATGAGAAACTCCGTATATGTACGCCCCTCCCCTTCAGGGGAGGGGTCGGGGTGGGGGCTTGAGGCAAGCGCAAAGTAGATCGGGCGCCCTGCCTCACATCATTACTACTCAGCCGCGATCGCGCTCACCGTTTCGCTTCCGGTCATGTCCAGCCCCTCGCCATTGTCGGGGCGCAACACCATATGGCCGATCGCGGTGTTGGAGCAGGGCACATGATAGTGGCGGTGCAACGCGCGGGTTTTCTTTCCCAGTGCGCCGCGCATCACCAGCCACATCACCATCTCGATGCCTTCGCTGCCGGTCTCGCGCAGATATTCGATGTGCGGGATCCGGCGCAGATGGTCGCTGTCACCGATCAGGCCGTCTAGGAACATGTTGTCCCATTCCTTGTTGATCAGCCCGGCGCGCGGCCCCTGCAACTGGTGGCTCATGCCGCCCGTGCCCCATATCTGCACGTTCAGATCTTCCGGGAAGCTGTCGACCGCCTTGGCGATCGCCTCGCCCAGCGCCCAGCAGCGATTGCCCGACGGCGGCGGATAGGTGACGACATTGACGGCCAGCGGCACGACCTTGCACGGCCAGGCGTCGGGCTTGCCGAACATCATGGACAACGGCACGGTCAGGCCATGGTCGACATCCATCTCGTTGATGATGGTCATGTCGAATTCGTCCAGCACCAGGCTCTGCGCAATATGCCAGGCCAGGTCAGGATGCCCCTCGACGTCGGGCACCGGGCGCGGACCCCAGCCCTCGTCCGCCGACTTATAGCGTTCGCCGCAACCAATGGCGAAGGTCGGGATGATCTTCATGTCAAAGGCGGACGCATGGTCGTTATAGACCAGGATGATGACATCGGGCTTTTCCGCCTTCTCCCATTCCCGCGTCCAGTCATAACCGGCAAAGATCGGCCCGAAATAATCGTCGCGATCCTTGTCGAAATCGGACGCCACGCCCAGCAGCGGCACGTGGCTCGACGCCACACCAGCAGTTATCCGCGCCATTATCTGGCTCCTTCGTTGGTTTCGCCGCTCGACGCGGCGTTGGCCCTGATCGACCGCACGCCCTCTGGCGACCGGCCACCGTTCATCATCATTTCGCGATATTCGGGAAAGCTCATGTCGGTCATGGTGCTGACCGCTTCGGCGAACGGAATTCCGTCGGTCGAAAACAGCTTGGCCAGGAAATAGACATTGCCACCCAGGTCCAGGCAGCGATTATAGTCACGCGCCAGCAGGGCTTCCTTCTGTTCCTCGTTCAGCGGCCATTCGTCCAGATAGGCACGCTCGTCGGCCTTGAACCTTGCGCGATTCTCATCCTTCATCAGGCTCATCGCAAACTGGTTCATATGATATCCCTTGCGGGCGCGCGCCGCCGTATAGACGCGCGTGCCCGGAATATCCTCGAACTCGGCAAGATATTCGTGAATATCCTGATGCTTGGGATCTTCGGTGATCATAGTCCCCTCTCCTTCAATTTGGCGTCAAGCCGGGGAAAGACGCGACGGGCATTGCCCTCGAAAATGGCGGCGCGCTCGGCATCGCTGATGTCCAGCGCGTCGACATAGCGTTTGGTGTCGTCGAAATATTGGCCGGTGGTCGGATCGATCCCGCGCACCGCGCCCACCATTTCAGACCCGAACAGGATATTCTTGTTGTCGATGACGTCGGCCAGCAGGTCGATGCCTGGCTGATGATAGACGCAGGTGTCGAAAAAGATGTTGTTCATCAGATGGGTCGACAGATCGGGCTTTTTCAGCATGTCGGCCAATCCGCGATACCGCCCCCAATGATAGGGCACCGCGCCGCCACCATGCGGGATGATGAAGCGCAGCGTCGGGAAATCCTTGAACAGATCGCCCTCCAGCAACTGCATGAAGGCAATCGTGTCCGCCGCGATATAATAGCCGCCAGTCGCGTGCATCGCCGGGTTGCAGCTGCCCGACACATGGATCATCGCCGGGACGTCCAGCTCGACCATCTTCTCGTAAAAGGGATACCAATATTTGTCGGTGAGCGGCGGATGGGTGAAATGTCCGCCGCCCGGATCGGGATTGAGGTTGCAGCCGATAAAGCCCAGCTGCGTGACGCACCGCTCCAGTTCCGCGATGCTGTTGCTCATGTCCGCCTTGGGCGACTGGGGCAGCATGCATACGCCGACGAAGGTTTCGGGGAACATCGCCACCACCCGCGCGATCAGGTCGTTGCAGCGGATCGCCCATTCCTTCGCAATCGCCTCATCGCCCACATGCGGGGCCATGGCCGACGCGCGCGGCGAAAAGATCGTCAGGTCCGCACCGCGCTCCTTGATCAGGCGCAACTGGTTCGCCTCGATCGTCTCGCGAATTTCCGCGTCGCTAATCTCCGGATAGGGCGGACACGGCGTCCCGGCCTTGAACGCGGCCTTCTGCTCTTCGCGCCAGGCATCATGCCCTTTGGGCAACACCGTATAATGGCCATGGCAATCGATAATCAGGCTCATCCGCGCTTGTCTCCAACTATCCTATCCAACGCCCCTCCCCTTTTTCCCGCGCTCCCGCGAAGGCGGTCGCCCGGTTCGGGTGGCGGGGCTGGACTCCCGCCCTGGCGGGAGCACATAAGTCTATTCCGCCGCCTCGCGCGCCACCGACGCCGAAGCAGAAATTATCCCAATCTTCGCCCCCAGACCCTCCGGGACCATCGACGCCCGCAAAGCACCGATCGCCCGCTGCCGCTCGACCGTCCCGCGCGTCATCGCCGCGCCCGTGCCAAGCCCGTCGAGCGTCTTGACGACTTCCTCCATCTCGGCCGCGCGACGCAGGCCATGCACCAGCATCCGGTCGAGATTATAATCGGCCCGCGCGTCCCACGGCTTCGCCTTTTCGCTCGCGTCGAGCGAGGCCAGCACCTCGTCCAGCACATCGGCCGCGTCCGCCGCCAGCACGCACTCGGCGGTCAGCGCTTCGATGCCCTTGACCATGACCGACCGGATCATCTTGATCGACGATGCCCGTCCGACGTCGGCGCCCACGACGCGAGTCCTCGCAAAACCCAGGGCCTGAAGCCCGGCCTCGGCCATCGGTGCCTTGTCGCCGCTCAGCAGCAATGGCACGTTCAGCCGCGCCGGATCGACCGGGGCCATCACCGCGACATCGACATAATGGGCGCCCGCCGCTTCGATCGCCTGCGCTGCCGCCTGCTTGGTCTGCGGCGCCACGCTGTTCAAGTCACAGAAAATCGCGCCGGGCGCGATCAGCGCCGCCGCCGCTTCCGCCACGACAAGCGCCTGGTCCGCCGTCACCAGCGACAGGATCAGATTCACGCCGTCCAGCGCATCCTCGATAAAGTGCGCGGGCAGCACGCCCGCCTGCGCATAGGCAGCCAACATCGCTTCGCGCGTGGCCGCGGATTCGGTTTTGATGTCATAGACATGGGCAGCGGCAGCCCAGTCCCCCGCCAATGCAAAGGTGGACCCTGCTTCGCCAAACCCGATCAGACCGACTTCCTGCTCCATGAAAAGGGGGATGCCGGATTGTATGCCGAACGGCCAATCACATCCGGGGACAGGCTATAAGAATTTACGAATTTACTTCTCCCGCTGCCTGTTCGATCGCTGCCATGAATTGCTGCTGCAGGCGCGTCGGTCGCCAATCGGCCCGGCTCGTCAGGCCGATGGTGCGGCTGATCTCGCCGGGCGCCGGGCCAATATCCGCCACCATTCCGCTATCCAGTTCGACCCGCAACTGATCGACCGACAACAGGGTCAGATAGTCGCCGCTCACCAGCAATTGCCGCACTGTCATCACCGATCCGCATTCGATTGGTACCGCAGGCAAATCGCCGCCCAGCGCTGCGAACATCGCCCGCCACAACTGGCGCAGCGGCGTTCCTTCCGGCGGCAATATCCACGGAAAGCGGCGCAGGTCGTCGCCGTCCCATCCCTGCTCCAGCCTATGTCCCGCACGCGCAAAGATGGTCGGTCGATCCTCGAACAGGGGCTGCTGCACCAGATCCTGTCCGATCGTCGCATCGCGCAAGGCGCCGACCATCATGTCGATCTCGCCATCGCGCAGCGGCCCGACCAGTTCGGCATGCGACCCTTCCACGACCGAAATATCGACCTGCGGGAATTCGCGCCGGAAATTGGTGATCGCCAGCGGCAGCAGCCGCGCTCGGCTGAGCGGCATCGCGCCTACCAATATCCGCCCGCTTTCCTGCCCCCGCAGCTCGGCGATTTCCTCCAGCCCCTGTCGCAGTTCGGCCAGCGCGAGGCGCAACCGCCGTGCCAGGGCCACGCCGGCGCGGGTCAGCATCAGCCCCCGCCCCCGCCGCTCGGCCAGCCGCACCCCCAGCGCCAACCCCAGGTCGCCGACCGCGCGGTGGAGCGACGGCTCCGCTACCCCGACAATGGCCGCCGCCGCCGCATAGCTGCCAGCGCGCGCCAGCGCGACAAAGGCGCGGATTTGCGCCGCCGTCACCCGGCTGCTGCCGATCAGCCGCAACGCAACCTCGACACGCGGCCTGAACCGCAACGCCACGTCGGTCGGCACCATCCCGCCCGGCCGTCGCTCGAACAGCGGTACGCCCAATTGCGCTTCTAGCTTGGCGATCCCCTGCGTCACCGCAGGCTGCGTCAGGTTGACCGCCCGCGCCGCCAGGCTGACACTGCCCTGATCGACCACGGCGGCCATCGCGGCCAGATGCCGGATATTGAACTGATCAGCCTCCATTTTTGATAATTAGCAAAATTTTATGTGCCCGCGCCATAACCGATTTGAGCATTGCGCTGCATATGTCCATGTCACTGTCGGTTTTAGGAAAAGGATCAGCGCCATGTCCGGCATCGTCGTCCAGAATATCGAACGGGCGGAGCTTTCCGTCATTGACGGCCTCGCCCACTGCGGCGTCGCCACCGTGCATGAAGCCCAGGGCCGCACTGGCCTGCTCGCTCCCCATATGCGCCCCATCTATCCCGGTGCCCGTATCGCTGGCAGCGCCGTCACCATCTCCGCGCCTCCCGGCGACAACTGGATGGTCCACGTCGCGATCGAGCAATTGAAGGACGGCGATATTCTCGTCCTCGCGCCAACCAGTCCCTGCACAGACGGCTATTTCGGCGACCTGCTCGCCACCTCCGCCCAGGCGCGCGGTTGTCGCGGCCTCATCATCGACGCAGGGGTCCGCGACCTGCGTGACCTGAAGCAGATGAATTTCCCGGTCTGGTCCAAGGCTGTCCATGCGCAGGGCACGATCAAGGCTACGCTGGGATCGGTCAATGTCCCGATCGTCTGCGCCAACGCTCTGGTCAATGCAGGCGACGTCGTGATCGCCGACGATGACGGCGTCTGCATCGTCCCCCGCGCCGATGCCGCATCGGTGCTGGAAAAGGCGCAGGCGCGCGAAGCGGCCGAAGAAGCCAAGCGGGTCCGCCTCGCGGCGGGTGAACTCGGCCTCGACATTTATAACATGCGTCCGCGGCTTGAAGAAATGGGCCTCAAATATGTTTGATCGCGCCCGCGTCATGTGGATGCGGGGCGGCACGTCGAAGGGCGGCTATTTCCTCGCGGACGACCTGCCCGCCGACGCCGCTGCCCGCGACGCCTTCCTGCTGCGCGCCATGGGATCGCCCGACCCGCGCCAGATCGACGGCATGGGCGGGGCCGATCCGCTGACCAGCAAGGTTGCGCTCGTCAAAAGGTCGCAGCGTGAAGGGGTCGATATCGACTATCTCTTCCTGCAGGTCTTTGTCGATCAGGCGATCGTCAGCGACGCGCAAAATTGCGGGAATATTCTGGCGGGCATTGGCCCGTTTGCCATTGAACGCGGTCTGGTCCCCGCGCAGCAGGACGAAACCCGCGTCGCCATTTTCATGGAAAATACCGGCCAGATCGCCATCGCCACGGTCCAGACGCCCGGTGGCGTCGTCCGCTATGATGGCGACGCAAGAATTGACGGCGTGCCGGGCAGCGCCGCCCCCGTCCCGCTGGAATTTCGCGACACCGCCGGCTCCTCCTGCGGCGCGCTGCTGCCCACCGGCAACGCCTTTGATACGGTCGAAGGCGTGCCGGTCACCCTGATCGACAACGGGATGCCCTGCGTCGTCATGAAGGCGAGCGATGTTGGCATCACCGGCTATGAAGACCGCGATACGCTGGACAAGGATGCTGCGCTCAAAGCCCGGATAGAGGCGATCCGCCTGGCAGTAGGCGAACGCATGAATCTGGGCGACGTCAGGGAAAAATCGGTGCCGAAAATGATGCTCGTCGCCCCGCCCCGCAATGGCGGTGCGGTGACGGTGCGCAGCTTCATCCCCCACCGCGCCCATGCCTCCATCGGCGTTCTGGGCGCAGTCAGCGTCGCCACCGCCTGCCTGATCGAAGGGTCGCCCGCGGCCGAGGTCGCCAGCATCCCGGACGGCAATCGCAAGACGCTGTCGGTCGAACATCCGACCGGCGAAACCACCTGTGTCATGGAACTGGACGAAAGCGGCGCCGTCACCAGCGCCGCCATGCTGCGTACCGCCCGCAAGCTGATGGATGGAGACATTTTCGCATGACCGATCGCATCACCAGCTGGCACGGCAGCCCGTCCAGGCCGCTCTACACCCCGCCGCCCGGCGCGATCGATGCCCATTGCCATGTGTTCGGGCCGATGGCGGACTTCCCGTTCAGCGCCAAAGCGAAATATCTGCCACAGGATGCCGGGCCGGACATGCTGTTCGCCCTGCGCGACCATCTGGGTTTTGCCCGCAATGTGATCGTCCAGGCCAGTTGCCACGGTACCGACAATGCCGCGACGCTGGACGCTATCGCCAAATCCAACGGCAAAGCGCGCGGCGTCGCGGTGGTGGATCCGGCGATCTCCGACGCGGACCTTGCCTCGCTGCATGACGGCGGGATACGCGGCATCCGCTTCAATTTCCTCAAACGCCTGGTCGATGACGCGCCCAAGGACAAGTTTCTGGAGGTTGCCCGGCGACTGCCCGCGGGCTGGCATGTCGTCATCTATTTCGAGGCGGATATTCTGGAAGAATTGCGCCCCTTCATGGACGCCATCCCCGTGCCACTGGTCATCGACCATATGGGCCGCCCGGACGTGACCCAGGGGCCCGATGGCCCGGACATGAAGGCATTTCGCGCCTTCCTCGACAGCCGCGACGACATCTGGTTCAAGGCGACCTGCCCCGACCGGCTCGACCCGACCGGCGACCCATGGAACAGCTTTGCCGACGCGGTCGCCCCGCTGGTCGCCGACTATCAGGACCGGGTGCTGTGGGGCACCGATTGGCCGCATCCCAATATGCAGGATGCCATTCCCGATGACGGCCATCTGGTCGACATGATCCCGCGCATCGCGCCCACCGCCGATCTGCAACGCAAGCTGCTGATCGACAATCCCATGCGTCTCTACTGGCCCGAAGAGATGCGCGCCTGACTGCGCATCGGGATCAGGCGCACAGCCTGATCCCGGTCAGGCAGAACGCAGGCGTGGAGCCTGCCGCGCGTCCCGATCCGCACTGGCATTATACATCGTCAGAATGTCAGAAACTGGCATGGGTCTTCCGAAAAGATAGCCCTGCAACTCGTCGCATCCAGAAGCAGACAGAATGGCGGCCTGTTCCTCATGTTCGACCCCTTCCGCGACGACACGCATATCAAGTCCGCGGGCCAGGTTGATCGCGCCCGTCACCAGCAGGGTCGCCCTTTTGTCATGGGGAAGACCAGCAAGCAGGGATTTGTCGATCTTCACATGGCTGAACCCATAGGATCGCAGATAATGTATGCTCGTAAAGCCCGTGCCGAAGTCGTCGAGCGCGATCGAAATACCCATCGCCTTGAACGCCTTGATCGCACGAATGGCGTTTTCCGGATGGGTCAGGAGATAGCCTTCGGTTATCTCCAGTTGCAATCGATGGGGCGGGAACTTCGTCTGTTCCAGGACGTGGAGGATCTGCCGTTCAAATCCGGGATCGCGAAACTGCGCTGGCGATACATTCACGCTCAGCTTGACGTTGTCCCATGACAAAATATCGCGACAGGCGCGATCCAGCACGAACAGGCCAAGGGGATGAATTTGCCCCGTAAGCTCTGCAATCTCGATGACCTGTTGCGTATCGATCGGTCCGGCAGGGCGTCGTGGCCAGCGAATCAACGCCTCGACAGCGACGATCGCGCGCGTATTGGCATCGACCACCGGCTGATAGAAGACATCGAATTGCCTTTTCGCCAGCCCTTCGCCGATTTGCTGTTCAATCTCCAACCGGTGCAGCCGACCCTGTTCGAAAGCCGCATCATAGACGGCGATTTCGCCCTTGCCGGACATTTTGACATGGTACATCGCGGTGTCGGCGCGACGCAGCAATTCATGCGCGCTGACCAGATCGCCGTTTCCGGCCAGGCCAATGCTGGCGCCGACCTGCAATATATGACGGTCCACCAGGATCGGTAGCGAAACCTCTTCGTTCACCCGCTGCGCGATCTCGGCAGCGACCCCAAGGGCGCCGGGCGTCTCGATGAGGATGACAAACTCATCGCCACCGACGCGCGCCAGCATGGCAAATGGCGGGCACAGGGCGCGAAGGCGCTCGCTCAGGCTACGGATCAGGCAGTCGCCGGCCTGATGCCCATGCATATCATTGATGTCCTTGAAGCCATCCAGGTCGATGAAGATGACTGCCAGTCCATCGGCCAGCTGACTTTGGCGCCCTTCCACCACATCCAGTTGCGCCAGCAATTGACGTCGGTTGGGCAGTTCGCTCAGGGCATCGGTCAACGCAATCCGGCGATTTTCCTCGCTCAACTGCTCAGTTTCCGCCTGACGGCCCCGCAGGTCGCGCTCCGAACGAACAAGCTGGGAGAAATCCAGATTATAGCGATGCGTAACGACCATCATACCCGCACCGACAAAGCCCAGGACGACTGCCTCCACGAGCATGCGACCCTCGTCTGCCCAACTGAAGAACATCACGAAGGACAAAGTGCTTACGACGGCGACACGCATGGCCGCAGCACGCAGTGACATCAGGCAAAAGACGCAGCTGACCTGCGTCAGGGCCAGAAAGAAGGTCAGATGACCACGAGCGTAGGCGCTCCCGCCATCATATATCCATATACACCATAATTCGAAGGCCAACGTCATGACCACGGCCAGCGTGCAGGTGCGTTTGATATACCCGGCTATCTGCTCGTCGGTGAAATTATCGCCGCGCGATTGACGCATCCACCAGATTGCCCTGGTCAAAGCGAGGGTACATATGAAAAGCGGCGTAATGGCCGTCTTGAAGATCATGTCGGGTCGAAAGAAATCGACCCAGATCGCGACCGCATTGAATATCAATATGATATAGAGAAGCGGCATCTGCTTGGAAAAAGACTGAAACTGCGCGCGCAACAGGTCTCTGTCATCGGTGTCCAGCTTGAAAAGACCGGCAAGCGCTGACACTGTAACCACCCTCTCTAATCGGCGCTGAGATCGCTCATGTTAAACGCGCACATTAGGGTCATGCCGTTAATAATGGATGAAATTATAGGATCATCCTAAGCTGGACGATCTGCGGGATTTCGGGATTGGTGCGACAGCCCTCTTTCCTCATTGACGCTTGGATGACCCGCTGATTTCTGGCCAGGCGAATATGCCAAAGCCGCAGCTATTGTGTCACCCGTATCAGGGCTGATCCTCGCGAAAGCGATCCATCTGGTGCATCCGCTCATGGAGGATCGTGACGATCCCGACGGCACCATCGTTCAACACACGCCAATAGATATAATGATGCTCGAACCGGCAGTAATAGCCGTCCACGCCAAACTCTGCCGGGATCACCCGCCAGGCCGCGTCTCGTGTCGCAATGGCCTCGAACTGGGCGAACAAAGCGCGAATATAGCGATCGGCCTGCGCTTCACCCCATGCGTCGCGCGTATAGACATAGATTTCGTCCAACCTGCGGCCCGCCGCGTCCTGTACCCGGAATGCCGCCATCGGTGTCAGGCGCGACGATTGCGGGCGATTACCGCATCTGCATCCAATATCTCATAACTTGCCTCCGGCGCGGCGAAGGCGCGCGCCAGCTCGGCTTTCAGCCGGGCGAAGCGATCGGCCTCTACCCGTTCCTTGTCGCGGCGGATCAGATCACGGACATATTCACTGACATTGTCATAGGCTCCGGTGTCGCTGACATTGGCAGCAACGAAGTCACTCAGCGCGCCGCTTACACGTACATTAAGTGTCATCGGTCTGGACATGGCGACCCCTTCCCGTCCTCAATATAATGGATATCGAGGACGGATCAAGCAGCTTGATGGTTCGGTTCGAAGCCCCCTCCTTACTGCCCAACCTGACTGTCGGGCAGGTGGGCCGGGCCATGGCGGCTCAGACTGTTATTCAAGCGGTTCACCATCCCAGGTTTCGGTATCTATCTGCGCCTGCGCTGCGCGGGGATAGCGCGGGCCGGATACAGCCTCGAAGGTGAACAGCGCATCGACCGCCGCGAGCGTCTCGGCAGGCAGATCGATCGCCAGCGTCGCCATATCCTCGTCCAGATGGGCAGTGCTGGTAGTGCCGGGGATTGCCACGACATAAGGGCGGCGCGACAGTACCCAGCCAAGCGAGAGCTGCGCCATGGTGCAGCCGGCATCCGCGGCGATCCGGCCGAAGGCGGCAGCAAGTTGAAGATTATGGGGCAGGTGTGGCGGGTGGAAGCGCGGCATGGAGGCGCGGACATCGGCCTCCTGCACCCCCTCTGGCCCCACCCCGCCCGCCAACACACCGCGCGCGACAGGTGAAAAGGCGACAAAGCCGACGCCCAGTTCACCGCAGGCGTCCAGCACAGCCACTTCAGCGTTGCGGCTCCAGGGCGAATATTCGGTCTGCATCGCCGCTATGGGGTGAACCGCATGAGCGCGGCGCAGCGTCTTGGCGGACATTTCCGACAGGCCGATGGCGCCGATCTTGCCAGCCTCGACAGCGCGCACCAACGCACCGACCGACTCCTCGATCGGAACATTGGGATCGAGCCGGTGAAGATAATAGAGATCGATATGATCGACATTCAACCGCCGGAGCGAATCTTCCAGCGTGGCGGTGATGGCTTGGGGCGATCCGTCAATACCGCGCTTGCCATCCTTCCCGCCCAGCACGCATTTGCTGGCGAGGACAAAGTCGTCGCGCCGGTGCATCAGGGTACGCCCCAACAGTTCCTCATTCGCGCCAAAGCCGTAGAGCGCCGCGGTGTCGAAAAAGTCGACGCCGATGTCGAGCGCGTGGCCCAACAACCGTTCCGCCTGGGCAGGTTCAGGCCGGGGCAGGTAGGCATGGCTCAAATTCATGCAGCCAAGGCCGATAGCCTTGACCGTGAAAGGCCCAATGGTGCGGGGCGACAGCGGGGCGCTCATATGGGGGCAATGTCCTGTGTCTCTTGGGGGGTGGCTTCCCATAGCGAGGCTTAGCGGCCCGAGGCTATGGGTTTTTCTTGGCTTGACCGCAAAAGACGGCGATAAACTCGTGGTATCGGGCAGAATGGAAGGACAGTGACATGACGCAGGACGCTGACAGGAAGGGCGCCACCGCCTACCCCCGCGCGGTGCTCGATTTGTTTGACGCCTATGTGCATGGCGCGATCGACCGGCGCGGCTTTGTAACGCAATGCGCCGTCCATGCCGGCAGCGCGGCGGCGGCCATGACGATGCTGGCCGCGCTCAGCCCCGATTTCGCGCGCGGACAGGTCATCAAGCCCGACGACAAGCGGATCGTCATCAGCCATGTGAATATCGCTTCACCCGCTGGCAACGGGACGGTGCGCGCCTATGTTGCGCGGCCAGCGGCAAAGACCACCGCAAAGCTGCCCGTCGTCATCGTTGCGCATGAAAATCGCGGCCTTAACCCGCATATTGAGGATATTGCCCGGCGGCTGGCGGTCGATGGCTATATGGCGGTTGCGCCGGACGCACTGACAACGATCGGCGGCTATCCAGGCGACGAGGACAAGGCGCGCGCTGCCTTTGCCACGCTGGACCGGACCAGGATTGGCGAGGATTTTGTCGCCGCGACAATCCACGCGCGCACCATGGCGGGCAGCAACGGCAAGATCGCGGCAGTCGGCTTCTGCTTTGGCGGTTGGATTGCCAATCTGCTGGCAACACGCCTGCCTGACCTGCGCGCGGCCGTGCCCTTCTATGGCAGCCCGCCTGCGCTGGCCGATGTGCCGAAGATCAAGGCGCAACTACTCATCCATTATGCCGGCAATGACGCGCGGACCAACGCAGCATGGCCCGATTATGAGGCGGCGTTGAAGCAGGCCGGAACGCACTACAAAGCCTATATCTACGAGGGCGCGGAGCACGGGTTCAACAATGATACGACCCCGCGTTTCGACAAGGCGGCGGCCGATCTTGCCTGGGCGCGGACTTTGGCGCTGCTCCGGCAGACGATTGGCTGAACGGAGGCTGGGGCGGTCAGTGCCTTGATCGTTTCGACCACCCTTTCGGTCGGGACGCGGCGTTAGACCCGCCCCGTCACCGGGATCAGCGCGCCAGTGATCGGCATGGCGTCACTGGACAACAGGAAGGCCACCACGCCTGCAAGCTGTGCCGGGGACACCCATTTCCCAAAATCAGCGTCTGGCATATCGGCGCGATTGGCGGGCGTGTCGATGATACTGGGCAATATGGCGTTTACCCGCACGCCCTCTTCCTTCAATTCCTCGGCCAATGCTTCGGTCAGGCGCGCAACGCCGGACTTCGAGGCGGCATAGGCGCCCATGCCAGCCCCGGCCTTCACCGAAGCGGCTGCGCCGATATTGACGATCGCCCCGTGGCTGGCGCGCAGCAATGGCAAAAGCGCGCGACTTGCGATCAGTGCGGTGCGGACATTCATGGCATAGAGCCGGTCCCATGTCGTGACGCTGCCGTCTGCCACGGTTTCCCAACTGAAACCGCCTGCGATATTGACCAGGCCGTCAAGCCGCCCAAGCTCCTTTTCTATCCGAGCGGCAGCGACGCCGACCGCCGCTTCATCGGTCAGATCGACGCCACCCAAAGCGAGCGCAACGCCATCCGACGCCACCTCGCCTAGGTCGATGCCGACAACCGTCCAACCGCCCGCAGCCAATATCTCGACTGTCTTGCTGCCTAGCGCGCCCGCTGCGCCCGTAACCGTCACTATGCCTGTCATCGCTTGGTCCCGCCCTGATTTTGCCTAGATGCCTGCCATGCACATATATTTGATCTCGACATAATCCTCGATACCATGACGCGATCCTTCGCGGCCCATGCCTGATTGCTTGATACCGCCAAATGGCGCGACTTCGGTAGAGATCAGACCCGTATTGATGCCGACCATACCGACCTCCAGCGCCTCCCCTACCCGCCAGGCGCGCGCCAGATCGCGCGTGTAGAAATAGCCCGCCAGGCCGACGTCGGTGTCATTGGCCATCGCTATCGCCTCCTCTTCGGTATCGAAGGTGAAAAGCGCGGCCAGCGGTCCGAATGTCTCCTCGCTGGCCAGCGCCATGGCTGGCGTACACCCGGCAATGATGGTGGGTTCATAGAAACTGTGGCCCAGCGGATGACGATGCCCGCCATGTACCAGCCGGGCGCCCTTGGCCAGAGCATCGGCGACATGCTCCTCCACCTTGTCGACCGCCTTGTCGTCGATCAGCGGACCCTGAGTAACGCCCGCCTCGGTGCCTGGTCCAACCTTGAGCTTGGCAACGGCATCCGCCAGCTTCCGTTCGAAGGCTGCGGACACATCGCGCTGCACGAAGAAGCGGTTGACGCACACGCAAGTCTGCCCGCTATTGCGATATTTGGACGCAATTGCCCCTTCGACCGCGGCGTCCAAATCCGCGTCGCCAAAGACGATGAATGGCGCGTTGCCGCCCAACTCCATCGACAATTTCTTCATCGTCGGCGCACATTGTCCCATCAGAGTCCGGCCAACCTCGGTCGATCCGGTAAAGCTCAATTTACGCACCAGTGAATTGGCTGTCAGTTCGCCACCAATAACTCGTGACGATCCCGTAACGACATTGAAAACGCCAGGTGGCACCCCTGCCCGTTCGGCCAGAACGGCAAGCACCAGCGCGGTCAGCGGAGTCTGGGTCGCTGGCTTCAGAACCATGGTACAGCCTGCCGCCAATGCCGGGGCGGCCTTACGGGTGATCATGGCCGCCGGGAAATTCCATGGCGTAATCGCAGCGACGACGCCGACGGGTTGCTTGATAACGACGATGCGACTGTCGGCCCGATGCGTCGGGATGATCTCGCCATAGATACGCCGCCCCTCCTCTGCAAACCATTCGACGAAACTGGCGGCATACCCAATCTCGCCCTTGGCCTCCGCCAGCGCCTTGCCCTGTTCACGGGTCAGGATCATCGCCAGATCGTCCTGATGTGCCGTCATCAGGTCGAACCAGCGGCGCAGAATGCGGGCGCGTTCCGCGGCCGTCTTTGCGCGCCATGCAGGCAGCGCCGCATCCGCTGCGCATACGGCGGCTCGGGTGTCGCTTGCGTCCAGATCGGGGATGGAACCGATAGCCGCACCGGTCGCCGGGTCAGTCACTGGGATAGCCGGCACCCCGGTCCACATGCCGCCGATCAGGCATTGGTCACGCAATAGGGACGGATCGGCAAGAGCGATGGTCATGCTGTCAGCTTTCTGGCGAATGCCAATAGGATTGAATGATTTGGCCAGGGCCCATCATCGCGTCAACGCAGGCCATCAAGGATCGCTCCCGCGATGCGCCGACGAGTGCAGCGAGGGGATGTAGGAGCATACTTGCTATATGGCATATATCGTTTAATATGGCCTGACATATTACTGTTATTTAGCGATTTTTATCATACTCATATAGTGAGCAAATACGCACGATGCAGCCCGCCTTTCCCTCCTTGGACCATGGATCCCGGCTCATTTTGGCCTACGCTGACGCACAAGGCGCGCTGGAACGGCTGGAGGAACGCCGCAGGCTTAGCCCGGTTCGTCGCCCCTGGAGAATTCGCACACTTATCGCTGAGCGGCAAGCGCTCGCCCGGATCGACAATAGCCCGATCGATGATCAGGCCTTCACAATCGACGGGCGCGGCGCAGTTCTCCCCTCGGCTTTCGACCTTAGCCATTGGCGGCAGGCGGTCGGCGCGCCGATCACTCTCGACATGTTGCTCAATGACGGTTTGGGCGTGATGCGCTGGCTTGGCATAGTGGCAGCGGACGGGATGGATGCAACTCCCGCACTACGGTCCGGGCGGAGTCCAGAGGACATATTGCCAGCCATTGCCCAATGGCAGCAGGCGGCAGCCGCGCTGCCCCCCTCCCCTCCCCTGCTTCAAAGCGCGCAACTATTCCACCTTTGGCAACGCCACGCGCCGATCGGACACGGCGATCTGGTCGCCAGCCTGTTGGTCGGCGACCGCTGGGGGCCTGGGCGGTGGATAGGGTCTGCCGGAGGATTGATCGCGCTGGGACTGGACAACAGCAGTGTGGCATGGCGGCAAGCATCGGGCGAACGCCTGGACCTGATCTGGCTTGAGGCGATTGCTACCGGCGCGCACGCCCATCTTGACCTGGAAACACGTCTGCGCGCCTATGCGTGGCGGGCTGCTCAGCACATCGAACAGAGACGGCGGCCGGGACGCCTGAAGGATGTCCTGCGGCTGGCCATGACCCACCCGCGTATATCGAGCGCCTCTGTCGCCAAGGCCTTGGGTCTGACATCTGCTGGCGCAATCAAGCTGCTGACGATTGCGGAATCTGAAGGCTTGCTGATCGAACAATCGGGTCAGGCGAGCTACCGCAGCTACGCCCTGCCGATCAACATGACGCCGATTGCCGCCCGTCGTCCTATTCAAGATTGGCTCATCGACGATTTTTGGTCCGACGAGCCAGAAAATACTGCCTCGCCAGAGCCTCTCTAAGAGCGATTTGGTCCGTCCGATGACCCAATATATGTCGGCGCGACAGAAGCGCTCTACGGGCCTCTAAAGGGCCATATCGCGACTTTCGTCTTTTGTTCGCATTATCGCGCGGCGTTTTCCTGCGTCACTGGTCGCAACGACGCGTGTCCGAGGATGATTCTGAAAACACGTCGGGATTAGCGCGCTGGTGATGATGCGCCAAGAGAGCAGGGCGCATCACTCGCATCTCCGGCCTATTCGACTGAGTGATATGCTTATCATGTTGGCAACGCGAACGGCCATATAGACAAACCCGTCTGCTCAACGTGTTTTCAGAATCACTTGTGCTCGCCGACGAACACTGCATCTGACGATGGATTTACGTGGCGACCACACGCGCCAAAGGCAGTATCTACAGGGATTTATGGAACATCGTCGGCACCGATGAATGCCACTGATCGGAATGGGGGCTGTCAACGCAGCTCAGTTATGTCCTCAATGCGTGATTCTGAAAACACGTCGAGGCCGTCATTGCGGTGACAGCCTGCCTGCCATCACAGACGATATTTATTGCGCCGATGATGTTCCTTAACGAAGCCGTAGAAGCGCTTCGAGTAATTGCGCGGGAGTTCCGAGGGGTTGGCACCGAGAAAGGCATCAAAGCGGCCCAGCAATTCATCATAATCCCAACCAGGGAAATCGGCGCGGATGGCGCTGTAGATTTCAGCATCGATCATTCGACTGGCTATAGCGCGACCAGTCGCCATGGTTCGGCGGGGCGCGGATGATCCGATCACACGTCGCGGCGTATCTTCTCCGCTGACCCGCATCCCCTTGGACAGACTAGAAATCATGCCCAGCGCCAGACGGGGATCGACCATATCCTCATCATTCTCGACTGAGGGAGGAGGGGAGGGGAGGGCATTGCGCCCCCGACTTCCCGCCCGTTCGCTCAGATGCCGCCGCATCACCATCTTCATTTTGGGCCGCGGGCCATCGCCATCGATGACCTCCAGGCTGATATCGGGCAGATCATTCACCCGTGCCAGATCAAGCAGCTTGCGCTTGAATACGGGGTAGACACTTTCGCTGCCACTTTTCTGGTGGAGCGTCTCAAAGCCGATCGTAAAGCCTTCCGCGCCATTCCCCCCGGCGTGCTTGCGTGAGGCGCGATAGAGCCATTTGCCAAGGCCGCTCGTGATCTCGAAATAGAGCGGCGAAATCGATAGCACGTTGCGCTTGTCCATCACGCCATCGAAGAACCATTTGGAGAGGGTGATCTCCATACCGAGCGACCGCTGGGTGCGCTCGTCCACCAAATGGGTATAGCTGTCGATCCAGGAGAAAGTCGTCTCGCGGCTCTTGGCACTGGCGCGAATATTAGTCTTGATCGTCGTCGCCTGAAGCCTGTCGAGCGCACTGACCAACCGCTCATAGGCGCGGCCGCTCGTCCCCCAACAAATACGCTTGAGAAGGTCGCCTGGCTGCAACCGGATAACGGGAGACAGATCGTTAGCCCCACGCTCGCGCAACTCATTGAGGTGGGACGCGAGATAGATCATGATGTCCGCGTCCCAGATCGTTGCCATGCCATAGGCAGGGTTGGGAGAGACATGGACGCTGACGGATTTGTCGGGACTGGTATACTCTATCGGTTTGATGCGTTTGCGCTTTGACAGGCTGAAGAAGGGCCGTTGCATCGTTTCCTGATAATCACGCAACGAAATATCGCTGAAATCGGGCAGGGTGAAGAACATTTCGAACTGGACCTTGCGCTCCTTAAGCGCCGTCTTTAGTTCGCCCTCAATCTCCACCCTATCTGCCTCGCCCTGCATTCCCCCCAGAGGGAAAACCAATATAACACTCTGAAATATAACGATAAAAGCTGATATTTCAGCTTTTTAATCTCACTTGCTCAGCGTCGACGCGCGCGCATGATCTTCGCCTGACCAATCACTGGCCGCAGCGCTTCCAATATTGCATCGGTGGACAGGTCCGATGGCATGAGCGTCAGCGTCAAAAGCTTCTGCTGGTCCTTCTCCACCTGTCCCACCGTCGCCCCGTCGGCACTCGCTATCGCGGCTTTTTGCACCCGGCCCTTGGTCGTTACCGACTTGAGCAGCCGGGCCAGCACTTCCGATCCTGCGATCGGCTGTTCGTCACCCGAGCGACGAAAGCTTTGTTCCGATGCAATTTGGTCGGCCGCTGCCTCCAGCTTGCTGCGGGTGGTGGGATCACGCAGCAGGGGCAGAAGCTTCTCGGCATATTTGGCCTGCAGGTCCATCGGCGAATGAAAGGCGCTGACCAGCAAGGGGGGAATTTCGGTAAGGGCAATATAGCGGGACAATTGCGACTTGGAGATTTTGAGCCGTTCCGCCATGCGCAGCTGGACGCCGCCATAAAAGCGATCGACAGCCGCCTTATAGTTGGCACCGCGTTCGAGATCGGAAATATCCTCCCGCTCGCGATTTTCAATGTCCGCCAGACGAAAGGCCGCCTCATCGTCCAGATCCTCGATGATCGCGATCAGTTCGATGTCGGGATAATGATTGGCGTTGAGCCACGCGATGGCCCAGTGCCGCCGTGTTCCCGTGACCAGTTCATAGGGATGGTCACCCTGCGGCGTGCGTCGCACCACGGCAGGGATGCGATTGCCCCCCTCGGCCAGGATGGAATCGATCAGGCTGCGCAGCCGATGTTCGTCGAGCAGCGAATAATCACGCGCGTTGCCCGGCCAGATCGAACATTCAGAAGGCTTCAACCGGATCGTCGGTCGCTTGACGATCCGCGCCGCCTCGCCAAAGGCTTCGAGCCGCTTGTTGGTGAAGTTCGACCGCTGAGCCGGAGCGCCCGCATCGCTTGCGACGACCGGCGCAGGTGCGGGATCGTTAAGCGAGGCGGCAAGAGCTTCGCTGATCAGGGAACGGCGGCTCATGCCGCGACACCCACACTGGCGTTGGCGGTCAGGCTTGTCGACGGCCATTGCTGACGGATCTGCTGCTCGACCTCGGCAAAGACGGCGTCCAGATTGTCGCGGCACCGCGTATATGTCTGGTGCGAGGCGGACGGCTTGGATTCATAAATTGAGCGGAATGCCTGGGTGGCGTTCTTGATCTCCTCGGACGCGAGGATCGGCTGGCCCAGCAGCAGGCCGGCATAGGTCGCCTGCATGATCCGCCACATATCATTTTCGCCCGGCTTGCTCGGCGAGAAGGCAGAACAGACCACGCGAATGAAGCCATAATCCACTGGCGTGCCATTTTCTTCGAGTATCTCGATATTATCTGCGATCGTCTCCATGAAATGGATGGTCGACAGATAATCGAGCTGCCGCGCCGGCACGGGGATCAGCATGCCCGTCGCCGCGGCCATGACGTTAAGGCCAAGGAAGCCCATGGCTGGAGGCGGATCGAGCAGGATGACGTCGAAATCCTTGGTCACACTGGCAATGCCGATGCGCAGCGCCTGCAGCCCTTCACGCACCGCCTGCCCGCCTTCGCGCAAGGTAGAGGTCAGATCCCATTCGGCGTCCTGCAGGCCAAGGCTGGATGGCACGATCTTGATCGTCGGCCAGGGCGTGTCGCGGATCGTTTGCGAAAAATCACTGAAGGTGCTGCGCGGCGAGAGGAAGGCGCCAAGTGTCTGTTCGTCGTCGATCAGCGTTTCGGGCTGGATGTCGAACATCGTCGTGGTTGAAGCCTGCGGATCGCAGTCGATCACCAGCACGCTGTAGCCATGCAGGGCGAGATAGTCGGCGAGATGTTTGGTGATGGTGCTCTTGCCAACGCCGCCCTTGAAATTCTGCACCGCCAGCACGACTGCATCCTCGTCCGGCTGCTTGCCGACCTGTATGCCAAGTGCGGCGCGAATCTGTGTGAGATCCTCCAGCGTGTAATAGCGGCGACCATTGGGCAATTGCTTGGGCTGGGGCAGGCGGCCTTTCGCTTCGGCCTTGGCCAGCGCTTCGGGCGTGCGACCGATCAGCTCGGCTGCAACCGTGGGGCCAAAAGTGATGTCGAGCGTCTTATGATTTTCCGGCCTGAACACGATCGTCTTGATATGATCGCGCATCTGTTGGCAGGCTGTGGTGACGTTACGCAGTGTGTTGACTGTAAACGACATGGTGCCTCGCATGGCCGAATCATGGGCCGTAAAATAGTTTGTGTTTAATGCTCCTATTTTGCCCTGAAAGTCAAACCGATGGAGCAGGGTGCCGATGATCCCAACTTGCTGCGCTGCATCAACGCCAAACCATAACCATGATCCTGCTAGATGCCGGATGGGCTTGGTGCCACCTGGTAGCCCGTGAACTTCAATCCTGTGCTGAGAGTTGCGTTGGGTAGCGAACCTGGAGCCATCCTCTTCTGCCGTGCCAAACCATCCGCTTAGAGATTTATTCTGGGATTAGCAGGGTTACGGTCCAGAGTTCTGATGATTTTCGCTTTAATTTCCGTCAGTTGGATAGGCTTGGCCAAATTCGATCGCACGTCCGATCCGGTTTGAAAACACGATGCCACGATTCTGAAATCACGTTGGATGGTCACTGATAACACGTCGGATTTTCGGTATCGACCGGGCGCTGCGACGTCATCGGCATGGCTGGTGCTAATGCTCGTCAACGCCAAAGCCGAAACGGCGCGCAGCAATGGCAACGGCATATTCGTAGGGTGGAGGCATAGCCGACCAATCCGGCATGGATACCATCAGCCACGCAACGCATCCTCGACCATTGGTTCCAGCCTGCCCACGATGACCCCAACGCCCTTGTCATTGGGATGAATGCCGTCGGGCAGTTGCAGCGCGCGATTGCCGATGACCCCGTCCAGCATGAAGGGGTAGAGCGTTGCACCATATTTCTTCGCCAGTGCCGGGAAGATGGGATTGAATGAAGCGGCATAGTCTGGCCCCATATTGGGTGAGGCTAACATGCCTGTCAGCAGCACGGGAATATCCCGCTTCTTCAGTTCAGCCAGGATCGCGTCGAGATTGTCGCGCGTCGACTTCGGGCTCAAGCCGCGCAGCATGTCATTTCCGCCCAGTCCGACCAGCATCAGGTCGGGCTTGCGCGGGAGGCCGTCCAGCGTGAAGGCCAGCCGCGCCAGTCCGGCTGCGCTTGTATCGCCGGAAACACCGGCATTGACGACCTGCGCCTTGACGCCGCGCGCGGCCAAGGCCCGCTCCAGCACCGGGGCAAGCCCCTTGCCCTGGTCCAGATTATAACCGGCATAAAGACTGTCGCCAAATGCCACGATCAGCTTGGCATCGGCAATTGGCGCCGCCGATGGCGTGGCCTGCGCGCTATTGGCGGCAGGGGGTGGGGGAGGGGCCTTGTCTGAACATGCCGAGCCCAGTTGGATAATGAGCGCCAGCGCCCCATATTGCCAATATCTGCCCGCCAAGGAGCGCTCCTTCTTCATGCACATGCCCATCGATCCGGCCACTATCGCGATCCGCGCGCATAATGTCACCCTCTCGCTTGGCACCCGCGATGCGCCGGTCGAGATCCTCAAGGGGGTCGACCTTGTTATGCTGCGTGGCGAAAGCATCGCGATCCTGGGCGCATCGGGATCGGGCAAAAGTTCGCTGATGGCCGTGCTGTGCGGGCTGGAGCGGGCCAGCGGCGGGGATGTGCATATCGGCGGGGTCGATTTCGGCGCACTGGATGAAGATGCGCTGGCCCGCGCCCGGCGCGGTCGCATCGGCATCGTCCTGCAAAGTTTCCACCTGCTCCCGACCATGACCGCTCTTGAAAATGTCGCCGTGCCGCTGGAACTGGCGGGCGATGTCGATGCCTTCGCCCGGGCCGCGGATGAATTGCGGGCAGTTGGCCTTGGCCACCGCCTCGACCATTATCCCGCCCAATTGTCGGGTGGTGAACAGCAGCGCGTCGCCATCGCCCGCGCCGTCGCGCCACGGCCGACCATCCTGTTCGCCGACGAACCGACCGGCAATCTTGACGCGACGACAGGCATCACCATCATGGACTTGCTGTTCGATCGGCAGCGCGCGGCTGGTGCAACCCTTGTTATCATCACGCACGATCCTTCACTGGCTGAACGATGCGGCCGGATCGTCGAAATGCGCGATGGCCAGATCGTCTCGGATCGCACCGCATGAACGCGCTGGATTGGGCGACAAGCTGGCGCATCGCCCGGCGTGATCTTGTGGGCCGTTTCCGGGGATTGCGGCTGCTCTTTCTTTGCCTGTTCCTGGGCGTCGCCACGCTGGCCGCAATCGGCAGCCTGACCTCCGCGATCACGCAGGAATTGAGCCTGCGCGGGCAGGGATTGCTTGGCGGCGACGTGGAAATCGCCATGACACAGCGCGAAGCAGGCGATGGCGACAAAGCTGTCTTTCGTGGTTTGGGCACAATGAGCGAAACGATCCGCCTGCGCGCCATGGCGCGGGGCGACCGGCCGGACGCGCTCGCCGTTCTGACCGAACTCAAGGGCGTCGATAATGCCTATCCGCTCTACGGCACGCTGGCGTTGCGGCAGGGCGATTATCGCGCGCCGCTTGCGCCCGATCGCATATTGATCGGCCCCGCCCTTGCCGATCGGCTGAATGTCGGTCCGGGCGACCGGCTGGTCTATGGCACAGCCACTTTCACCATCGCCGCGATCATTGCTGATGAACCCGACCGGCTGGGCGAAGGCTTCACGCTTGGCCCGGTCGCGATCGTCTCGCTTGATGGATTGCGCCGTACCGGGCTGATCCAGCCGGGCAGCCTTTATGAAAGCAAATATCGTCTGCGCCTGCCCGCCGGCGTGGATGCGCAGGCCGTGCGGGAGCGGCTCGAACAGCAATATCCCTCGGCTGGCTGGGAGTTCAAGGACCGCGATCGGGCGGCGCCAGGCGCCAGCCGCTTCATCATCCGCATGGGCCAATTTCTCTCGCTGATCGGCCTTGCCGCACTGGTGATCGCGGGCATCGGCGTCAGCAATGGCGTTGCCTCCTATCTCGCCCTCAAACGGCCCGGCATCGCGACGTTCAAGGTGCTGGGCGCAACGTCGCGCGATATTGCGCGCATCTACCTGCTGCAGATCGGCTGCGTCGCACTGATCGGTATCGGCTGCGGGCTCGTCGTGGGCGCTCTTCTGCCTTCCGTCATCGTCGTTCTGGCCGGCGATGTGCTGCCGGTCAGTCCTGGCTTTCGGCTTCATCCTCTGCCGCTCGTCACCAGTGCCGCCTATGGCTTGCTGATCGCCTTCCTCTTCACCCTGCCGCCGCTGGCGCGCGCGCGGACCCAGCCTGCCGCATTGATCTTTCGCGGCGTCGTAGATCCGCGCCACGGCATCGATCGGCGCACTGTCCTTGCCATGGCGGCGGCAGGCCTGCTGCTTGTTGCACTGGCGCTCGGCACGGCGCGCGAGCCGCTCTTTTCCGCGGCTGTCCTTGGCGCGACGGCGGCGGTCCTGCTGCTCTTGCTTGGTATCGGCTGGGGCGTGCGCCAGATCGCCCAGCGTGCGCCGCGGCCGCGTCGGCCGTTGCTCCGGCTGGCGCTGGCCAATCTTCACCGCCCCGGCGCGCAGACCGCGGCGCTGATCGTCGCGCTTGGCCTCGCGCTTACCCTGTTCGTGACGCTGGCCGGTATCCAGACCAGCCTTGACAGCGAAATCCGCAATGTCGTGCCCAAAACAGCCCCGGCCCAGTTCGTGCTCGACATCCCCTCGGATCAGGCGGACCGTTTTCGATCCATCGTGCGTAAACAAGCCCCCGACGCCCAGTTCAACATCGTCCCCGCGCTGCGCGGCACGATTGTCGCCTATGGCGATCAGCGCGTCACTGACCTGAAGGAGCTACCCGAAGGGGCCTGGTTTCTGCGTGGCGAACGTGGCGTGACCTATAGCGCGGCCCTGCCAACGGGGAGCGAACTGGTCGCGGGCCAATGGTGGCCGCGCGACTATGACGGGCCGCCGCTCGTTTCCTTTGACGCTGAAGCGGCCAGGATATTGGGTGTTGGCCTTGGCGATACGCTGACGGTCAGCGTGCTGGGGCGCGAAATTACCGCCCGCATCGCCTCGCTGCGCAAGATCAACTGGGACACGATGGGCCTCAACTATATCCTCGTCTTTTCCCCCGGCATCGTCTCCGCCGCGCCGCATAGCCTGGCTGCGACCATCACCATGGACACGCGCAAGGATGGCGCCGTCACGCGCGATCTGCTGGCGGCCTTTCCCGGTATATCGGTGATCGCCGTGGGACAGATCATTGCGCAGGTGGGCGAGATCATGACGCAGATGTCCGCGGCGATCGTTTCAGCAGCGTCGGTCGCGATTCTGGCGGGCATAGCCGTGCTGGTCGGCGCCATCGCCGCGTCGCGACAGGCGCGCAGCTATGATAGCGTGATATTGAAGACACTGGGCGCGACCCGTGCGCAGCTGCTGGGCGGACAGGCGCTCGAATATGGCCTGCTCGCCATCATGCTCGCGTTGGTCGCGCTGGCGCTGGGGTCCATTGCTGCCTGGTTCGTGATCGTCCGGATCTTCGAATTCAGCTGGTCGCCCGACTGGCTGGTGGTTCTGGCGACGCTGGGCGGTGGCGCGCTGCTGACGCTGGGCATCGGCCTGGCCGGGTCGATCCCGCTGCTGTCGGTGCGTCCAGCCAGCGCGCTGCGGCAGCTTTGAACGTCCCGGCAGATGCAAACGGCACCATTTGCGCGTCGCTGATGCGCGCTTGGTGCAACCTGCCGTCAGCATCACGCTAGCTTGCCGCAAATTTCTTGAGGGAAGCCAAAATGACGACCAGCCAGACCGCAACCCGCTCCTTTGTCGACCTGCGCGCCTGGGCGGCGGGGGTAACCGCCCAGCCAGGGAAGGGCGAGACCTTCCTGTCTGCCCGCGCCGAACTGCCCCAGCCTGAAGGCCCCGTTTCGATTGGGCTGATCGTCCTGCCGCAAGGGAGTGGCACGGTCGCGGCAATGCCTGCCGATGAATTCGTGATCGTTGAATCGGGCAGTGTGCAGATCGATGATCGCACGCTCAACGAAGGCGACAGCATCGTTCTGTGTGAAGGCGCGACCTTTGGCTGGACTGTCGCCGCCGATGCGCGCCTGCTGTTCGTGCGCCGCACTGGCGGGTCTGCCGCCGACGGTGCGATCATCCCGATCGACACCAATGCGACGCTCGAACCGTCCGGTGCGCCGCTGGCCGAATTGCTGGTCGGGCCGACCCCGTCCTGCCGCAACTTTACCGACTATCGCTCAGCCGATGGCGAATTTGTCTGCGGCACCTGGGATTCCACCCCCTATCACCGCCGCGCCATGTTCTATCGCCACTATGAATTGATGTATCTGCTGGACGGCAGCGTCACCTTTGTCGATGGGGCAGATGCAACCGCGACATTTGGCAAGGGCGACATTTTCCTGGTCGAACAGGGCGCTTCGTGCAGCTGGGACAGCCAGGTGCACGTCAAGAAAATATATGCGATCTACCGTCCGGCCTGATGGCTCAGGCCAGGGGATCGAGCGTCCCCAGCCAGGCCACCAGCACCAAAATGCCGATTGCCGCGCTCGTCTCCACACAGAGTGAGAGACGCAGCGCGGCAATTGCATTTTCGCCCCGTTCCAGCGCCGGTGTCAGCCGCCAGCGATTAATCCCCGCCAGCGCCAGCATCCCGCAGAACAGGACGAGCTTCGCGCCCAGCAGCCAGCCATAGCGGCTGCCCGTCAGCATGCCCATGTCAGCCGCGCCCACGATCATGGCGGCGTTGACCGCGCCGGTCACGATCAACGTGGCGACGAACATGGTGCCCAGCAGCGAAAATTTCGCCAGCATCCCGGCGATCCGGTCGACCGGGGGATGCCGCCTCGTCACGGCATATAGCAGTGCGGCGAGCGCACCGATCCAGCCGGACGCAGCCCAGATATGCGCGACATCGGCCATTCGGTGGATCGCGCCTGCGCCATGCTCGCTCGCGCCGGCATGGCCGGTCCAGGCCATGGTTGCAGCGGCGATGGCCGCCGGGACCAGTACCCAGCGATCCCGCGCCGCCATAGCCAGGCCCAGCGCCGCAAGAAGGGCGCCGCCCCGCACCGCCAGCACCGGGCCGATCGGGGTCATCGTCAGCACTATCTTCGCCGTCGCCCAGTCGGGCGGCAGCATCGGGGTACCCCCCATGCTGGCCGCGCTCGCCAGCAACCAGAGCGCAGACAATAGCATGCCCCCCAATGCCAGCCCTGCCAGCAGCACGCGCTGCCCCGCCATGCCCATGGCCCACCAGAAGAGCGGCAGGCCCATGAGCAGGGCAAGGTCGGCCATCAGGCCAAAGCGCGCCAGCAGCATGGGTGCCTCTATCCCCCCGCCCATATCGGCTTATTTGACCTTGAAGCTGTAGCCGCCTTCCATCTTATGTTGGTCGGCGCCGACAATATGCCATTTCAGGTCATAGCTGCCGGCGGGCAGCGCGCGGGGCAGGGTGACGACCATCGTCTTGCCGTCAGGCGCAACCGCCGTCTTGAATCCCTTGATCGGCATCGGCGGATGGTCGCTCATGCCCGGCATTCCGGTCATCACCAGATCGACGCCGGAAAGCGGGCCCAGGAACGTCTCGGAAAAGGTCAGCGTCAGCTTGGTCGGCTTGGCGACCGTCGCATTTGCAGCGGGACTGGACGACAGCAGCTTGGAATGGGCGAACGCCGCGCCCGGCAGGATCGCGATCGACAGGGCAAGGGCGGCGGACAGGAAACGGGACATGCTGGCTTCTCCATGATGGGTATTACGCAACATTACGCATGGACTTGCCCGATCCCTCATCACAGGTGCATGATTTTTGTCCTCACCCAATGAGGGATCGGCGCCTGATGCGCGTATGCCGTGGTGAGGATGGAGTATGTAGAGATGAGTGATCTCGATCAGATGCTGGCGCAAATACGGGCCATGCCGGTCGATAGCCGGCTGGAGCAGATGGACGGTGCGGTGATGCAGGGGCTTACCCGCCGCCGCGAACAGGGCGTGGCGCGGCGCAGCCTGATGCTCGCCGGTTTGCTGGCGGTCGGCATCGGCTGGGCGGGCAGCATCGTGCCGTCGGCCCCAGCGCAGGCGGCGCCCGCGCCGATCGGCATGTCCGATTACGCACCATCGCGCCTGCTGGGCCAATGACGACCCGGCGCTATCTGCTCGTTGCGCTGGTCGCCTTCGCCGCGGCACTGGCGGCGGTGCTGTTTGCGCGCATGTGGATCGCGCCGCAGCCCCGCGTCGAAAGCGAAATCCACGCGCTGCTGCATGAAAAGCTGACGCTCGATGCGGCGCAAGAACAGCGTATCCACACGCTTGAAGCTGCCTTCGCCATCCGGCGTGAAGCCCTGGAAGCGGAAATGCGCGCCGACAATGCGCGGCTGGCGCAGGCAATTGCCGCGGAACATGGCTATGGGCCGCAGGTCGCGCAGGCGGTGGATCGCACCCATCATGTCATGGGCGCCCTCCAAAAGGAAACGCTGCAACATATTTTCGCCATGCGCGCTGTGCTGCGCCCCGATCAGGCAGCGCAATTTGACAGCGCGGTCGTCAAGGCACTGACCCAGCCCGACCGCCGGTGACGCCCGGCGAATCCGATGACAGGACGCTGGCGGCGCATGCGCTGGCCGGGCGTCAGGACGCCTATGCCGCACTGATGCGCCGACATCGGGATGCCGTGTGGCGACTGGCGCGCGGCCATGTGGGCGATAGTGACGAAGCGCTCGACATCACGCAGGAGGTGTTCATCGCCGCCTTTGCCGCGCTGGCCCGCTATGACGGCGCGCGTCCTTTCCGCGCCTGGATCGCGCGGATCACGCTCAACAAATGCCGCGACTGGGGCCGCCGCCGTGCCGTGCGGCGCTTCTTCGCCTTTGCCCGCCCCATCGACGAAGCAGGGGACATCGCCGATGTTGCGCTCGATCCTGAAGCCGCGCTGCGATCGCAGCGCGAACTCGCCCGCATCAACGCCGCCATCGCCGCGCTGCCCGCTCCGCTTAAGGATGTGCTGCTGCTGCGCACGATAGAGGCGATGAGCCAGGCCGACACCGCCGCCACGCTGGGTCTCAGCGAAAAAGCGGTCGAAACCCGCCTTTACCGCGCGCGTGCAAAATTGTCGGAAAGTTTGAGGGATGACGCTGCCCCCCGCGTATGAAGGGGCATGACCCATCTGACCCTCGACCGCCGCGCCTTGTTAAAGGGCGCGGCTGCCTTCAGCCTCAGCAACGCCTTTCCAGCCTGGGCGCAAAGCGGCACCCACGGGCTGCATCCGGCGCCCGGCGTCCTGTCGGGTGACAGTATCGCGCTAACCGTCGCCAACAGCCATTTTGCGACCGGGGGACGTTCTGCCCATGCCATCACGATTAACGGTACTGTCCCCGCGCCGCTGATCCGCCTGCGCGAAGGACAGAATGTCCGCCTGTCCGTCACCAATCAGTTGAAGGAAGATACGTCGATCCACTGGCATGGCCTGATCGTCCCCTTTCAGATGGACGGCGTGCCGGGCATCAGCTTCCCCGGTATCGCGCCGGGTGAAACCTTCCATTATGAATTTCCGATCCGCCAGTCGGGCACCTACTGGTATCACAGCCATTCGGGGATGCAGGAAGCGATGGGTCATTACGGCCCCATCGTCATCGATCCGGTAGGCGTTGATCCGGTGCAGGCGACCCGCGAGCATGTGATCGTCCTGTCCGACTGGTCGCCCGTCCATCCCCATGTTCAATTGAAGCGGCTCAAACAATCGGGCGGCTATTATAACATGCAGCGGCAGACGCTCGCAGGGTTGCTCAAGGGCAAGGACCAGCCGCTCCGCGAACGGATCGACTGGGGCAAGATGCGGATGGACCCGACCGATATTTCGGACGTGACCGGCTCCACCTACAGCTATCTGGTCAATGGCCATGGCACGGCGGAAAACTGGACCGGCCTGTTCACGCCGGGCGAACGGGTCCGCCTGCGCATCATCAATGCGTCGGCCATGACCAATTTCAATCTGCGCCTGCCGGGTCTGGCGATGACGGTGGTGCAGTGCGATGGCCAGCATGTCCAGCCGGTCGAAACCGACGAATTCCAGATCGGCATCGCCGAAACCTATGACGTGATCGTCCAGCCGACCGACGGACGGGCCTATGCCCTGATCGCCGAAGCCATCGACCGCTCCGGTCTGGTCCGTGCAACCCTGGCGCCGCAGATCGGCATGGTCGCGGCCATCCCGCCGTTGCGCGCCCGTCCGTTGCTGACCATGAAGGATATGGGGATGGACATGTCCGGCATGGACATGGGGCAGGGGGGCGTGATCGACCTCAGCCAGCCCGCCAATGACAGCATGGCCGGCCACAGCATGAAGATGCTCGACCCGTCCGTGGCGCCAGAGGTGCCGATGGGTCCGGGGGTGGCGACGCTCTCCTCCATGCCGGCCGATCGCACGGCGGACCGGCCAACGGGCCTTGAGGATGTCGACCATCGCGTCCTGACCTATGCGGACCTGCGCGCGCTGGAGCCGAACGAGGACGTTCGAACGCCCACTCGCACGCTCGACATCCACCTGACCGCGAACATGGAACGCTATATGTGGTCGTTCGACGGGGTGAAGCTGTCCGACGGCGCGGACCCCATTGCCTTCCGCCATATGGAACGGGTGCGCGTCACGCTCATCAACGACACGATGATGCCGCATCCCATCCATATTCACGGCCATTTCTTTCAGCTCATCACAGGTGAGGATGCGGCCCACAACCCGCGCAAACATACGGTCAACGTGCTGCCGGGCGGCAAGGTCAGTTTCGACCTGACCGCCGACGCGCTGGGTGACTGGGCATTTCACTGCCATATGCTGATGCACATGCATGCGGGGATGATGCGGGTCGTGACCGTTCGCCACGGGGAGGGCGCGGCATGAAGCTACTGATCGCCGCCGCGACCCTGCTATTCGCGGTGCCCGCCGTAGGACAAGAGATTCACGGCCATCAAAGCATTGATAATAAAGAGCAAAATGAGAAGCCCATGCCGTCTGTGGGCGAAGTTCCAGCCGACCCCCATGCCGGTCACACCATACCCACGACAGACGACAGCGTGCCGCAGGGCATCGCCCCGCCAATCCCGACCGATCACGCGGCTGAAGCTTTCTACCCCGCCACCACCATGGCCCGCGCCCGCGCCGCCATGATCCGGGAAAGCGGCGGCATGACCTTCTCGCAGCTGATGCTCGACCGCCTGGAATATCGCGCACACAAGGGCGCGAATGGCTATGCCTGGGAAGGCGAAGGCTGGATCGGGGGCGACATCAACCGCTTCGCGTTCAAGACGGAAGGGGAAGGCGAAGTCGGTGGCCCGCTCGACAGCGCCGAAGTGCAGGGGCTCTATAGCCGCGCCCTCAATCCATGGTTCAACGTCGAAGCGGGCGTGCGGCAGGATTTTCGCCCGCAACCCCAACGCACTTATGCCGTGGTCGGTATCGAAGGGCTCGCCCCCTATTGGTTCGAAGTCGGCGCGCAGGCTTTCCTGTCGAACAAGGGCGACGCCCATCTGCGCCTGGAAGGAAGCTATGACCAGCGCATCACCCAGCGCCTGATCCTGCAACCTGCGGCGGAAATGAACCTCGCCGCGCAGGACGTGCCGGAACTCGGTATTGGCTCTGGCATCTCCGACATCGAACTGGGCCTGCGCCTGCGCTACGAATTTGCCCGCGAATTTGCGCCTTATGTCGGCGTCCATTGGGAACGAAAACTGGGCGACACGGCGCGGTACGCGCGCGCTGCAGGGGAGGGGGCTTCTGTCACCAGTCTGGTACTGGGCGCGCGTTTCTGGTTCTGACCCCATAGCAGGAGATTAGCGGTCAACCCGGCCCATCTCCCCTGCGGATCATGTCGGCGGCTTTTTCCGCCGTCATGATCACGGGCAGGTTGGTGTTGCCGCCCGGAAGGCGCGGGAAAATGGACGCGTCGACCACCCGCAGACCACCAACGCCGCGTACCTTGAGGGCGCCATCGACCACCGACTGCGCGTCACCACCCATGCGGCACGTGCCCGAAGGATGATAGGCGGTCATCGCCGTGTCCCGGACATGCGCCAGAATCTCGGCATCACTTTGCGGTTCTCGCAAGGGCCGGGTCATGGCTCCCGTAGCGGCTGCAAGTGCGGGCTGCGCCACCAGATCACGCAAAGTGCGATAACCATGGATCATCGCCGCCTGATCGCGCGGGTCGGACAGGAGGTTGAAATGGATTAACGGGTGGGCTTTTGGATCGGCACTGGCGATTGTCAGCCGTCCCCTGCTGTGCGGATAGTTGAGCGACCACATGGCGCCAAGCCTGGAGCCGTGGCGCGGCGCAATACCAGGGAACCAGACTCGCGTTTCCATCGCCAGCGGGACCAGCAGGAAATGGAGGTCAATTTCCGGGTTGCCTGGCTGAGTCGCGACATTGGCGGAAATGGCGAGGGGCGGAGCGCCCATGACGCCTTTCCCGGTTGTGAACCAGCGCAGCAGGGATGTCGCCAGCCTGTCGAAGCGTACTTCTTCCTCGAACGCCCAGCGGCGGTCCAGTTCGAATTCCATCGCCGCGCCGGGGTGGTCCTGAAGATTGCCGCCGACTTCAGCGCTGTCGACAAGTGGAGTGATCCCGAGCGCGCGCAGGTCGGCTGCGGGACCGATGCCCGACAACATCAGCAATTGCGGCGAATTGATTGCTCCACCGCACAGCAATACCTCAGCGTTGGCCCGCGCGATGCGTTCTTGATCGCCGACGCAGAACAGGACGCCGCATGCCCGCCCATCCTCGATCAATATCCGGTGCACTGGCGCATTGGTCATCACCGTGAGGTTGGGACGGCGCCGGGCAGGGTCCAGATAGGCCTGAGCCGTGCTGGCGCGACGACCGCGTCGCGTAATGGTGAAATCCGGCATGCCGAAGCCGTCGGTCCGCTCGCCGTTAAAATCGTTTGTAAGATTGTATCCCAGCGACACCGCGGCCTGTTGCGCCAGCGGATAGAGTCGACTTGGCGAAGGGTGCGGCTGCACCGACACCGGACCAGCGCCGCCGTGCAACGGTGTCTCGCCGCGCCAGTGATTTTCCAGCTTGCGGAAATAAGGTAGAACGTCGTCGAAGCCCCAGCCCGGCAGGCCCATGTCGCGCCAACCGTCATAATCGGCCGGGTGGCCACGCACTGCCATCATTCCGTTCAGCGAAGAAGTGCCACCCAGCATCCTGCCGCGCGCCACTGGCAGGCGGCGACCATTAAGTTCCGCCTCTGGTTCCGAAAGAAACCCCCAGGTAATGTCGGGATTGGGCCAAAGCTTCGACACGGCCAGCGGCAATGACACATCCAGCCGCTTGCCGGTGCCGCCCGCTTCCAAGAGCAGGACGCGAGTCCGCCCATCTTCCGTCAGACGGTTGGCGAGGGTGCAGCCCGCAGAGCCTGCGCCGACGATCACATAGTCGAACTGCAATTCGTCCTGCATCACACGACCTTCCAGAATCGAAAGATTGACCCCGTCGGGTTGCGTCGGCCAACACCTACGAAGATGGTCCGGTTCATCCAGTCATATGGGCCAGATGGTGCTTCGAACCGCGGTGTCATGCGCATATAATAGCTGTGCGGATCAACAGGTTCGCCTGCCAGCAGCTGTTTCACGACTTCGGGCGGCGCATGGCGAACGCCGGTGCTGCGCTTGAGGATCACTGCGCCATCGTCCGTCTGTAACAGATATTGCGATTCAAAGCGGCCGCCGCCATCCGCGCGCACCATCGGGAAATCGCCACCGCTTGACGGCACGATCTTGCCCGACAGCCCAGGCCCGACGAAGTGGCCGCTTTCGATGAGAACCGCGCCGCGTTTATAATCGTCGGCCACTTGGATATGGATCCGCTGGCCCAGGGAAATCTGCATCTCCAGCGCGAATTCGAGTTTCATGGCGCTCTTCTTTCAAACGATCTGCATGATGATGCTGGTGTCGCTGTCGCGTGGCCGTTCGGCGATGAACGCCCGCGTCGCCAGCCAAGCATGGGACGACTGTTCGTCAACTTCGAACATGATCGTCATCCGCATGCCATCGAAGCTTTGGTCGTCGGTCCCCCGACAATCGCTCGTCACGCCCATGCCCGCCATGCGGACGATCGCGCCGTCTTCAGTCTGGATCAAGTAGGAGAGTTCGGCGGTGGTGACGCCATCCAGCCGCGTCAGGCTGGTTTCGCTGCCGCTAACGATCACACCCTGAAGCCGCGCACCGTCGATGCGACCACCAGTCACGGGTAGGACGGTACGCGCGCCGCCGGTCGCCAGTCGACCGACATCAGCCGTCGCACCAAAGACGAGCGTTATCCGAAACGCTTCCTCAAGGTCAGGCGAGGGCATGTCTTGCGTTGAAAAATCCATCATCATCATCCCTGCTCCTCAGAGCGCGATCGTCACGGCTTTGACCTCGGTATAGGCTTCGACGCCCATTCGGCCATTTTCGCGCCCGTTGCCGGAAAGGCGCACCCCGCCTGCCGGCATGGCGAAATCATTGCCGCCACTCGTGTTGACGCGCACCGTGCCCGAACGGATGCGTTTCACAAGGCCCAGCGCATGGCTGATATTGCGCGTCCAGATATAGGCGCTCAGCCCATAATCATTGTCGTTGGCCAGGCCTGCGATCTCGTCAAGGTCGGTGGTTTCGAAGGGCAGGACCGCGAGCACCGGCCCGAATACTTCCTCGCGCACGATTTCCATGTCCGCACGCACGTCGGTCATGATCGTAGGGGGCACGAAAAAGCCTGGACCTTCTGGCCGTACGCCACCTGTGTAGCAGCGACCGCCAGAAGCTGTCGCGCGTTCAACAAACCCCATTATGCGATCGCGCTGTACGTCTGAAATGACCGGGCCGAGCAGGGTAGCGGGGTCGGCCGGGTTGCCTGTTGCCATGCGCGACGTGATTTTCGCGATACGCTCCACCAACCTGTCCGCGACCGAGGTATGGACAAGAAGCCGTGAGCCCGCTGAACAGGTCTGGCCCGAATTGAAGAAGATGCCCATCGCAATACTCTGCGCAGCCGCATCCAGATCTGCGTCTGGCAGTACGATCACCGGCGACTTGCCGCCAAGTTCCACCGTCACTCGCTTCATCTGGTCCGAAGCGGCGCGCAGTATCTGCCTGCCGGTCATCGTCGATCCAGTGAAGGCGATCTTCGCGACACCGGGATGATCGACCAGCGCCGCACCAGCCTCTCCACCCCGACCCGGTACGATGTTGACCATCCCCGGCGGGACGCCGCATTCATTCAGCAGATCCGCCAGTCGCAGAGCGGATAGGGATGTCAGTTCGGCCGGTTTGAGCACCACCGCGCAACCCGCGGCCAGAGCGGGGCCGATCTTCATCGCCGCGCCCATCAGGGGATAGTTCCAGGGAATGATCTGGCCGACCACACCTACAGGTTCGCGCAGGGTGCAGGCGTGCCAGTTGCCAGGCACCGACAGATCCATCGTCTCGCCCGCCAATTTCGTCGCCCAGCCGGCGAAATAGCGCAGCCCGGCCGCCGATTGGGGAACGTCGACCCGCCGGACATTACTTATCGGCTTGCCCGTATCGTGCATTTCGAGTTGCGCGAATTCCTCGCCATGCGCCTCGATCGCGCGGGCCAGCGCCAGCAGAGCATCCTGCCGTGCGGCTGGTGCCCAGCGCAGGCGCGCGTCGTGCAGCGCATTGGTTGCGGCGGTGACAGCTCGATCCACATCGACCCTGCCGCCTGCCGCGATTGCACCGATGGACGCACCGGTTGCGGGATTAATGACGTCTATGGTCGTGCCGCTTGCACAATCCTGCCATTCGCCTCCGACAAAGATGCTGGATGCGCGCCTCTCTGCCATCCATTGCACACCCATAATAGCCAATGCATCCCCACCTTTAATCTGTCTTTGTATCGCGGCTCTTTAGCGCGGGGATGGAGCACCGACTTGTTCAAGCGCGCCCGCATGAGGGGCGTTCGGGCCGGATAAGATTGCTATGCAGACGGGGGAGTGTACGCTATGGATACAATATAGAAGCGGCATGGCGCTGTTCACAGCGAAGAGCCGCCCGATAGCCGGAGGAGAAGGATGATTCGATGGATTATCTGAGCTTTGCGACCAAGGCGGCGACCCGTCAGGAGCGCAGTGCGCAATGGCGCAATATCACGCAGGCCCCCCATGCCGAACTCGGCGACGACCAGGAAGCGTCCATACGCGGATGTGACCTGGGGGACTTGCGTATCTGCGCCGTGTCCATGGGCGAACATCAAATCGACAGTGTGGGCCAACATTGCGGGCCGGACAGGCATAATCTGATCAAGATCCTGTTCATGGAGGAAGGTCATTGCGACATCGTCCAGAGCGGGCAGACAATTCGGCTCGACTCTGGCCAATGGTGCGCCTTTGACAAGGCGGTCTCCTATTCGATGATAGCGCCTCAGGCGACCCGGTTGCTTGCGCTGGCGCTGCCACGCCACCGTTTCGCAGCATGGGACAAGGGCGCGCGGCAACCAATCCTGCCGCAGAGTTTTCTGCAAGGTGCGGCCAGCATTCTGCACAGCAGCACCAGTGCGGCGGTCAATGCCGCAACTGCCATGGGGCGACGCGATCGTGGCCAGATGGGCAATGCGCTGATCCAGATGCTCAACACGGTATGGGATGCCGATCCTGTCGCGCAGAGCGCCAATAGCACGCGCGCTCGTCGCCTCGCGGTGATCGACTTCGTCGATCGCAACCTGGCCGACCGCGATCTGGATGTGGCCCGGATCGCGCAGGAAATGGGTTACGCCAAACGGACCCTGCATAAACTGTTCGCCGATGACGCTGAAACGCTGGGCCGGATGATCTGGCATCGGCGGCTGGACCGGTGCAGGCAGGACTTGCTGGACCCTGCGCAGGCCCACCGCTCGATCACTGATATCGCGCATTATTGGGGTTTCAACGATTCCCAGCACTTCAGCCGCTCGTTCAAGGGGCGTTTCGGCGAAACGCCCAGAGCCTTTCGCAGCAGTCGCCTGTTTCACTGAAACCGGCCGGGGAAGGGAGCTTCACCGTGGCGACGAAGGCCGCCGCGCGTTTTGATGTGCCGTCTGCTGCCCTTCCCCCCACCACCCAGAGGATCGACCATGCAACCCATCTTTCCGCCTCGCCCGCCGGTAACAGGGGGGCGACCATGACGCCCGGCGCACGCAGGATCGCGCTGTTCCTGCTCACCGCCATCTACGGCTTCGGGTTCATTGACCGGATTGTCATTGCGCTGGTCGCGCAGCAGATCAAGGCCGATTTCAGCCTGAGCGATTTTCAGATCGGCCTGCTTGGCGGCACCGCGTTCGCGGTGATCAACACCTTTGCGTCGCTGCCGCTCGCCTGGCTGGCGGATCGCTATCCGCGCAAATGGGTAGCGGCTGGGTCGCTCATGTTCGCATCGGCTTTCACCATGCTCTGCGGCGCGACGAGCAGTTTCATGCAGTTGGTTGCGGCGCGGTTCGGGATGGCTGGTGGCAGTGCGGGGACAGAAGCGCCACCCCATTCAATGATTTCGGACATGTATCCTCCTGAAAAGCGAGCATCGGCCATATCATTGTTCATGCTGGGCGTTCCCGTCGCGGCTTTCCTGGGCTCCTCCATTGGCGGGTCGATCGCCGCCTCGCACGGCTGGCGCGCAACCTTCTACGTGATCGGTGGCATCGGGTTGCTGGTATCGATCCTGGCGTTGCTGGTGATGCGTGAGCCTGCGCGCCAGGATGTAGCGATCGATGCCGAACGGATGCGTTTGAAGGATGTTTTCCTGATCCTGGTACGCGATCGCTGCATGCGGCATATTCTGATCGGCGTATCGGTCGTCAGCCTGGGTGCCTTTGGCATCAACACCTTCCTCCCTGCCTTTTTTGCCCGCAGCTTCAATCTGGACGTAGGACAGGCGGGGCTTGCCTTCGGCCTGTTGAGCGGCATAGCGTCCGCCATCGGAACGATCGCAGGCGGCTATGGCGCTGAATGGCTGGCTCGGCGCGATGCGCGAATGTTGATCGCGGTGCCCGGCATCGGTGCGATCGTTGGCGCGCCGATCTTCATTATAGGGGTTATGCAGAAGGATCTGGTTCACGCCTTTTGCCTGATGCTGGCGGGTTCGCTATTTTTCTACATGGCGATGGGACCGGCCATCGCCGCGCTCCACGGACTGCTCGATTCGCGTAGTCGCGCGACCGGATCGGCGCTGTTTTTGCTGATCATGTATTTGACGGGGCAGGGCTTTGGTCCGCCGATTGCCGGCCTCGCCAGCGATCATCTTTCCGCCTGGGCCTATGGATCAGCCAATTTCGCGGCCCAGTGCGCTGGCGCTGTAGGGCAAGTGTCCGGATCGGCTTGTGCGCAAGCCGGCGCGACTGGCATCCGGCTGGCAATCGCATGCTTTGGGGCCTTTTATATATGGAGCGGCATGCATCTTATCTGGGCGGCGAGATACCGACGCGTCTAGGGGCGGCTAGGGGCGGCTCGTCCTGCCTAGTGCAGCACGGGCGGCCCTCTCGTCCATTACGCGCCTCGCTTGGACGATGGGCAGCTACCTATATTTCAACAGGCGCGCTCCGCTGTGCGGCCAGACCTTTGCCTGTTCCATCGACCAATAGCATGCAACCCAGGCATTGCCCTGGTAGTGGCGCTGCCGTGAAATCGAGCAGGAATCAGGGATCGATCCGCTTCTTGTTCGGGTCCAGTTTTAGCATCTCCGCGCTCTTCATTGCCGGGTCCCAATGTTCGACGATCAGGCCGTTTTCGACCCTAAAAACGTCGAACCAGCTCGTGTAATAGGTATCGCCAGCCTCATCCTTTTCCTGGCGCACGAACACGAACGTTACCATGTCTCGTTCCGCTACGATGGCGGTCAAGGGCAATGCAATGCGATCCTCAATCGGTCGTTCGGGCCGAGAATTGCGAATGAACTCTTCCAGCGCGGCGGCACCGCTGACGACATTGGGGTTGTGCTGAATATAGTGAGGACCGATGAATTCACGCACGCGGTCGGCGCGACCGGCTTGCAACAACGTCCGATACATATCGTAGCACAATTGCTTGTTGGCACGCAGGCGTGGATCGTCGCTGGCCAGCAGCGCATCATGATCGGCTGCGATCATAGGCGGAGTCTGGCCTTCGGGCACCTGCGCCGCCGGGATCAGGATCGTGACGGGCGTTTGATCTCGCATCTTAAAATCCTCTTCCTCGTTTCGCTCACGCCGACGGGGCAAAGCGTGTTTGGTTGTTTAGATAACAGTAACATTCGTTAGGGATACTGCAAGGCCCGACACGGCTCCGGTCTTAAGGCATTGGAGCTAGGGACCTGTCAGGCCAGAATGGCATGAAGACCGATTTCGGCATGTTCCGCCGCGGCTCGTGCATCGTTGCGGACCTCTATCCGCAAAAACTGTCGCGAAGGGCGATCAGATTGGGGTCATGCCGCGCCGAGGGGCGTGAGAGCAGCCGGATCTCGACAGGCGGCAACGGCGTGGCAAGGTCCACGCGTACAAGCCCGGGAATCATGTCGTCTACCGAATCCTGAAACAAGCATATCCAGGCGCGGTTGCGACGCACATTATTGAGCATCAGCGCGAGCGCGTCCGTTTCCAATATGATCTTGCCCGGAACAGCACCGATGCGGTCCAACGCCAGATCGGTCAGACGGCGTTGCGGATTTTCATGCCGGAGCATGATGGCCGGATGACGGCCGAGCGCTGCGCCGGTCACACCTTTTGCACTGGCCAGTGGATGGTCCGGTCCGACGTAGATGGCTAGCTGCTCATGCCCGACATGTACGCTGCCCGGAACTTCATCCTGATCCATTGTATAAAAGCAGGCGAGATCGACCTCGCCGCGATGCACCTGCATAGCCAGCGTCCGATTATCCGGCGGATCAAGCCGAATGTGCAGTTCGATCTGCGGCCTTGCGTCCTCGAAGGCGTCGATCCTGTCCTGCAACTTCAGCATGATGAAGCCATAGGTCGTAAGGTTCAGTGTCCTGCGGGTCTGTTCGCCCGTCAGTTCGCGTTGCAGATCGTTCAGGTCGGCCAGGATCGCGGAGATGCGTTCGAACGCATGCTGCCCTTTCGTGGTCAATGCGGCAGCATGGCCGGGGCGCCGCTCAAAGAGCGACACGCCCAGCCTGCTTTCGAGTTCGCGGATATGCGCACTCACGACCACCTGGGTGAGGCCGGCCTGTTCCGCGCAGGCACGGAAACTGCCATGCCTGACCACGGCGGCAAAGATGATCATCTGCCGGATCGTCAACATCGCGACACGCGTTTCCTCCTCACTCCCTCCCGCTCACGGGATTGGTGTAGTGATAGGGCGGAACAAAGACATCGGGAAAGACCGGATAGGGTTCGCTATATTCGTCCGGCTCCAGGTCGTCGAAATGGGTAACGAGGGGCAGGGCTTCCTTGCCCCAGCCGCCTTCATAGGGAACGTAGAAGGTCTGGTATGCGCGCAGCGATGCGATTTTCCAGACACCATCCTCTTTGATATAGCGATTTTCGTAGATCGCTTCGCCGAGGCGGGCGACACCGCCCAATTCGCCGACCTGCATCATCGCACGCCAGCGGCCCTGCGCGGTCTCGCCATCCTCGTCGATGTGGATGACTGGCTGCAACTGGATATGGTTCATCAGCACGCCGCGCTGGGCCGGCCCGAAATGGCGCATATATTCGCGAATACGCTCATGCCCCTTGAACTTGCCGCGCGCGTTGATTTCGATGATCGCGTCGCGGGCGAACAGGTCGGCGACCTGTTCCCACTGGAACTTGTCGACATAATAGCCATAGGTCCGCTGGAGATTGGAAATGGCGATATAGTCTTCTGCCGCCTGCGCGCGCTTTTCAACGCGCGCCAGAGCTTCGGTGAGAGCATGTAACTTGGCCTCGATGGTCATGGAAAATCCTCTATTTTGCTGATTAACTTTGACGTACGTCGCGTTACCGGGTGCCAGACCCGTTGTTTTTCGCATCCTGATTGGCGCGATGGATGAGATAGGCGCGGATCGCTTCAAGGTCGGATGCGGTGATCTGCGTCCTGAAACCGGGCATTCCCTGGTCCTTGAGCGCGCCGCCTATCACTATCTGGTTGAAGGCGTCGGCACTGTGGATCGCGCCGCTGTGCCGCAGGTCGGGCACCATGCTGGCGCTAACCGCCGCCATGCCATGACAGCGCAGGCAGTTTTCACCGTAGAGACCGTTACCGCGCGCAATCAGGTCCGCAGATGCCGTTTCGGTCGGCGGATCGAGCTGCCGAGGCGCTGCGTTCGGGAGGGGTGGCAGGATGCCCTTGCCGTCGAGGCGGAACACCAGCAGCCGGTTTGGCCCCACCCCGTTTACCGGCTGTTCCGCCAATTGCCCGCCCAGCATCGGCCATGCGCCACCCCATCCGGCCATGACCGCGACATATTGAATGCCATCGATCGCGTAGGTGATCGGCGCGGCGGCAATGCCGGTCTGCGCATCGAACTGCCAGAGCAATTCCCCATTCTTGGCATCATAAGCGGCGAATTTCCGTTCTGCGTTACCCTGGAACACCAGGCCGCCCCCCGTCGAAAGCACGCCGCCGTTGAAATTGGCAGCCAGCTCGCGCTTCCATGCGACCTTTCGCCGTACGGGGTCCCACGCCATCAGGAACCCTTTTGTATCCTGGCGGATGGTTTTCAGTTGTTCCGCGCTCCAGGCGGTTCCGCCCTGCATATCGGTGCCGGTGTTATAGACCCCGGGGACCGGCGTCTGACTGCCACCCTGGCTGAGCGGGATGCCCATTTCCATGACCGGAAGATAGACCAGCCCGGTTTGTGGGTTGTAGGACATGGGCTGCCAATTGTGCGCGCCGCCGGAACTTGGATACAGGATCGTCGTCTTGCCAGTGCGATAGTAGCGGGCATCCGGATTTTCCACCGGGCGCCCGGTCTTGAGATCGATGTGGCTGGCCCATGTCGTCTTGGCGATGGGGTCGGCGGACAGCAATTCGCCGGTCGCGCGGTCCAAAATGTAGAAGAACCCGTTTTTCGGTGCCTGCATCAGCACCTTGCGCATTTTCCCGCCTATTTCGAGGTCCGCAAGGATGATCGGCTGTGTCGCAGTATAGTCCCAGCTTTCGGCCGGTGTTTCCTGATAATGCCAGACATATTCGCCGGTATCGGGACGGACAGCGACGATTGAGGCCAGGAATAGGTTATCGCCCTTGCCGTCGCTGCGCAGCCCATGATTTGTCGGGCTGCCATTGCCGACGCCGAAATAGAGCAGGTCAAGTTCGCGATCATATTCGATCGCGTCCCACACAGTGCCACCGCCGCCCCAGCGCCACCATTGCCCGTTCCATGTCGATTGCACCTTACCAAGCATCGCGTCGGATGCGGCATTGTCCCTAGTCCCCGGTTTGCCGGGCACTGTGTAGAAGCGCCACTCTTTCTTCCCGCTTTGGGCGTTATAGGCGGTGATGAAACCGCGCGCGCCGAATTCCGCGCCACCGTTGCCGATGATGACGCGCCCCTTGATGACGCGGGGCGCGCCCGTGATCGAATAGTTGACAGCGGGCGGCCAGGCGTCGTCCAGCGTCTGCACTTGCCAGCGCACTGTGCCGTCCTGCGCATTGAGCGCGATCAGGCGACCGTCCAGCGCCCCCACATAGACAAGCCCGTTTTCCACCGCTACGCCGCGCGACACTGGACCGCAACATGAGCGGGCGGCCGCCGCACGCACCTGCGGGTCATAGGTCCAGCGCACCTCGCCGGTCCGCGCGTCCACCGCGCGCACCACGTCATAAGCACTGATGATGTAAAGGGTGCCGTCCCGCATGATCGGCGTGGCTTCTTGACCGGCATTGGTGTCGAGATCAACCGACCAGGCAAGGCCCAGTCGGCCCACCGTGTCCCGGTTGATGCTGTTGAGCGGACTGAAGCGCTGGGCGTCAAGCGTCCCGCCGGTCGTCGGCCAGTCGGCACCATCGCGGGTGGCGGAATGTCGATCCGTCCCGCCACAGGCGCTCAGCAAGGCGATCATGCCTGCCATCCACGCCAGTCTTGCGATGCCCTTCATGTAACGACCTCTCAGCCCATCAGGCGAACAGGTGCGACAAGGCGCGTAAGGATGAAATCGGAAGCGGATTGCGCCAGCCGCCAACGCCAGCGGCCTTTGACCCGCGCCTGTTATCACCCCTCTTGCCGTTCTTCGCCATCCTCTTTCGTCCGCGCTTTCCCCTGTTCTCTGGAGACAGCTTATAGCCCTCAATGGCCCTTCAGAGGGGGCTAGGGGAACCCCAAAAAGCGAAAGGTCGCGATAGGTAAAATGCTATCACTCCCTATCGATTTAACACGTTCTCTCCCGTCTTAGGTGGGCCTATGCGTTGCACCATAGACGCGGTGCCAGCGGCGGCGGCGGATAAAGCCAGAAGGCTGGCGAGGAGAGGTGGGAATGATGCTTGACCAGGCGATCAACGCCTCTGGCACGGTTCATGACCGGCTAACAGCGCGAACCGTCGCAATCCTGTTCTTCTGCGCTTTCTTCATGCTGATCGAAGGGCTGGACCTCGCTGCAATGCCGCTCGCCGTGCCACGCGTGAGCGCGCAATGGGGCCAGCCTCCCTCTGCCTTCGCCCTCAGCCTCTCCGCCGTCCTGATAGGTATCGGTCTCGCATCGGTGTTGCTCGCCCCGCTGGGGGAAAGGTTCGGCCGCAAGCGCATGATCGTCTGGACGGGCATGCTGGCGGCGGGGGCTACTTTCGGCACCGCCACAGCAGACAATGTCTCGGCGTTCGTCGTCTGGCGCTTGCTGACCGGCATCGGCCTTGGCGCGTGCCTGCCCAATGTCACGGCCAGCGTGGCCCACATCGCGCCCATGCACATGCGCGCCAGAATTCTGGCGATCGTCAATACGGCGATCCCCGTGGGGTCGGTGATGGCCGCACTGATTGTTGCGCCGGTGGTGAGAATAGGCAATTGGCAGGCGCTGTTCGTGATAGCGGGGCTGCTGACGCTGATCGCAATAGCCGGTCTGGTGATCCTGATGCCGTCGCATCAGCAGGCGATCCCGTCTTCGTCCACCACAACCAAGCGGCAGCCTTCAGCCTCTCCGCTTTTTGAGCTATTCTTGCCTGCCCACCGGATCAAGACATTGCTGCTCCTGGGGTTGGCGACGACCAATACGTTCCTCATCTATATGATGATAAATTGGCTGCCGACCCTGCTGCCTCGTGGTGGCATGCCGGTAGACACGGCCGCACGGCTCAGCGGATTGTTTCAGTTTGGCGGCATCGTGGGCGGCTTTTTTTTCGCCTATCAGTTGGATCGGGGTCGCGCGGTCGGGACGTTCGTTGGCGGATATCTTTGCGCAGCCGCCGGACTGATCGGCATCGCCGTCACTGCCTATAGCGGGACGCTCTGGGCACTCCTGCTACTGGCCATAGGCGTAGGAATTTCCGGCGCCCATATCGCCATCACCATTTTTGGCATGATTTTCTATCCGCAGCATCTGCTGTCCAGTTTTGTCGGCCTGTCAATCGCCGTCACGCGATCGGGTGCAATCTGCGGGCCGTTGGCCGGCGGCTGGCTGGTCGCTCATGTAGCAGGTGTCGGCGGCTTCATGCTCGCCGCTCTTATCCCTGTCGCCCTGTGCATCGCATGGGTGTTGATCATCGGCAGGGCAGAGCGAACCGGCATCATGGCGCTGCCGACAATTACTAAGGAGAATTGCGACCGTGCGTAACTGGATCAAGCTGATAGCTGCAACCACAGCAATGGTTATGCCGGCAACTGCAGTTCTTGCCAGCGACGGTAGCGTCGCCGCGCCGCAGCCCGCATTCAAGACCTATCCCGCCCGCCCGCAGGCTCCCGCCCAAGCACCCAATATCCTCATCGTCCTGACCGACGACGTCGGTTTCGGGGCAAGCAGCACCTTTGGCGGGCTCATTCCCATGCCAAATTATGATGCACTGGCGGCGCAGGGTGTTCGATACAATAATTTCCACACGACCGCGATGTGCTCCCCGACGCGCGCCGCGCTGCTGACCGGCCGTAACCATCATCGGGTAGGGTTTGGCGCCATATCCGAGGTGTCGATGGACGCGCCCGGCTATAATGCGTCCATCCCGAAAACTGCCGCGACGATCGGTCAGGTGCTAAAGGCCTATGGATATGACACCTCCTGGTTTGGCAAGAATCACAATACGCCTCCTTGGGATTTGACGCCCTACGGGCCGTTCGACCGATGGCCACTGGGGCTGGGCTTTGACTATTTTTACGGTTTCAATGGACCGGCAACCAGCCAGTTCGCGCCGATCCTGACCGAAAATCTCAACACCATCCGCCCCTATATCGGCAAGCCCGACTATATTCTGGATCGCGATACGGCCGATCATGCGATCCAGTGGCTGGGCGGGCAAAAGTCGTTGCGCCCAGATGCGCCTTTCCTGATGTATTGGTCGCCCGGTACAGCGCATGGCCCTCAGCAGGCACCCAAGGAGTGGATCGCCAAGTTTCGCGGCAAGTTTGATATGGGCTGGGACAAGCTGCGCGTCGAGATATTCAAGCGGCAAAAGGCAATGGGCGTCATTCCCAAGAATGCGCGCCTCAATCCGCGTGAAGCCGCTCTCCCGGCATGGGATTCCCTTACGCCCGAGCAGCAGAAAGTGTCGGCGCGGATGATGGAAGTTTACGCCGCCCAGCTCGCCTTCTTCGACGATCAATTCGGCCGGGTAATCGGCGAACTCAAGCGGCTTGGCGAATATGACAATACGCTGATCATCTACGTTCAGGGCGACAATGGCTCGTCGGAAGAGGCCGGACCGCGGGGTACGAACAATGAATATGCCTCGATGAACAACAATGATCCTGAATGGGATCAGATGATTGGCAAGGAAGACAGTCTGGGAGGGCCGCACAGCGCGGGCGTGTATCAGGCGGGATGGGCTTATGCGATGAACACGCCCTTCCAATATTCCAAGCAGGTTGCGTCACATCTTGGCGGCACGATGAACGGCATGGTGGTATCCTGGCCGGGCCATGTCGCCGACCAGCGACAGACCCGTGGGCAGTTCACCCATGTCATCGATATTGCGCCGACCGTCTACGAAGCGATCGGCATTACTCCGCCCACGCAGATGAACGGGGTCGATCAGATGCCGATCGACGGCGTGAGTTTTGCCTACACCTTTCGTGAGGCAAAGGCCGCGAACCGCCATACTGAGCAATATTTCGAACTAATGGGCAATCGCGGTTTTTATAAGGACGGTTGGCTCGCCAATACGGTCCCGGCACGCCCGACATGGGATCATAGTCCGACCCATGTCGATCCGCTCGCATTCAAGTGGGAATTATACGATCTCAATCGGGATTATTCGCAGTCCGTCAATCTGGCGGCCAGACATCCCGAAAAGCTCGCCGCCTTGCAGGCCGATTTCGAAACGGCTGCGAAGGCGAATAACGTCTTCCCTTTGACCTCCGATTTCTTCAGCCGTCTTGATGCTCGTTTCCGTCCGTCGATCTTGGGGGGACGCAACAGTGTGACATATTATCCCAGCACGGCGCGGTTCAACTATGGCGCCTTCCCCAGCCTGATGCGGACCGGATGGTCAGCCAGCGCACAAGTAGATGTTCCATCGGCAGGAGGGGACGGAACCCTGGTCGCGCAAGGCGGCTGGGCGATGGGCTGGGGGCTTTTCGTCATCAATGGCAAGCCGGTTTTTCTCTACGATCCCTCCGATCACGATACCGCCATCCGGCTGAGCGGGTCTGAGCCACTCTCCCCAGGCAAGCATAGCATTATGGGGCGTTTCGTCCCGGACGCCATGCCGGGCCGGGGAGGGACATTGGAACTGTCGGTCGATGGCAAGGAAGTGGCTCGCCAGACTACACCCATGTCGTCCTCTTTCCTCGGCCTTGCCGGCTCCGTTGGGCAACTGGGTGATGAATCTGTCGCCGACGATATGCAACTGCCCTTTGCCTATCAAGGGCGGCTGCTGTCCGTAACCATCAGCCAGGAGAAGGAAACCGGCGCGCGATAGAAATATCCGGCCCGGTTGCCCCCTGTGGGTGCACACAGGAACAAGTCGCCAAGCGTATGAGCCAATATGCACTGCGCTCAAGTTGGCCGGATACCCCCTCTGGCACGACGGCGCGCTTGATTACCGACTAACGGCGGAAAGCAAAGGCCTTCGCAAGCAGGGTCGACAAGAAGATTGGGAAAGGACTGATGATGCGGCAAGGGTATCTGAAGCGGGTGCGTGCGCGATTGGCGAAGGATATGACGCGTGTGATTGCCGCCGGCCTCGTCGCCTCCCTCAGTGGGCAGGCTTTGGCACAGGCTGGTGGCGACGCGGCATCTGCGCAGCAGCAGCAGCAACCGCTGCGGACGCAGGCTGACGGGAGCTGGCGCTATTATCCCAATATTCCCAAGGCGCCCAAAGGCGCCCCCAATGTCCTGCTGGTGTTGACCGACGATGTCGGTTTTGGCGCGTCGAGTACGTTCGGCGGGCCGATCCCCACGCCCAATTTCGACATGCTCGCGCGCAATGGACTAAAATACACGCAGTTTCACACGACGGCCATGTGTTCGCCCACGCGGGCGTCGCTGCTGACCGGACGCAACCATCATGCGGTCGGATCCGGATCGATCAGCAACGTGTCCGTGGATGAGCCGGGCTATACATCTGTCATCCCCGACAGCGCGGCAACTCTGGGCCAGGTGCTGAAAAATAACGGTTACGACACCGCCTGGTTCGGCAAGAACCACAATACGCCAGACTGGGAACTGGGGCCGATGGGACCGTTCACGCACTGGCCGAGCGGCATGGGCTTCGATTATTTCTATGGCTTCAACGCCGCCGGGACCGATCAGGCCAATCCGCCGTTGCTTGAAAATCATATCGGCGTCCGCCGTGATCCCAACGATCCCGACTATATCTTCGAAAAGGACATGGCCGACCATTTGCTCGCTTGGATGAGCGCGCAAAATGGCTCCAACCCCGACAAACCCTTCTTTGCCTATTATGCGCCGGGCGCCATGCACGGGCCGCAGCAGGCGCCCAAGGAGTGGATCGACAAGTTCAAAGGCAAGTTCGACATGGGATGGGATGTCGTCCGCGAACAGATACTTGCTCGCCAAAAGAAAATGGGTGTGGTCGCGCCCGATACGAAGCTGGCGCCGCCGTTGCCGGGTGTGCCCGCGTGGAGCAGCCTGTCTTCCGACCAGAAGCGTCTTTATGCGCGCATGATGGAGGTCGCTGCCGCCCAGCTTGCCTATACCGACGATCAGTTCGGCCGGATCATCGCGCGGCTGAAGGATACCGGACAACTCGACAACACGCTGATCATCTTCATCCAGGGTGACAATGGCGCGGCGCTGCACAATCTACGCGGCACCAACAATGTCTATTCGCTGTTCGCAGGGATCGAGCCTTCGGACGAAGACATGTTGAAAGACATCGACCGACTTGGCAGCGAGCATGTGCTGAGCAACTATCCGGTCGGCTGGGGTTATGCCACCAACACGCCCTTCCCCTGGGGCAAGACGGTCGCGTCCAAATTGGGCGGACTGCGCGATGGCATGGTCATTTCATGGCCCAAGGGCATCGCCGACAAGGGCGGCGTTCGCACCCAGTTCAGTCATGTGATCGATATCGCCCCCACCATCTATGAGGCCATCGGCATCGCACCTCCGGAAAAGGTGGATGGCGTTGTGCAGCAACCGATTGATGGCGTGGCGCTAAACTATACCTTTAAGGACGCTAAAGCCCCGACCCGCCATCGCGAGCAATATTTCGAAATGCTTGGCAGCCGCGCCTATTACAAGGACGGCTGGCTGGCAGGAACAGACGTGAACTGGAAGCCTTGGGGCCCTAATAAGACCAATCCCTACAAAGCGACCTGGCAGCTTTACAATCTGAATAATGATTATTCCCAGACCGTTGATGTGTCTGCCAAATATCCCGAAAAACTCGCCGAACTGAGGGCGGATTTCGACAAGGCTGCTGCAAAGTTCAACATCTATCCCTTGTCCGCCGATTTCTTTGAACGGATCAACTCGAAATTCCGGCCGCCAGCGATCGAAGCCAATGTCGCCCATGTCTACTATCCTAGCGACATACGCTATCCGGCGGCTGCCTTCCCCGAACTGACGCCGGGCTGGGAAGCCGTTGCGAAGGTAACCGTTCAGGGCATGGAGAACGGGCCGATCCTCAACCAGGGGGGCGTGCCGTCGGGCTATGCGCTATCGCTGGAAAACGGGGTGCCGGTCTTTACGTATAATCCGTCGGGCCGGGCACAGGAGCGCCGGACAGTGAAGGGCGGCGGCGCGCTCGCTCCCGGCACTCATGAGATTTCGGTCGCATTCGTTCCTGCGGACAAGGGCTTCACGCTGACCATGAAGGTCGACGGTAAGGTGACCCAGACTGCACCTGTCGATCGCATCATTCGTATCCTTGCCGGCGAAGCGATTATCGGGCGGCCAGCGCTGGACGATCGCACCGGGCCGCGGACCTGCGGGTGTGAGATAGAGAAAGTGACGGTCGGCACGGCCAAACCATCGTGATGCTCCACTGGAACAAGGCCGGGCCCGCATGTGATGGCCCGGCCCGGTTCCGACCATCAGGGGGCCCGCGCCCCAACCAAGGATTTCGTCCGGAGATCAAGGAATGACACGCTTTTTGTTGCTCGCGGCCACTGCCTTTGCCGCAATGTCAGGGGCCGCGACGGCTCAGCCCTCCGCTGCAACGCCGACCGAGCAGGACAGGATCATCCTGTTGGGAACTAAGGGTGGTCCGGTCGTTGACCTTGAGCGGTCGGAGCCTGCTTCCCTGCTCGTCATCGACGGCACGCCCTACCTGATCGACGCGGGCGCGGGTACCGCGCATCAGTTTGTAGCGGCCGGATTTCCAATTGGCGCGCTGCGAACAATCTTCATCACGCATCATCACCTCGATCATACGGCGGGACTGGAACCGCTGATGTCGCTCAACTGGATCGGTACGGGGCTTCGCGGCGCCAAAGGGCCGCCGGTCGAAATCTATGGTCCGCCCGCGACCGAATTCCTGGTCGACGCAGCGCTGCGCTATCTAAGCGTCTCGGAGCGGATTTTTCGCGCTGGCATCCCTAGCCTGCCACAGGCCAAGACGCGCTTTGTCGGTCACGACAAACAGCCGGGCCTGATCTATTCTGACGACAAGGTCAGGGTTACGGCGGTCGAGAACTCGCATTTCGGGCACAAGTCCGTCGGGCCTGACGGCAAGGTCGACAAAAGCTATTCCTATCGGTTCGATACGCCCAGCGGATCCGTGGTGTTCACTGGCGATACAGGACCAAGTGACGCCGTCGCTGCCTTGGCGAAAGGCGCCGACATTCTGGTCAGCGAAGTCCTGCCGCCGCGCGTCGACGCGGCGCCTGTGGACAACAGCGGATCAGTTCGCACCGAACTTGCCGCGCACATGACGCTCGAACATCTGACGCCGCAGGAAGTTGGCAAGCTCGCCGCCAAGGCTGGCGTCAAGAAGCTGGTTCTGATGCATATCGCGGGCTTCCTGACCCCTCAATCCACGCAGGTCGTCGAACAAGAAATAAGGGCGCATTACAGTGGCCCTCTCTTAATTGGCAAAGATCTTCAATCGATAGATCTAGCCAAATAGAATTATAAATCGCGATACATATAATAATAATCTTATGAGTAATATTATATAATTTTAATAATAGACATTATATCCAAATAAATATTGGGAGGGAGTGATGAAAATTATCTCACAAGGCCATCTGCTTTTGGGAACTGCCATCTGTGCTTTGCTAACGACGCCAGCGTTTGCGCAGGCAGATGCGGCGGGGCAAAATACCGACGGCGAAATCGTCGTAACGGCTCAGCGCCGCGAACAGCGACTGCAGGACGTGCCAGTCGCCGTTTCGGTCGTCGGCGGCGAGACGCTGCAACGCCAGAACATCACCAGCCTGAATGACATGGCGGTACGCCTGCCCAACGTACGGATTTCGACCGGCACCATCGCCAATGCGATCACGATCCGGGGCGTCGGGTCAGGGCCCAATCCCGGCTTCGAACAGTCGGTCGCAACCTTTGTCGACGGCGTCTATCGCAGCCGTTCGCGCTCCACTCGCGCAGCCTTGTTTGACCTTGAACGGGTCGAGGTGCTCAAGGGACCGCAGACAACCTTCTTCGGGGCGAACGCGATTGCCGGTGCGCTGAACATCGTCACGCGAAAGCCAGGCGAAGAATTGAATTACAATGCGGTTGCGACCTATGTTCCCTCGACCCAGGAATATGATGTGCAGATGGGGGTGGACGCGCCGCTCAGCCCATCGCTCAGCGCCCGCATTGCTGGTCGCGTGTCGGGTAGCGACGGATATATCAAAAGCAGCAATACCGGCGAAGATGGGCCGCATGACCGCACGGCCCAGGGACGTATCGCTCTCAAATGGGAGCCGGACAGCGACTTCCGGTCGGACTTGCGGATAGACGGCGCGCGCTCGCGCACCCGTGGTTCGGGGATGTACCAAGTCATCAACTGTCCCCCTCCGCCGGGCTTCGCGCTCGCCCCGATCAATGTCTGCAATCGCTATCTCAATCAGAATGGCGGCAACATTGACGACACGCTCGATTATCATTCTGCGACCGGCCCTACTCAAACCAACTATGACTTCATTGAAGGTGCATGGACGAACAGTGTCGACGTCGGCAGCGGATCGATCAACATGATCTCCGGCTATTTCTGGCATCACACCACGAACTTGGGGCAGGGCATTCCATTCCCGCTGACCGATGCGATTGGCGGGACCAATGGCTATCCCACGCGTCAGGACGAACGTTATCGCCAAGTGAGCCAGGAAATTCGCTATCAGTCTGCCACCGGCGGCACATTGGAATATATGATTGGCGGCTATGCCTCGCATGGTCGGTTGAGCACGCGAACAGTTGTTGGTTTTTCGTTCCAGCCCTTTGGCGCGCGCGACACCACGGGCACTTTCAATGCCTCCACATTATTCGCCGGTAACAATATCATTACGCAAAATGATACGACCTGGTCGGGTTTCGCGTCCGCGACCATCCGTCCGATCGAGCATTTCCGGATCAATCTGGGCGCTCGTTACTCCAGCATCCAGAAGCGTGCCCATCGTACGGCCGCGCCAGGACTGGGCGACAATCTCGCCTCGTTCGAGGGATTTCAGAGCCTTTCCCCCGCCCAGACAGCAATTGTGGCGCGGCTCTTGGCCACCAATACCGCGGACTTTGCGCGCCCGGAGCGGACCGACAATAAATTCATGCCGTCCGCAAGCATTCAATATGATCTGTCGCGCGACGTCATGATATACGCAAGCTATGCCAACGGCTTTAAGGCTGGCGGCTATAGCTTTGGGGCGCAGAACGAGGATTTCGGGCCGGAAACGGTCAACGCCTATGAACTGGGTATAAAGGGCAGCTTCCTTGACCGGCGGCTGAACATGGACCTGACATTCTATCGCAGCGACTATAAGGACCTGCAGGAAACTAGTCTTCAACTTCAGCCCAACGGGACCATCACATCGCTGGTGCAGAATGTCGGCGCATCGCGCTCTCAAGGTGTCGAGTTCAATGCCAGTCTGCGCACAACCTCCTGGCTCACGCTCAATACCAGTGTTGCCTATCTCGACGCCAAATATACCGATTATCCCAACGGTGCCTGCACTATCCAGGCACTGGCGCAAGTCGGCGGGGGCTGCACGCAGGATCTGTCGGGCAAACGGCGCACCAACGCGCCGGAATGGAGCGGCAATGTCGGCGCGCGGGCGTCTATCCCGGTCGGCAATTACAATCTGACGGTCGATCCCTTGGTCTATTTCACGTCACGCTATTTCATGGCGGCTACCGCCGACCCGCTGCTGGAGCAGCGCGGCTATACCAAGGTCGACCTGCGCATTGGGTTCGGGCCGCAGGATGGTCGTTGGGAAGTGGCGCTGGTCGGCAAGAATCTGACCGACAAGCTGACTACGCAATATAAGCAGTCGATCCCGCTCGCGCCCGGCAGCATCAGTGCCCTGGTCGACGCGCCGCGAACGGTCGGCGTGCAATTGACGATCCGGTAAGCGCAACGCATCCCGGCTCATACAAGGTCGGCGCGTCCTGGCGTGCCGACACGATATGGGCCGGGATTCGTGCCGGCCTGAGGGAATTCAAGGAGGCTTTCAGCCCAACGGACTGGCTACCGACCGCCAGTTATTACGCGATAGGGCAGGTCATCTTCGTCCGCTGCTCCTATCGCTTCGATCGAAGGCCGATATGTTACTGCAGCCCTAAATCGCCAAATGCCGTTCGACCAGGGCGACATGCAGCCGGATACCCAGCCCCAGCACATCATCGTTGAAATCATAATGGGGGTTATGGAGTGGCGCGCCACCCTCGGGCTTTGCCTGACCCAGCCAGATATAGGCACCCTTGCAGGCTTTCAGCATGAAGGCGAAATCCTCCGACGTGAAGGCGGGGTCGGGTGCGAGCTGCGCGACGCCGACGGTCGCTGCCGCGTCGAGCGCTTCCTGCGCCGCCTGCGTATCATTGATCGTGGCGGGATAGTAACGCTGATAATCGACGCTCGCGCTCAACCCGTTGGCCAGCGCCACGCCTGCCGCAATCTCGCGGATAGATGCTTCGATCCTGTCCTGCACTTGCTCGTCGAACGTCCGCACAGTGCCGCCGATACGGACTTCGGCGGGGATCACATTATGGGTATGCCCGCCATGGATTTGCGTGATCGACAGCACGGCCGACGCGGTCGGCGCGATCCGGCGCGATATGATCGCGTTCAATTGCGTCACCAGCGTCGCTGCGGCCAATATGGCATCGGGCGTATCCTGCGGGATCGCGGCATGGCCGCCGCGTCCTTCAAGCAGGATTTCGAACTTGTCCGCCGCGCCCATGATCGGGCCGGGCCGCGTCGCGATCGTGCCCGCTGGCAGATCGGGCCAGTTATGCAGGCCGAACACGCGCTCGCACGGGAAACGCTCGAACAGTCCCTCCTGCACCATTTCGCGCGCGCCGCCTTGCCCCTCTTCGGCTGGCTGGAAGAAGAAATGGACCGTTCCGTCGAAATTGCGGCTGCGCGTCAGCTGCTGGGCCGCGCCCAGCAGCATCGCGACATGCCCGTCATGGCCGCAACCATGGAAGGTTCCGGGCGTCTTGCTGGCCCAAGGCAGGTTGGTCTGCTCCTCAATCGGCAGTGCGTCCATATCCGCCCGCAGCCCGATACTGCGTCCCGACGTGCCGTTGCGCAGCACGCCGACCACGCCCGTACGCCCGATCCCTTCATGCACTTCGAGCCCCAGCGCGCGCAACTGCTCGGCAATCCGTCCGGCTGTGCGATGCTCGCAAAAGCCGAGTTCCGGGTGCGCATGAATATCGCGGCGGAACGCAACGAGCGGTTCGATCAGGTCGGTGATGTCATTCATAATCTATCAACAAGCTTCCGCTTCCAATCCTAGCGTTGCTCGCCAAACAGATGCTGGATCGGGTAATGATGTTTGATGAAGGGCGATTTGATCACGACATAGCTGAAATATTTTTCGATGCCATAATCGCTTTCCAGCATACCTTCGATGATCGACTGATAATGGCCGACCCCGCGGGTCACGAATTTCAACAGATAATCATATCCGCCGCTGACCAGATGACATTCGACAATCTCGTCCAGTTTGCGGATGCGGGTTTCAAACCGGGAAAAGTCGCCCGACCGATGTTCGGTCAGCGTTACTTCAGTAAAGACGGTCAGAAATTCGCCCAGCTTGTGCAAATTGATATGTGCGCCATAGCCGGTGATATAGCCCGCTTTCTCCAGTCGCTTGACGCGGGTCAGGCATGGGCTGGGGGACAGGCCGACAGCGTCGGCCAGCTCGACATTGGTGATCCGGCCCGACTGCTGTAGCTGCGTCAGGATTTTCAGGTCGATCCTGTCCAGTCTGGGTCCGCCCAACATGTCCTTGTTCCCCCTTATATTTATCCCAGCGCCGCGCGAATATCTGCCTGTTCGAGCAAGCCGTCGAGCGTTTTCCTGATGCGCGCGAATATCTCGTCCATCTCGGCATCGGTCGCGCATAGCGCGGGAGCCAGGCCGATGATATTGTCGGCAAAAGCGCGGAAGATGACGCCATTGGCATAGCCATCGTTGAACAGGCGGTCGGCGACCTTGAGCGCCGGGTCAAACCGCGCTTTCGTGCCTTTGTCCGCCACCAGCTCGATCGCACCCAGCAGGCCGCGTCCACGCGTATCGCCCACCAGCGGATGGTCAGCCAGCCCGGCCAGCCCGGCATCGAATCGCGCTGCGACCTTCTGGCCGTTCGCCAATATTCCGCCTTCGGTATAGAGCCGCAACACTTCCAGCCCTACCGCCGCGCTCACCGGATGGCCCGAATAGGTCGCGCCATGGCCGATCACGACATCGGCGGCCGCGCCATCGGCAATCCCCTGATACACTTTGTCGGACATCAGCACCGCGCCCATCGGCACATAGCCGGAGGTCAAACCCTTGGCGACGGTCATAAGGTCTGGCGTCACGCCCTCCGCTTCGCAGGCGAACATTGGCCCGGTGCGACCAAAGGCGGTGATCACTTCGTCGGCGACCAGCAAAATATCCAGTTCGTCGCACGCCTGCCGCATGGCTTTGAGCCAGCCGACCGGCGGCACGATGACGCCGCCAGAGCCCTGTATCGGCTCGCAGAAGAAGGCAGCGACATTGTCCGCGCCCAGTTCTGCGACCCTGTCCTTCAACTGCTGAACCGACCGGGCGATGATCGCTGCATCATCCCCTTCCAGATCGCTGCGATAGGGGTAGGGCGAGCTGATATGATGCTGCCAGCGCAGCGGCAGATCGAAATTACGATGGAAGTTGGCGAGCGCCGTCAGGCCTGCGCCAGTGCTGCTCGATCCATGATAGCCCCGCTCCAGCGCGATGCACTGTTTCTTGGCGGGCTTGCCGATGGCATTGTAATAGTGGGTGATATAGCGGATCGCGGAGTCCACCGCATCCGACCCGCCCAGCGTAAAATAGACATGCTCCAGCCCCTCCGGCGACAGAGCGACGAGACGCTCGGCCAGCCGCGCGGCAGGCTCGCAACCGAAATGGAAATAGCCGGTCGCGTAGGGCAGGCGTCGCATCTGCTCTGCTGCCGCCTCGACGATGCTGTCCTGGCCATAGCCGACATTGACGCACCACAGCCCGGCAAAGGCATCTAGCACTTCGCGGCCGTCCATATCGGTCAGCCACATGCCCTTGCCGCTTTGCAACATGGTCGCGCCGCGCGCTTCATGGGCGCGGAAGGAAGTGACCGAATGAATCAGATGATCGCGGTCGATGTCCAGCAGGTTACGGTTGGATTGGTGCATCTTGGGGGTGCTCGCCATGGTGGTCATGGGACGCAGCCTATCCTTGTGACGCAGCGGGAAAGTCTCAATCGACCCGTTTACAAGCCTGCCGGGGCCGTATTGGCGAAACGGCGCGGCATATTGTGCCGCGCTGGTCCCGCTCAGGCCAGCGCGTCGGCAATGGCCTTGCCGCATTCCTCGGTACCGGCCTTGCCCTTCAGGTCGCCTGTCCGCAGGGCAGGTTCGGCCAATACCGTTTCGACCGCGCGCATGATGGCGGCAGCGGCATCCGCCTCGCCCAGATGCTCCAGCATCATCGCCGCCGACCAGATCTGGCCTACGGGATTGGCAATGCCCTTGCCGGCGATGTCGGGCGCCGAGCCATGGACCGGTTCGAACAGCGACGGGTGGGTGCCATCCGGGTTGATATTGCCCGACGGTGCCACGCCGATCGTTCCGGTGCAGGCCGGGCCAAGGTCGGACAATATGTCGCCAAACAGGTTGGACGCCACCACCACGTCGAAACGATCGGGGTTCAGCACGAATTGCGCCGTCAGAATGTCGATATGATATTTATCATGGGTGACGGTCGGGTAATTTTTGGCCATCTCCTCCACCCGCTCGTCCCACCAGGGCATGGTGATGGCGATGCCGTTCGACTTTGTGGCGGACGTCACATGCTTGCGCTCGCGCGTGGCGGCCAGATCGAAAGCATAGCGCAATACCCGGTCGGTGCCGTGACGGGTCATCACCGTCTCCTGGATCACGATCTCACGATCGGTACCTGGAAACATCTTGCCGCCGACCGAGCTATATTCGCCCTCGGTATTTTCGCGCACCACCCAGAAATCAATGTCCCCCGGCTCGCGGCCGGCCAGCGGACAGGGGACGCCGGGCATCAACCGGACAGGGCGCAGATTGACATATTGATCATATTCCCGCCGGAACTGGAGCAAGGATCCCCACAGCGAAATATGATCTGGCACCGTGTTTGGCCAGCCGACCGCGCCAAAGAAGATCGCGTCAGGCTTGCCGATCTGCTCCTTCCAGTCGTCCGGCATCATCTGGCCATGTTTGGCGTAATAATCGCAGCAGGCGAAATCCTGCCATTTCTGGCCGATCGTGAAGCCATAGAGGCTCGCCGCCCGCTCCAGTACGCGGATGCCTTCGGGCATGACTTCCTTGCCAATGCCGTCGCCGGGGATGACGGAGATGTTATAGTTGCGCATGATGCCTCCTTTACGAGGGACGTGTGCCAGCGACGGCGGGAACTGGGCTAAGCGGGCGGGACGGGTGGCTCTAGATCTTCAGCCCGCCGATATGGAACGCCTTTGTCTCCAGATATTCCTCAATCCCCGCATGGGCGCCCTCTCGGCCCAGACCCGACATCTTGACCCCGCCGAACGGCGCGACTTCCATAGCGATCGAACCGGTATTGAGCGCAACCATGCCCGCCTCCAGCCGCTCGGCAACGCGGAAGGCGCGATGCAGATTTTCGGTGTAGAAATAGCTGGCAAGGCCATAGCTGGTGGCGTTGGCCAGTTCGACCCCTTCATCCTCATGGGTGAAGCGGAACAGTGGCGCGACCGGGCCGAACGTCTCTTCTTCCGCCAGCCGCATGTCCCGTGTCGCCCCGGTCAGGACGACGGGGCGGGCAAAGCGCTCACCTGTTGCGCCTTCGGGCGCTTGCGCAAACAGGGTCGCGCCGCGCGACAGCGCGTCGTCGACATGCGCCTTCACCTTCTCGGCGGCAGCAGTGTTGATCAGCGGTCCGATGGTGCTGCCCTGCATGTCGCCCGGCGCGACCTTCAGCGCCGACACGGCCTTGGCCAGCTTCTCGGCAAACTGGTCATAAACGCCGTCCTGCACCAGAATGCGATTGGCGCAGACGCAGGTCTGGCCGGCATTGCGGAATTTGCTGACCATTGCGCTGGCAACGGCCAGATCGATGTCGGCATCATCGAATATGATCAACGGCGCATTGCCACCCAGTTCGAAGCTGACCCGCTTGATCGTGTCGGCGCACTGCCGCATCAGCAAAGCGCCTACGCGGGTCGATCCGGTGAAGGACAATTTGCGCACTACAGGACTGGCGGTCAGCGCACCGCCGATCGCTGTCGGAAGACCCGTGACGACATTGAACACGCCTGCAGGGAAACCTGCTTCTTCTGCCAGCTTCGCCATGGCCAGCGCGCTATAGGGCGTCAGTTCCGACGGCTTGACCACCACCGGGCAACCGGCCGCCAGTGCAGGCGCACATTTGCGCGTGATCATGGCAGAGGGGAAATTCCATGGCGTGATCGCCGCCGATACCCCAACCGGCTCCTTCATCACCAATATGCGGCGATTGGCTTCGGGGGCGGGGATGATGCCGCCGTCGATCCGCCGGGCTTCTTCGGCGAACCACTTGATAAAGCTTGCAGCGTAGCGAATTTCGCCCTCGGCTTCCGCGGTCGGCTTGCCTTGTTCGGCGGTCATGATCCGGCCCAGATCGACCAGATTGTCCATCACCAGCGCATGCCAACGCTCCAGCATCGCCGCGCGATCGCTTGCCGTCCGCGCCTTCCACGCCGGGAAGGCGGCCTCTGCCGCATCTATCGCCGCCTGGGTATCAGCCGCGCTGCAATCGGGCACGGTGCCGATGATCGCGCCGGTCGCGGGATTGTCCACCGGCACGGTCGCACCGGACGTTGCGCCGACCCACGCGCCGCCAATATAGGCGCGTTCGACGAAAAGGGCGGGGTTGGAAAGGGAAAGAGTCATCCGAGCGCCTGTGTCGTGAGAGAGAAGACTTTGATCGAGGGGTCTGTCTGCGGCATCGGCCCGCGCACCATGCGCATCACCCGGCCGACGCAGGGCAGGCCCAACTCATCGAGCCAATTGCTCAACGCGCTTTCTTCCGGCACGTCGAGCCGACAGAAAATCCCGCTGTTCGATCCGAGCCAGTGGGAAATCAGCGCCTTTGCGCCGCCAGTGTCCGGGGCCACCGTCGGCCCGACGACATAGCCGCGGCCAAAACGGCGAAACAGGGCAAAGCCCACCGGTTCATTGTCGCGCGTCAGCACCACGCCTTGCGCGCCTGGCACCAAAGCATCCAGCAGCGTGTCCCGGTTCATGCCGCTCGCCTGCCGCGCCAGATCATGGAGCGTCGGCATGTCCTTCGCCCCCAATGGCCGCACCCGTTCGTCGGGGATGAGTTCGGCGACCGGCACGGCAAAGGCGGCCCCTTGATGCTGGAACACCGGGCCGACCGGTTCAAAGCCAAGCTTGCGATAGAGCGGCGCGCCCTCATCCGTGGCGTTGAGCAGGATCGTACGGTCGCCAAGATCGGCCATCACCGCCTCCATCAACCGGCGACCAAGCCCCATGCCCTGCGCTGCCGGCGATACGATGACCATCCCCAGCGTCGCAGCGTCGGTCCCGTACAGCCACGCCATGGCCGTGCCGATAACCTCTCCGTCACGTTCTGCCACATAACCAAAGCCAAGGCTGAGCAGCATGTCCCAATCCTCGATCCGGTGCGGCCATTTCTGTTCGCTGGAAAGCGCGTGCGCAGCGGGCAGATCGTCCACGATCATCGCCCGCAGGTCCACCATCGCCTCTATGTCTGTCGCCATGCATCTTGCTCCCCGGCGGAAATGGGTCGTCCGCCTGCCCAGATAAGGAATCACTTGGATCGGTATTAATCGGCGTGTCCAAGCATTGGCTGCTGCCTTCGGCCCGATTTTGGAAGATTATCGCGCAGATTTTCCCCCGCAACTGCAACACATGCCGCGCGCGATCCATATTCTCTCGTCCAGCCTGCATGAAGGAAAGCTGCGCTGTGGACATTTTCAACCCCGATCTCATCGTCTTGCCGCAAGGCAGCAATTTTATCGGGGGACGGCGTGTTGTCGGGCGCGGACAGGCGATTCCCGTGCGGCGCCCCTCGGACGGGCGGATCTATGCCGATCTCGACAGTGTCGATGATGCGCAGTTGGCGCAGGCGGTCGAGGACGCGCAGCGCGCCTATAAAAGTAGCGGCTGGGCGCAGACTGACCCGCGCGGTCGGATGCGGGTGCTGCGCCGCTGGGCCGACCTTATTGAAGGCGACATGGAAACGATCGCACCGCTGGAGGCGCTTGGCTCCACGCGCATGATCCACGAAATCCGCGCCTGGGATGTGAGCTATACCGCTGAAACCGTTCGCTTCTTTGCCGAATGGGCGGACAAGATTGGCGGCGAAGTCGCATCGACCACGCCGGACAAGCTGGGCCTTACCATCCACGAACCCTATGGCGTGGTCGCTGCGATCGCGCCGTGGAACCTGCCGCTGGTCATGGCCGCATGGAAAATTGCGCCCGCCATCGCGGCAGGCAACAGCATCGTGCTGAAGCCGTCGGAAATGACACCGTTCAGCATCGTGCGGCTGGCGGAACTGGCGATCGAGGCAGGCTTGCCCGCCGGCATTTTCAACATCGTTCAGGGTGACGGACGCAGCGTTGGCGATCCGCTGGTGCGGCGTCCTGAGATCGCCAAGGTCACCTTCACCGGGTCAACTGCGACGGGCGCGGCGATCATGACCGCCTGCGCCCAGACCGGCCCCAAGCCGGTGACGCTGGAACTGGGCGGCAAAAGCCCGCAGATCATCTTCGCCGATGCAGGCCTGGACAAGGCATCCGCCATCGTCGCGCGCGCGATCACGCTCAATGCCGGGCAGGTCTGCGTCGCAGGATCGCGCCTGCTGGTGCAGGACAAGGTTGCCGATCAGGTCATCGATCGCATCATGGCGGCCTTTGCGGCGCACAAGCCGGGACCAACCTGGGCCAGCGACAGTACGCTTGGCCCGATCATTTCCGATGGCCAGCTCGATCGGATCGACGGTATCGTCCAGCGCGCCGTCACTGATGGCGCACAGGTGCTTGCGGGCGGTACACGCGCCACGGCGCCGCAGGATGGCAGCTATTTCCTGCCCACTTTGCTGCAAAATGCTGCGCAGCATAGTGAGGCGGTACAGAGTGAGATTTTCGGACCGGTGCTGACCGTCCAGACCTTCGCCGACGAAGGGGAAGCCTATGCGTTGGCCAATGACAGCAATTATGGGCTGGCCGCGGGCGTCCATACCGGCGACCTCAGCCGCGCCCTGCGCGCCACCCGCGCGCTGGAGGCCGGCACTGTCTGGGTCAACCGCTATGGCCGCAGCAACGACTTCATCCTGCCGACGGGCGGCTTCAAGCAATCTGGCATCGGCAAGGATCTGGGCCGCGAAGCCTATGTCGCCAATCTCAAGACCAAGGTGGCGCTCGTCGAATTCTGATCAGCGCGCCGCCATGCGCTGCACAGTGCCGACATCGATGACGCCCAGCCGCGCCATGCTGCGGGCCTGGCCCAGTTCGACGATCTGCTCGACCTGTGGGTGGCGGCCCTGCGCCACTTTTAGCCGATAGCGACCGTACCGGACCCGCTCGAAACTGAACATGCCGTCAAACTCCGTGCGCGCGCGATAGGCGCTTGTACCATCCATCGTCAGCAACTCGATCGTCTCGCCCGCCAGCGCCCGCCCGTTCACCGCCAGCGTCCCTTCGACCGAGGCGGAAGGCGATACGCCCAGTTCGACCACTTCGTGCAGGCCAGCGCGCGGGGTGACAAGGACGCCGGGATTGCTCGGTATATCGAACGGATCGGAGAGTGATGCTTCGTCCAGCGCAATCTTGATCGGGGTAGCGGGGCTTAGCCCGTCCAGCTCGATGTCCCGTGCCTCTTCCCCGCGCAACCGGGCGGGTAACGGCAGATCGTTCACCAGTACCCCGACCGGGTCGGCAAAGGGTGGTTCGCCCGCATCGCGCTGTCCATTGCCGTCCAGATCGCGAAAGGCTCGCACCAGCAATCCGCCGCCCCGTGCCTGAGACGCGGAACGTACCCGGCCAAACCGTCCGTTTGCGCCTGGGCCTACGCTGAACGTCAGTCCCAGGCCGATCGCCACCGCCCGGCGGCTGTCGCCCGACAGGTTCAGCGTTAGCGCCGCCGGGCCGAAATCGCGCGCATAGGCCGCATCGATCGCGACCTTTTTCTCGCCCGCCGCATAATTGGCAGATATCTGCACCATGTCGGTTGCCCCCAGCGCCCGGTTCGCGGTCAGCTGGACCCCCATCAACGTGGGATCGGGCTTCAGCCGCCAATGGACCTCGCCCCGCAACCTCACCTTGCCGGCCCGCCCGCTGACCAGCAGCCCGGCTGTCGCACTCTCGCGGGCCATGCCGTCGCTCGACTGGAACCGGCTCCATCCACCCACCAGACTGGCCGCCACGCTGCGTGTCGCAACCGACAGGCGGCCATTCGCCTCTACCCCCTGTCCGCTCTGCTGCCGGGTTGATCGCAGGTCGAAATGCAGCGGCAGGATCAGACCGGCTGCATGGACCGGCCGGTCGAGCGCTACCCCGACATAGGACCGCAGTGCAGGGTCCATCCGTTCGGATCGCAACCCGCGATTATGGACAGCCTCTACCGCTATGCTGGTCTTGAACAGATCACCGACGACAGAAGCGCGTGTGGCCGATCCGCCGCCCCTGCGGCCTGCCCAGGACACTTCCCCCAGCATTCCACCCAACCCGCCGCGCAGGTTTAGATGGCCATAATCGGCGCTGCCATCTGATGAGGGCGCGCGTATGATTGCGGCGCCGATCGACGTTCCCCGGCCCAGTCCGTGGTCGACAGCCATGCTGCCGCGCCATCCCGATGCCGGGGTTTGCCGGCTCTTGCCGAAACGCAGCAGATCATGATTGCCCTGCACGATATTGGTGGACCACCAGGTTTCGCCCGGCCCCGGCGATTGCGCCGCGATATTATAGACTCGCCGTTCACGTCTGACCTGCCCTTGTGGGCCATAGCGGACGACTTCCAGCACATTGACGCCATGGCGCAACGCAATATCGCGAAAGGCATAGCGTCCATTCGCATCCGCCGGGACCACGCGGAGCAATTCGCCGTTGCGATAGAGTTCCGCGTCCCACCCCTGCGGTAGCAGGCCAGTCAGCGCCACCTTGTCAAATTCGCCAATGGCATCGAGCGGCCGGTTGGTCAGCGCCACGCCGCGTCCGCTGGCTGATCCGGCAACAAGGGGGATGGCAAAACTGTCCACATCCCCGATGGCGGCCTGTGTCGCTGCCAACGGCCCCAGCAATTGCCCGTCGGGGTCGGCCCGGTAGAGACGCAGCCGCAAACTGTCCGGCATGGCGTTCGCATCCGACGCCAGCCGCGCTTCGGCAGACGCATAGGCCAGTTCGCCCGACGCCAGCATTTCATATCGTGTCGTTCGCACCTGCGCGCCCTTCGCGTCGCGCTGCCACCCGGCGGCCAATGATGCATCCAGCGCAGGCATGCGCCATAGCCGATAGGGGAAGCGGTGCCTCTCCAGCCCCGCTGTCTGTGGCTGCGTTTTCGTCGCCAGCCGCTCGGCCGCCGCTGTCCGGCGCAACGCGGCTTCGATGGGCAGCGGCGCGGAGGACGTGATGGTCAGGATCGCGTTGGTCGTGTCGGCATCAAATGTAACGCCCAGCCATCGGCCCAGCGCCTGGGTATCCACGCACCATCCCGACCGGCTGTCATGAATGTCATTTGCGCCCAGCCGCATATATTCCGTCCCGAACCGCGCCTCGCCGGTATCGCGGTCGATGGCGATATGCCGCGCCTCGTCAAAAGCCCAACCTTGCGCCCGGCGCTTGTCCTCGCTCGGCACCACGGCAATCTTCAGTGCGTCGATCACATCGCCCATATCCAGGCAGATGGCATCCTCGACCGTGAAGCCGCGAATGCCGTTGCCGACGGACAATGACCCGACCCGCGCATCGAACAACAGCGCGTCGTCGGCGGACAGCAGGGCGGCCGCCGCCATCGCCGGACCCGCGCGCAACAGCAGCAGGACCAGCAGGCATGACAGCAAAACACGCCACAGCCGGGGCTGCGCGTTCATGGGATATGGACCTGTGGTCTGGTGTCAGGGTCGCGCCACGGCTGTTTCGCTCACTGCGCCGCCCGCCGCGGGGTCCGTCTCCACGAACCGCACCTTGAGCGGCCCGCTCACCCGCGCCAGCGCGGCCCGGTCCACCGGCAGCATGATGTGCCGCTGCGCCACTTCCGGATAGGCGGCGATCCCCTTGATCGTGGCGATCGGCGTTTTGCCGTCGGCCTGCATCAATTCCAGCGTCCCATAGACGGATCGGTCGCCCGCACGCATCAGGTCGACGTCCAGTTGCGCCTGTCCCTCCTGTACGCTCAGACGGGCGTTGTTCAGGCTGGCGCTGCCCTTCGGCTCACCCACGCGCACGATGACGGGAATGGTGACGCCGAAAATCGGCGTCAGGCTGATCGACATACCATCAGCGGCAGGTTGCGGCGCGGCGGCATCGGCGACGTCAGGCACCGCGCGGAACAGCAGGTGCGCGCGATATTCGCCACCCGGCATGGTCGGCGGCACCCGCACGCCGATCCGAACCGTCTGCGACTGTTGCGGCGCCAGCGTGATCTTGCGCGGTGCATAAGTGATCAGGTCCAGCGCTGCGGCATCGCGCTGCGACGCAGTGGCCTCATCGACCGATTCGATCGTGCCCTGTTCGGTCATCTTCCGCAGCACCAGCGATATGCGATATGTCGTCGCCTTGTCGCCAGTATTGTTGACCACGACCTCGCCGCCGCTATTGGCGCCCATGATCAGGCGGGTCGGCGCGACCAGCAGGTCGCCGGCGGCAGCCTGCGCCATGGTCGGCGTAAGGGCATGGCTGGCGACAATCGCCGCCATCATCATCGTGCGTTTCATATCATTACCCCATGTCAGCGGCTTCGTGTCCAGCGGGCCGCAATGGGCAAAGATGACGAAAATAGGTTAGCAACTCGCTAACCATGCCGGGTGGGGTCAGAAATATTCGACCATCACTTCATAACTGCCGGTGTACGCGCCTTCGGGCTGCGCCGCCGACAGGGTCAGCTTGCCGCCGACGCTGAACTTGTTTTTGCGCTTGCCAGGATCCAGCACCATCGTCGATTGCGACGCTTTGGGAAGGGCCGTCATGCTTTCGCCACGGCCGTTGGTCAGTTGCGCAGGGGCCAGCATGATGCCGACCATATAATCTTTGGGACCGGTGACATAGAATAGCCCGGCCCGCTCACCGCCCAGGCATTGCAGCCCTGCTGAGCAGCGCACAGCGCCAGAGGGCGTCAGCTCTATCGTGCCGCCGGCAGCGCTGGCGGCGATCGTCCCGAAACTGATGTCTGTGGCCGCCTCGACAATCGGCGCCTGCTTGCGCGTGTCGGCATGGGCCATATGGCCGGGCAGGGGGGACAGGCTCAGGGCAATCGCCGCCATGGCGGATATTGCACGCATCGCCCCGTCCTCCCTTCGGCATCGGCGTGGGTGCGGCGCTTATGCGCCGCCCCTGCCGACCGTGATTACTGATAGGAAACCGAAACCGCATATTGGCCCGAATAGGTGCCGGCGGCCTGATTGGCGCCGACATTGAGCGTGCCGGCAACCTTGAAGCTGCCATCGCCCGTGCCGGACAGGGTCATTGCCGACGTCGTCGTGGCAAGCAACACCGCCATGCTGTTCGATCCGCCATCGGTCAGCGTGATCGATGGATTGTCGATCGCCACGGTCACGGTCTCATTCGCGGCGCCGACGACGGCAAAGGCGCCCGCGGTGGTCGTGCCGAAGCAGGACAGGCCGCTGCCGCACACGCGGCTATTGTCTTCGGCGATGGCGACGGTCGCAGCAGCGGCCGACGGCACGATCTTGCCAAAGTCCAGGTCTGACGATTTGGTGACGGTAATGGCGCGCAGGATCTTAACCGTCGCATCGCCCGTGGCGGATGCAGCGTGGGCCGGTTCGATCGAGAGCGCAGCGCCCGCAAACAGCATGGCAGTCAGGCCCAGGGCCTGAACGGATTTGTTGGTCATGTGATATACCCCTTGGTCAGCGTCGGCATTCCAGCTCCGACAGAGGCATGGATAGGAAATGTCCGTCTATCTAAGGCTAATGGGCATGGTAAAGCCGCGATTAACCATCGAAATGACCAGGGAATCTACCATAAATTACTGATATTCAAAGCTAATATTATATTGCCCGGCATAGCTGCCCGGCGGCGTCCCCGCCGTCACGACCATCTGTCCGCCCACCGCATAGGATGCCCCAGCGGGACTCGCCGTCGCCACAGACCCGGATGGCAACAGGGTCACCATCAGACTCGCGGCATCCGGTCCCATCATCGCGACTGCCGGGTCGATCGATACGAGCAGTGGCGAGTCTGAGCCGGTCAACCGGAACAGGGCAGGCTTCCCTTTGCCCAGGCACAGCATTGCGCCGCTGCAATCGGTCCCGCCATCAGGCCGCACCGTCACGATCCCGTCCTGCGCCGCAGGAAGAATACGCCCGAAATCGAGCGATTCTTCCTGGGTCGCCGATAGCGATCGCAAGATCGTCACCGCCGCGCCGCCGGAGGCGGCATTCGCTGTTTGACCCATGGCAAGGCTGGAACAAGCCATGGCTCCGGCGAACAGAATGACCCGCATCAAGGGGTATGAAATGATGCTGCCATCCCGCATTACGCCGTTATGCTCGCGAATTGGTATAAATACGTAAGCACAAATGCTTACCGCAACGTTAAGCCTGTTGTAGCACGGGCGGCGGGCCGTTGTCCGGGCTCAGCGTGGCAAAGCCCGACGCATAGGCCAGCCGCATGACTTCGGTGAAATTGTCCGCGCCCAGCTTCAGCATGATCTTGGCGCGATGGGCTTCCGCCGTCCTCACGCTTATCGCCATCTGCTCGGCCGCATCCTTGTTGGTCATACCGCTGACCAGCAGGCGCAGCAGTTCGCTTTCCCGCTCGGTCAGGCTGGCAATGCGCTGCTGCGCTTCGGTATTGGCGCTTTGGTCATCAAGCACCGTTTTCAATTGGCCAAGGCCAGCCTTGACCGCTGCATAAAGCGTCTGCGGCTGGCACGGCTTTTCCAGATAATCGATCGCGCCCATCTTCATCGCCTGCACCGCCTGACGGATTTCGCCCCGGCCCGACATCATGATGGTGGGAAATTGGCTGCGCCTCGCTCCCAGCTTCGCGACTGTCTCAAACCCGTCCAGGCCGGGCATATAGACGTCCATCAGCAAAAGCCCGCCAGCAACCGGCATGGCGTCGAGGAAATCCTGGCCCGACGCAAACATCTCGACATCGACCCCCGGCACGATTTCGAGCAGGTCGCGCAACGCGACGCATGTTAGTTCGTCGTCATCGACGACATAAACCTTATGTATCACGTCGACCCCAGCTTGTTAAACATTTGTTATACATGCGCGCTAACCCAACTATATCCCGCCATCAAGCGCCGTGATGGGTAAATGCGGCGGCAGGTGTTCCGCAGAGGGACTAAATAGCTCTAGCCAGCATTTGTAGCGCTACAAAGCCCTTTCTGGCTGGCCTGTGATCAGCGTGAACCGTTCGGCTGCTCCGCGAATCAGGTCTCGCCATTGCTCGTCGGACCACGCCTCCAGCGCTTCATAAAGCTCGCGTAGCGCGCTGCTGGTCGTTGCGCTCTCAAACAGGCCGGCCGTCCCGGCCAACTGGTGCATGGCGTTGCGCAACTGCGCCTTTGTCTCGCTCGTCAGTCCATCGGGCGCGGCGGCATCGGCGAATAGTATTGCGATATTATCCAGCCGCTGGCGATACATGCGCGCCAGTTCGGGGGATGGCGCTGATCCTGTCAGCATCCGATCGTCGTTTTCCACGCGCAACCACGGCTTCAGCGCCGCCTGCAAATCGCTCATCCTTACCGGCTTGGCCACATGGCCCTGCATGCCAGCGTCCAGACAGGCCGTAATATCGTCCGCATAGGCATTCGCGCTGATCGCGATGATCGGCAGGCGGTCTGGACCATAGCCACGCCTGCGCAACGTGCGCGTCGCTGTCATCCCGTCCATGTGGGGCATGCGCAGGTCCATCAACACCAGCGCGTAGGGCAATCCTCGCGCATGGGCGTCATCCACCATGGCGATCGCTTCGGCACCGTTGGAGGCAATGGCGACTTCATGGCCCAGCCGCTCCAGCATCTCCGACACCAGCAACTGGTTGATGTCATGGTCCTCGACCAGCAGGACGCGGCGCGCGATGGTGGCCCTGACCGGTGGATCCATCATGGTGGGCGCGGGCGCCATCGCTTCGCCCTCTGCGGCTACCAGCGGTATCTGAAGCGCGACGATCGTGCCCTCACCCGGACTGCTGCGCAGCACGACCTGTCCGCCCATCAACCGCGCCAGCTTGTCGCAGATCGCCAGGCCAAGGCCCGAACCCCCATGGCGCTGTGCCGCCGCCCCATGCGCCTGGACAAATTCCCGAAATATCGCGGTCTGCCGGTCATGGGCGATGCCGATGCCGGTATCCTCCACCTCTATGCGCAACACGGCATCGGGCAGCCTGATCGCCCGGATGATGATATGCCCTTCATGGGTGAATTTGATCGCGTTGGCCAACAGGTTGACGATGATCTGGCGCAATCGCAACCGGTCGCACAGGATCATCTGCGGCAAGGCCGGGTCGACGATGACGGACACGGGCAGCCCCTTGCGTTCGGCCAGCGCATGGAGTGCGGCAACGCTCGACTGCAACTTCTTCTGAAGGTTCACAGGTTCGGGTTCCAGCACCATCTGTCCCGCCTCGATGCGTGAAAAATCCAATATGTCGTTCAGCAATTCCATCATCGACTGGCTGGATTCCAGGATGAGCTCCAGCTTGGTGCGCTGCGCATGGCGCGGCTCATCATGCAACAGCAATTCGGTAAAGCCGATAACGCCGTTCATCGGCGTGCGGATCTCATGGCTCATATTCGCCAGGAAAACGGCCTTGGCATTGGCCGCCTGTTCAGCGCGCACCAGCGCTGCCTCATTCTCCTGTTCCAGATCCTTGCGCCGCGTGATGTCGGTGCCAACCCCGATCAGGCCGATCAACTGCCCTTGCGTATCGACCTCCGGGCCGCAGATCAGGTCGACCCAGCATATGCCGCCATCGCTGTGGCAGAAGCGCAATTCCACTCGCCATGTCCGCCCTTGCGACATGGCGGTCCGCCATTGCGCCCGTATCTTCTCACGATCATGGGGGTGGATCGCTGCCATCCAGCCAACGCCCATGACCGCGTCGCGCGACAGGCCAGTGGTTTTCAGCCAGGCGTCATTGGCGAAATTGCAAAAGCCCAGATCGTCCGTGCGGAAAATCCCTGCAGGTGACAGGCTGGCCAGCGCGGAAAAATGCCGTTCGCTTTCCTCCAGCGCGCTCACCGCCTGCTGGAGCACCGTTTCGCGCTCCATCAACTCGCTGGTCTTGATCTCCACCTGCTGCAACGCATAGGCTTCGCGCCGGATGTAGGACAGCGTCAATATGCCGAATATCCAGCTGATCGCCAGCCCGCAAAGCAGCACCAGCCAGCCTTCGCTCGTCGATACGCTTTGCTCAAACTGGGGCGTGCTGGTCCAGCGCACCGTCCATCTCTGCTCCATCAGCAACAGCGTGCGGGTTACGCTATATTTGGGTCGATGATTCCCCTTGGCAGCGCTGGCATAAATAGTGTCATCATCGGCCGTCACAGGACCATCGAAAATATGGATGTCCAGCGACCGTCCCTGACTTTGCGTCAAGCCCTCCATCAGGCGGTTGGCGATGAACGGCGCATAGATCCACGCGATCACGGCCTTGCGTCGCTCCTCCACGGTCGCATGGGGCAGGCCGGGCTGATAGAGCGGCCGCAACAGCAGGAATCCGGGGCGCTTTTGCGCATCCTGCACCAATATGATGCGCCGGGTGATCGTCGCCTTGCCGGTGTCGCGCGCGTGCAGCGCGGCGGATCGCCGCCGGGCTTCGGCCAATATGTCCAGCCCCATGGCGGCGCGGTTGGTGGCTATCGGTTCGATCTGGGCGATCACGCCGCGCAGGGGGGCGTTGCTGTCGGGATGGATGCGATAGCCGGGGAAACGCTGCGTCTGCGCGCGCATAAACGCGGGCAGCGTCGCAGGTGTCACGGGACGGATATAGCCCATGACGTTCAGACCGGGCAGGAATGTGCCCATGTTCAGCGCCGCGACATAGGCGCGCCAATCGTCCGGGGTTATCTCGTCCGACGCGGCAAATAGCGCCGCGGCGCCGTCCAGGCTGCGGGAATAGGCTTCCAGCCGGTATCGCAATGCCCGCTCATTTTCATGCGCCAGCACGGCAAAGCTTGCCTGGTTGCGGTCATGGACGAATTCGGACGTGACCTTCCATGCGGTCAACGTGCCACCGATCATGACCATCATGACCGCGCTCATCGTCGCGGTATAATGCGCGATCGGCTCGCCGCGCCACAATATGCGCCATCCCTTCCAGGGACCGAGCATGATGACCGGGGTGACGATCAACACCCCCAGCAGATCACCTGTCCACCATGTCGCCCAGCTTTCGGCAATGGCGGTCGCAGGGATGGAGTGGTTCAGGTACAAAATGGTGACGCCGATGCTGGGCGCGATGACGCAGGCCAGCGGACAGATCAGCGCCGCCATCAGCGCTACATCCCATGCCGACGTCAACTGGATCGGCCTCCCGAAGCGCTTACGTACGATGCAGGCGGCGACCAATGCCTGCAAGGTCGATCCGATTGCAATACACAGCGCGTTGGACAGGATCAGCGGCAGGCCTGCCGTTTCCAGTCGCATCATGCCGATCGCGACATTGACAAGAAACGCGCCGATCGCAACGCCCGGCCATAGCGTACGTCCGAAAACCAGGATGGCGGACACGGCGATACCCGACGCCGGCCAGATTACTGTCGCATAGCCGGGCGGGATCGCCATTTTCAGGCCCAGCCACCCGACGACGCAATAGGCCAGCGCCAACGCGGCATTCAGCGCCGCGATGCGCGGCGCGAAAAGAGCCGCGCGCAGCCTCCTGTCACTACCGGTCGATGTCCGGCTGTCCTGATATTCCATCCTGCCCCCGGCGCAGGCAGGGCGGCGCGGTTCCGCCCTGTCTGACATCGCGCTTATAGGGCGTGGCGCGCAATCGGCAATGTCCGCTTGTCGATGTCAGGCCTGGGTAGTGAACCGTTCGACGCGATAGGGTTCGGTCGGGATGTCGGTGGCGCCCTTCGCGATGATCTCCGCCATCGTCTCGCCCACGCCCGGCCCGATCTGGAAACCCGATCCTGAAAAGCCGAACGCATAATATAGCCCGCTGGTTGTCGCGCTCGGTCCCATCACCGGCTGGCTGTCAGGCATATAGCCCTCGATCCCGGACCAGACGCGGATGATGTTGAGCCTGCCCAGCGACGGGGCGAGCCGCCTTATATGCTTCAACTGACTCACCGTATTTTGCGGCTCGACATAGGCGCGATACTGGTCGGGGAAGGATGGTCCGCGCGTGCTGCCGCCTAGTACGATATTGCCCCGCGCTACCTGACGGAAATAGACCGTCTCCTGCTCCAACGGGGTCATCACGCCGACCGTCGGCAAAATGGCGTAAGGTACCGGCTCTGTCACGCTCATGGTCGGGCCTTTGGGGACGATCGGCACCGGCTCGCCAAATTGCGATGACAACGCATTGCCCCATGCGCCCGCCGTCACCAGCAATATAGGCGCGCGGAATGTCCGCCCGTCCGCTGCCGTGACGATGAAATCCTCCCCGACCTTCTGCGCATCGACAATCTGGGTATTTTCATGGATCACCGCGCCCAGTCGTGCCGCTGCCCGCGCAAAGGCAGGCGCGGCGAGGCGCGGATTGGCGTGACCATCCGTTGGCGAATAGGAACCGGCCAGCACGTCAGGCCCGAAAAAGGGAAATTTGTCGCGCAGCACATTGCCGCTCACCAATTCCAGATCCAGCCCTTCCATGCGCGCATTTGCCGCATAATCCTCCATCGAACCGACCAGTTCGGGTCGGTCGCGATAACAGACGCGGATATGTCCGGACTGGAGATATTCGACATCGGCTCCCAATAATTCTCGCGATTTCCGCCAGATGGCAATGGCGCGATTGGCCAGCGGCAATTGATGGATGGGGCGCCCCTGTCGCCTCACATTGCCGAAATTGGTGCCGCTTGCCTGCCGACCGATCAGGTCGGTTTCCAGCAAGGTTACTGACAGGCCATGGCCGCGCAGGAAAAGTGCTGCCGATGACCCCATCAGCCCGCCGCCCACGATGATGACATCGCTGGCCCCGCTCATTGATCGTCTCCAATCGCTATGGTCAGCGGCTTGACCGGCGCCTGACCGCGCAATCGGCCGACCTGCTCAATGGGAATGTCCGCTTCTGCCGCGATCAGCTCGGCCGCCGCCAGTCCGCAATAACGGCCCTGGCAACGCCCCATGCCCACCCGGCTGAACGCCTTGGCCCTGTTTGCCTCCTTGGCGCCCGTCTGGCGCATGATGCCGCGCAGGTCGCCAGCGGTCACCCCCTCGCACCGGCACAAGATCGCATCGTCGGGCAATTGCGATGCTTGGTGCGAAGGCCATGGAAAGGCCTTCGCCAATCCCCGCGCAAATTTCGCATAGGTGCCGACATCGCCGCGCAGCGACGTCATCTCACCCTTGTCCACCGGCAGCCCCAGATCGGCCAGTGCCGCCAGCGCCGCCAGCCGCCCGCTGGCTTCGGCTGATCGCGCGCCCAATATCTTGGCCCCGTCGCCCGCCAGATAAACGCCCGCCACGCTCGACCGTCCATCGCTGTCCCGCTCCGGCAGCCATTGCCGCGTGCCTGGATCAAATGCGAAGGCGCAGCGCGCCAGATCGGCCAGTTGCGTTTCCGGGCGCAGATGATGCCCCATCGCCACCGCGTCGCAGACAATGTCCTGCTCGGTCCCCGCTCCGGTGCGAAAACGCACGGCGCTCACGCCGCTATCGGCGTTGCCGATGATTTCCAGCGGCGTTACGCCATTGTGCACGGCTACGCCCGCGCGCTTCAATTTCATCGTCAGCGTGACGCCGTTCCACAGCACAGACGGCACCGCCAGCAGGTCGGGCAAAGCCTTGATCCGCGCGCTGTAGGGGGCTGTATCGAGCACAGCGACGACATTCGCACCTGCCTCGACATATTGGCTTGCAACCAGATAGAGCAGCGGGCCCGATCCCATGAACACGACATTGTGCCCGATCGATACCGCCTGGCTCTTGAGCGCCACCTGCGACCCGCCCAGGCTGTAGCTGCCGGCAAACTGCCATCCCTTGACCGGCATCAGCCGATCTGTCGCCCCAGTGCACAGCAATAATGCGTCAAACGGAATTGCGTCCGCATATGTCGCACTCGCTGTCCAGACTTGCCCGCCAGCGATGTTCCACACCAGCGTTTCCGGGCGATAATCGATCGCGCTCTTCAGCCCATTGAATGTTTCATGCAACGCTTGGGCCCGACCGGCCTCGCTGCCGTACAGCTTGGCATAGGGCCGGGTGAAATTATCCGGCTGACGGCGATAGATCTGGCCGCCGTCGCGGCGTCCCTCGTCCAGCAGGATCGGGCGCACGCCTGCCTGCACGCAGGCTTGCGCCGCGCGTGTCCCGGCTGGCCCTGCACCAACGATAATGACCCTTGGGCTCATGCGTTGTTCGGCCATGATGCCTCCGGCTGGCTGGTCAGGATGCGCTGGCCCGACGCGGCCAGGGTCGAACAGGCGCGCAGGCGGTCGCCGCTTTCGGTCCACACCCAGCAATCCTGGCAGGCGCCCATCAGGCAGAAACCGGCCCGTTTCTCCGGCCCGAACTCTGACTGGCGCAACACGCTGCCCTGGTTCAACAATGCGACCATCAGCGTGTCACCCTCCAGCGCCCCGACGGGGGCGCCATCGACATGCACGGTGATAGCGGGGCGATCGGTTTCACCCAGACGAACGAAGCGGCTCATGACGGACGCAAGCTTTCATCTCCAAGATGGCACAATATCTGGCTGCCCTTGCTGAGCGGGCGGCGGGGTGGGGGCGTGGTATTGCAAAGCCCATCCACCCGCGCGGGGCAGCGCGGCAGGAAGCGGCAAAGGTCTGGATGATCGCCCTGTCCTCCAACCGGCGGCGGCGCGATCCCGGCATGACTCTCCTCCAGCCATCCCGCCCGCATTTCCGGCACCGATCCGATCAGCAGGTCCGTATAGGGATGGAACGGCGCGACGCCGAACGCTTCACGCGGCCCGGTCTCGACCATCGTACCGGCGTAAAGCACCAATATGTCGTCGCAAATCGCCCGGACTGTTGAGATGTCATGGCTGATGAACATGGTCGCAATGCCCAGTTCCCGGCGCAATTCGGCCATCAGTTCCAATATCGCCGCGCCCACGACAGTATCGAGCGCGGACGTCACCTCATCGCACAGGATCAGTTGCGGATCGGCCGCCAGCGCCCGCGCCAGGTTGATCCGCTGCTTCTGGCCGCCCGACAGGCCGCCGATCGGCTGGTCGATCAGCGTGGCGGGCAGGCGGATCAGATCGAGCAACTCCAGCACGCGCATCCGCGCCGCATTGCCCTTGAGCCCGTGGTAAAAGGCCAGCGGTCGCGTCAATATCCGACCGACGCTGTGCGCAGGATTGAGCGCTGTATCGGCATTCTGGAACACCAGTTGCACCCGGCGAAACTGGTCGCGACTACGCCCGTGCAAGCCTGGCGGCAGAGTTTCGCCATCCAGCAGCACCTGCCCGCTGGCGGGCGGCAGCAGCCCGGCGATGACCCGCGCGATAGTGGATTTGCCCGATCCGCTTTCGCCGATCACGCCCAAAGTCGCGCCCCGTTCTATCGTCAGGTTGATGTCGCGCAGTACCGGAATACGCGGACGACCATCCTTGCCGATCTTGCCATAGCCCGCCGTCATGCCGTGTATTTCCAGCAGCGGCGCGGCGGGCAGGGCAATTTTGGGGGGTGCCGGGCGGACCGCGGGCCGGGCGGCGGCCATCAGTGTCCTGGTATAGTCATCAGCGGGAGCGTGGAGGATCTGCGCAGCCGCGCCCGCCTCCCGAATGCGCCCCTGGTTCAGCACGACAATCTGGTCTGCCATCTGTGCGACGACGGCCAGGTCGTGCGACACGTAGATGGCGGTTGCGCCCCGTTCCAGCACGACTGTCTTGAACGCGCGGAGCACCTCGATCTGGGTGGTCACGTCCAGCGCAGTCGTCGGTTCGTCCAATATGACCAGTTCCGGGTCCGTGATCAGCGCCATCGCGGCCATCAACCGCTGCAACTGTCCGCCTGACAATTGATGCGGATAGCGCGCGCCGATCGTTTCGGGAAAGGGCAGGGCGAGCGCGCGGAACAGGTCGACCGCCTTGGACTCGGCCTCCGCGCGCGGCATCAGATTGTGGATCAGCGCAGGCTCGACCACCTGATCCATGATGGTGCGCGATGGATTGAAGGCGGATGCCGCGCTTTGTGCGATATAGGCGATGCGATTGCCGCGCAATTGTGCCAGCGCGCCGCGATCGAGCTTGGTAAGGTCGCACTCGCCCACCCGGATAGACCCTTCCGCGATCTTCGCCCCCGGCCTGGCATGGCCCAGCAGCGTCAGCGCGATCGTCGTCTTGCCCGATCCGCTCTCGCCGATCAGCGCCAGCACTTCGCCGCGATTCAGCGCGAAATCAATGTCGCTGACGATCGGGAATATCTCGCCCGCGCCATTGCGCGCGGTGACGGTCAGGCCCTTTACCTCGACATGGGGCGTCGCGCTCATTGGCCTTTGCCCTTGCCCGAAAAGCCGATCGCATCGATCAACAGGTTCACGCCTACCGTCAGCGTCGCAATCGCAACGGCTGGCGCTATGATCGCGAGCGCGCCTTCGCCCAGCCCGGAGATATTCTCGCGCACCAGCGATCCCAGATCAGCGTCGGGGGGCTGCACGCCAAGGCCAAGGAAAGACAGGCCCGACAGCAACAACACGATGAAGACGAAGCGCAGGCCGAAATCGGCCAGAAGCGGGTGGATCATATTGGGCAATATTTCAGCGATCGCGATATAGAAGCGCCGTTCGCCGCGCGCCTTCGCCACCTGCACATAATCCATCTGCGCCAGATTGACGGCCAGAGCCCGCGCGATCCGGTAATTGCCGGGGATATAGGTGAAGGCCGCGATCAGCAGCAGCAGCCCCAGCGAGGATCCGAATGCCGCGACCAGCACCAGAGAGAATATCTTGGAGGGGATCGAAATCAGCATATCCATGAAGCGCGAAAGCGGTTCATCGACCTTGGCCCCGCCCACTGCCGCCGTCAGCGCCAGCGCGGTGCCGCTGGTGCTCGCCAGCAGGGCCGCCGCCGCCGCCAGCCCAACCGTATAGCGCGCGCCCGACATCAGCCGGCTCAGCACATCGCGGCCCAGATAGTCGCTGCCCAGCCAATGCTTCGCGGATTGGCCGTCAAACACGTCATAGGCGACGAACGCGCCGACCGGATAGGGGGCCAGCATGGGTCCGAACAGCGCGACAGCCAGCCAGAAGATGACCAGGGCCAGCCCCAGCTTGCCCGACAGCGGCAGGGCTTTGGCCCGTTGAAAGATATTGCCCATCATTGCGCCCGCAGCCTTGGGTTGGCCAGGATCGCGGTAACGTCCGCGATCAGCATCAGGATGAGATAGGCGGCGCAGAATATCATGGCGCACGCCTGCAATAGCGGCATGTCGCGACTGGTGACCGCATTGACCATCAGGCTGGCAAGCCCCGGATAGTTGAAGATGGTTTCCACGATCACCGCCCCGCCCAGCAGGTAGGACAGGCTCAATGCCATGGCGTTCACGATCGGCGCGATCGCGTTGGGCATGATGTGCCGCAATATGACACGCACCGGTGCAACGCCCTTCAGCACCGCCATTTCGACATAGGGCCGGTCCATCTGGTCGATCACTGCCGCGCGCGTCATCCGCGCCATCTGCGCGATAACGATCACGCATAATGTCAGGACCGGCATGGCAACGCCGCGCAGATACTCGCCCCACTCCATGTCGCTCGACGCCAGCGCGATCGAGGGCAGCCAGCGCAGTTTCACCGAAAAGATCAGCACGGCGATGGTCGCAACCAGAAATTCGGGTACCGCCACCATGGCGAGCGTCACGACGTTGAGCGCCCGGTCTATCCGCCCGCCGCGGTTCATGGCGGATCCGATGCCGATGGACAGGGCGACGGGGATAGCGACCATGGCGGCCAGAGCGGCGAGCAGCAGGCTGTTGGGCAAGCGCTCCTCAATGACTTCGCCCACAGGCATGTTCGCGACCATCGATTGGCCAGGATCGCCCGTCAGCATGCCGCCAAGCCAGCTCACATAACGCACATGGGCCGGGCGATCGAGGCCCATTTCATGGCGCAATGCCGCGACCTGTTCCGGCGTGGCGCTCTGCCCCAGCGCTTCCTGCGCCGCGTCGCCGGGCAATAATTGGGCGATCACGAAGATCGTCATCGATACCAGCAACAGCGTCAGCAAAGACGATGCGAACCGCTTGCCGATCAATGTCAGCGCGGCGCTCATGCCGCTGCGGGAGGATGCGCCCGCCATCAGCCTTCCCACCAGACATGTTCGGCAAATTGGTAACCCATCATGCCCCCAATGGCGATTGGATACATGCCCTTTAACCGCCGGTCATGGGCATCGATCAGGTTGATGAAAACCGGAATGGAAACCCCGCAATAGTCGCGGACCAGCTCTTGCATCTCGCCATAAAGCTGTTTGCGCTTTGCCTGGTTGGCTTCGCCGCGTGCTTCCACCAGCAGGCGGTCGAAGCGCGGATTTTTCCAGCCGCTTTCATTCCACGCCGCATCCGACTTGTAGAACAGGCTGAACATCAGATCGGCGGTCGGACGCGGGTTGGTGTTGCCAAAACCCATTGGGTGTTTCATCCAGTGGGTCGACCAATAGCCGTCGGCGGGCACGCGATTGACGGCCAGATTAAGGCCGATGCGCGATCCATATTCCTGCAGGACCGACGCCATATCGACCGATCCTTCCGCCGCGGGTGACGCATAGATCGGCAGCCGCGTTCCCTTCAATCCCGCCCGTTGCAAGTGCCAACGGGCCTTGTCTAGGTCGAGTCCCCGCTGCGGCAGATCGGCGCGATAATAGGGGTGGAAAGGCGGGATCGGGTGATCGTTGGCGATCGTCGCATAGCCGCGGAAGAGCGCCCGTTTTATGAGGGGGCGATCGAACAGATATTTGATCGCTGCAACGAAATGCGGGTTTCCGGTCGGCAGGCGATCCTGTCGCATGATGAGGTTGGTGTGCAGCCCCGATGGTGTCACCATCAGATTATGGCGGGGCGAGGCATGGATGCGCTTGCTCGATCGCGGGTTGACCGCCAAGATGATGTGGACGTCGCCCGACAGCAGCGCGTTGACCCGACTGGTCTCGTCGGGAATGCTGATGAGCTCGATTTCGTCCAGATAGGGTTTGCCCGGCTTCCAGAAATTGGGATTGCGCCGCGCCAGCGTACGGACGCCGGGGCGAAATTGTGCGCACAAAAACGGGCCGGTGCCGTTGGCGGTACGGAAATCGCTCGTCCCTTCGCGCAATATCCCGAAATGCGTTTGTGCAAGAATGGCGGGCAGATCGGCATTGGGGCCGGTCAGGCGAATGAACACATCCTGTTTGCTCGTGGCTCGAATCTGGGCAAACTGCTCGGCAATTTGCGCCATTTTCGATCCGGTCGCCGGATTTTTGTGTCGCATCAGGGTCCAGACGACATCCTGCGCCGTCAGCGTCGCACCATCATGAAATGTGATGCCCTTGCGCAGCCTGATATGCCAGTTGATCTGGTCGCTGCTCTCGATCCGTTCGGCCAGTTCCAACTGGGGGATCAGGTTGCGGTCCAGCTGGGTCAGCAGGCTGTAGAACATGTAGTGACGGATATAATCGCTTGAATTTGCGCCTTTGGCGGGATCAAGCGTATCGGCGGTCGATGCCGTCATCCCGGCGGCGCGGATGCGTCCGCCGCGGCGAGGGCGGCTGGCGGACATCGCGCTATCGGGCAGCAGCAGTCCAGCGCCAACGCCAAGGCCCGCGCCGATCAGGCCGCGGCGGGAATAGGGGGACAAGATATCGGTCAATGGATCACATCCTGCCATTTATACCATAGCCCAACCAGCGGCAGGAACCATGGCTTGCCAAAATGCCCCGGCACGCTCGGCCAGTCCAGTTCGGCCCAAGGGTTGGCGTCGGGTTCGCCGCTCATCACGCGCGCCATCTGCTGCCCCATATGGGTCGCCATCTGCACGCCATGGCCGCTATAGCCCATCGAATAATAAAGGCCGCCCGTCTCGCCCGCGCGGGGCAGGCGGTCGGCGGTCAGGTCCACCATCCCGCCCCACACATGGTCGACTCCCACGCCCTTGAGCGCTGGGAATATCTCCCCCAGCGTCTCCTCCAGAATGCGCCCGCTTTTCAAATCCGATCGGGCATCGCTGATGGCAAAGCGCGCCCGCCCGCCGAAGATCAGGCGATTGTCGGGCGCCAGACGGAAATAATTGCCGATATTCTTGCTGGTCACATAATTGCGGCGTCCTGGCAGCAACTTTTCGATCAGCGCGTCGTCCAGCGGCTCGGTCGCGATTACGAAGCTGCCGACCGACACGATCCGGCGACGGAAGAAGCCGAACGGCGCCGCGGCAGGGGCACCGCCCGTGGCGACCAGCACCTGCTTTGCATCGACGGACCCGCGTGAAGAGACAACCCGCCAACCGGTCTGTGTCCGGTCAAGCCCTGTGACCTCGGCCCCTTCGAAAATATGTGCGCCGGCTCGCGTTGCTGCTTCAGCAAGACCCACCCCGAAACGGGCAGGGTGGATTTGCGCGCTTGTGGTCTGGATCAGCGCGCCATGAAAGGCGTCGGACCCAACCTCGTCACCGATCCGCGCCGGGGGCACCAGCCGCACATGCTCATCGACTTCCGCGGCCAGCAGGTCATGCGCCCGCGCCAGCTTGTCATAATGTTTGGGCTTGGCCGCCAGCTTCACCCGGCCGCAGCGGGTGAAATTGCAGTCAATCCCTTCCTCGCGAGCCAGCCGCTCGACCGTATCGACCGCGTCGCAATGCGCCCTGTACCAGGCTTTGGCGACCGGCTTGCCGAACCTTGCCGACAATGCGCCATAGTCATGCGCGGTGCCGTTGTTGCACTGGCCGCCATTGCGCCCGGATGCCTCGCCCACGACCTTCCCCGCTTCCAGCAGAACGACGCTTGCGCCGCGCTTTGCCAGCGCTAGGGCCGCCGACAGGCCGGTGAAGCCACCACCGATGATGGCGATGTCAGCCGACCCTTCGACCCCGCCCTTCGCACCGCCCATGAAGGGCGGCGCGCTGGCAAGCCAGTAGGAGAGGGGGGAGGCGTTCATCGAACGATCAGAGGCCCAAAACCGCCGGCAGGCAGCCGATATGGGGGATTTCTACGTCGCGGTAGAAGGGGTTGGACGGCTCATGCCCACGACCCACGAACACGCGGCAGCCAAAATGCAGGTCGGTCGCCGTATTCTGATCGTAGCGGAAGCTGGATGATACGTGCATCATATCTTCCGGATTTGCGCCGAGCTGGTCGAACATATATTCGAACGCCTGCATCCGCGGCTTGTAGGCCTGCGCCATCTGCGCGGTATAGACCGCATGGAAGGACGCGCCCAGCATCCCCACATTATGATGGATCTGGTCGTTCATCGCGTTGGAGAGGATGACGAGCGGAATTTTGTCGCCAATCTTGGACAGGCCGCCAACGACGTCGTCATGCGGACCCCATGTCGGCACCGTGTTGTACACAGCATCGGCATCAGCCTCATTATAGGCCACGCCCCATTTCTCGCACGTCCGGCGCAACGAGTTGCGGATGACCTCCTGATAGGGCTGCCAATCGCCCATCACCTGATCGAACCGATAGGCGCTCCAGTCCTTGCAAAAGGCGGGCAGCTTTTCCGCGTCGATGCGATCGGCCATGAAGGCGGTCGCCATTTCGGTCATGCGAAAACGGGTGAGCGTGCCATAGCAGTCGAAACTGATATATTTGGGCCGGAAATTGGGCATCGGCTGATCATCCTTTGCAGGTTCTTGAAGCGCGGCCTGGCGGCCATGTGACAGGCACATTACGACATGGGCGCACCGGAACATGAAGCCCATTTCTACGGGCACGAACGCATATATCGGGCTTTTATCGCGGCCCATTCGGCATAGATTGCTGCGCTCTCAATAGCCCTTGTCGCGTGCGACCTCCCCCTCCATGGTCGCCCCCGACATGTGGCGGCGGATATTGGCGATCAACGCGCGCGCAGCGCTGTCCGCCCGCGTCATGCTGGCGACATGGGGGGTCATGATGATGCGGGGATGCGCCCACAATGCATGGCCCTGAGGCAACGGTTCGGGGTCGAATACATCCAGCACCGCCCCTGAAAGATGACCTTCGTCCAGCAGCGACAGCAGATCCTGCTCCACCAGGTGCCCACCCCGCCCGACATTGATCAGGCCCGCCCCGCGCGGCAGTTGCGACAGCGTTTCGCGGCACAAAATGCCGCGGGTCTCGGTGGTGAGCGGGAGCAGGCAGATCAATATGTCGCATCCCGAAAGGAAGGCGGGCAACGCCGTCGCTCCGGCAAAGCAATCGACCCCTTCCACGGCATGGGCCGACCGGCTCCACCCCGACAGTGGAAAGCCGAACAGCCGCAACGCGCCCAGCACCGCCTGACCCAGAATGCCAAGGCCCATCACGCCGATCCGTCGCTGGCTGGCGGGCGTCAGTTTGATCGGTGCCCACCGACCCTCGCGCTGGGCGATACCATGGTCGATCAGGTTGCGATGCAGCGCCAGCACCGCCATCGTCGCATATTCGACCATGCCCTGCGCGATGCCCGGCTCGATCATCCGCACTACGCGGACATGGGGCGGCAGGCGGCTCATGTCGAACTGGTCGATACCGGCGCCGATGGAAAACAATATCTCCAGTGCGGGCAGTCTTGCGATCAGTTCCACTGACGGGTTCCACGCGGCGAGGTAGCGGATCGTGGCGGGGTCATGCGGGTCGGTCGGATCGACAAAGCCGATATCCGCAGCCTCAGCCGCGAAAACATCGCGCCAGGTGCGGCCGCGTTCAGGATCGGAGGTATAAAGCAGGGTCATCATACAGACTTTCTGGCGGGGGCAGGGCGGCGGGCGCGCCTGGCCTGCCACCACATGACTAATCCGGAAACACACAGCGCAGCCAGCGCCAGTGCGGTGATCAGCAATAGGGGCTGGCCGATCGGACCAAAGGCATCGCCCGCATGCAATGGCAGCACGGTCATCCACAATGTGGGATTGTTCTGCGCACGCATGGCGCTAACGATGCGGGGCTGCGCCAGCGTTACGATGACCCTGTGGATCGCGCGCGCATTATGTTCAGGGGCGTTGAAATTGACGATCAGCCGATCGCCATCCATCCGCAGGTCGCGCAGCGTGGCATTGGGGAAGGCCGATTGCGCCAGCATCAGGCTGCGGTCGATTGTGGCATTTGACGCGGCGGACGGCGCATTGGCGGCACCCTTGCTCAGCAATTCGGGCACCACCAGCAGCAATCCCGTCGTCGCCATGAACAGCAGAAACGCGCTCAGCAAGACAGCTGCCGTGCGATGGCATTGGCGCAGAACCAGCTTGGACGACAATGTCCAGCGTATCGCCAGCGCCTTGCCCATCTTGCCGCGCTTGGGCCACCAATAGGCCAGCCCGCTCGCGACCATGGCCAACAGGGCGAGGCCGTTCAGGACGATGAGTGCCATGCCGACCTTGCCGGCCATCAACCGATAATGGATTTGTAACGCCGCTTCGACCGGAAAGGCCAGGGCATTGCCCGACCGCCGCACTGCGCCGCCCGCGGGATCGACCGACGCATAGCGCACCGCGCCGTCACGATTGCCCATTTGCGCGAAATAGGTGGCCCCATCGGCATCGGGCGCAAACAGCCGCGTTACCGCATAGCCTGCCGTCGTCCGGTTCGCTGTCATGATCACCTCGCCCACCGAAACCGCTGGCCCGGCTTTTCCGCTGGTCATCGCCACCGGATCGATCAGCCGCGCCAGCGGCCCGCGATAGACCAGCATCGCGCCGCTCAGCGCCTGCACCAGCAGCAATGCCGCCACGGCCAGGCCAATTGTCCGATGCAGGCGCAACATCAGCGCGCGGTTCATGGGGTAGCCCTCAAAAACGAAAAGGGCCGCCAACGACAGGAGGAGGAGGTGTCGTTGACGGCCCGAAGAGGGAGGCGCGAAAGCCTCCCCGGCACCTGTTCTAGAAGTTGAACGTACCTCGTATCGTAAAGGAACGGGGCATGCCTGGCTGTATCCACAGGGCTGCGTAAGAGCTGGCATAATATTTCTTGTCGAACAGATTATCGACATTGGCCGACAGCTTGAACTGGTCGTTGATCGTGACCGATCCCATCAGCTTGGCGATCGTATAGCTGGGCAGGAAGAAGGTCGTTGCCGTCTCGCCCAGACGCTTGCCGACATGGTTTACGCCACCGCCCAGCATGGCTTGATGATCGCCGATCGAAAAATTCTTGAACAGCAGGATATTGCCCTGATGCTTGGGAATGTTGATCAGCGGATCGCCCTTCAGGATCGGCAGACCGAAATTGGGGTCGAACACATTGGTGGCCCAGCCCGCATCGGTATAGGCATAGGTCAGGAACAGTTCAAACCCGGCTGGCAGCTTGGCATTGACGTCAAACTCCACGCCCTTGCTGTCGGCGGAACCGACCGGCTTGGAGAAGCCGGGGTTGGCCGGGTCGGTGGACAGCACATTGCTCTTCTTCATCTTGTAGAGCGAAATCGTGCTGGTCAGGCGACCATCTGGGGTGATGAACTTTGCACCGACTTCATAGGATGTGCTGATTTCAGGCTCAAATGGCTGCCCGTCGAAACCAACGCCGCTATTGGGACGGAAGCCTTTGCCATAGCTGGCATAGAGCGACACGCTGCTGGTCGGTTCGAACACCAAGCCTGCCATCGGGCTGAACTTGCTGTAGCTTTTCTTGGGGTTGGTATTGTTCAGGCGCAGGTCGATATTCTGGCTGAAATGGTCGTAGCGGCCACCAAAGCGCACCTTGAACTGTTCGGTGATCTCGATCTGGTCCTGCGCATACACACCCCAGGCCTTCTGAACCTCGTTGCCATTCTGGATCACGACGTTGGGAACGGGGGCCGGGATGGTGTAATCGGGATTGAAGATGTCGATCGAATAGGACTGGTCCGCCGCCACGGGGCGATAACGGGTCTGGAACGTGTCGATCTCGAACTTGTCCCAGTCCGCCCCGACGCGGATATTGTGAACGATCGATCCGGTCTGCGCCTTGCCGCTGATTTCGCCGCGGAAAACCATATGGGTCGTGCTATAATCGCGGTAGCGACGCTGGCGGGTAAGGGTACGGCCGTCATTGTCGATGCGCTGCCGACCAAGGACCAGTTCAGGATCGCTCGAAAAGCCCTTGAATGATGTGTCCTTGTAACCAGCACCCAGCATGACGACCCAATCGTCGCTCAAGTCATGCTGCAACTGCGCCTGATGGCCCAGCACTTCGACCTTGGTCGGGCCATCATTTGGGTTGCCCAGGAAACGGGTATTGGGAATTGCGCCCAGATCATAGGTGATGCCATTGGCCGTTACGGTCGGGATCGCCACCACGCCACGTTCAAACGGCACTTCCTGGTTCACATATTCCAGTTCGTAGGTGAAGATCGTCTTGTCAGACAGTTTCGCCAGGAAGGACGGGTTCAGCACATATTTGCGCGTTTTCACGGTGTCACGGAAGCTTTCCGCATCTTCCACCGCACCAGTCAGGCGGACCGCGACCATGTCGGTGATGGGCAGATTATAGTCGCCCTCGACGCGGTAGGTATTCCATTTGCCACCGGCGACGGAAAAGCTGCCGCCCTCCTTGAAGGTCGGCTTTTTGCTGACGATGTTGATCGTGCCGCCCGGCTCACCGCGCCCAAACAGCGCGGAATTGGGGCCTTTGAGCACTTCGATGCGCTCGACATTTGATGCATCGCGCGGGCCACCATAACCGCGGCCACCATTAAAGCCGTTGACCAGAAAGCCACTCGGAAAATTCTCATCCCCCGCAAAGCCGCGGATCGCAAAACTGTCCCACAGACCGCCAAAATTATTCTGCTTCGACACACCGCTCGCCAGTTCCAACGCAGTGTCCAGCCGGGTGATATTCAAATCATCCAGCAACTTGCCTTCCAGAAATTGAACAGCCTGCGGGATTTCCTTGACCGGCGTGTCACCGAAATATTGGCGCTTCAGACCGGTGACGACGATGTCGCTGGACTCGGCGGCCGGTGCCTGTGCAATCGCGGCAGACGGCAACGCGATAGTGGCGGTGCTGGCGATCAGTGCCAGCCGGAGGGTGGAGAATGGTCGCATGATGAAATCCCCTTTTAAAAATCGCTGTTCTGAACGTCCTGCGAACGGGGCCGACGGGTTTTCATTTCCGACGCGAACTGTTGCTCCTGTCATCGGACGCCGGCGATTGGGTGTTTATTCCACCTCTTCTTGAGTTCGAGGCTAGGATGAGTTCCAGAAATAATCCGTCAAACTTGGCACATCGGACGGCGCAAAATTGTGAATCGGCGGTTGTTACGGCATGAAAATGCTGCGCCCGATCCTTGCAGTAAAGAGGCCAAAATGCCCCGGAAATAGCCGCCTCCAAGGGGGAGGTGACCAGTTGTTCCCAGGGTGGGCGCCTTTACAGATATTTCAGCCACCATATGTCCTTGCGCCGCTGCTTGAGCTGCGCGAACCAGCGGGTGGGAAAGTAAAGCGGCAGGATCAATAGAGCGACCCAAATCCACACCGTGGAAAGATTGTCGACCCCGAACACCGTTCCTTTGGTCGGCCCGTAAAGGGCGAGCGCCACATTGTAGATCAGCTTCAGCACATAGAGATGCAGTATATAGAAGAACATCGGCGCCCCGCCCAGCAGCGCCAGATGCGGCATGACCGCGCTGTCCTCATATTTCTCGAACAGGGCGAGCAACAGGCAACCGGTGCCCACGGTCGGCATCAGGAACAGCAGGGATGGCGGATATTTGGTCAGTGCCAGGAAACTCATGACCGTACGCAAGGGCGTTTCCCCGACAAACCAGGGCTTGTCGCCGTAAATGTTGAGATAGCGGATCGCAACAAAGCCCAGGATCAGCCCAAGGCCGGTCATCAGCAGGCGGCGCATACGCCGCTGCGGATCGCTGCCCTTGGCAAACCAGGGTCCACAGGCATAGCCCAGCAGGATGACGCCGATCCATGGCAGCACCGGATAGGTGGTCTTGATCGCCGCCCCGCCAAATTCGATGAGCGACCGCTGATGCAAAATTGCCCAGGCGACATAGCCTGGCTGGTCTGCTGTCAGCCGAATGGGATCGAGCAGATTGTGCAGGCCCACGATCGCCAGTCCCACGCCAAATTGCGCGGCCCGCGGCAAATGCAGCAAGGCGGCCAGCGCGACCATCGAAATGCCGATCGCCCAGATCACCTGCAACCAGATCGCCGTCGGGGGGAAAGCGGGGGCCTGGGTCGGCCAGGCATAGCCGACCACGGTTACTTCGAGAAAGATCAGGAAAAGCCCGCGTTTGAGCAGAAATTCCGAAACCTGCCCCTTGCTGTGTGACTGGCCATAGAGCCAGGCCGACAGGCCGGTCAGTGCAACGAAGGTCGGCGCGCAGAAGGTGGATAGCAGCCGGGTGAAGAACAGGCCGGGATCGGTCGTGTTGGCATCGACCGGATCGGTCACCTGCATGTAAAGGAAAAAAGTCTCGCGCACATGGTCGACCAGCATGAACAGCATGACGAGGCCGCGCAGCGCATCGATCGCTATCAATCGCGTGCGCGCTTTGGCGGCTGCGACCGGTGGTGGCGCGCTTGTAGTAAATGGGGTGAGGGGCGCGTGGCCTGCAATGCTGCTCATCGTCTGTCCTTCTTTTCCCTGCGTCACTCGCCCTTTGGCGGATACAGCGTGGAAGCTGTCATGTTGCGATCCGCCGCACGTCTGAGGAGCAAGACTGGCGGCGGATCGCTACGCATTTTCCCGCTCCTTACTTCGCCTGGAAGGTGGCGAAAGTCTTGGCGCCGCTCTTGTCGATCAGAGCGACGACAAGCTTCGCGTCTTTGGCGGCTTTGAAACCCGGTGCGGATAGTCTGTTGCCACCCGCCGGCGTCAAGACGGCCTCGGTCTTGGCCCCTGCAACAGTTTGGATAAGCTTTGCGGTATAGCCCACTGCTGCCAGCGGTTCATCCTCTTCGCTCAGATAGACGTCCACGCCCTTCGGCCCCGCGACCAGTTCGAACACGGTTTCGCCGGTCATCTGGACCATGCCGCCATGCTGCGGTTTCATGCTGCTGTGAGCTTGCAGCATCGCAGGTGCAGCAATCAGGGCGAGTGCGGCGATGCCGCTGCGGATATACTGGATATTCACGGCAAATCTCCGAACAGAATGATGTTATTCCGGCACGTGCGGCAGGACGAAACTCAGCGAAGCGCTATGCTCTATATGGTCCGCCTTCTTGTCATCGGATTTTGCGACATAGATCGCCATCAGCACATTATTGCCCTGGTTGCGGACCTTGATCGTCGCAGTCCCGTCGGCAGCGGTCTTGGCGGGATTAACCTCGTCAGGATCGTTGACATAATCCTGCATTACGGTCGCACCGGCAATCGGCTGGCCCTTATAATAGACCCGCACCTTCATCGGTTCGCCCATCTTCTGCGGAATGGCGGTGCCCACCGGCACGACCTGCAACGTGTGGCCTTCATACAGCGGGATCTGCTTGGTCGGCATCTGCGTCAGATAGACGGCATATTTGAAATTATGTTCGGCCAATGTCGCATTGGGCACTTCGTCGCGGCCCTTATTGTGCCATTCGCCATCCGGCGTCTTGCTCCAATAGCCATAGTCCATAACTGCCGCGACGACGGCGATCGGTTCGTCGCTGTCGACCACCGGAATAGCCCCAGCCGCGCGCAGCGACGTATTGACTGGCGCACCGTCGGAGTCATAGCCGGTCACTGACTTGACCAGCGGCAGGCGCTTGACCATGTCCAGATCGTCTGCGCCAACGCCGTAGATCAACGCGGTCTGCTTGGCGCGCTGCGCGAACCAGATGGCATGCGCGCCAGCGGGTGCCGTGGCGATGATCAGGGTAGATGCCGCAACAGCGGCTGTAACCATATGGGAAAAACGCATCGGGCAGGTTCCTCGACAAAGGGGGCCAATTCCTGGATCGAGGCTATGCTGACGGCACGAACGAAAATTCTGAAAACGTCATTGATGCGACGTAAAAATGTCAAAAAGTTAGGGCCGGAGGAGCGATGTGCTTCTCCGGCCCTTTTTACGACCCGTCGGGATAATGATCAGGCGTCGGCAAATTCCACTGAATTGACGATATGCGCCTGGGTATATTCCAGCAGCCCCGCCTCGCCCAGTTCCGCGCCCAGCCCGGACTGTTTCACGCCCCGGAACGGAATATTGGCATCGATCGCCAGATGCTGGTTCACCCAGACGGTGCCTGTGTCGATCTTCATCGCGACATCCGTGGCGCGGGCCAGATCCTTGCCCCACACCGTGCCGCCCAGCCCATATTCGCTGTCATTGGCGCGGGCGATCACATCCTCAATATCGTCATATTTCAGCACCGGCAGCACCGGACCGAACTGTTCTTCGCGCACCAGGGGCGCATCATCGTCCAGATCGCGAACGATCGTGGGGGGAATGAAATAGCCTGCCCGGTCGAGCGGCGCGCCGCCGGTCATCACCGTGCCACGCGAACGCGCATCCTCGATCAAGGCATTGACCTTGTCGAACTGCATCTTGTTCTGCACCGGACCGATCGTCGTGCCCTGCTTGGCCCCGTCATCGACGATCGCTTCATTGGCAAGCCGGGCCAACTCATCGCAAAATTCGTCATACATCGGGGTGGGGACATAGGCGCGCTTGATGGCGACGCAGATCTGGCCAGCATTGGTCATCGCGCCCTGATAGACTTTCTTCGCCGCCTGCTTGGCGTCGACATCGTCCATCACGATCGCGGCATCATTGCCGCCCAGTTCCAGCGTAACCCGCTTCACCGTGCTGGCCGAGGACGCCATCACCTTCTTGCCGGTCGCGGTCGATCCGGTGAAAGCGACCTTGGCAATGTCGGGATGCCCGGTGATCAGCGCGCCCAGCTCATTCTGGTCGCACACGATGTTGAACACGCCGGGCGGCAGGATGGCCTGCGCCAGTTCGCCGAACAGCAGTGTGGTGAGCGGCGTCGTCGGCGCAGGCTTGGCGATCATCGTGTTGCCGGTCATCAATGCTGGCCCCAGCTTGTTCATCAGCAGAATTACCGGGAAATTCCATGGCGTGATCGACGCAACGACGCCCAGCGGCGTGCGATGTTCGACAACGCGGTTGCCACCTTCGTCCTTCAGCACCTTGGGTTCGATCCGCATCGCGGCAAATCCGCGCAGCGTGAACACGCTGCCCATGATCTCATAGCCAGCCTGATCGAGTGGCTTGCCCTGTTCAGCGGTCAGCAGGCTTGCAAACTCACCGATTCGCGCTTCCAGTGTGTCGGCCAGCTTGTTGACCAGCGCGGCCCGTTCATCGACCGGCAGCGCCGACCATGCAGGCTGGGCGCGTTTCGCGGCGGCGACGGCGCGCTCCAGCATCGCCTCGTCGGCCTTGGGCGCGGAAGCAAAGGCCGCGCCGGTCGCCGGGTTCACCACGTCGAAGGCGCTGACGCCCGGCACAAGTTCACCATCGATCAACAGGCGGTATTCATGATCCATTGTCGCTCTCCTTGAATGCAAGTCCTGATTTCGATCGGCTTTGCCTATCGCTTTGTGCGATGCGAGCCTGTAGCATGTATTTGTGCGCCTGTGATACAATTTTGGCAAGAGGGTAAAGGCAACGATGAAACAGGGGGCGGATCTTCGTGGACTGGTTGGTTATCAGGTCCAGCGTGCGCATCTCTTGATTGATACGGATGCGCGCGCCGCCATGGCGGCGCACGACCTCTCGCCCGCCAAGCTGACGGCGCTCATCCTGATCCGCGACAATCCCGGCTGCGACCAGACTGCCCTGGGTCGGGCACTCAGCATCAACCGGTCGAGCGCGATGAAGCTGGTCAACATATTGGCGGAACGCGGGCTTGTCGAACGGCGGCCGGGTCGCGACTTGCGTACCAACGCGCTGTGGTTGACGGCCGAAGGGGAAGCGAAAGTGCCGGTCATGGTCGATGCGCTGCGCGTATCCGACGCGCGGATGACGGCCCGGCTGAGCGCCGAGGAAGTCCGCACGCTCAGTGCCTTGCTGCGCAAGCTTGGCCCAGTGCCGCGCGCCGCCAGCGCTGACTGACGGCCAAGGTGACGCAAAAGCGGTTGCGTAAATTGTATCACAGGCGCACAATGTTGGCGCGAAACAGCGGTTGATTCGAGCCGCTTCTACTGAAGAATTTCTGGGGAGAGACACGCTTGACCGACATGATCGACCTCGACCGGCCGACACTATCCATGGCGGCCCCCTCGCTCGACCGGTTGCTGCGGCCACGGTCCGTCGCGATCGTGGGTGCGTCGGACAAGCCGGGCGCTCTGGGTGCGTCGGTGCTGGCCAATCTGGTGCGGCAGGGCTTTGCTGGCGACATCCATCTGGTCAATCCCAAGCGTGCGGAAATCGGCGGCCGCCCCTGCGTCGCATCGGTTGATGATCTGCCCGAAGGTGTCGATGCCGCTGTTCTTGCCATCCCGCGCGCGGGCGTGCTCGACACGATGCGCGGCCTTGCCCGTCGCCATGTCGGCGCGGCCGTGATCTTTTCCGCCGGCTTTGCCGAGGATGGCCCGCAAGGTCTCGCCGACCAGCAGGAAATCGCGCGCATCGCCCGCGAAGCCGGTATGGTGGTGGAAGGGCCCAATTGCCTCGGCCTCGTCAACTTCCGCGACAATGTTTCGCTGACCTTCATCGAAATGCCGGAGGCGACGGCCCAGGGTGACCGCCGGGTGGGCATCGTTTCGCAATCGGGCGCCATGGCGGCTGTGCTGGCGACGACGATGATTCATCGCGACGTGCCGCTCAGCTGCTACATCTCCACCGGCAATGAAGCGGCCAGTGGGATCGAGGATTATCTTGCCCATCTGGTAGACGAGCCCGAAACCGCGGTGATCGCGATGATCGCCGAACATGTCCGCGATCCCGCCCGTTTCCTTGCCGCCGCCCGCGCGGCAAGGCTGGCCGGCAAGCAGGTGGTGCTGCTCCACCCAGGCCGCAGCGCGGCGGGCGCGGCCAGCGCTGCCACGCATACGGGCGCGATGGCGGGCGATCATGCCGTCATGGCGGTCCATGTCGAACGGGCGGGCGTCATCCTGGTCGACTCGCTGGAAGAATTGGGCGACGTGGCTGAAATGCTGGCGCGCAATGCGGCAATCGGCGCGGGCGGCACCGGCATCATCGCTGAATCGGGCGCATTCAAGGCGATGATGCTGGACCTCTCCGAAGCGGTCGTGCTTGACCTGCCGACGCTGACCGACGCCGACAGCCCGGCGCTGCGCGCGGCGCTGCCCGATTTCGTTCCCGTCACCAATCCGCTCGATGTCACGGCGCAGGGGCTGGTCGATCCGGGCCTTTACGGTCGCACGCTTGCCGCTCTGGTCGAAGATCAGCGTATCGCCACAATCCTTTTGACCCTGATCCAGACCGACACCGGCACATCCCATGTCAAATTCACCGCCGTGCTGAATGCGCTCGCCACCCTCCGGCCAGACAAGCCCATCATAGTCGGCGGCGTTGATGAAGGCGGCGCAGTGTTTGCGGACGATCTTTCCGCTCTCCGTCAGGCAGGCGTCACCTATCTGCCGACTGCCGAACGCGCCGTGCGCGCGCTCGCCCGGATCAGCGCCGCTGCTGCGCGCGATTTCACGGCGGCCCCGCTGGACGCCGCTCCGGTTGCCGATCTGGCGCAGGTCGGCCATTCTATCCCGGAATATCGATCCAAGGCGATCATGGCGGAACATGGTATCGCCTTCCCTCGCTTCGCCATGGCGCAGAGCGTGGAAGATGCGATCGCTGCTGCCGAGACGCTGGGCTATCCTGTCGTTCTAAAGGCGCAGTCGCCAGACCTGCCGCACAAGAGCGACGCGGGCGGCGTTATCGTCGACCTTAAAAATCGCGACGAACTGGCCGAAGGCTGGGACAGGCTAGCCGCCAATATCGCAGCGTCCCGCCCCGATCTCGTGCTCGACGGCGTGCTGGTGGAGGGGATGGCCGACAAGGGTGTCGAACTCATTGTCGGTGCGCGGAACGATCCGCACTGGGGCGCGACCGTCCTGGTCGGTTTTGGTGGCGTCGCGGCGGAATTGCTGCATGACGTCTGCCTGCTTCCGCCTGACCTGCCGCGCGACGCCATCATCGCCCGCATCCGCACGCTACGCATGGCGCCCTTGCTCGACGGCTTTCGCGGTGCGCCGGTCATGGACATCGGCGCTGTCGCCGACGTCGTCCAGCGCTTGGGCCGCATGGTCGCCGCCACGCCTGCCATTCGCGAGGTCGATCTCAACCCCGTCATTGTCTATCCCGAAGGACAGGGCGCGTTGGCGCTGGACGCTCTGATCTCGCTCTGACCCTGCCTCCGTTCGCCCCGAGCGAAGCCGAAAAACGCCGGGCAGTGCCCTGAACGCCTCTCGACTTCGCTCGCAGCGAACGGGTGACGCTGCATTTATGTCAGCGCATAATAGCGCAACACATTGCCATCGGCCCGCCGTTCACCAACGCCTATGAACACATGTTTGGTCAGCCAGTCATGCTTGCCGACAGGACATTCGAAAGTCGGATTGCCGCGCAGATAATAGTCCTGCTGCTCGACAGGTTGCCCCTCGCCAAAGGCCCAGTCCCGCAATTTCGTCATCGTATCGGGCTTGCGCCCCCACAGGAAGCCGCGATTATTGAGCAGGATCAGCGTGCCGTCCTCCTCCTCCAGCATATAGCGTGCATCGAACACCGCGACATCGTCAGGCCGGAAATAGGCATAATCGCCGCCCGATCCCGGAACGGCCTTGCCCCTGATCCTTGGCCCCTCGAACGTGCCGCCATCGACATAGACGGCGCTGCGATTGCCGCCCATCGGCGTATTCACGATCGTCTGCACCCGCGGAAATTGCAGCCGTACCTCCATCGCAAATTCCAGTCGCGGATTATCCAGCGTCGAAAACATATCCGTCATCCCAATTCTCCATCATCCCAGTTCAAGCGTACCGCCATCGACGAAAAGGTTAGCCGCGGTGATAAAGCTCGCCTCGTCCGACGCCAGGAACAGCACCGCGCGGGCGACTTCCTCCGGTCGGCCCATCCGCTTCATTGGTACGGCATTGATCATGGCCTCGCGCATCGCTGCCACATCGGCCTCGCTCATCCCCGGATTGCGGTGGAGCAGGGGCGTTTCGATGGGACCGGGACTGACCAGATTGACGCGGATACCCTCGCTTACCAACTCGCCGGCAATCACCTTCATCGCTGCATAAAGCCCGCCCTTGGCCGCCGCATAGGCCGTATTGCCCGGTACGAACGCATGGCCCCCGATCGATCCGGTCGCGACGATCGATCCGCCCCGGCGCATCAGTCCCAACGCCTTCTGGATGGCAAACACGCAGCCGCGCAGATTGACGCCATGGACATGATCCCAGTCTGCTGGTGCCATATCGCGCAAGCGGGCAAAGCCGCCGACGCCGGCATTCACGAACAATGTATCGATCCGCCCGTCCTGTGCCGCGATGTCGGCCATCATCGCGTCCATCGCGTCCGGATCGGCAATGTCCGCGCGATAGCCTTTTGCGCCGGGGATGGTTGCCACCGCCGCGTCGATCGTCGCCTGATCGCGTCCGCTTATCCGCACGATCGCGCCCTCGGCGGCAAAGGCCTGGGCGCTTGCCAGACCGATGCCGCTATTGCCGCCGACAACCAGTATGATCTTGTCGCTGAACCGCATCTCGCGCTCCGTCAAAAGGGGGAATTGGGGTTGGGGCTGTCTGTCGGCACATCCTGCACCACATCCCAATGCTCGGCGATCAGCCCGTTTTCGACGCGGAAAATGTCGATCACGGCAAAACCAGGATCATCCGGCCGTCGCCGGACATGATAATGGACGATCACATGATCGTCCTCGACAAAGCATCGCTTGATGTCGTGGACCGCGTCGGGATTTTCTCCGCGCACCTGCCGCAAAAACGCTTTGAGCGGCTCAGTCCCGGTATCGACCCATTGGTTGTGCTGGATATAATCAGGGGCCAGATAGCGGTCGACCGCGTCGGCATCCATGGGTTTGAGCACATGGTCGAACATCGCCATGACGAGTTTGAGATTGCGCTCTTCCTGCTCTGTGCGGGCCATATCATCCTCATCCCATCTTTTCGCTGGCGTTTGATCGCCCTTTGCCGTTACGATAACGATCGTTATTAATATGGCAAGCGGGCAGGCGAAAAATCGCAGTCCCGAAAAATGGAGAGGCCGATATGAACCGCGCCGATTATGAGCGTTACGCGCACGCCTTCAACCATCGCGATTATGACACGGTGTTCGATTTTTACGCACCCGACGCGAAAATCCAGTTCTTCGGCGTAGACTTGGGCACGCGCGAAGCATTCAAGCGCTTCTACAGCTTCCTCCACGCCCATGTGATCGAAACGCTGACGATCGAACGCTTCGCTGCCAGCGAAAATCTGGTCGCGCTGGAAGGGATCATCCGGGTTGAAGGGATCCGTGACCTGACCGCTGAGGCTTTGCGCGAACAGGGGTTGGATCAATTTGCCCCGATCCGCAAAGGCGAGGTGCAGGAGATGCGCCAATATATCCATTATCACGTCGCCAATGACCACTTCACCAGCGTCGGCTGCGCGATCGTTCCTGCCGCCTGAGCGCGCCTTCTCCCATGCCCGGCTTGACTTGAGGCCCGGCAAATGTCCTATCGGAAAGTCATGTCGAACAGTCCTGCGCCCAAAAGCCCGACCGCATCGCGCAAGTCGCCCCGGTCACGAGCTGACGAAGTCAGCCAATCCGATACGTTGCATCGGATATTGCGGCTGGCCAACAAATTGATGGCGCCCTTCTCCACATATCTGGAGCATCGCTACAAGATCAGCCTCAATGAATTTCGGCTGCTGATGCTGATCGGGCGCTTCCCTGATTCGGCCAGCCATGAACTGGCGGAAATGACCGGGGTGAACCCGATGAGCGTCTCGCGTGCGGTCGCCGCCTTGCAAAAGCATGGCCGTATCACCGTGGAGCGTGACGCCAGCAACAAGCGGCGCAAGACGCTGGTGCTGACCGAAGAAGGACAGCGCCTCTATGGGCTGATGCGCCCGCAGACCGACAAGGTTGCAGACTATCTGGTGTCCGGCTTGGAAGCGGCGCAGGTCGATACGCTCAATCATTTCCTCGACACGCTGGTCGAGACACTCGAAGCGAAAGACGAGGCTGGCAATAGCCGGTTCCTTGAATCCACCCGCCCGGACGAGGCGGACCTTTAGATTGATCAGGCCCGCGCCTGTCGCGGACCGATCAACCCAGCCGTCACCCACATGATGGCGAAGGCGCCGCCCAGCACGCTGACGAGCGGCAATATGGAAAGGGATGGCAGCAGCGACACGACGCCACTGGCCAGCGCCGTGATCGCCAGTTGCAGCGTGCCTAGCAGGCCTGCCGCCGCGCCCGCGCCACCCGCTGCCGCATCCAGCGCCGAAATCGCAGCTGGCGTGAGGATCAGGCCCGCTATCGCAAATAGCAACATGGAATAGAGCTGGAAAAGCGGCAGCGCGACGGGCTGTTTCATCGCCGCCAGCGCAATCGCCGCCGTGGCGACAAGGGCAATCGTCGCTATGGTCAGCACAAGTCGCCTTGCGCCCAAACGCTTCATCAGGCCCGGCGCAAATTGCGTCGCGATGATCGATGTGCCGGCGTTGAGGGCCAGCAACAGGCTATATTCATGCGCGCTCAGGGCAAAGCCAAGGCTGAATATGAAAGGGGCGGCCGTTACGAAGGCGAAGGGTATGGTCGTCGCCAGCCCGGCGACCAGGGTCCAGCCAACAAAGGCAGGCGTCGCCAGCAAATCCCCATAGGTTCGAAGCATCGACTGGCGCGCCTGCCGCCGCTCCGGTGGCAGCGTTTCACGCAGGAACAGCAGCACCGCCAATATGGCAATCAGGCCGCCGCCCGCTAGCAGGGCGAACAACCCGCGCCAGCTGGTGAGCTGCAACAAATAGCTCCCCGCAAGCGGAGCCAGCACCGGGGATATGCCAATCACCAGGAATGTGAATGCCATCAACTGCGCAGCGCGATGCCCGCTGTGCCGGTCGCGTATCATGGCCCGCACGCTCGACGTCCCCGCGCACGCACCCATCCCCTGCAAGAAGCGAAAGACGATCAACTGCTCCAGACTTGTAGCCAGCGCGCAGGCCGTTGACGCGAGGATGAACAATATAAGTCCGCCGATCAGCGGCCATCGTCGTCCGAAACGGTCCCCCAACGTGCCCAGGGGAATTTGCGCTAGCGCCAGTCCCAGGAAAAAGGCAGACAAGGTCCGCTGCACCGCACCGCTATCCGCCGCCATTTCGCGCGCCATGCCGGGCATGGCGGGCAGATAGAGATCGATCGCCAGGGGGCCAAGCGATGACAAAAGGCCAAAGCCGATCCCCAGCAACAGGCTTGGCTGTGCGCTTTCTCCGGCCGTGGTCCGGCTCGCCTCGCCCATAAGTATCTGCACCCTCTTCCCATTTAATAACGATCGTTACATTCATCATGGGGCTGGTGCAAGCGTGCAGGATCGCCTAATTGTGTCATCAGCATACAAATTCGTCATACGGGCCGCATGGTGCGACAGGAGAGAATGAATATGGCCATCGCCACCCTGCCAGCGGACGATCCGCGCAGCATCATGGCCGACAGCCCGATGCGCCTGCGGCAGATTGTCGCAGTCACTGTCTGCTTTCTCCTGAACGCGCTCGACGGCTTCGATGTGCTGGCCGTTACCTTCGCTGCGCCGGGCATTGCGAAGGACTGGGCGGTCGGGCCAGGGGCGATCGGCATCATCGTGTCGACCGGACTTGTCGGCATGGTCATCGGATCGCTGACGCTGGGCCAACTGGCCGATCGCATCGGTCGCCGCCGCCAGATATTGCTCTGCCTTGGCATCATGACGATCGGCATGTTCGCCTCCGCCTTTGCCACGGGCGTGGTGTCGCTTGGCCTGCTGCGCGTGCTCACCGGCCTGGGGTTGGGCGCGATGCTGGCGGCGATCAACGCCATGTCGGCGGAATTTGCCAATCGCCGCCGCCGCGACCTCGCCGTCAGCATCATGGCGGCAGGCTATCCGGTCGGTGGCATCATCGGCGGCTGGGGTGCGGCGCATTTGTTGCGGACGCACGGATGGGAAGCGATCTTCCTGTTCGGCGGCGTGGCGACGCTGGCCATGGTGCCGCTCGTGCTGGCGTTTCTTCCCGAATCGATCGGCTGGCTGGCGACGCGCGGTGGTCCGAATGCACTGGCGCGGATCAACGCGATCCTGCGACGCCTGGGCCAGCCGCAGGCCGCGCAATTGATCGCGCTTGAGGAACCCAAAGCCTCCATGCGGTCCCTGTTTGCCGATCGCTATCGCGTCGTAACGATCGCTTTGATCGTCATGTATGGCCTGCACATGATGACTTTCTATTATGCGCTTGGCTGGGCGCCCTCGCTGGTGGTGGCGCTGGGTTTCGATCCGTCGCGTGCGACGATCGTGTCGGTATTCATGAATTCGGGCGGCGCGATCGGCGGGCTGGTCCTGGGCCTGCTGTCACCCCGCCTCGGCCTGCGCCCGCTCGTCATCTTTGGTCTTGCGGGCGCAGCGGTGGCGGTCGCCGCCTTCGGCGCCGTGCCACCTGAACTTGTCCTGCTCCAGGGCGCGGCCTTCGTCCTTGGCTTTCTGTCCAACGGGTCGGTGGTTGGCCTCTACGCGCTCATCGCCAATGTCTATCCGACCACCCTGCGCGCGACAGGCACTGGCGCGGTCATAGGCTTCGGGCGCTTTGGCGCTGCCTTTGGCCCCTTCGCAGCGGGTCAGTTGCTCGCGGCCGGGGCAGGGCGGGGGACGACTTCCCTGCTGCTGGCGCTGGGATCGGGCATCGCCGCTTTGGTCCTGCTAGCCTCGCGGATTCGCCCTGCCGACGAAAATTAGGCGCGTTGCACCGTCACCTCGACGCCTGCCAGCCCCCGCGTCAGCGCAAAGGGTTTGTCGACCCTGATCTGCGCCTCGACCACGCAGGCAAACTCCAGGCAGCGCTCGCCCAGCTTCTGCGCGAATGTCTCGATCAGCGGAATGTGGACCAGGGCCAGATCCTCGGCCGCTTGCGCGACCTTGCGATAATCGACCGTGTCGCCGATCCCGTCCACCCGATCGGCGGACAGCAGCAGGTCGACCGAGATTACCAGCGGCTGGCGACGGCCGATCTCGTCAGGGTTGATGCCGATATCGGCCAGCAAGGGCAGGTCGCGCACCTTGACGCGGGTGGTGCAGATTGGCTCAGGCATCTTCGCTCTTTTCGGCTGCGAGCACGGTGTTGCTGAGCAGGCAGGCGATAGTCATGGGTCCGACGCCGCCCGGTACCGGGGTCACGGCCTTGGCATGGTCGAGTTCATGGGTGGCACAATCGCCCACGATTTGCGTGCTGCCGTCATCTCTGGTGATGCGGTTGATCCCCACGTCGATCACGATCGCGCCGGGGCGGACCCAATAGCCGCGCACCAGGTTGGGCGCACCAGCGGCGGCAACGATGATATCGGCCTTGCGTGCAATGTCGGGCAGGTTCAACGTTTCTATATGGGTGACGGTGACTGTCGCCTCCCGTTCCAGCAACAGCATGGCGACAGGCTTGCCGACAATATTGGACTTGCCGATGACCACCGCGTTCAAACCGCGATAATCTTCGATCACGCTGTCGAGCAGCTTCATGATCCCCAGCGGCGTGCAAGGCACCAGCCCCCCGGTCCCGGTGGACAGGCGTCCGACATTGACCGGGTGAAATCCGTCGACATCCTTCGCCGGGTCGATCCGGTCCAGCACCAGCGCCGCATCGATACCGGCTGGCAAGGGCAGCTGTATCAATATGCCATGGACGCCGGCATCTGCGTTCAGCGCGTCGATCAGCGCCAGCAACTCTGTTTGCGGGCAATCGACCGGCAATCGATGTTCGATCGATGTAATGCCCACGCGGCGACATTCGCTGATCTTGCGGCGCACATAGACATGGCTCGCCGGATCGTCGCCGACCAGCACAACCGCCAGCGCGGGTGGCTGGCCGGTCCGGTCGACCAGCGCCGCCACCCGTGCGGCGGTTTCGTCCGAGAGGGCGCGCGCCATCGCGCGCCCGTCAATGACCTGCGCCATGGTCAGGCCTTGAATACGACGGTGCGGGCGCCGTTCAGGAACACCCGACCTTGCAGATGATGCTGCACTGCGCTTGCCAGCACACGCCGTTCAATGTCGCGGCCCTTGCGCACCAGATCGTCGGGCGTATCGGCATGGCCGATCGCCTCGACATCCTGATGGATGATCGGACCTTCATCCAGGTCCGCGGTCACATAATGCGCCGTTGCACCAATCATCTTGACCCCACGCTCATGCGCCTGATGATAGGGCTTGGCGCCCTTGAAACCGGGCAGGAAGCTGTGATGGATGTTGATGCATCGGCCGGACACGAATCCCGCCAGATCATCGCTCAATATCTGCATGTAGCGTGCCAGCACGATCAGGTCCGCGCCGGTTTCCTCGACGATCGCCTTGATCTGCGCTTCCTGCTCCGCCTTTGTGTCCTTTGTCACCGGCAGATGATGGAACGGGATATTTCCGATCAGCGATATGGTCAGCGCTTCGCGCGGATGGTTGCAGATGATGCCCACGACATCCATGTCCAGTTCGCCAATGCGCCAGCGATACAGAAGATCGCCCAGGCAATGGTCGAACTTGCTGACCAGCAGCAGAACCTTCTGCCGTTCGCTGCGGCGACGCAGGCTCCATTCCATGCCGCGCTTCTGCGCCACATTGGTGAAGGCCGTACGCAACCCGTCCACGCTGTCGTCGGCCGCTTCAAACTCCACCCGCATGAAAAAGCGGTCGGTCAGCTTGTCGTTAAACTGCTGGGCGTCGGTAATATTGCCGCCCTGCTGCGCCAGAAAGCCGGCAACATCGGCCACCAGGCCTGGCCGGTCGTCGCATTGCAGGGTCAGGGTGCAAATCTCGGTCACATCGCTTCTCCGCTCAAGTCTTGCCGCCCTTAGCGGCTTTTTGTGTAATTATTAATCCATTCGACCGTCCGGGCGAGGCCGCCGAACGGATAGAAATGCAGCCGAACCTTGCCATGCTGGCTTCCCAGCCCTTTGCCAAGGGCGTCGACCAGCTTGTCTGGGCCCGCGGTGCCGATCAGCTTGGTGATCGAAATGCCATATTTGGTCAGCACCGAAGCCGAAGCCCCCACGCCGCACCGTGCGGCAAAGCGCATCAACGTCTTGATGCCGGCAGGCCCAGGAATACCTACGCGTACCGGCGCATCTATGCCCCGCCCGCGCAACTCTTCCAGCCAGGACAGCACTGGCGCTGCGTCGAAACTGAACTGGGTGACGATCAGTGGGGCCATGCCGCGCGCTTCGATTTCCGCGCATTTGGCGATCAATATGTCGAAACATTGGTCAGGCGTCATATTGGGATGGCCTTCAGGATGACCCCCGACGCCGATCGCCTTGATCCCGGCGCGCTCGAACGCACCGGTACGGATCAGCGACATGCTGTCTGAATAGGGACCGGCGGCTTCAGGCGGATCGCCAGCGATGATGAAGCAGCGGGTTACGCCTGCTTCGCGCACGACTGCCGCCAGATAGGCCTCGAAATCGTCGCCCGACTCCAGCCTGCGCGCGGAAAAATGTGGCATCGGTTCAAAGCCCAGAGCCCGCACCGTCCGTGCGGCCTCGATTCGCGCCTCCAGCGATTCGCCCGGCAGAAAGGTCACGGCGACTGGGGTTTCAGGGGCCATGGCAGGCGCTGCTTCGCGCAGAGCGTCAATGTCTTTCGCCGTGATTTCCAGCGAATAGCCATCGGTCATGCCCTTTGGCGGCAAATCCCAGTTTGGATGGATCGACGGCAGGCTCATGTCTCTCTCCCGGTAGCGTTCGATCAGGGGCGGCCCGCAAAACGGATGCGGCGTGCCTCTCCCCGGCGCATTTTTCCCCTAGCCTATCCGTAAACATTCGTATAGATGAAAACTTCATGGATACGAAATCATCCTATCGGGGCAGCAAAGCCGCACCGCTCATCATCCTTCCGGGGCTGATGTGCGATTCGCGCATGTTTGCTGAACTGCTGTCGGCTTTCCCCGAAGCCCAGGTGATTGACGGTTTTTATGCCGGCTGCGACCGGATCGAGGCGATGGCAAATTATGTGCTTGCTCGTATGCCAGCGCGCGTCTCGCTACTTGGCCATTCCATGGGCGCGCGCATTGCATTGGAAGTCATGCGCAAGGCGCCTGACCGGGTCGAGCGATTGGCGCTGGTCGATACTGGCGTTCATGGCCCCAAGCCGGGCGAACGCGACGCGCGCTATGCGCTGCGCGATCTTGGCCGCGAACAGGGCATGGCCGCGCTAGTCGCGAACTGGCTGCCGCCGATGATGGGCTTCGCTGGCCTTCGCAACGAACCGCTTATGGACAGTCTCTACGCCATGGCGGTCTCAGCTGGCCTTGCAACGTTCGAGGCGCAGATCGAGGCGTTGCTCAATCGTCCGTCAGTCGATGCGCTGTTGCCGACCATTGCGTGTCCGACTGTCGCCATGGTCGGTCGCCAGGACCAGTGGTCCCCGGTCGCCCAGCATGAAGCGATCGTGGCTGCCATCCCCGGCGCGCAACTGCGCATCGTCGAAGGCGCAGGCCATATGATGCCCGCCGAAGCGCCGCAGGTTTTCAACCAATTGGTCGGGGAATGGCTCGCCATCGCCCCGACCCCATGATTTCCGTCACATTGCACATCATCCCAAAGGAGAGGTTTGAATGACCGACAAGTCCCTGCAACAACTGCTCGACGAAAAGGGCGACATCGTTGAATTCCTGCGTAACCAGCAGGTCGGCCCGAACGCCTATCCGGGCGTTCCGGGCGAATATAGCAACTGGCGCGATGAACAGCGCAGCTGGGCGGAAAGCTCGGTCCTGTTCAACCAGAGCTTCCACATGGTCGACCTGCTCGTCACCGGTCCCGGCGCGTTCGACATGCTGGCCTATCTCGCCCCCAACAGCTTCAAGGGCTTCGTGCCGAACCGCGCCAAGCAGTTCGCTCCAGTCACGCCCGAAGGCTATGTCATCGGCGACGTCATTCTCTTCTATCTCGAAGAAGAAAAGTTCGAGCTGGTCGGCCGCGCTCCCTCGATCGAATGGGTCGAATATTGGGCCTCGACCGGCAAGTGGGACGTAAAGGTCGAACGCGACGAGCGTACTGCGGCCCGCCCGCTCGACCAGCAGGGCTACCGTCGCAACTATCGCTTCCAGCTGCAGGGGCCAAACGCCATGCCCGTGCTGGAAAAGGCGATGGGCCAGACCCCGCCGGATCTCAAATTCTTCCACATGGCGCCGATCATGATCGCGGGCGTCGAAGTGCGCGCGCTGCGCCACGGCATGGCCGGTCAGCCAGGTTACGAGCTGTTTGGTCCCTGGAAGGATTATGACACCGTCCGCAATGCGCTGATCGAAGCAGGCAAGGATTACGGCCTCACCCTTTGCGGCGGCCGCACCTATTCCTCGAACACGCTGGAATCGGGCTGGATCCCGTCTCCGCTGCCCGCCACCTATACCGGTGAAGGCTCCAAGGCGTTCCGCGAATGGCTGCCCGCCAAATCCTATGAAGGCATGTGTTCGCTCGGCGGCAGCTTCGTGTCGGACAATATCGAGGATTATTATCTCAACCCGTGGGAGCTGGGCTATGGCATCATGGTCAAGTTCGACCATGACTTCATCGGCCGCGAAGCGCTGGAAAAGATCAAGGACAAGCCGCATCGCCAGAAGGTGACGCTGGCGCTGGACAATGAAGATATTGTCCGCGTCATGAGCTCGATGCTCCAGACCGGCGACAAGGCCAAGTTCCGGC